>SSSZ01000030.1 GCA_009469675.1 Azonexaceae bacterium | reverse complement strand
TCTCCCCTGACAGCGCCGCCATGGCGACTTGCGCTTTGAACTGCGCGCCGTGTTGTTTGCGTTTCACGCCCATGTTTCATGCCTTCTCGGTTCGGTCGGCATTAGCTTATCCGACTGTCCGAAAAACCGGGACCGCCGCACCCAGGCTGTTGCCCCACTTGCATAGTTTCGTCGGCATGGCAACTCGATAACCTCGCTGATATTCAATGGCTATCAAATTGCCAGTCCGGGGTGTCTTCTCAGCTAGACGCAACCGGTCTTGACCATGGACCGGTTACGCTACCATCAGCCCTATTTCCCAGCAGGCCGCATCGGCGTCACGCCTATGTGCCAGCTTATTGGGAAGCCCTTGATGTCAGTTCGGATGTGTTGGCTCGGCTCGATCCAGTACGCGGGGTCAATGACGTACTCCTGAACGACTTTGCCGGATTCGTTACGCTGTCTGACGAAGACGACATGCCGACCGATCTCGGTTTCAGGATCGTAAGCAGCGAGTCCGATGGCTACGTCAGGCAGAGATGCGATGCCGGTCGACTCTTTCCACACTGTCGCCAGTAGGCTCCAGTGAGCCAGCAACTTGGCGATCATGATCTCGTCCATGAACGGATAGGGGCCGTTCTTCGGCAGCTTGAGCTTCTCGACGGCAACCTGCCTGACATCGGCAAGCGGTCGGGCGACCAGCGTTGCGATGCAGGCCAGCCAGCAATCGAAATCATTGGTCTGTGCGACGCGCTTGAACGCGGGTTGAAGTCCTGTTGCTGGGGTCTGTACTGCGGTGGTGGTGGTAGCCATTTGTGGCGCTCCTTGAAAAACAATGCGAAGGAAACGCGCAGCAGCACTCACCCGATGGGCGAAGCCTCGGGAACATAATCAGCGTGAGAGGAATGTGCTCGACGGAGATGCGGCACCCGATGAAGTTCGGGGCGCACCGATCAAGCGGGCGTTGCTGCGCGGGGAGGTGTCGCGGTCGGAGCTATCGAAATTCGGCAACTTTGCTCCGGCGACAATGCCATTGTGTGCCATGGCACACCGTTCAGCACCAACTAAAAAACTTTGCCGCTGGCGTTGCTGGAATACTGCTTATCTGGACAACTACCTTTTGATGCAGCGGCAATTGGGAGGTCTCTGTATTACAGGGCGAGGTGGGCGCAATGCGGTAACGGCTGCAATGGCCGCACCGATTTGAACGCTCACGCGTGCGCGAAACTTGTCGGCACCAGTTTGATAGTTGCCTTGATGGTTCGCTGATACGCTGCTAGCCGTAAACGAAAAAAACGCCATATAATCATGGCGTTTTTTAAGTGTGCATGGCGGAGAGGGCGGGATTCGAACCCGCGGTAGGCTATTAACCTACACACGCTTTCCAGGCGTGCGACTTAAACCACTCATCCACCTCTCCGGGAAGCCGCGCATTCTATCAGAAGACTGCGGCAACACAAACCCTTTCAGGCGCAGCCGAGGCCGTTTGCGGCGCATAGCCAGCGGCGTGCCAGGGCGAGAGCGAGCCAAAGCCAGAGGAGGACGAAAAAGGTGACGGCCGGTAGATGGCGATCGACGATGAGGGCTGGAGTGAGCCGCCGAAGGAGCCGGATCGCCGGCCGCGTCAGCAGGGCGAACAGCCGGTAGATCGGGTTGGTTCCCCGCGACCGGCCGGCCAGCAGCGCCAGCACCCCTTGCCCGATGAGGCAGAGTCCGAGTAATTCGACGACCGCCCGCCAAGCGCTGATGAGGAAAACGCCGAATTCCGCCATTCCCGGCCCTAGCTGGGGCGCCCCTCACCTGTCGCCACGGGTGAATTTCCGGTCGAGGCGGTTCATGTACCAGGCGTAGTAGCCGATGGCCGCGACATAGACAAGCAAGGCCCCCTGGGCGCCCAGGTAAAAGCCGAAGGGAAAGCCGAGAAAGGTGAATTCGTTGAGTTCCCGGGCAAAAAAGGGAGCCACATAGGTGACCAGCGCCCAAACCGCAAGCAGCCCCAGGGTGACGAGTCGATTTTGCGCCCAATAGCTGCGGCGTTTTTCCTCAATCGTATTCATCGCTCCCTTTCCGCCGGCCCTCTCGACCGGGAAGGATATCGCACATTCTCGACGAATTCCTGGGTCTCCGCCGACGGAGACTTGGTCAGGAGGCTGACCATAACGATGACCGCGAACCCGACGGGTACCCCGAAGGCGCCGGCAGCGATCGACTGGATGCCGAACCAGGCCTCCATCGGCTCGCCGACCACCAGGCCGGGCAGACGGGCCGATTCGACGCGCAGGATGTAGTAGAGCGACACGAACAGGCCGGCCAGCATGCCGGCAATCGCCCCGGTACGGTTGGCCCGCTTCCAGAAGATTCCCAGCACCAGGGCCGGGAAGAAGGCTGATCCGGCGATGGAAAAGGCCCAGGCCACCATGTAAAGGATGGTACCGGGCTTCTGAGCCGCGACGGAAGCCGCCAGTACCGCTACGACGAGGAGAAGCGATTTGGAGATGACCAGCCGGAGTTGGGTCGAGGCCTGGGGGCGGACGATGCGATAGTAGAGGTCGTGGGACAAGGCGCTGGTGATGGTGAGCAAGAGGCCGTCGGCGGTGGACAGGGCCGCCGCCAGCCCCCCCGCCGCCACCAGGCCGGAGACGACGAAGGGCATGCCGGCGATTTCCGGCGTCGCCAGAACGATCACGTCGGGGTTGAAGGAAAGCTCGGCGAGCTGGAGTATCCCGTCGCCGTTGATGTCCTCGATGGAAACCAGGCCGACCTTCGTCCAGGCGGCAACCCAGCCCGGCAGCTTGGCGATGGGGATCTCGGCCAGATGGGTGAATACCTCGTACTTGGCGAGGACGGCGTAGGCCGGCGCGGTGATGTACAGGAGCGCGATGAAGAAGATCGACCAGAATACCGAGTTGCGCGCTTCTTCGACCGACGGCGTGGTGTAGTAGCGCATCAGCACGTGGGGCAAGGCGGCGGTGCCGATGGTCAGGCAAAAGACCAGCGCGAGGAAGTTGATCTGCTGCTGCCGCACCGAGAGGCCGTCCGGGGTTTCAGGAAAGGCCTCGGCGTGGCGGATGGGCGGCTCGGCCCGGGCGGCGGAGGCGAACATCGCCGCCTCCCAGCGCGCCCTGGCCTGATCGACATCGTGGGGGAGTTCGCGGCGCTGCTTTTCGACCAGGACGATTTCCCTCATGGGCGCATCGCCCGCCTTCAGTTCGGCGATGCGAACCGCCAGGGCCTCCCTTTCCTCGCTGAGCGATTGGGGAAGACGGGCGATTTTCTCCGCGTAGCGATCAGCGCGCTCGCGAAAGAGCCGCCGCGCTTCGATTTCGGCGGGCAGATCGAACAATTGCTTCTCCAGCAGAGTCACTTCCTGCAACACGTGCCCGTAGACGACCTGGGGGACGGGAATCCCGGTGACCTTGTAAGCCAGCAGGGCGACCGGCGTCATGTAGGCGATAATAATCACCACGTACTGGGCGACCTGGGTCCAGGTCACCGCCCGCATACCCCCCAGGAAGGAGCACACCAGGATGCCGGCGAGGCCGACAAAGACGCCGATCTCGAACTGCAGGTTGATGAAGCGGCTGGTGATGACGCCGACCCCGTAGATCTGGGCGACCACGTAGACGAAGGAAGCCAGGATCGCCGCCCCCACCGCCACCAGCCGAACCGCGGTACCGCCGTAGCGAGCGCCGAGAAAATCGGGAATGGTGTATTCGCCGAAACGCCGCAGATAGGGCGCCAGGAGCAACGCCACCAGAACGAAGCCGCCGGTCCAGCCGATGACGAAAGCCAGCCCCTGGTAACCCGAAAGATAGAGGCTGCCAGCCAGGCCGATAAAGGAGGCGGCGCTCATCCAGTCGGCGCCGGTGGCCATGCCGTTGAGCAGGCCCGGTACCCGCCGCCCGGCGACGTAGTATTCGGAAACGTCGGCGGTGCGGCTGAAGATTCCTATGAGCGCATAGGTGATGATGGTGAAGAAGAGAAAGGAATAGCCGATCCAGCGCGCCGGCATGCCGTGCCGCTCAAGGACGGCAAGGACAAAAACGAAGGCGGCGAACCCCCCTGCATAAAGGAGGTAATAACGGTTGAGGCGGCTCAGCTTGGGCAACATCCGGCCTCAGCCGCTTTGCCGTAGCTGACGCCGCGCCATGGCCTTTTCCAGCACCTTGCCCGGCGTGTCGGCCTCCCGCTCGACGGCTCGCGGCAGAGCCACCTGCAGAAGCCGCGCCAGGGCGATGGCGTTGACCACCGAATCGCGCCCCGGCGAGGCTGGAATGTGAAAGCTTTCCAGCCAGGCGTCCCGCGGCACGATGCCGTCGATGCGTTCGTTGAAGAGATCGGGCAGGAGCCAGGCCAGGTCGATCCAGTCGGGCTGGAAATCGAGGCCCAGGCGTTCCCGGAAGGCCCGTTCGAGAAAGGCCCGCACCAGCGGCACCCGATAGCTCACCAGGGGCGCCTTGGCCATGAAGGCAAGAAAAGCCATGAGTTGCCGGTCGAAGGCATCGGCTTCGAGTTCCCCGGAAAAATCGATGGCAATCACCTCCTCCGGCGGTACGACCCCGCCCCGCACGACCGCCACGGCAGCGATGCCGAGCAGGGCATCGACCTCGGCGTCGAGGCCGGCGACCGAGACGTCGACGACGACGTAGCGGGAATGGAAATGGGGCTCGTCCAGGGGCGGGGCCGGCAGCTTGCGCCAGGCTTCGAGGGCGCCCCGCACGTCGTCGGCGAGCTTGGCCGGAGCGCTGCCCCGGCCGAACAGGAGCTTCTTCAAGTTCAGCATGGCTCAGCCCACCTGATAGTCGAGCTTGAGGCGGAGCTGCAGCTTGCGGGCCTGGCGGAACGATTCCTTGAGAATGCGCCGGTCGAGTTCGTTGAGCTGTTCCGGATCGATCAGGTTGTCGCCCTGACGCCCCGGCTCGCCTTCGAGATGCTGGTGGCGCAGGCGCAGCAACTGGATGAAATGCATGGCCTCGACCACTGCGTTGGTGTCCTCGGCCTTGAGGTTGAGGCGCTGGGCGGCGATGCGCAGGCGCTGCACGGAATTGGTGTTGTGGACGCCGGTGGCGAGGGCGAAGATACGGGCCACGTCGACGAAGATGCGGGAGCCGTATTTCTTGAGGTCGATCTTCCCCGGGTGGTCGGGTTCCAGGTCGGTGACGAAATCGCGGAACTTGCCGAGGGGCGGCTCGACGTTCAGGGCGTTCTGCGCCATGGCCCGCAGGAAGCCAGGGTTAGCGGCGGTCTGGCCGAGGAGGTGGCGGCGCATCTGGTCGGCCAGGTGGGCCTTGCCGAATAGAGGCCGGAAATCGAAGAAAATGGTGGCGTTGAGCAGCGCCTCGGGTTCGGGTACGCGAATCCAGTTGCTGAACTGGTCCATCCACTCTTCCAGGGAGAGGCACCACTGCGGGTTGCTCGCCATGATGTTGCCTTTGCAGAGCGGAAAGCCGCAGCGGTCGAGGTCGTCGTTGACGTCCTTGGCAAAGGCCAGGAACCGCTGCTTCAGCTCATCATGGTCGCGGAAATCGTCGTAGAGGAAGACGATGCCGTTATCCTGGTCGGTACTGAAGGTCTGCTCGTCGCGGCCCTCCGAGCCGAAAGCCAGCCAGCACCAATCGACGCCCTGGAAATCGTGGTTGGCCAGATTGAGTTCGACGATGCGCCGGGTCAGGGCATCGTTGAGGGCCGAGATGAACTGGGTGAGCTGCTCCGACCCGACCCCCTGGGCGAGCATGTTGAAGGCCAGTTGCCGGACGTCGGCCGCCGACTGCTGCAGGGCGCCGACATCGGAGGCCGATTCGATGGCCTGGCGAATCTGGCGCAGGCCGACGCGCTGCAGGGCGAAGAGGTCGCGCTCGGAAACCACCCCGGTCAGGCGGCCTTCGGCATCGACCACCAGCACGTGGCGAATGCCGTTGGTCGCCATGGCCAGCATGGCGTCGTAGGCCGTAGCGTGCTCTTCGAGGGTAAACGGACCCTTGGACATGGCTTTGCCGATCGGCTCGCCGTGGGGAAGATCGGCAAGGACGACGCGGTCGAGGAGGTCGGAGCGGGTGAAGATACCCACCGGCCGCCTTTCGCCGTCGGCGATGACGAGGGAGCCGACATCGGCCTTGGACATGGTCTCGAGGGCGATGCGCACCGACGTATCCGGCGCCACCGCCACGGGGGAACGGGAGCCGATGGCGGAAAGCGGCGAATTGAGGGTCTGCTGCTCGCTGGCGCGTTGGGCGAACTGGAGTTGCAGTTGTTGCCGCGACTGGTTGAGCAGGCTGGCGATGTACTGGGTGCAGAACAGGTTGAATTCGGGACTCGTGGTCATTAGGACCATGAAGTCGTCGGCCGGCAGGAGGTAGCAGAAGGTGTCCTCGAGGGCCGTGTAGCTATTGGTGGAGGGCCGGCTGGCCGTCACTGCGCCGATGGGGAAGCTCTCCCCGGGGCCGACGGTGAGGATGGAATATTCGGTCACCGTGACCTCGCCGGCCTGGCGGGCCTGCACCTTGCCCGACTCGACGATGTAGAAATACGCCACCGGCCCGTCCTCAGGACCGACAATTTCGGTTCCGGCGGCGTAAAAGGCCATCTGCGACCGTTCCGCCACGAACTCAAGCGCTTCGGCGGTCATCCGGTTGAAGGGGGCGTGTTTTTTGAGAAATCCGGTGGTGACTCCCGCCATACGGCGTTTCCCGGCTTGTCTCAGTTGCTGTTCCGTGTGGCCCAAGGCCTCTTGTTGTTGGGTAATCACAATGCTTCCTTGTTACTACTCAAAATGGCTAAAGTCCATAGTTTAACTTGAGCCGCTGCTGCAAACGTTTGCCCTGGCGCAAGCATTCGCGAAGTATCGCCTGATCGAGTTCGTGCAACTCCTCCGGATCGACCCCGTGGTGGGGCAGCCCCCCGGCCGCCAAGACCGCCGCCTGCTTGGCCAGGCGAAAGCGCAGGAGGTGCGACAGGGCGTCCTGGGCGGCGCGGATCTCGACATCGCGCAGGCCCACGGCCGGCCCGGCCTCGGCCAGCCGCTCGCGGGTTTCGACGGCCCGGACGCCGGTTCCCAGGGCAAAGATGCGGGCCGCGTCGACAAAGACCCGGGCGCCATATTTTTTCAGGTCCACCTGGTCGCCGTGTTCGCCAGCCTCGGTGACCACCGAACCCAGGAGACCGAGGGGGGGCTGGGCCTGCAGCGCGTTGGCGCCCATCAGGTGAAGAAAGGCCGGCGTGTCCTTGGTCAGCGCCAGGATGAGATTGCGCAACCTCTCGCCCAGGGCGAGGTCGCCGTACATGGGCCGCAGGTCGAAGAAGATGGTGGCGTGCATGAGCGCCATGGGATCCGGCCGGCGCACCCATTCAATGAACTGGAGTTGCCATTCCTCCAGGGACAGGCACCACTTCGGGTTGCCCGCCATGATTTCGCCGTGGCAGAAGGTAAAACCGCAGTGGTCGAGGTTGCGATTGACGGCCTGGGCAAAAGGTAGGAAAAGCTGGCGCAGCGCTTCCGATTCCTGGCTGTCGGAGGCGCTGAAGATGAGTCCGTTGTCCTGGTCGGTGATGAAGGTTTGCTCGAACCGCCCCTGGGAACCCAGGGCCAGCCAGCACCAGGGGACCGACGGCAGGCGGTGGGCGCGGGCCGTGAGTTCGATGACACGGTTGCTCAGCCGGTCGTTGAGCTGGGAGACCAGGGTGCACAGGAGGCTGCCGCTCAGGCCGGACGCCGTCAACCCGGCGACCAGGGCGGTGATCTCCTTGGCGCAGGCGGCGGCCTGATCCACCGATTCAACCCGGTCGGCCGCGGCGGCGATCGCTTCGACCTCGCCGCAGGGCAGCCGGAAGTCCGAGGCAAGCCCCATGGTCAATACTTGATCCGAGCGTAGTAGGTCTTTTCCGACGCTTCCAGGGCCTGGCGCAGGGTGATGATGCCCTTGTCGGCCAGGAGCGGGACCAGCTTGAGGAAAACCTCGGCGGTGGCCAGCGAATCGTCGAGGGCGTTGTGCCGGGTTTCGATGTTGATTCCCAGGCGTTCGACGATGGCGTCGAGCTTGTGGGACTCCTGGTTGGGATGGGCCACCGCCGACAGGAGCAGGGTGTCGAGTACAGGCTGGGCGAAGCGGACGCCGGCGTCCGCCTCCTTGAGTTCGAGGAAACGCATGTCGAAGGCCGCGTTGTGGGCGATCAGCACGGTATCCTCGCAAAACTCGTGGAAGGCGGGCAGAACGAGGTCGATGGTGGGCTGGCCCCGCACCATGTCGTCGGTAATGCCGTGGATGGGAATGCTTTCGGGCTTCAAGGGGCGCTCGGGGTCAACCAGTTGGTTGAAGATTTCCTGGCGCAGCAAGCGGTTGTTGACGATGCGCACTGCGCCGATCTGAATGATTTCGTCGCCGACCGACGGCTCAAGGCCGGTGGTTTCGGTATCGAATACCGTATAGACCAGATCCGAGAGACGCCGGTCGAGGTCGATGGATGAATTTTCCTGGAACTTGAAGAGATCGAAGTCGTAATATTCGGGGCGGCCTTTGGCCCGGGCCTTGTCGTCGACGTCGACGGTTTCGATCTCGGGCGTCGCGACGGGCAGGACAAAGCGGAAGAAGGCCCGATGGGCGGCCTTTTCCCGCTGGTACCAAATCTCGCCGCCGTGGCGCTCGACCACGTCGCGCAGCGTAAGGGGCGTCGTCTCTCCGGCCAGATGCATGGGCTCCATCTCCCAGGTGTAGAAGGTTTCCGACGACATGGCATGGCCGGCCCAAATGAGGTCGAGGTACGCGAAGCGCCCTTCTTCGCTGAGGCGAAAGCGCAACTCGCGGATTTCGTAATGCTCCTGCAGGCGGGCCGCCAGGAAGGCCATGGCGAAAACGAGGGAAAAACTGTCGGCCTTGATCCACAGGGCGTCGTTCAATTCCTCGGTCTTGCTCGGGAGTTGCAGCTTGTCCTCGACCCGGCGCTGGGCGGCGGCAACGATGTCGATGGCGAGCACGTCCTCCAGGGGCCAGCGGGTCTTGAGGGAATCGGAAAAGTCAGCCATGGTCTGGTCGAGGCGCTGGCTCATCCGCCCCGCCTCCTCATCCACCACCCGGACGAAGCGCTCCCGTAGTTCGGCCTCCATGTCGGGGTAGTCGATGAGGTTGGTCACCGCCGCCCGCAGGTTGCCGAGGGAAGCACGGCTGCCTTCGGTAAGGGAATGCAGCACCTGGTCCCGGCGGGCTTCCTGCTCGATGCTGCGGGTGATGTTTTCGACGGTGAGCACGTAGCCGGTGATCGCCCTCTCCTCCCCCTCGGCCGCCGCGGCGGCCTGGACCGGCACCATCTGGACCCGCAGCAGATGGCCGCCACGGGTGGTAGTGATGAAATTGGACATCGCCGACTTGCCGTTGGCGAGCCGTTGGCTGATGACTTCAAGGGCGTGGGTGACCTGGCTTTTTTCCAGGATCGAGAAGATCGAACGCCCCAGGCCGATCAACGCCCCGCCAGCCACCGACGTCGGCCCCTGGGCCAGAGCCTTGAACTGCAACCGGGCGCGGTTGTTGTAGAGCAGGATGCGGCCATCGAGATTGCAGACGACGACGGCCTGGGCCAGTTCCGACATAAGCGCCGCCAGGCGGTTCTTTTCCTCTTCCACCGAGGCTTTGGCCCGGGCGATCTGGGCATCGACGTCGTCGAGCAGTTCGTCCCGCTGCTGGGCGAGGTCGTTGGCGGCCCGGGCCAGTTGCTGGACCTCCGGCGGGCCGTCGAGGGCCACCCGGAAATTGCGGTTGGCGCTCAACATCATGCGCAGGGTTTCCGACATGCGTAGCAGGCCTTCGACATACTGTTTGAAGAGCTTGTGCAATATGCCGACGCCGACGACGAATCCAAAGACCGTCATCATCGTGCCGATGGGTAGGCGCGACAGCAGGAGACCGGTCAGCATGGTCCGTTCGGATTCCTTCATGTCGAGCCAGACGAGCAGCGACGTAACCACGAAGGGGCCGGTCATCAGGAGGCCCAGGATCACGATGGCGATGACAAAACGTTGTTTGGCCTTCATGGATCGTCCCTGTCGAATATTCTTGCCAACGTCCGGGATCAGACGATGCCCAGCATGCTCTTGACCTTGGCCACCAGATCCTTGGTGGAAAACGGCTTGGTGACGTAGGCGTCGGCCCCCAGGGCGAGGCCCTTGGCGACTTCGGTATCGCGCCCCTTGGCGGTGAGCATGACGATCTTGAGGGCGGCGTTGGCGTTGTCGGCGCGCAGGGCTTCGCAGACCTCGAAACCCGATTTCTTGGGCATCATCACGTCGAGCAGCAAAAGGTCGGGCTGAAATCCCGCCACCTTGGCCAAGGCCTCCTCGCCGTCGCCCGCCACGGCGACCACGAAACCCTCCTTCTTCATGAGAAATTCGAGGGAAATGACGATATTGGGTTCATCGTCGGCGATCAGTATCTTGTGCGCCATGTTAGTTGTCTCCATCCTGATTGTTGTCCTGCTCCGCCGGCAGCGGCACGGTGAAGAGGAATCGCGCCCCCTGGCCGGGTTCGCTTTCCACCCACAGGCGTCCGCCGAAGTATTCCACGATCTGGCGGCTGATCGGCAATCCCAGTCCGGTGCCCTGGGGTTTGTCGGTCATCGTATTGCCGCCCTGGCGGAATTTCTCGAAAATCACTTCGCACTCATCGGCCGCCAGACCGGGTCCGTTATCCGCCACCTCGACCCGCACTTCGCCGGCCGCCGTCACCATCGCCACTGTCACCCGCCCGGCCTTGGCCGGCACGAATTTGACGGCGTTGGATAGCAGGTTAATCATCACCTGGGTCAGGCGGTCCCGGTCGGCGAGCACGATGGGGCCGCTTTCCGGCAGGCAGGTGGCGAGTTCGACGCCCTTTTCGCGGAAGAGCTGCCCCACAGAATCCATCGATTCGCGCACCACGGCAACGATATCGACCGCGCCGTTGGTCCATTCGGCACGCCCCGACTCGAGCTTGGCCATGTCGAGAATCTGGTTGATGAGCCGGGTCAGCCGCTCGGCTTCGGTAACGATGATACCGATAAAGCGCTTACGTTCGTTGAGGTCAATGCGGGGGTCGTCGTAGAGCATTTCGGAGAGGGCCCGGATCGAGGTCAGCGGCGTGCGCAGTTCATGGGTTACCGTCGACACGAAATCATCCTTCATGCGGTCGAGTTCGAGGAGGCGATCGTTGGCGGCTCGCAGTTCGGCGGTGGCCGCTTCGAGCTCCTTCGATTTGGCCTCGAGTTCCCGGCTGTAGGCCCGCACCTGGGAAGCCTCGTCGAGAATGTCGAGGACTTCCTCCAGGCCCAACTCCTCCTCCTGGACCACCGAGCCGACCATGACCCGGGCGCTGGCCGAACCGATGGCCCCGGACAGTTCGGTTTCGGCAAACTGGACGAAATCGGCGTCGGCGGGCAGCCGCTTCCAGTCGTCGAGGCGCCGCGTCCGGGCGTAGGCGGCCAATTGCTGCTGTGCCCGGGCCGGGCCGAGAAACCGTTCGAGGAGGGCCACCAGGTCCGTGGCCGAGGCGCTGCCCCGCCACAGCCGGGCGCTCGCTCCGCCATCGCCGGGCCGGCGGAAGACATCGACAAAGCGCTCGGCCTGGGTGACTTCCACCGCCCCGGGCTTGGTCAGGAGCGATACGGCGACGTAGAGTCCGGCATTGACCAGGAGGCTCCAGAACAGGCAGTGGGAAATTTCGTCCATGCCGGTGAGGCCGAAGAGGGCCTGGGCCTTGAGGGTATCGACGCCGAACAACCCGTCCTCGACGAAGCCTTTGCCGATCCACCCCGACTTGGCGAAGGAAGGCAGCAGGAGCGTAAACAGCCAGACGCCGAACCCCCCCAGCAACCCGGCTACGGCCCCGGCGTGGTTGCCTTGTTTCCAGTACATGCCGCCGAACATGGCGGGGGCAAACTGGGCAACAGCGGAAAAGGAGATGAGTCCGATGCCGACCAGGGCGTAGGCTTCGCCGGCGGCGCGGAAATAGGCGTAGCCGAGCAACAGGATGACGGTGATGGCACCCCGCCGGATGCTCAGGAGCAAACCCGAAAGGTCTTTGCGGGCGCTCGGATTGACCCAACGGGAACGGAGCAGCCAGGGCATCACCAGGTCGTTGCAGACCATGGTCGACAGGGCGATGGTTTCGACGATGACCATGCCGGTGGCGGCCGAGAGCCCGCCGATGAAGGCGAACAGGGCGAGTCCCGCCGCCCCTTCGGCCATGGGCAGGGTAAGCACGAACGTGTCGGCATCCATGCCCCCCCCGTTAAAATGGAGCAGCCCGCCCAGAGCCAGGGGAAAGACAAAGATGTTGATGACCAGCAGGTAGAGCGGAAACAGCCAGACGGCCCGCCGCAGATGGCTTTCGTCAACGTTTTCGACCACCGTGATCTGGAACTGCCGGGGCAGGAAGAGGATGGCCAGGGCGGAGAGGACGATGAGCGCCAGCCAGCTCCCCGAGCGGCTGGCATCGACAGTGAACAAACGCGCCAGTTCAGGGGACGCAGCGGCCTTGCGGAAGAGGTCCGAAAGGCCGCCGAAAACCCCGTAGGTGACGAACAGCCCGACCGCCAAGAAGGCGATGAGCTTGACCACCGACTCGAAGGCGACAGCCGCCACCATGCCCTCGTGGCGTTCCGTGGCGTCCAGGTGGCGGGTGCCAAAGAGGATGGTGAACACCGCCATCACGGCGGCGATGGCCAGCGTCGAATCGGCCCACCAGGGTTCGCTGGCATCGACCGGATTGCCGAAGACGATGTCGAAGCTCGCCGAAACCGCCTTCAGTTGCAGGGCAATGTAGGGAACCACGCCGATCACCGCAATCACCGTCACCAGGCCGGCCAGCAACTGGCTCTTGCCGTAGCGCGAGGCGATGAAGTCGGCGATGGAGGTGATGCGCTGAGCCTTGCTGATGCGGATCATCTTGGCGATGACGGTGCCGAAAAGCAGCATCAGGGTCGGGCCGATGTAGATGGTGAGGAAAGACAGGCCGCCCGAGGTGGCCCGCCCGACACTGCCGTAGAAGGTCCAGGAGGTGCAATAGACGGCCAGGGACAAGGCATAGACGTTGGCCGTGATGATCGATTTGCCGGCGTCGGCCCGGGCGTCGCCGAAACGCGCCACGGCGAAGAGCAGGCCAAGGTAGCCGATGGCCAGCAGCATCACGAACCAACCGGAGATCACCCTAACCTCCCCGCCGTTCGGCCACCCAGGCGGCCAATCCGATGAGTCCGCCCCAGATGCCGAAAAGATACCAGAAGAGTCCCGGCACGCCGCCGATCTCGCCGCCGGGCAGGGAAACCAGCGGAAAGGTGAGCAGGGGCAGACCGACCAAGCCCAGAGCGACCAGGCGCTGGCGAACGGCGGACGTATGTCTCACCCTCGACACCCAGAGAAAAACGGCTGGCACGCCAAGCGTGCCAGCCGTCTGGTTGCGGTGTTACGTCCCGCAAAGGCGGTCACCGGTTGGGCGACCATGGTCTCCTCTTTGCCTTTATCGGTTGCCCCGGCCGGCCTGGCAAGCTGGCCGACCCGGGGTTCTGACGAGGGCCGAACAGCCTCGCGGTCACATCGTCCGCCCGGGCCTCGGCACCGCCAAAACCCGGACAAGGCGCTTAACCCTTGAGCTGTTCGAGAATCGCCGGATTTTCCAGGGTGGACGTGTCCTGGGTCAGTTCCTCGCCCTTGGCCAGGCCCCGCAGCAAGCGGCGCATGATCTTGCCGGAACGGGTCTTGGGCAGGTTGTCGCCGAAGCGGATGTCCTTGGGCTTGGCGATGGGGCCGATTTCCTTGCCCACCCAGTCCTGCAGTTCCTTGATGATCTTCTTGGCCTCGTCGCCGGTGGGGCGGGCCCGCTTCAAGACCACGAAGGCGACGATGGCCTCGCCGGTCAGGTCGTCGGGGCGCCCGACCACGGCGGCTTCGGCAACGATGGGGTTGGCGACCAGGGCGGATTCGATTTCCATGGTACCCATGCGGTGACCGGAAACGTTGAGCACGTCGTCGATGCGGCCGGTGATGGTGAAGTAGCCGGTCTTGGCGTCGCGGATGGCGCCGTCGCCCGCCAGGTAGTACTTGCCCTGGAAGTCGGCCGGGTAATAGGACTTCACGAAGCGGTCGGGATCGCCCCAGATGGTGCGGATCATCGACGGCCACGGCTGCTTGACCACCAGGATGCCGCCCTGGCCCCAGGGTACGTCGGCGCCGGTCTCGTCCACCACGGCGGCCTGGATGCCCGGGAAGGGCAGGGTGCACGATCCCGGCACCAAGGGCGTGGCACCCGGCAGGGGGGTAATCATGTGACCGCCGGTTTCGGTCTGCCAGAAGGTATCGACGATGGGGCAGCGGCCGCCGCCGACGTTGTCGTAATACCACTGCCAGGCCGCCGGGTTGATCGGCTCGCCGACCGAACCCAGGATGCGCAGGGAAGAAAGGTCGTAGCTCTTGGGATGGATCGCCTGATTGGCGTCGGCCGCCTTGATGAGGGAGCGGATGGCGGTGGGGGCGGTATAGAAGATGGTGGCCTTGTGATCCTGGATCATCTTCCAGAAACGGCCGGCATCCGGATAGGTGGGCACGCCCTCGAAGACGATCTCGGTGGCGCCGCAGGCCAGGGGGCCGTAGGTGATGTAGGTGTGACCGGTGACCCAGCCGATGTCGGCGGTACACCAGAAGGTGTCGCCCGGCTTGATGTCGAAGGTGTACTTCATGGTCAGGATGGCGTGCAGCAGGTAGCCGCCGGTGGAATGCTGGACGCCCTTGGGCTTGCCGGTGGAACCCGAGGTGTAGAGGAGGAAGAGCGGATGCTCGGCCTCGACCCATTCGGGTTCGCAGTTGTCGGCCTGGCCGGCCAGGAGGTCGTGCAGCCATTCGTCGCGGCCGGCCACCATGGTGCACTCGCCGCCGGTACGCTTGAAGACGATGACGTTCTTGCAGGAGTCGCAGCCGCCCATGGCGAAGGCTTCGTCGGCGATCGGCTTCAGGGGAATCGACTTGCCGCCGCGGAACTGGCCGTCGGAGGTGATGAGCATGACGGCGCCGGCGTCGTTGATGCGGTCGCGCAGGGACTGGGCGGAAAAGCCGCCGAAGACGACGGAGTGGATGGCGCCGACGCGGGCGCAGGCCTGCATGGCGACGATGCCTTCGACGGTCATGGGGAGGTAGATGACGACGCGGTCGCCCTTCTTGACCCCCTTGGACTTGAGCAGGTTGGCCATCTTGCAGACCTTGACCAGCATTTCCTTGTAGGTCACCTTGGTGACTTCGCCGTTGTCGGCTTCGAAGACGATCGCGACCTTGTCGCCCAGGCCGGCTTCGACCTGGCGGTCCAGGCAGTTGTAGGAGACGTTGAGCTTGCCGTCGGCAAACCACTTGAAGAACGGCGCGTTGGACGAATCGAGAACCTGGGTGAAGGGCTGCTTCCAGCTCACCAGTTCGCGGGCGTGGCGCGCCCAGAACCCTTCGTAGTCCTGCTCTGCCTCCGCGCACAGCGCCTTGTAGGCATCCATCCCGGAAACGGCCGCGTTCTTGACGACGTCTTGGGAAGGATGAAAGAGCTGCACGGAATCATTCGACATGTTTTTCTCCTCTGCGATACTTGGCATCTAATGTTGATACGACGAATCGAATCCCGGGGTCGAGTCCGGAAAACCTGGGGAAATGCGCCTTGACCAGCGCGAACCGCCCTGCATTGCGGATCGGCGCATTAGACGTTGATAATCTTACATACCGCTTACGAACGCACGCTGCGGCGCAGCAAGCAGGCCGGAACCGCACTCCGGCGGCCGTGCTAAAATCGGTTCCCTTTCAGCACCCCGGCGGATCATGAAACTGGTCAACAAACTCGAAGGCTTCATCTTCTGGAGCCGCTGGCTGCAGGCCCCCCTCTATCTCGGCCTGATCGCCGCCCAGGGCGTCTACGTCTACCAGTTCATGCACGAACTGATCCATCTGGTGAGCAAAGCCGGCAGCCTTTCCGAAGCCGAAGTCATGCTCATCGTCCTCGGCCTCATCGACGTGGTCATGATCGCCAACCTGCTGGTCATGGTCATCGTCGGCGGTTACGAGACTTTCGTCTCCCGCCTCGACCTCGAAGGCCATCCCGACCAGCCGGAATGGCTTTCCCACGTCAACGCCGGCGTCCTCAAGGTCAAGCTGGCGACGGCGCTGATCGGCATTTCCTCGATCCATCTCCTCAAGACCTTCATCAACGCCGCCCAGATCGACGACCGCGTCATCCTCTGGCAGGCGGTGATCCATGCCCTCTTCCTCGTTTCCGCCTTCATGATCGCCATGACCGACAAGGTCATGACGCAAACCCTCGCCCTCCAACACCAGCAACACTAACCACGGAACCCCAGCCATGAGTTCGATCCGCCAAGAAGACCTGATCCAATCCATCGCCGATGCCTTCCAGTACATCAGCTACTACCACCCGCTGGATTACATCACGGCCCTGGGCGAAGCCTATGAGCGCGAGGAAAACCCCGCCGCCAAGGACGCCATCGCCCAGATCCTGACCAATTCCCGCATGGCCGCCGAAGGCCACCGCCCGATCTGCCAGGATACGGGCATCGGCATGGTCTTCATCAAGGTCGGTATGAACGTCACCTGGCCGGACGCCACCATGAGCATCCAGAAGATGATCGACGAAGGCGTGCGCCGCGCCTACGCCAACCCCGACAACCCCCTGCGCGCCTCGGTGCTGGCCGACCCGGCCGGCAGCCGCAAGAATACCAAGGACAACACCCCGGCCGTGGTGCACTTCGAGATCGTCGAAGGCGACCACGTCGAGGTCATCTGTGCTGCCAAGGGCGGCGGCTCGGAAGCCAAGTCCAAATTCGCCATGCTCAACCCCTCCGACGATCTGGTGGACTGGGTGCTGCACAAGATTCCCGAAATGGGCGCCGGCTGGTGCCCGCCGGGCATCATCGGCATCGGCATCGGCGGCACGCCGGAAAAGGCCATGCTGCTGGCCAAGGAATCGATCATGGCGCCCGTGGACATTCATGAACTGAAGGCCAAGGCGGCCGAATTTGCCAAGACCGGTGCCAAGCTGACCCGCGCCGAAGAACTGCGCCTCGAACTGTTCGAGAAAATCAACGCCCTGGGGGTCGGTGCCCAGGGCCTGGGCGGCCTGACCACGGTGCTCGACGTCAAGGTGCTCGACTATCCCTGCCACGCTGCCAACCTGCCGGTGGCGCTGGTGCCCAACTGCGCCGCCACCCGCCACTGCCACTTCCACCTCGACGGCTCCGGCCCCGCCAAGATCGAGCCGCCGAAGCTGGAAGACTGGCCCGCCGTCACCTGGACACCGGACGTCAAGTCGGCCACCCGGGTGGACCTCAACACCCTGACCAAGGACCAGGTCGCTTCCTGGAAGCCCGGCCAGAAGCTGCTCTTGAACGGCAAGATGCTGACCGGCCGCGACGCCGCCCACAAGCGCATCGCCGACATGCTGGCCAAGGGCGAGAAGCTGCCGGTGGATTTCACCAACCGCGTCATCTACTACGTCGGCCCGGTGGACCCGGTGCGCGACGAAGTCGTCGGCCCGGCCGGCCCGACCACCGCCACCCGCATGGACAAGTTCACCCGCATGATGCTGGAGCAGACCGGCCTCATCTCCATGGTCGGCAAGTCCGAACGCGGCCCCACCGCCATCGCCGCGATCAAGGACAACCAGTCGGCCTACCTGATGGCCGTTGGCGGCGCCGCCTACCTCGTGGCCAAGGCCATCAAGTCGGCCAAGGTCGTTGGCTTTGCCGATCTGGGCATGGAGGCCATCTACGAGTTCGACGTCGAGAACATGCCGGTCACCGTGGCCGTCGACTCGGCCGGCACCTCGGTGCACAGCATCGGCCCCCGGGAATGGCAGATCAAGATCGGCAAGATTCCCGTCGCTGCCTGATTCCTCCCCCGGAATCGAAAAAAGCCGGCGCTGCCGGCTTTTTTCATGCCCCGCCGAGGGTCAGGACATCCGTTCTGCCCGGGCGCGGGACCAGAGCTTGCGCTCGATGTCGTCCACCGGCAGGCCGAGGTTGAAAGACTGATCGAGTTGCTTGAGGAGGGGCACGATCTGCAGGCCGACGGTGCCGAGGCAGGGTTGCAGGGCGGAGGCCGGGGCGCTGCCGAGCAGTTCCTTCAAGCGGGCGACGAATTCGTCCTGCTTGAAGTCACCGGCGCTTCGGCTCGCCCCCGACTCGACCCGGTTGCCGCCTTCGCGCCGGGCCGATTCCATCCGCCCGTTGGCAAGATCGAGCAGTTCGTCGGCCCCCATGGCGATACCGTCCTCCGGCATGGTGGCGATGCCGACGCTGACCGTCATGTCCACCCGCTGGCCGCGGATCGAGATTTGCGCCGCCGCCAGCCCCTTGCACACCCGCTCGGCAAAGCTGGCGCAGAGCGCCCGGTTGGTGCCGGGAGCGACGATGGCGATGCGCCCCGGCGAAAACTGGCCGATGGTGTCGTCGGTGCGGATTTTCTTGGCCAGCAGCCGCCCGAACTTGAGGGCGATCTTGTCGGCCAGATCCTGGTTGAAGCGTTCGCCCACCGCCTCGTAGCTGTCCAGCCCGAAGACCAGGACACCGACGGCCTGCCCCTTGCCGACGGCCGGGAGGAGTTCCCGCAGGCGCAGATCCACGTCGACCCGGGGCGGAAAATCGTCCATCGCCGAGGCCTGTTGCATGCCCATGACGTCGCTGGCGGTGAGGCCGGAGAGTCCGGCCAGGCGGCCCATCTGGCCGAGGATGTCGCTGACGCCGATGTCGCTCTGGGCACCGGTGTAGCTGGTCGTCCCGACCGCTTCGGGTTCGGCCGCATGGTCGACGCGAAAGAGTCCCACCCCCTCGTCGGCGGCAACCGCTTCGTCTTCGGCGTCCGGCGAGGCCTGCCGGCCGCGGATGCCGCCGATGACGGTGCCGATTTCGGCGCTGCCCATGCCTTTCTGCAGAAAATCGGTGACCCCGCGGATGCGCCCCTGCTGCCGCTCCCCTTCGCTGACCACGTCGGAAACGATGAGGTAGAAGGGAGTTTCCTTGAGGCGGCGCAGCTTGTTGGAACGCATGCGCTCGACCAGGCCGTAGCCGTCCAGCTTGGGCAAATGAAGGCCGGAAATGACGGCGACGATGGACGAGTCGAGGACGAGGGTCTGCCAGGCGGATTCGCCGTTGGCCTCCTCGCGCACGTCGAAGAATTCCTTGAGGTATTTCGCCAGGGATGCCCGAATGACTCGGGAAGCGTCCACGATCAGGACGCGGGGCAGGTCGGTCATGTCTCTTCCGTCGATGGGCGGTGGCTTCCCCGGCACCGCCGGTTATTACGAAATGCTTAGATTCTAATAGGCCGCCACTCTATATCAAAAACAATGACTTGTGTATGACCGGCGGCAGGCGATTCTCCGGCGCCGCCGCCCGCCCTCCTGCCCATCGGGCCGGCGCGCTAGAATGCCGGTTAATCCTCGATCAACTCCACCCCCGACTTTCTCCCCGCCATGATCCGCCCCGCCCTTGACTGGCAAGCCCAGGCCTCGTATTCCGACATCCATTACCACGCCGCCGAAGGCATTGCCCGCATTGCCATCAACCGCCCGGAAAAACGCAACGCCTTCCGGCCGGAAACCGTGGAACAACTGATCGACGCCTTCCATCGTGCCCACCGCGACAACGCCATCGGCGCCATCATCCTCACCGGCGAAGGGGGTGAAGCCTTCTGTTCCGGCGGCGACCAGAAAGTGCGGGGGGCCGAAGGCTATATCGACGAAGGCGGTACGCCGCACCTGAACGTCCTCGACCTGCAGATGCAGATCCGCCGCCTGCCCAAGCCGGTGGTCGCCATGGTGGCCGGCTTCGCCATCGGCGGCGGGCATGTCCTGCACCTCGTCTGCGACCTCAGCATCGCCGCCGAGAACGCCCGCTTCGGCCAGACCGGCCCCCGCGTCGGCAGTTTCGACGCCGGCCTGGGGGCCGGCCTTCTGGCCCGCACCATCGGTTTGAAGCGGGCCAAGGAAATCTGGCTCCTCTGCCGCCAGTACGACGCCGCCACTGCCCTTGACTGGGGCCTGGTCAACGCCGTCGTCCCCCTTGAGCGGCTGGAAGAGGAAACCGTCGCCTGGTGCCGCGACATGCTCAAACTCTCGCCCATGGCGCTGCGCCTGCTCAAGGCCGGCTTCAACGCCGACACCGACGGCCTGGCCGGCATCCAGGAACTGGCGGGCAACGCCACCGGGCTCTTCTACATGACCGCCGAAGGCCAGGAGGGCCGCAACGCCTGGATCGAGCGGCGCCCCCCCGATTTTGCCAAATACCGCAAGCGGCCCTGACCCGTGCCGGACGCCGGCCTTTCCGGGGAAGCCGTTGTCGCCCACCGCATCCCCTACCGCCTGCCCCTGCGCCGCCCCTGGCGGTGGGCGGGGGGCGAAATGAACGAGCGCTGCGGCACCCTGCTCCGCCTGGAAACCCCTGACGGCTACGTGGGCTGGGGCGACATCGCCCCGTTTCCCGCCGTGGCCATCGGCCCTGACCAGGCCCTCGCCCACGCCGATCAGTGCGCCCGCCTCGACATCGCCGCCCAGCGGGCCGGCGTGCCTCTGGCGGCGTGGCTGGGGGGCGGTGCGGCGCCCCCCGCGGTGGCGGTCAATGCCGCCCTCGGCGACCTCGCCGGGATTTCGCCCGAGGCCGTCCAAACGGCCTGCGAACTCGGCTTTGACATCCTCAAGATCAAGGTCGGGCGGGGGGCGCCGGCCGAGGAAATCACCCGCCTCGGTGAACTGGCCGCCCGGCTTCCCGCCGGCGTGGGCCTGCGCCTCGACGCCAACCGCAGCTGGGACGAAGCGGCGGCGCGGCGGTTCCTCGACGCCTGCCGGGACCTCCCCGTCGAGTCCCTGGAGGAGCCCCTGCGCCGGCCCACCTTGGCGGCCCTCGGCACCCTCCAGGAGAGCGTCCCCTTCCCCCTCTCCCTCGACGAATCCCTGGCCGATTTTTTCGCTGCCGACTGCCTGGCCGGCGCCGCCGTCCGCCGCCTGGTCATCAAGCCGGCCCGCCAGGGCGGACTCCTGGCCAGCCTGGAACTGGCCCGCCGGGCCCGTGACGCGGGGGTCGAATGCGTGGTCACTTCGGCCCTGGAAAGCACCTGTGGCCTGCTTGCCGCCGCCCACCTGGCGGCCGTCATCGCCCCCGCGGCGGCCCACGGCCTCGCCACCGCCGACTGGTTCGCCGCCGACACCGGCACCCCGCCCCCCGTCACCGCCGGCCGCCTGTTCCTGTCCGATCGCCCCGGCCTCGGTTTTCACCCCCGGCTTTCTTGATCTGCCTCACTCCGCCCGGCCGGCATCGCTGCGTATAATCGACGGCTGATAAAGCCTCCGTCATGTCCGCCCCGCTCTCCCTCGCCCAACACCTCGCCGCCCTGGCGGTGCGCCAGCCCGCTGCGGCGGCCCTGCACCATGGCGGGCAGACCTGGACCTTCCGCCAGTTGGCCGACTGGGCCGCGGCGGCTGCGCCGCCCCTGGTCGCTTTGCCCCAGGCCATCGTCGGGTTGGCCGCCGACGCTCCCGCCCTGGCGCTGGCCGCCGTCGCCTGCAGCGCCGCCGATCGCGCCCTCTGGCCGCTGGAACCCAACGCCCCGGCGGAACGCCGGCGGGATTGGGCCGCCCTGGGCGGCGCCGCCGTCGCCTGGCTCGACGCCCTTCCGGCTGCGGCCGCCCCGGGCCGTCACCAGGGCTTTCCCGCCCCCGTCGCCGCCGACCGGCCGGCCCTGGTCATCGGCACCAGCGGCAGCGAAGGGCGCCCCAAGGCCGTCGTACTCTCCCACGCCAACCTCGACGCCGCGGCGGCCGCCGCCAACCGGTGCCTGCCCCTGAATCCGGGAGACTGCTGGCTCGACTGCCTCCCCCTCTACCACGTCGGCGGCCTGGCCATTCTCTGGCGGTGCTGGCGGGCCGGCGCCACGGTCCTCCTCCACGACGGCTTCAACGCCGCCGCGGTGGGCCGCGACCTGGCCAGCCGCGGCGTCACCCACCTCTCCCTCGTCCCGGCCATGCTCGCCGCCCTGCTCGACCGCGGCATCGCCCCCCCGGCTTCGCTGCGCGGCGTGCTGGTGGGCGGCGCCGCCCTTTCCCGCCCTCTGTACGACCGGGCGCAGGCCCGGGGCTGGCCCCTCCTGCCGACCTACGGCATGAGCGAAACGGCGGCCCAGGTCGCCACCCGGACGCCCGACGCCGGCCCCTGGCGCGAAGGCGACGTCGGCCACCCGCTGCCGGGCAACCGACTGGCCCTCGACGCCGCCGGGCGCATCCGCATCGGCGGTCCCCAGGTCATGCGCGGCTACCTCACTCCCGACCTCGCCCCCGGCCTCGGCCTCGACGACGGCTGGCTGACCAGCGGCGACCTCGGCCGGATCGAGCCCGACGGCCGCCTCGTCGTCCTCGGCCGGGCCGACGACATGCTGGTCAGCGGCGGGCGCAACGTCCATCCCGCCGAGGTCGAGGCCGGGCTGGCCGGCTGCCCCGGCGTCGACGACGTGGCGGTCACCGGCCTGCCCGATCCGGTCTGGGGCGACACCGTGGTCGCCCTGGTGGTCGGGCCGGTGAGCGACGCCACCCTGCGCGACTGGAGCCGCACCCACCTGCCCGGCGCCGCCCGGCCGCGCCGCATCGTCCGCCTCCCGGCCCTGCCCCGCAACGCCATGGGCAAGCTCGAACGCCAGGCCCTGCGCGCCCTGGCCGCGGGAAATCCGCCATGATCGACCACCTGCGCCGCATCGTCGCCGCCCCCGCCACCGCCGCCCGCCTTGCCCGGCTGGCGGCCGGCGCCCCGGCCACGACCCCCCTCTGCCTCGATTTCGACCTCGGGCCGGGCGACGACGACTGGCTGGCCTGCCTGCCGGCCAAGGCGGAATACTGGTACTGGGCGCAGCCCGAAAAGGCCGACCGGCGCCTCGCCATGGGCACCGCCCAGCATTTCTCCACGGCCGGCGCGGCCCGCTTCGCGACCCTCGCCAACGCCAGCCGCGGCCTCCTCGCCGACGCCCGGGGGGAAACGGCGCCGCAGCTTTTCTTCGGGTTCGCCTTCGACCCCGAGCAGTGCGCCGAGCGGCCCAACACCCGCCTCGTCCTGCCGGCGCTCCTGCTCCTCAACCGGGGTGGGCGGCGCCGCCTCGTCCTGACCACCACGGCCGCCCAGGCGGCCACCGCCCCGGCCCACTGGCTGGATCTTCTCGCACCCGCCGCCGGGCCTGCCGCCGAGCCGCTCCAGCGCCCGCCCGAAGCCCTCGGCGAGCGCGCCTGGCTGGCCCGGGTCCAGTCCGCCCTGCGCGACATCGCCGCTGGCCAGCTCGACAAGGTGGTTCTCGCCCGCAGCGCCCGTCTGAACGGGGCCACCGCCATCGCCGCCGGCCCCATTCTGGCGGCCCTGCAGGTACGGCAACCGGGCTGCACGGTCTATGCCCACGGCACCGCTTCCGAGGTTTTCCTCGGCGCCACGCCGGAGCGTCTGGTCCGCCTCGTCGCCGGCCGGGCCGACGCCGACGCCCTGGCCGGCACGGCCTGGCTCGCCCCGGCCGATCTGCCGCCGCCCTCGCCCTTGAGCCACGACAAGAACCGGCGCGAACAGGCCTTCGTCGAAAACGCCGTGGCGGCCGCCCTGGCCGGCCTGTGCACCGCGGTGGACCGGACGTCGGGGCAGGAAATCCTACATCTGCGCCAGGTCAGCCATCTGCGCACCCGCCTCGGCGGACCGGTGCGGCCCGGGGTTTCCCTCTTCGACCTGGCCGCCGCCCTGCACCCGACGCCGGCCGTGGGCGGCAGCCCCCCGGCCGCCGCCCTGGAATGGCTGCGGCGCCACGACGAACAGCGCGGCGCCTGGTACAGCGGCGGCCTGGGCTGGGTCGACGGAACCGGCGATGGCGAAATCGTCGTCGCCCTGCGCTGCGCCTTGATCGCCGCCGGCCAAGCCACCCTCTGGGCCGGGGCCGGCATCGTCGCCGGCTCCCGGCCCGAACAGGAACTGGCCGAAACCGAAGCCAAATTCCAGGCCATGCTCGAAGTCTTCCGCCATCCCGAACAGGCGGCCTGCCCGCCGCGGCCGGAACGGACCGGGACGCGATGAGCCTCGACCCCGGCGCCCTCAACCTGGCCTGGTGCCAGCGCCTGGTTGCCGGCTTCGTCGCCGCCGGCGTCGGCGACGCCGTGATCTCGCCGGGTTCCCGCTCGACGCCGCTGGCCCTCGCCCTCCTGCGCGCCCCCGGCCTGCGGGTCCGGGTGGTGGTCGATGAACGCGCCGCCGCCTTCTTCGCCCTCGGCCTGGCCAAGGCCGGGGGCCGGCCGGTCGTCGTCGTCGCCACCTCGGGGTCGGCCCCGGCCAACTGGTTCCCGGCCGTGGTCGAAGCCAGCCAGGGGCGGGTTCCCCTCATCCTGATCGCCGCCGACCGGCCGCCGGAACTGCAGGCCTGCGGCGCCAACCAGACCATCGACCAGACCCGCCTGTTCGGCTCCCACGTCCGGGCCAGCCACGCCCTCGGCGTACCGGAAGCCGGTTTTGACCCAGCTTGGCTGCACCGCCTGGCCGCCCAGGTCGTCGAGGAAAGCGGCTGGCCGCTGGCGGGACCGGTTTTTCTCAACCAGCCCCTGCGCGAACCGCTGCTCCCCGCCATCGATCCGCCGGCTCCGGCCGCCCTGCCTCCGGTCGCCATCGACCACGGAACCACCCTGCCTTCGCCTTCGACGGTGGCCGCCCTGGCCGCCACCCTCAGCCGCCGCCCCGGCGCCATCGTCTGCGGCGAGATGCCGCCCACCCCGGAATTCGCCCCGGCCCTCGCCGCCCTGGCCGAACGCCTGGACTGCCCGGTCCTGGCCGAGCCCCTCTCGGGGGTGCGTTTCGGCCCCCACGACCGGTCCCGCCTCCTGGTTCGCTACGAGGGTTGGCTCCACAACAGCGCCTTTACCGGCCGCCACCGGCCGGCCTGGGTGCTCCGCTTCGGCGCCTTTCCCGTAACCCGGACCCTGCAGGCATTCGCCGGCAGTGGGGAATCCTGCATCGCCGTCGATCCGGCCCCCGGGTGGCGCGACCCGCCCCACCGCGTCGATCGCCTGCTGCGGGCCGACCCGGCAGCCCTGTGCGCCACCCTCGCCGCCCAGCCGCTGGTAGCGGCCGCCCCCTCCTGGCGGCAGGCCTTCGCCGCCGCCGATGAGGCCGCCCAGGCGCTGCTGCCCTCCCCCGCCGCCGGCGAGGCCGCGCTTCTGCCGGCGCTTCTTGCCGCCTTGCCGGCGGCCTGCCCGCTCTTCGTCGGCAACTCCATGCTCGTCCGCGACCTCGACGCCTTCGGCGGGAGCGGGCCGCAGACCCGGCACTGCTTCGGCAACCGAGGGGTCAGCGGCATCGACGGCAACCTGTCCACGGCCCTGGGCATCGCCGCGGCGGCCGGGCGGGTCGTCGCCCTGGTTGGCGACCTCACCTGCCAGCACGATTTGGGGGGACTGGCCGCGGCCCGCGGCCTCGACGCCGTGATCGTCGTCTGCAACAACGGCGGCGGCGGCATTTTCGAATACCTGCCCCAGGCCGGGCTGGCCGAATTCCAAAGGGGCTGGCTGACTCCCCAGGATATCGATTTCGCCGCCGCGGCAAAGACCTTCGGCCTCGGCTACGGCCGCCCGACGACGCCGGCCGCAGTCGCTGCCGCGGTGGGCGCCGCCCTCGCCGCGGGCGGCCCGACCCTGCTGGAAGTTCCCATCGACCGCCAGGCCAGCGTCGCCCAGCGCCAAAGCTGGCTCGCCGCAATCAAGGCCGCCAGCATCCCGGCCCCCTGACCGGCGCCGGGCCCCCGCCGCCCTTCAGCCCCGCCAGCGGTACCAGACGAGGCCGATCATCTCGTGCAGGGCAAACCCCGATTCGCGCATGACCGGATAGGCAGGAAGAAAATCGAAGACGTCCAGGCCCTGGCGCTGGGCGAAATACGCCGTCGGCGCCGGCGTCACGGTGAATCCTGCCGCCTCGAAGGCCGCCACCGCCCGCGGCATATGGAAGGCGTGGGTGACCAGGGCGATGCGCCCGACCCCCTGGGGCAGCAGGATAGCCGCCGATTTCACGGCGTTTTCCCGGGTATTGGCCGAGGTTTCCTCGGTCCACTGGACCGGCACCCGAAAATCCCTTTCCAAAGCGGCTTTCATCGCCTCGGCCTCGGAAATCCCTTCGCCGTCGGGTTTCCCCCCCGTCACCAGGATGGGCTTGCCCGCTTCCCGGGCGAGCAGCGCGCCGTAGCGCAGACGTTCGAGGGCAAGTTGGCGGACGTCGTCGCCCCCGCCGAATTCCGGCGCCTCGCGATAGCGCCCGGCCCCCAGGATGACGACGGCGTCCACCGGCAGGCCGGCCCGTGCCGCCGCCGGCAGGGGCGGATGGGCCGCCTCGAGGGGGCGCAGCAGCGCCTTGGCGACCACCGGCAGCGCCAGCGCCCACAACAGGGCCAGGCCCAACCCCAGCAAGCAGCGGCCGAGCCGCGGCCGGCGCCGCAGGAGCCAGAACCCGAGGACGGCCGGCAAGAGTCCGTTCAAGGGTGGCAGGAGAAAAGCCGCGAGAAAATTGGTCATCAACCAGGAAAAGGACATCGCCCGACCCCAATGAAAAGAGCCCGCATGACGCGGGCTCCCGATTTTGCCTTGAAACGGCGGTCTTGGCTTAGCTGGCGACGGCCTTGCGGATTTGATCCAGGGTGCTGGGATCGTCCAGGGTCGTCAGATCGCCCGGATCGCGGCCTTCGGCCAGGGCCTGGAGCGAACGGCGCAGCATCTTGCCGGAGCGGGTCTTGGGCAGGCCGGTGACGAAGTGCACCCGGGCCGGACGTGCGATGGCACCGAGGATACCGTCCACCGTACCCATGACTTCCTTCTCCAGGGCCTTGACCAGTTCGGGCGTCGCCACCTTGGAGGCGTCCTTGACCACGGCGAAGGCCATGGGCATCTGGCCCTTCAGCTTGTCTTCGACGCCGACCACGGCGACTTCGGCGATGGCGGCGTGGGCCTGGATCGCTTCTTCGATTTCGCGGGTGCCGAGGCGGTGGCCGGCGACGTTGATGACGTCGTCGGTACGGCCGAGGATGGTGAAGTAACCGTCGTCATCCTTGATCGCCCAGTCGTAGGACGAATAGACCAGCGGATCCTTGAAGAGGTTGAAGTAGGTGCTGACAAAGCGGTCGTCCTGGCCCCAGACGGTGGACAGGCAGCCCGGCGGCAGCGGCGGAATGACCGCGGCGATGCCCTTTTCGTTGGGGCCGCAGACCGAACCGTCCTCGCGGAAGATCTTGAGGTTGTAGCCGTAGACCGGGAAGCTCGGCGAGCCGAACTTGATCGGGGTCTTTTCCACGCCCGGCGCAGCAGCCAGCATGGGCCAGCCGGTTTCAGTCTGCCAGTAGTTGTCGATGACGGGCTTCTGCAGCTCGTTCATGAACCACTCGTGAGTCGGCTGGTCGAGGGGTTCGCCGGCCATGAAGATGTGCTTCAGGGTGGACAGGTCGTACTTGTGCATGTACGCCGGATCCTGCTTCTTGAGCACGCGGGCGGCGGTGGGGGCCGAGAACATGACCGTGACCTTGTACTTCTCGACGATCTGCCACCAGATGCCCGGATCGGGACGCAGCGGCGTGCCTTCGTACATGATGGTCGCCATGCCGGCGATCAGGGGGCCGTAGATGATGTAGCTGTGGCCGACCACCCAGCCGATGTCGGAGGTGGAGAAGTAGGTTTCGCCTTCGCCGCCGCAGTAGATGTGCTTCATGGTCGAAGCCAGGGCGACGCAGTAGCCGCCAGTGTCGCGCTGGACGCCCTTGGGCTTGCCGGTGGTGCCGGAGGTGTAGAGGATGTAGGCGGGTTCGTTCGATTCCATCCACTCGCAGGGCACCTGGGCGTCCATGTTCTGGCTGCGCAGGGTGGCGTAGTCGACGTCGCGGCCGGCGACCTTGTTGTAGGCCTTGTCGAGCCCGCGGTCGATCATCAGCACCTTGGTCGGCTTGTGCTCGGCCAGTTCGATGGCTTCGTCAAGCAGGTGCTTGTAGGGAACGGGCTTGCCGTTACGCATGCCGGCGTCGGAAGAGACGATGAGCACGGGCTTGGCGTCGTCGATGCGGGTTGCCAGGGAACCGGAGGCAAAGCCGCCGAACACCACCGAGTGGATGGCGCCGATCCGGGTACAGGCGAGCATGGCGAAGCAGGCTTGGGCGATCATCGGCATGTAGATCAGGACGCGGTCGCCGCGCTTGACGCCGAGGCCCTTGTAGATCGCGGCCATGCGCTCGACTTCGCGCTGCAACTCGGCGAAGGTGTAGACCATTTCTTCGTCGGTTTCGGTCGAGATGTAGATCAGGGCGCGGTCGTTCGGACGCTTGGCGGCATGGCGATCGACGGCGTTGTGGCAAAGGTTGGTCTTGCCGCCCACGAACCACTTGACGAACGGCGGGCGCGAATAGTCGCAAACCTGGGTAAACGGCTCTTTCCACTCGATCAGCTTGGACTGTTCGGTCCAGAACTCGTTGGGGTGATCGATGGAATATTGGTAGAAGTCCTTGTAAGTCGTCATAAGATTCCCTCTTGCTTGGTTTTCCTGCACTAAGTTACAGAACCGCTCGCTCGGACTTCTCTTCGGCCTGAGTCCGTTCGCTCAATCGGTGTTCGATTTCTGCCAGGGGCAGATTCAACCCGAATTCCTTGTCCAGCACCCGGAGCAGCGGCAAGACCTGCTGCCCGAGGCGCTGCAGATGGGGCATGACCGCCTCCGGACGGTCTGCCGCCAGTAGTTCGAGGGCGTGCTGCACGCCCAGTTTGCGGGCCGTTGCCGTGCCCTTTTCCCCGGCGACGATGCGGTTTCCACCCGCCGCCATGGCTTCGCCCATGCGGTGCCCGGCCAGTTCCAGGAGTGAAAGCGCTGAGACTACCTGGTCATCGGGGACGCTGGCAACACCAATGCTCACCGTCAGGATAACCCGTTGACCGTGAACCGCCACATGGGCCACCTCCACCGCCTCGCGCACCCGGTTGGCAAAGGAGGCGCAAAGGGCCGGCGAAGTGCCGGGGGAAACGATGGCGTACTGCCCGATGGCGAAGTGGCCGAGGCTGTCTTCGCGCCGGATCTTGCCGGCCAGAAGTTTGGCGAAGCGCGTGCCGACCTGTTCCGCCACTTCGCCGCCAAGGCGTTCGCAGACCTCGGCATAGCCGTCGAAACCCAGCACCATGACGCTCACTTCGCTGTCGTGCCGGGCGGCGTGGGAAAGCGCCTGGGCCGTCTGAAGCTCGACGTACTTGCGGGTGAACAGCCCGGAAACCGGATCGTGCACCATGTGCTCGCGGCCTTCCTCCAGATTCTGCCGGGCCTTGAAGAGTTCGAGCAGGTGGTCGAGCCGGGTCAGTACCTCGGTGGCGCCGCAGCCTTTGTTGAGAAAGTCCGAAACCCCCAGGGCCTTGGCCTTCGAGCGCTCTTCCTCGGTTTCCTCGCCGGAGACGAGGATGAAGGGCATCTCCTGCAGGCGGCGCAGCTTGGAGGTCCGCACCTTCTCGAGCAACTGGTAGCCGTCGAGTTTGGGCATCTGGAGGTCGGAAATCACCGCCTGGATCGAATGGTCGAGGACCAGCGACTGCCAGGCCGCCTCGCCGTCGCCCTCCTCCCGGACCTCGTAGTGGCCCTGCAGGAACTTGGCGAGGGAGGTCCGGACCAGGCGGGAATCGTCGACGATCAGCACCCTTGGCAACTCCGCCATGGCTAGGCTCCGCCGACCTCGACGACGACCCGTCCCTTGGCCTTGCCGGCAATGTACTCGGAGAATATCTCCGGCAGCGCGGCGAAGGGGATGGTCCGGCTCATGGCGTCGAGGTGAGGCGGCCGCAGGTCGGTGGCCAGGCTCTGCCAGACCCCGCTGCGATAGGGTTCGCGGATATAGCCCGAATCGACGCCCAACAGCGACACGCCGCGCAGGATGAAGGGCGCCACCGTGGTGTTGAGGCTCATGCTGGCGGCGAGGCCGATGCTGGCGATGGTGCCGCCCTGCTCCATGGTGCTGGCGATCCAGGCCAGGACGTCGCCCCCCAGGTTATCGACGGCGCCGGCCCAGCGGGCGCGGTCGAGGGGGCGGATCTTGCTCAGGTCGAGGCTGGAACGGAGCAGCACTTCGGCGGCGCCGAGGCCCTTCAGGTAAGCGCTTTCGCTTTCCTTGCCGGTCAGCGCCACGACGTGGTAGCCGCGCCGGGCGAGGATATCGACGGCCAGGCTGCCGACTCCGCCGGTGGCGCCGGTGACGATCACCGGCCCTTTCTCGGGCCTGAGCCCGTTTTCTTCCATGCGGACGACCCCGAGGGCCGCCGTAAAGCCGGCGGTACCCAGGGCCATCGCCTGGCTCAGGCTAAGGCCGGCGGGCAAGGGCACCACCCAGTCGGCGGGAACGCGGGCCACTTCGGCATAGCCGCCGTGGTGGGCAACGCCGATGTCGAAGCTGGTGGCAATGACGGCGTCGCCTTCCTGGAAGCGGGGATCGCTGCTCTTGATGACGATGCCCGAGAGGTCGATGCCGCCGACGCAGGGAAAACGCCGGATGATCCGCCCGGCGCCGGTGGCGGCGAGGGCATCCTTGTAATTGACGCTGGAAAACGCGACACGGATCGTCACCTCGCCCGGATCGAGCTGGTTTTCGTCCATGCGCACGAAGCCCGCCCCGGTTTTTCCGTCGCGTTCCTCGATCAGCAGCGCCTTGAAAGCGGTCATTGCGGTTCTCCTAGAACTTTAAATTGTATTCATAATTACGCATTATGAACATAGTTATGTAATCCGTTTCTACCGCCCGCCGCGGGTTTACAGCGTGGAATTTTTCACATAGGATTCGCCGCTTATGCGGAAACTCCTCGCCCCCCTCTTCCTCACCCTCGCGCTCGCCGCCGGCAGCCTGCCGGCCCAGGCCGCGGAACCGAAGCACAGCGAAGAACAGCAGTCTTTCCTCGAACGTTACACCAATGCAGCCCAGGATGTCATCCTGCAGGGCTTGAAGCTGGTGGGCGTCAACTACCGCCGCGGCGGAAACGACGAAGACAGCGGCCTCGACTGCAGCGGCTTCGTCCGGCTGGTGTTCAAGGAAACCATCGGCACCCTGCTGCCCCGCACCTCCCGGGAAATGAGCGAAGTCGGCGAACGCGTCGACAGCGCCGACCTCAAGCCCGGCGACCTGGTCTTCTTCAACACCATGAAGCGCGCCTTCTCCCACGTCGGCATCTATCTCGGCGACAACCACTTCCTGCACGCCCCCAAACCCGGCGCCGAAGTTCGCGTCGAAAGCATGCAGAGCAGCTACTGGATCAAGCGCTACAACGGCGCCCGCCGGGTTCTCGATTAAGGGCCAAGGCCCCGCCAGGGGCCGGCGGCCCGCCCGGGCCGCCCGCCGGGTTAACCCCGGTTTCCCGCCGGCTGATTAACCCCCGCCCGCCGCTTCGCGCATCGCCTTTTTGTTGAGCTTGCCGACGCTGGTACGGGCCAGGGCGGCGACAAAATCGACCCGCTCCGGCACGGCGTAGCGGGAAATCCGGCCGGCCTCGGCGGCGGCCTGCACGACCTGGCGGATGGCCCCGGCGTCGGCGCTGCTCCCCGACTTCAAGACCACCAGAGCAAGGGGCCGCTCGCCCCATTTGGCGTCCCGCAGCCCGATCACCGCCACCTCGGCCACCGCCGGGTGCTGCGAAATGAGGCTTTCCAGTTCGAGGGAGGAAATCCATTCGCCCCCGGTCTTGATGACGTCCTTCAGGCGGTCGGTGATCTGCAGCGTGCCGCCGGCATCGAGGCTGCCGATGTCGCCGGTGTGGAGATAGCCGCCAGCCCACAGCGCCGCCCCGGCCTCCGGGTTGTCGAGGTAGCCCTGGGTGAGCCAGGGGGCGCGCACCAGCACTTCGCCGGCGGTGCGGCCGTCCCGGGGGAGATCGCGCAGATCCTCATCCACCGTGCGCAATTCGACCAGGGGGATGGGCTGGCCGGTCTTGACCCGGGCCTCGACCTGGGCCGCGGCGTCGCCGGCGCTCCCGGCCCTGGCCAGGGTCAGGATGGGGCAGGTTTCCGACATGCCGTAGCCGGCGAAGACGTCGATTCCTCGCTCCAGGGCGGCGGCCGCCAGGCCCTTCGGCAAGGCGGCGCCGCCGATCACCACCTTCCAGCCTGCCAGGTCGGCGCTCTGGCCAGCGGGGCTGGTCAGCAGCATCTGCAGGATGGTCGGCACGCAGTGCGAAAAGCTGACCTGCTCGGCGGCAATCAGCCGCAACAGGGTGTCCGGCTCGTAACGCCCGGGATAGACCTGCTTGATGCCGAGCAAGGTGGCGACGTAGGGGATTCCCCAGGCGTGGACGTGGAACATCGGGGTGATGGGCATATACACGTCGCCCCGGTCGAGGCGCCCCGAATCGGGCGCCGTGCCGAGAGCGGCTGCCGTCGCCAGGGTGTGCAGCACGAGCTGGCGGTGGCTGAAATAGACGCCTTTGGGCAGCCCCGTCGTGCCGGTGGTGTAGAAGGTGGTGGCGCGGGTGTTCTCGTCGAAATCGGGAAAATCGTAGTCGTCTCGGGCCGCCGCCAGCAGGGCCTCGTACTCGCCGGCGAACCCCGCCGGGAGCGCAGCGGGATCGTCGGCGATGAGGATGAAGCCCCGTACCGTTTCGAGCTGGTCGCGGATGGCGGCGAGGAGGGGCAGGAATTCGCCATTCACCAGCAGCAGGTCGGCGCGGGCGTGGTTGAGGGTGTAGAGGATCTGCTCCGGGGCGAGGCGCACGTTCACCGTCTGCAGCACCGCCCCCATCATCGGCACGGCGAAGAACGCTTCGAGGTAGCGATGGCTGTCCCAGTCCATCACCGCCACCGTCTGCCCCGGGACGACGCCCCGGGCGGCCAGGGCCGAGGCCAGGCGGCCGAGCCGCTGCCGGAAATCGCGGTAGGTGTAGCGGCAGCGGTCGCGATAGACGATTTCCTGGTCGGCCGCCGTGGCCAGCGGGGTATGGAGCAATTGCTTGAGGAGCAGCGGATAGGCGTAGGCCGACGGGGCGGCAAAGGCGGGATTCGACATGGCAGGCCTCCTGGCGAAGGGTTTGGGACAGAATTGGGCGAGCCGCTTCTCCCCATGCTACGCGCTGCAGCCTGGAACGGATGCATGTTTAGCGACCGCTTATTTAGTAACCATTCTCATTTACAAGCCGATCCGCTCTGGCTAGAATTCGCCGGTTCCCATTTTTCCATCGCGGAGTTTGCAGCATGAAATTCACCCCCGTTTTCGCCGCCGCCCTCGTCGCCCTGGCCGGCAGCGCCCTGGCCGAAGAGAAGGTGCTCAACCTCTACTCGGCCCGCCACTACCAGACCGACGAGGCCCTCTACGCCAATTTCACCAAGCAGACGGGCATCCGCATCAACCGCATCGAAGGCAAGGAGGACGAACTCCTCGAACGCATCAGGAACGAAGGCGCCAACAGCCCGGCCGACGTCTTCGTCACGGTGGACGCCGCCCGTCTGGCCAAGGCCCACGAACTCGGCCTCTTCGCCCCGGTCGCGTCGAAGGTGCTGGAATCGCGCCTGCCGGCCCACCTGCGCACCGACGACTGGTTCTCCTTTTCGACCCGCGCCCGGGTCATCGTCTACAACAAGGCCGCCGTCAAGGCCGAAGACGTCCAGAACTACGACGATCTCGCCAACCCCCGTCTGAAGGGCAAGGTCTGCTCCCGCTCCGGCTCCCATCCCTACAACCTGTCGCTCCTCGCTTCAATCATCGCCCACCAGGGCGAGGCCAAGGCCGAGGAATGGGCGCGAGGCGTCGTCGCCAACTTCGCCCGCGCCCCCAAGGGCGGCGACACGGACCAGATCAAGTCAGTGGCCGCCGGCGAATGCCAGGTCGCCGTCTCCAACACCTACTACGTCGCCCGCCTGCTGCGCTCCGACAAGCCGGAAGAAAAGAAACTCATGGAAAAGGTCGGCGTCGTCTGGCCCAACCAGGGAACCACCGGCACCCACATCAACGTGTCCGGCGCGGGCATGCTGAAAACCGCCCCGAACAAGGCAGCAGCGCAAAAGTTCCTGGAATACCTGGCGTCCGACGACGCCCAGCGCTACTTTGCCGACGGCAACAACGAATGGCCGGCGGTGGCCAGCGTCAAGGTCGCCAACCCCGCCCTCGACGCCCTGGGCAAGTTCAAGGCCGACCAGTTGCCGGTGAAGAACCTCGCCATGTACCAGGCCAAAGCCCAGATCATCTACGACCGGGCCGGCTACAAATAAACCCCCGGCCGGGGCGAGCGGGCGGCGGCGTCAGGGGGTTTCCCGGCGCCCCGGCGCCCTCGGACCCCGGCGCCGCCGGGTTGCACTCCGGCATTTCCCGCTTGGCCGATGCCCCCTGGTGGGGCGTTTTTCATTTGCCGCTGCGGGAAATCTGGCGCGACAGGGCGATGAGCGGCAAGAGGCCGACGGCGACGATGGCCAGGGCGGCGGTCGAGGCTTCGGCCAGGCGCTCGTCGGAAGCCAGGGTGTAGGCCTGGGTGGCCAGGGTGTCGAAATTGAAGGGGCGCATGACCAGGGTGGCCGGCAGCTCCTTCATGACGTCGACGAAGACCAGGAGGCCGGCGGTAAACAGGCTGCCCCGCAGAATCGGCGCGTGCACCCGGCGCAGCGTCGCCCCCTGGCCGTGGCCCAGGCTGCGGGCCGCATCGTCCATGCTGCGGGTGATCTTGGCCAGGCTGGCCTCCACCGTCTGCAGCGAAACCGCCAGGAAACGCACCAGGTAGGCATAGACCAGCGCCGCCACGCCGCCCGTCAGCAGCAGCCCCGGGTTGGCCCCGAACCAGTCCTGCCACTGGCCGGCCAGCCAGTTGTCGAGGCGGGTCACCGGAATCAGCACGCCCACCGCGATGACCGCCCCGGGCACGGCGTAGCCCAGGCCGACCAGCCGGTTCAGGGCCTGCGCCCCGACCGTGCCCGACAAGCGGGCGCTGTAGGCAAGGAGCAGCGACAGGGCGACGGCCAGCCCGGCGGTCAGCCCGGCGAGCAGGAAGCTGTTGCGGGCAAGGAGGACGAAGCGGGCGCCGAACTGGGCGTCGCCGTCGGTCAGGGCCATCTTGAGCAGCAGCCCGGCGGGCAGGAGAAAGCCCAGGGTCAGGGGAACCAGGCAGCAGGCGGCGGCAAGCAGGCCGCGGTAGCCGCGGAGCCGCGCCCCGGCCAGAGGCCGATGGCGGCCGGTGGTGTTGTGGTAGCGCGCCCGGCCGCGGGAAAGGCGTTCGCCGACCACGAGGAGGAGGACGAAGCCGAGCAGCATGGCGGCCAGCTGGGCCGAGGCGATGCGATCGCCGAGGGAGAACCAGGCCCGATAGATGCCGGTGGTGAAGGTATTGACGGCAAAGTAGGCGACGGTGCCGTAATCGGCAAGGGTTTCCATGAGGGCCAGCGTCACCCCGGCGGCGATGGCGGGCCGGGCCAGCGGCAGGGAAACGGAAAAGAAGGCCCGCCAGGGGCCGAGACCGAGGGTGCGCGCCGCCTCCAGCATGCCGCCGGCGCGCTCGATGAAGGCGGTGCGGGCAAGGAGGTAGACGTAGGGGTAGAGAACGCAGACGAACATCGCCATGGCCCCCGGCAAGCTGCGGATGTCGGGAAACCAGTAGTCGCCGTGCTGCCAGTCGAAGGCCTGGCGCAGCGCCGTCTGCAGCGGCCCGACGAACTGCAGGAAGTCGGTGTACACGTAGGCCATGACGTAGGCCGGCACCGCCAGGGGCAGGACCAGGGCCCAGGCGAAGAACCGCCGGCCGGGAAAATCGTGCATGGCGGTAAGCCAGGCCGTCGCCACCCCGACCACGGCCACCCCGACGCCGACGCCGAGGCAGAGCCAGAGCGAGTTGAGCACGTAGTCGGCGAGCACCGTGTCGACCAGGTGGCTCCAGGTGGCGCTGGTGCCGCCGGCCAGGAGATTGAAGCCGACGCTGGCCACCGGCAGGCCGGCGAGGAGCGCAACGGCGGCGGCAAAAGCGACGAGGGGGGAAAAATGGGGCAAGATCGAAAAATTCGGTGCGAAAGTGCGGATTATCCCGGAAATCGCCGCCCAATGCGCCGCGCCGGCAGTCGCGACCGGGACAGGCCGGAAAAACCCGGCAAAGGCGCCGGGCCGCTGCCCCGGACCGGTCTCTCCGGGGAACTTCCCGGATTATAATCGGGCGCCATGGCCCAGCTTGAACTCACCGGCATCGTCCAGCGCTACGGCGCCCACACCGTCGTCGATGGCGTCGAATTCCGCCTCGCGACCGGCACCATCGCCTGCCTCCTTGGCCCTTCGGGCTGCGGCAAGACGACGCTGCTGCGCTGCATCGCCGGCTTCGAAGAGATCGCCGGCGGCGAAATCCGCATCCACGACCGGGTGGTCAGCCGCCCGGGCCGCCGCACGCCGCCGGAAAAACGCGAAGTCGGCATGGTCTTCCAGGACTACGCCCTTTTTCCCCACCTCACGGTGGACGCCAACATCGGCTTCGGGCTGGTCGGCGCCGCCGACGCCGAACGCCGCCGGCGGGTCGACGAACTGCTCGCCACCATCGGCCTGGCCGGCCAGGGCGGCAAATACCCCCATGAACTCTCGGGCGGCCAGCAGCAGCGCGTCGCCCTGGCCCGCGCCCTGGCGCCCCGGCCCCAGCTGGTGCTCCTCGACGAACCCTTCTCCAACCTCGACGTCGATCTGCGCGAACGCCTCTCGGTCGAAGTCCGCGACATCCTCAAGAGCCAGGGCATGACCGCCATCCTGGTCACCCACGACCAGCACGAGGCCTTCGCCATGGCCGACGAGATCGGCGTCATGTTCGACGGCCGCATCCAGCAGTGGGACAGCCCCTACAACCTCTACCACCGGCCGGGCAACCGCTTCGTCGCCGACTTCGTCGGCCAGGGCGTTTTCGTTCCCGGCAGCGTCCTCGACGCCCGGCGGGTCGAGGTCGAACTCGGCGTCCTCGAATCCGGCGTGCCCGTCGACTGCAGCATCGGCTGCGCCGCCTGCGGCAAGGGCTGCGGCGTCGACGTCCTGCTCCGCCCCGACGACATCGTCCACGACGATCAAAGCCCCCTCCAGGCCGAAGTCCTCAACAAGGCCTTCCGCGGCGCCGACATCCTCTACACCCTGCGCCTGGCCAGCGGCCAGCAGGTGCTATCCCTGGTGCCCTCGCACCACAACCACGCCCTGGGCGAAAAGATCGGCATCCGGCTCGACGTGGACCACGTCATCGCCTTCAAGACCCCTCCCCGGTGATCCCCTACCTCGGCCCCCTCGACCCCTTTCCGCCGGTTTCCACGGCCACGGCGGAGATGGGCGGGCTGCTCGCGGTCGGCGCCGACCTCTCGCCGGCCCGCCTGCTCGACGCCTACCGGCGCGGCATCTTTCCCTGGGGCACCGTCGAAGGCCACCCCCTGTGGTACAGCCCCGACCCCCGCATGGTCCTCGTGCCCGGCGAATTCCGGATTTCCCGCTCGCTGCGCAAGACTCTGCGCTCCGGACGCTACGAAGTGCGCTTCGACACCGCGTTCGCCGCCGTCATCGCCGGCTGCGCCGCCATGCCCCGCCCGGGGCAGGACGGCACCTGGATCACCGACGACATGGCCGGCGCCTATATCCGCCTCCATGAACTCGGCTGGGCGCATTCGGTCGAAACCTACGGCGAAGGCGATCTCCTGGGTGGCTTGTACGGCCTGGCGATTGGTGGCATGTTCTACGGTGAATCGATGTTCTCCAGGCGAACCGATACCTCCAAGATCGCCTTCGCACATTTAGTCCGCCACCTTGAGGAAAACGGCTTCGGCATGATCGACTGCCAGATGCACACCACCCACCTGGCCTCCCTCGGCGCCCGCCCGATCCCGCGCCGCGACTTCCTGCGCCGCCTCGCCGAACTTACCGCCCGGCCGGCCCCCCGGGGCAACTGGCCAGCCCCGGCCTACACCTGGTGACGCCATGGCCTTCCTCAACGACTCGGCCCTGCCCTTCTCGCTGCTCCAGTTCTACGCCACCTCGCCCTATCCCTGCAGCTACCTGGCGAACCGCCTGGCCCGCTCCCAGGTCGCCACCCCCACCCATCTCATCGACACCGGCCTCTACAGCGAACTGGTCCGCCTGGGCTTTCGCCGCAGCGGCGTGTTCACCTACCGCCCCTGGTGCGACCACTGCCAGGCCTGCGTCCCCGTCCGCCTGCCCGTGCAGGAACTCCGTCCCGACCGCGCCCAGCGCCGGGCCGTCAAGCGCCACGCCGGCCTCGCCGTGCGCGAACTGCCGCTCGCCTTCTACGACAGCCACTACGACCTCTATTCCCGCTACCAGAACGCCCGCCACGCCGGCGGCGGCATGGACGAAGACAGCCACGAGCAATACGCCCACTTTCTCCTGCAGAGCCGCGTCGACACCCGCCTCGTCGAATTCTCCGAAGGCGGCGCGGTGCGCATGGTGAGCGTCGTCGACGTCCTCGAAGACGGCCTCTCCTCGGTCTACACCTTCTTCGACCCCGACGTTCCCGGCGCCAGCTTCGGCACCTACAACATCCTCTGGCAGGCCGGCCAATGCGCCGCCCTCGGCCTGCCCTACCTGTACCTCGGCTACTGGATCGCCGACAGCCAAAAAATGGCCTACAAAGCCCGCTTCCGCCCCCTCGAAGGCCTGGTGGACGGCCAGTGGTCCACCCTCGACCCCCAACCCGCCCCCCAACCCTCCCCACAAACCGCTCCCTGACCCGCCCCGTCGCCAAGAACGCCCCCGCCGCCCAAGACAGGCCGGTAATCGGCGGGGAAAATCCCGGCATCGCGGCCATCGCCGACCCTCTTCCCCAACCCGCCGCTTTTCTCCGCGCCACCGGAACGGTCGGCGCCTAACCCGGTTGGCGAACTGTGATAAGGTTTGTACCATGACCGTCCCCAAGATCGACCCTGCCACCGACCAGGCCGCCCGCGCCTTTCTGACCCGGGTGCTGCGGCGTTTCGACCTGGCCGGGGCGATTCTTTTCGGCAGCCGCGCCCGCCGGAACTTTCACCCCGAAAGCGATGCCGACGTTGCGGTCCTGCTGCGGGGCCAGACCGGAAAGTTCCTCCCGACCAAGCTCGAGTTGGCCGACATGGCCTACGACGTACTTCTGGAAACGGGCATCCGGGTGCAGGCCTTTCCCATCTGGGAAGACGAATGGGCACACCCGGAGCGCTATTCCAACCCCCGCCTGCTCCATAACATCAAGCACGAAGGCGTTCGCCTGTGACTCCCGGCGAGTTGATGGCGAAAGCCCGGCCCGCTGCAGCCTCCGCCGGACTACTGTTTGCCGCCGGCGACGCCGATGGCGCATCGAACCGAGCCTTAACGCCATGGTCGACGCAGCCCGGTCGGCCCTCATTGTTTCCGGCGCCGCCGAACCCGAAACGATCCGCACCCATTCCGGGCTGATTACCGCCTTCAGCCTCCATCTTGTCAAGGCAGGCAAAGTGAGTCTGGAACTCGGCCGTGCCCTCAACAAGGTGGAAGAAATCCGGCTGGTGGCGGACTACAAGGGCGAACCGGCAGATCGGGAGACGGTGGCCTGGGCCGTAGGTCAAGCCGAAGCCTTTGTCGCTGCCATCGAGGCCAATTTTCCCCGTGGCTGAAAGCGCCGGTTCGGCGCCTCCCTCGCAAAGTCTTTCCCCCACCGGTACGCGCCGAACCGCCGCCCCCAAGACAGGCCGGTAATCGGCGGGTAAAATCCCGGCATCATGCCTATCGACGACTTCCTCGCCCGCTGGCGTAACGCCGGCGGCTCCGAACGCGCCAATTACCAGCTTTTCGTCGCCGATCTCTGCGCCCTGCTCGGCGTCGGCGCTCCCGACCCGGCCAGCGACGACACCCGCGACAACGCCTACGTCTTCGAGCGCCGCGTCACCTTCCGCCACGGCGACGGCTCGGCTTCCGCCGGCTTCATCGACTGCTACCGGCGCGGCGCCTTCGTCCTGGAGGCCAAGAAAATCCGGGCCGGTGCCGCCGGCAAGGGTTTTGACGATGCCCTGCTGCGCGCCCGGGGCCAGGCCGAAAGCTACGCCCGGGCGCTGCCCGCCGATGAAGGCCGGCCGCCCTTTCTGCTGGTGGTCGATGTCGGCAACGTCATCGAGGTCTATGCCGAGTTTTCCCGCACCGGCGCCACCTACACCCCTTTCCCGGACCCCCGCAGCCACCGCATCCGCCTCGACGCCCTCGCCGACCCGGAAATCCGCACCCGCCTCAAGGCCGTCTGGGAAGACCCGCTTTCCCTTGACCCCACCCGCCGCACCGCCCGCGCCACCCGGGAGATCGCCACCCGGCTGGCCCGCGTCGCCCAATCCCTGGAAGGCCGCCACAATCCGGAAACCGTCGCCGCCTTCCTCTCCCGCTGCCTTTTTTCCATGTTCGCGGAAGACGTGGGGCTGCTCCCCAAGGGCGCCTTCACCGACCTGTTGAAAAGCCTGCAACAGGCCCCGGCCCAGTTCGTCCCCCTCGTCGCCGAACTGTGGAAAGCCATGGATACCGGCGACTTCTCCGTCGCCATCCGCGCCCAGCTACCCCGCTTCAACGGCAAGCTCTTCAAGCAGTCCGCCGGTTTGGGGGAATATGTCCTGCCCCTGGACCGCGACCAGATCGCCCTCCTGCTCGAAGCCGCCAGCGCCGACTGGAGCGAAGTCGAACCCGCCATCTTCGGCACCCTCCTGGAACGCGCCCTCGACCCCGCCGAGCGCCACAGCCTGGGCGCCCACTACACCCCCCGCGCCTACGTCGAACGCCTCGTCCTGCCCACCGTCATCGAACCCCTGCGGGCCGAATGGCTGGATACCCAGACCGCCGCCCTGCTCCTCGCCCACGAAGGCAAGTTGAAGGACGCCGCCCAACTGGTGCGGGGCTACCACCACCGCCTGTGCGCCGTCCGCGTCCTGGACCCGGCCTGCGGCTCCGGCAACTTCCTCTACGTCACCCTGGAACACTTGAAGCGCCTCGAAGGCGAAGTGCTGGATTCGCTGGCCACCTTCGGCGACACCCAGCAGCGCCTCGAAGGCGAAGGCCTCACCGTGGACCCCCACCAGTTCCTGGGCCTGGAGATCAACCCCCGGGCCGCCGCCATCGCCGAAATGGTGTTGTGGATCGGCTACCTGCAATGGCACTTCCGCACCCGCGGCAGCGGCCTGCCCCCCAGCCCCATTCTCAAGGACTTCCGCAATATTCAATGCCGCGACGCCGTCCTCGCCCACGACGGCGTCAGCTTCGCCGTCGACGAGCGCGGCGTGCCGCTGACCCGCTGGGACGGCAAGACCACCAAGCCCCACCCGGTCACCGGCGAGCCGGTGCCCGACGAAACCGCCCAAGTACCCCGGGAACGCTACGCCAACCCCCGCCCGGCCGAATGGCCCGAAGCCGACTACGTCATCGGCAACCCCCCCTTCATCGGCGCCAGCACCATGCGCGCCGCCCTGGGCGACGGCTACACCGAGGCCCTGCGCGCCGCCTGGCCGGCGGTGCCCGAATCCGCCGATTTCGTCATGTTCTGGTGGCACCACGCCGCCGGCCTCGCCCGTTCCGCCAAGATCAAGCGCTTCGGCTTCATCACCACCAACAGCCTGAAGCAGACCTTCAACCGCCGCGTCCTCGAACAACACCTGGCCGGCGAGCCGCCCCTGGCCCTGGCCTACGCCATCCCCGACCACGCCTGGGTCGATGCCGCCGACGGCGCCGCCGTGCGCATCGCCATGACCGTCGGCGCCGTCGCCCTGGCCCCCGGCCGCCTGCAGACCGTGGTCGAGGAAGGCGGGGCCGAGGGCGACGCGGTGCACGTCGCTTTCGCCGACAAGACCGGGCGCATCCATGCCGACCTCACCGTCGGCGCCGAAGTGGTGGCGGCAGACACGCTGCAGGCGAACGAGGACTTGGCCAACCGTGGCTTTTGCCTGTTCGGAGCCGGCTTTATCGTTCCGCCGGAAAATTTAGCGAAGCTACAACCCTGCGAACGCATTCACCCGTACCGCAATGGTCGTGATCTTACCGACAAACCGCGCGGCGTTTTCGTCATCGATCTTTACGGCCTCAGTACAGAGGAAGCGCGCTCTCGCTATCCGGCTGCTTATCAGTGGGTGCTGGAGCGGGTAAAACCTGAGCGAGATCAGAACAAACGAGAATCCAGGCGGGAGAACTGGTGGGTCTTCGGCGAACCGAACAAAAAGCTCCGAGAGCAACTCGCCAGCCTCCCCCGCTACATCGCCACCGTTGAGACCGCCAAGCACCGGACCTTCCAGTTCCTCGACGCCGCCATCGCCCCGGACAACAAGCTGGTGTGCATCGCCCTGGCCGACGCCTACGCCCTCGGCGTCCTTTCCTCCCGTCTCCACGGCGCCTGGGCGCTGGCTGCCGGTAGCCGGCTTGGCGTGGGCAACGACCCGGTCTACGTCAAAACCGCCTGCTTCGAGAAATTCCCCTTCCCCGCCGCCACCCCCGAACAGCAGGCCCGCATCCGCGCCCTGGGCGAGGAACTCGACGCCCACAGGAAGCGCCAGCAGGCCGCCCACCCGGACCTCACCCTCACGGGGATGTACAACGTCCTGGCAAAGCTCCGGGCCGGCGAGCCGCTCACCGCCAAGGACAAGGCCATCCACGAACAGGGCCTGGTAGCGGTGTTGCAGCAGATCCACGACGAACTGGATGCCGCCGTGCTGGAAGCTTACGGCTGGAACGACCTGGATTCTGCCAACCTCGCCACCGACACGGAAGCCCTGCTGGAGCGCCTGGTGGCGCTGAACGCCGAGCGCCGCCGCGAAGAAGCCACCGGCACCGTCCGCTGGCTGCGCCCGGAATTCCAGAACCCCCAGGGCGCCGGCGGCCGCGTCGAGCTGGATGTCGGGTCCGGCCTCGGCGAAGCCCCCGCCGCCAAGGCCGCCAAGGCCCCCCACGCCCGCCTCCCCTGGCCCGCCACCCTGCCCGAGCAGGTCCGCGCCGTGGCCGACGCCCTGGCCGCCACGCCCCAGAGCGAAGCCGACCTCGCCGCCCGCTTCACCGGCAAAGGCCCGTGGAAAAAACGCCTTCCCGAAATCCTCGCCATGCTCGCCGCCCTGGGCCGCGCCCAGGAAATCCCCGGGGGCTGGCGGGGCTGATCCCTGCCACGGCTATGCCGCCCTCCCTTCGGTTCACCCAAACGACGGCTGCGCAAGGCATTTCCCGTCGACCACGTCCGCCCGGCGACCGGCCATGCGCCGTTCACCCCTGACCGGGTCACAGTCTGACGGAGGCTAGAGTCCGTGTTCTTCAACCGCAAGAAGCCTGTCTGCAACGGTGATCCTGGATGGGACGGCCAACGTTTCGAACTCGACGACCCTCGAGTCCCGGAGGCAATCCGCTACCACGCCTGGACTTTCAAGGGCTGTAATGCGGAATGGCATTTCTACTTCGGCGCCACCGACCGGGGCGGCGAATGGTGGCTGTTCGACGAGTTCGACGAATGGGTCGACGGTCTCTGGCTGGAATCCTGAGTTTGACCGCCGCCCAAGACAGGCCGGTAATCGGCGGGTAAAATCCCGGCATCATGGCTATCGACGACTTCCTCGCCGGCCTGACTCGGCTGGCAAATCAATGAGTTACCCCGCCGAGATGACCCGCCGCAACCACCCCGCCGCCCACCGTAGAACGGGCGCGACGCCGGCCAAAGCCCGCTTTTCCGGCTGAGCGCCGGCCCTGGCGATGGTTTCCCTGCTCTTTCTCCTGGCAGTCTGCGGCGCGCCCCTGGTTTTTATGGCCTTCCTGGTGTTTTTTGTGAAGACCGCGACCGAAGCCGAGAATCCCCCCGCGGCGAGCGACCCGGCAAAGGGCCAAGTCGTCGCGACGGGAGAAGGACGCCGACCGCCGGCATGGCGGATTGAGCGCTGGGAAAACGGCAGCGAAAGACTGGTTGTCTGTTTCGACAATATCGGCTTCACCACCAGCCAAAGGCTGTGGGCGGGTCTGGGTTCGACATTGGCCGTTCTGGTCGCTGGCCTCACCCTGGCCGCGACCCTGCCGCTGGCGACTTTGGCGGTTGCCGCCGTGGGGTTGGCGGGGCTGATGGCCTGGTTTCTGGTCCGCCACCTGTGCCGCGTCGTCGAAACGGTGGTGGACCTCAACCACGGCTTGGTCTATCACCGTCACCGCCGGCTTCTGTTCGGCGAACCCCGCTACCGGGAGACGGGGGAATTCGGCATCGTCCTTTCCCATATGATCGGCGAGGCCGAAGGGGTCGGGGTCTATCTCAGCGGCCGCGACGGCGAAATCGAAATCGCCCGCTTCGGCCCGCTGGCGAGCGGCAGCGGGCCGTATGCGGCGGACCACCCCGAAGCCGAAGCGCTGCGCTCGCTGTTGGCGGAAAAACTCGGGCTGCGCCAGTTTGGCGTTCTGTGACGCGGCGTTTGCGCCCTCCCCTGACGTACAATCCCCGGCCATGAACCGCCTGCCCCTCGCCCTTGCCCTCGTCTTTTCCCTCGCTGCGGCTCCGGCGGCCGCCGCCGTGGCCTGCCGCGTCACCTACGGCGGCGAGACCCGGACCATCGCCGCATCGCCCGTGGCATCGCCCTACGGCGTGGGGACGACGGCCATCGGCTCCTACTTTCTCTTCCGCGTCGTGCTGCGGCAGACGCCCCCCGACCTGGCGGCGGTCAAGATCTACACCTACGCCGACCGGGAAGACGGCCCCGCCCTCATCCACCAGGCGAGCCATCCCTACCCGCCGCCGGCCGCTCCCGGGGCGGCCCACGGCTTCACCGGCCTGAATTTTGTCTACGAACCGGTGCGGGATGGCGAATTGCAGTACTGGTGCGCCCTGGAACCGGCGCCCGAGGCCCGGCAATGACGCCGCGGATTGCCGCCGCCGGGCTGGTCCTCGCCCTCCTGCTGGCGCCCCTGGCCGGCGGGGCAGAAACCCTGCGCCTCGTCTTCGTCGGCGACGTCATGCTCGACGACGGGCCGGGCCGGCTCATCGCCGGCGGCGGCGACCCACTCGAAGCCTTCGCGCCGCTCCTCAAGGAGGCCGACTACGCCATCGGCAACCTGGAATGCCCCATCGCCGCCGGCGGCGAGGCCATGGAACGCAAACTCATCGCCTTTCGTGCGGCGCCACGGGTGGTGTCCGTGCTGCAGGGCCGCTTCGACGCCCTGGCGGTGGCCAACAACCATTCCGGCGACTACGGCCGGGCGGCTTTCCTCGAAACCCTGGGCCATCTGGAAAAAGCCGGCATCGCGGCCTTCGGCGGCGGGCGCAACCTGGCCGAGGCCCACCGGCCCCTGTGGATCGAGAAAAAGGGCCTGCGCGTCGCGGTGCTCGCCTACAACGAGTTCAAGCCCCGCGCCTTCGAGGCCGGGGCCGACTGGCCGGGGGTCGCCTGGAGCGAGGACGACCAGGTGGTGGCGGATATCCGCGCCGCCCGCGAGGCCGGCGCCGACCTGGTGATTCCCTTCATGCACTGGGGCTGGGAGCGCGAGCCGCAGCCCGACGAGCGCCAGCGCGGCCTGGCCCGCTTGATGATCGACGCCGGGGCCGACCTGGTGGTCGGGGGCCACCCTCACGTCACCCAGGGGGTCGAAGTCTACCGCGACAAGCCCATCGTCTACAGCCTGGGCAACTTCGTCTTCGACGGTTTCGACCTGCCCGCCGCCCGCCAGGGCTGGGCGCTACGCCTGACCCTCGACCGGGCCGGCGTGGTGGCCTGGGAAACCCGTGCCGCCCGCATCGACGACGACGGCACGCCGCACCCCGTGCCGGGGGCGGCGACGCCCTGCGGCTGGCGGGGCGATCCGGCCCTGCGGGAGTGCCTCAACCCCTGAGACCCATTCGCGTTCAAATCGAGACGCGAAGATGAGCCGAAGACCGTGCTGCAGCACGGCAAGGCGACGTCGACAACCGGCCGGTTTGAAAGCGAATGGGCCTGGGGGGCAGCCCCCCGCCCCGCTCAATTTGCGGCGATGGCCTTGAGGGTGGCGGGATCGAGGCAGACCTGGGCGGCTTCGAACAGTTCCCGCTCCTCGAAGCGGACGTGGGCCTGGAGGAGGTCGGCAAAACCCTGCAGGATGCCGGCCTGCGGCTCCCCCAGGGATGCGGCCATTTCCCGCATCAGGCGGTGTTCGACCAGGGTGCGCGCCACCAGTTCGGCGCAGCCGGCTTCCTTCATGGCGGGCAGAAGGAGGGTTTCCTCGGTGCGGAAATGGGGTTCGAGTTCGCGGGCCATGGTCTGGCGCACCGCCGCGGCGGCCAGGGCGATACGCTCGGCGTCGCCGCTGGCGACGGCGCGCTTGGTGTCGAGGGCGAGCTTGAGGGCGTGGTAGTGGGCCTGGGAAAGCGGTAGAAGTTCGGGGTAACGTTTCATGGGGGGCGATACTATAGGGACCGCCCGCCGCCCCCCTTGACCTCGGTCAAGTCAAGGCAAACTATTGATAACGCAACGCTTCTATGGGATCGAGGCGAGCCGCCTTGCGGGCCGGGTAAAAGCCGAAGAAGACGCCCACGCCGGCGGCGACGGCGAAGGCCACCAGCACCGAGCCGCCGGAAATGACCACCACCATGCTGGTCAGCTTGTTCACCAGGAGGGCGATGCCGATGCCGAGAACCAGCCCGATCAGGCAGCCGGCGATGGAGATGATGATGGCTTCGAGGAGAAACTGGGTGAGGATGTCGCGCTCGCGGGCGCCGATCGCCATGCGGATGCCGATTTCCCGCGTCCGCTCGGTGACCGAGACGAGCATGATGTTCATGATGCCGATGCCGCCCACCAGGAGCGACACCGAGGCGATGGCGCCGAGGAGGATGGACATGGTGCGGGTGGTTTCCGCCGCCGAATCGGCCGCCGCCGCCAGGTTGCGCAGGTAGAAGTCGTTCTCCATGCCCTCCCGCAGGCGGTGGCGCTGGCGCAGCAGGCCCTCGATGCCCTTTTCCACCAGGGGCATGGCGTCGTCGGAAGCGGCCTGGACCATAATCATCCGCACCGATCCCTGGAAGGGCGTGCCGAAGACCTTGCGCTGGGCGGTGGTGAGCGGAATGATGACCGTGTCGTCCTGGTCGCGGCCGTCCAGGTTCTGGCCCTTGCTGCCGAGGACGCCGATGACCACGAAGGGGTTCTGCTGGATGCGGAAGGTCTTGCCCACCGGGTCTTCGTCGCCGAAGAGGTTTTGCGCCGCGGTCTTGCCCACCAGGGCGACGCGGGTCGCCGAGCGGACGTCGGAATCGCCGAAGGCGGCGCCGCCGGCGATGGTCCAGGCGCGGGCGTCGAGGTAGGGCGGGGTTGTCCCCACCACCTGGGCGCTCCAGTTGTTGGGGCCATAGACCATCTGCCGGGTTCCCTGGTGTACCGGCGCCACGTTGACCACGCCGTCGAGTTCGGCGATGGCGTCGGCGTCGGCGACGTTGAGGGTGGGGGCGCCGGCGCTGCCGCTCCGCACGCCGCCGGTGGTGAAGGAGCCGGAAAGCACGATGAAGAGGTTGCTGCCCATGGTGGACACCGCCTGCTGCACGGCGAACTGGGCGCCCTGGCCGATGGCCATCATGATGACCACGGCGCCGACGCCGATCACCATGCCGAGCATGGTCAGGGCCGTGCGCAGCCGGTTGGCGCCCATGGCGCGCCAGGCTTCGGAGAGCATGGCCTTCAGCACGGCGCCTCCGCCGGCAGCCGGCCGGTGGGCTGGTCGCTGACGAGTTGGCCGTCGCGGAAACGCACCTGGCGCTTGGCGTGGGCGGCGATGTCGGCCTCGTGGGTGACGAGGACGATGGTGATGCCTTCGCGGTTCAATTCCTCGAAGAGGGCCATGATCTCTTCGCTGGTGTGGCTGTCGAGGTTGCCCGTCGGCTCGTCGGCGAGGATCAGCTGGGGCTGGTTGACCAGGGCGCGGGCGATGGCTACCCGCTGCTGCTGGCCGCCGGAAATGCGGTTGGGCAGCGAGGCGGCGTAATTGCCCAGGCCGACCTTGGCCAGCTGGGTGCGGGCCGCCTGGCGCCGTTCGTCCTTGTCCACGCCGCCGTAGACCAGGGGAAGCGCGACGTTGTCTTCGAGGCTCATGCGCGGCAACAGGTTGAAGCCCTGGAAGACGAAGCCGATGGTGCGGTTGCGCAGGCGGGCGAGGTCGTCCTGTTCCATGTGGGCGACCTCGCGGCCGGCCAGGAAGTAGTCGCCGGTGGTGGGGGTGTCGAGGCAGCCCAGGAGGTTCATGAAGGTGGATTTGCCGGAGCCGGAAGGCCCCATGATGGCGACGAACTCCCCCCGCCGGATGGTGAGATCGACCCCCTTCAAGGCGGGAAACAGGCCGGCGGCGGTCTCGTAGGACTTGCCCAGGCCGACCACCCGGATCACCGCATCGGCGGCTTCCGGAACCATCAGAACATCCTCATCCCGACGCTGGAAGGCGCCTTGACCGCGACGTTGTCGCCGGTGACGACGCGGTCGCCGGGTTTCAAATCGCCGCCCACCACTTCGGTGCTGCGGTTGTCGGTGATGCCGAGCTGGACGCTGACCGGCTTGATTTCGCCCCCGGCAAGGACATAGACCGTTCCGCTCGCCGTGTCGCGCTTCTTGCCCGGCCCCTTGCCGCCGCCCATACCGCCCATCCCGGCTTGCCCGCCGGCGCCGCCCGGCCCGTTGGCGCCGGCGGACTTTTCCGCCGCCTTGGCGCCGTTGGCCGCCGCGGCATCGGCCGGCTTGAAACGGAGCGCTGCGTTGGGGACGAGCAGCACATCCTGACGGCGGGCCACGCCGATATTGACGTAGGCGGTCATGCCCGGGAGCAGGATCTGCTCGGGGTTGTCCACCGCGACAACGACATCGTAGGTGACGACGTTCTGCTGATTGGTGGCGTTGAGGCGGATTTGCTTGACCTCGCCCTGGAAGCTGCGGTTGGGGAAGGCATCCACCGAGAAACGCACCTTCTGGCCGACCTTGATGTTGCCCACGTCGGCTTCGGCAAAGGCGGAGTCGATCTGCATCTTGGAAAGATCCTGGGCGATCTTGATGAGGGTCGGGGTCTGGAAGCTGGCCGCCACGGTCTGGCCGACGTCGACCACCCGGTCGACGACGACGCCGGAAACCGGCGAACGGATCACCGCGTAGTCGAGATTGACCCGGTCCCGTTCGTTTTGCGCCCGGGCCAGGGCCAAGGCCGCCTGGGCCGCCTTCTTGGCCTGCAGGGCCTGGTCGTACTCCTGCTTCGACACGTACTCCTGGGCGAGCAGGGATTTCATCCGCGCTTCGTTGGCCGTCGTCAGATCAAGGCTGGCGGCGGCGCTTACGACGCTGGCGGCACTTTGCTTGGCCACCGCCGAGAGGACGGCGTCGTCGAGTTCGACCAGCTTCTGCCCGGCCTCGACCTTGCTGTTGAAATCGACGTAGAGCTTCTTGACCGTGCCGGAAACCTGGGTGCCGACCTGGACGACGATGGTCGGATTGAGGGTGCCGTTGGCCGAGACGGTCTGGGTCAGGTCGCCCTTTTCGACGGCCTGGATCTTGTAGCGCTGTTCCGGCGACTTGGCCGCCTGGTCGCGGTAGACCCAGGCGCCGCCGCCAATGGCCGCCGCGGCGACGAGAATCAGGACGAGGGATTTCTTGAGGCTCTTTTTCATGGCTGTTTTCCCGCCTCCGCGGATTGCAGAAGGCTGTAGTCGAGGCTGCCCACCGCCTGGGCCAGGGCAGCGCGGCTGACCTGCCAGTCGAGGGTCGCCTGGATGCGCTGCTGGCGGGCCGCCGCCAGGGCGCTCTGGGCGTTGAGGACATCGAGGATGCTGCCCAGGCCGGCCTTGTAGCGGCCCAGGGCGACCTTTTCCGACTGTTCGGCGCTGGCCACCAGGGCGGCGGTGGTCTTCAGGCTCTGGGAGGCGGTGGTCAGGCCCTGCCGGCTCCGCCAGACGTCGAGGGCGACCTGGCGGGCCAGGCGGTCGCGCTGGGCGCCCTTGACCTCGACCTGGGCTTCGGCGGCCCGCACCCGGTAGGTGGTGGAAAAGCCGGAAAAGATCGGCACGCTCAAGGTCAGGCCGACGCTGCCGCCTTCGCTGGAGACGCCGCCGACGTTCTGCCAGGTCGGCCCGGCGGCGAGGGCGATGGTCGGGCGCCCCGCCGCCCGGGCCTGCTCGACCCCGGCCTGGGCGGCAGCCACCTGGGCTTCGGCGGCGGCCAGATCGGGGCGGCGGCGGCGGGCTTCGTCGATGAGGGCGCCGATGTCGCGCTCGAAACCGGCATCGGGCAGGAGCGCCGGGATGTCGTCGAGTACGAAGGCCTGGTTGGCGTCGAAGCCCATGGCATTGGCCAGGCCGCCGAGGGCGTTCTGGAATTCGCCTTCGGCCCGGATGCGGTTGAGCACCGCCTGGGAATAGGCGGTCTGGGCCTGCAGGCGGTCGGCCGGCGTGCCGGTACCGACCTTGTAGCGGACTTCGGCGGCGTTCAGGCTTTCCTGGCTCGCCCGCTCGGCCTGGCGGGCGGCATCGACCGCCGCCCGATTGGCCTGGGCCGTGTAATAGGCCTGCAGGGCGGCAAGGAACAGCGCCTGTACGGTGGCGTCCTGGCTGGCGGCAGCGGCGGCCAGCAAGTGCCGGGCATTGTCGACGCCGGCGCTGCGGGCGCCGAAATCGTAGAGGAGCCACGACAGGGTGAGGGCAGCGCTGCGCGGAGTGCTGCCGGTGCCTTCGCTCCAGGTCCGGCTCACCGTGCCGCGGGCGTCCAGGGCGGGCAGCCAGGCCGCCTGGGCAACGCCGAGAAGCGCCACCTGGAGCCGGGCGGCGGCCCACACCTCACGGGTCTGGGGATTGTTGCACAGCGCCAGATCGACCACGTCGACCACCCCCAGGGGCCGGGTCGGCAGGGCCGAAGCGCAGGGCGCCTCGCCCGTCCGGCCGGCCAGTTGGGGCGAAATGCGTAAAGGCAGATAGGCTTCGGTACCGAGGGGGTCCGCCGCCCGGGCAGCCGGCCAGGCCCCGGCCAGGCACAGGGCAGCGAGCAGCGAGGGCACGACGGGGGAAGACAAGGCGCCAGTTCCGACGAAGAAGGAAAGGCCGCCAGTTTAGCCGCTAAGTGACCCACGGGTCATTAGTCCGTCGGTAACAATTTGTGCCGGCGGGCGGGCGGCCGTCACCGGTACTTGAGGCAGGTCCGCAGGAAGGCTTCCCGCCCGGCGCTGCCCCACTGGGCCTGGCGGGCGCGGCAATAGGCCATCCAGTCGGAAGGCGACGGCGAAAGCGCCAGGTTCCAGCCCCGGCTCTTGGCGAAATCGGCCAGCCCCAGGCAGGCGTAGCGGAAGGCCCGGCCCTCGTCGCCGTCGAGACGCACTTCGTCGGACCAGCGCCCGCAGGGGGCCATGCTCTTGCCGGTATCGAGATCGTTGAGGTTCAACCGCCGGGATTCCAGGTAGCGGGCAAAGCTGCGGGCGATGCTGCCGTTGAAATCGGAAACCTCCCCGGCGGGTTCACGCTCCCGCCGGCTGGGCGGGGTTTCCGGCGCCAGAACGCGTTCTTCCCGCGCCCGGGCTTCGCGCGCCTCCTGCTCGCGGCGGGCGGCTTCTGCCGCTTCGGCGGCCTCGCGCTGCTTCCTGGCGGCCTCCGCCGCTTGGCGCTCCTGTTCCGTCCGGACCCGGGCCTCCTCGGTCCGGTGCCTTTCCTCTTCCGCTTGCCGGGCGGCGGCGACCTGCTGCAGCGCCGCATCGCGCTCGGCGTCCTGCCGGGCGTCGCGGTAGAGATAAACGCCCCCCAGAACAACTGCCAGGGCGGCGGCCACAACGGCCAGGCGCCAGGAAACTCCCGGCGGCGGCGGGGGAACGGGAGGCGCCTGCAGCGGCCCCTCCCCCGGAACCGGAGCGGCGGGCGGCGGCAGCCAATGACCAAGGTCGTGGACCAGGCGGCGGAAGGCCGGGTCGCCGGGGCTGCCGTCCCAGCCGATCAGGTCGGCCGCCTGCAGGGCGCGAAATCCGAGGGGGGGCAGGATGTCTTCCAGGCGCACCGGCAGGAGCTTGTTCTGGTTCTTGGCCTCTTCCGCCTCTTCCCGCACCCAGTTGGAACCGACCGCGTCGCCGGACCAGAGGACGACGACGCAACGGGCCTGGCTCAATGCTTCCTCGATGACCTGGGAGAAGCTCTTTCCAGCCGGTATCTTGCGATCCCACCACACGGACCAGCCCAGGGATTCGAGCGCCCCGGCGAGGCGCCCGGCCTGCTCCACGTCTTCCCGGGCATAGCTGAGAAAAATATCCGCCATCGACAACCCCCTGTCCGACGTCGCTGCGCCATTGGCAATCAGACCATCGGCATCGGCGGGAGTTGCATCGGACCGGCCCCAGGCCGGCGGCGCCCGGGCAATCGACGGCGGAGGCCGGCAAAATTGCTGCAATGCGGTAAAATTGCCCCATGCTCTATCCGCTCATCCGCAAATTCTTCTTCGCCCTCGACGCCGAAACCGCCCACGGGATCGGCATGGGCGGGGTCTCCTTCCTCGACGCCACGGGTATTGCCGGCCTCGTCGCCAAGCCGGTACCGGCCTGCCCGGTGGAAGTCATGGGCCTCAAATTCCCCAACCCGGTGGGCCTCGCCGCCGGCCTCGACAAGAACGGCGACCACATCGACGGTCTGGCCCGGCTCGGCTTCGGCTTCATCGAGATCGGCACGGTCACGCCGCGGCCCCAGGCGGGCAATCCGCGGCCGCGCCTGTTCCGCATCCCCGAGGCCCAGGGCATCATCAACCGCATGGGTTTCAACAACGACGGCGTCGACCGCCTGCTGGAAAACGTCCGCCGCGCCAAATTCTGCCGGGCCGGCGGCATCCTCGGCATCAATATCGGCAAGAACGCCACGACGCCCATCGAAAACGCCGCCGACGACTACCTCCATTGCCTCGACAAGGTCTATGGTTCGGCCAGCTACGTCACGGTCAATATTTCGTCGCCCAATACCAAGAACCTGCGGGAATTGCAGAAGGACGAGGCCCTCGACGACCTGCTGGCCCGCCTCAAGGCCCGCCAGGAACAACTGGCCGAGCGCCACGGCAAGTACGTGCCGATGACCCTCAAGATCGCCCCCGACCTCGAACCCGAGCAGATCGTCACCATCGCCGACGCCCTGCGCCGCCACCGGATCGACGGCGTCATCGCCACCAACACGACGCTCGCCCGCGACGGCGTCGAAGGCCTGCCCAACGCCGACGAGGTCGGCGGCCTTTCCGGCGCCCCGGTCTTCCGCAAATCCACCGACGTCCTCAAGGCGCTGGCCAGGGCGCTCCAGGGCGAACTGCCCATCATCGGCGTCGGCGGCATCATGAGCGGCGCCGATGCGGCCGAGAAGATGCGCGTCGGGGCGAGCCTGGTGCAGTTCTACAGCGGTTTCATCTACCGCGGCCCTGATCTGGTCAGCGAAGTGGCGGAGACCCTGGCTAACATTCGCAGCAAAAAGACATAAACCCTTCAATAATTACGGTTGTTTGAGCGGCGCCAAAGCCGGATAATACAGGGCTTCGCGCCCGTTCCCGATTCATGAGCCATTACCTCTTCATCCTCGTCGGCGCGGTGTTGGTCAACAACGTCGTGCTGGTGAAGATTCTCGGCCTCTGCCCCTTCATGGGGGTTTCCAAGAAGCTGGAAACCGCCTATGGCATGGGTGCCGCCACGACCTTCGTGCTCACCCTCGCCACCGGGGCGAGCTACATCATCGACCACTACCTGCTCATGCCCTTCGGGCTGGAGTACCTGCGCACCCTGTCGTTCATCGTCACCATCGCGGCGATCGTACAGCTCACCGAAATGGTCATCGCCAAGACCTCGCCGTCCCTGCAGCAGGTTCTCGGCATCTACCTGCCGCTCATCACCACCAACTGCGCCGTTCTCGGCGTGCCGCTCCTCAATATCGCCAACCGCTACAACCTCGTCGAATCGCTCCTCTTCGGTGCCGGCAGCGCCGTCGGCTTTTCGCTGGTCCTGGTGCTCTTCGCCGGCATCCGCGAGCGGATCGAGGGTGCCGACGTTCCCCGCCATTTTCGGGGCGTCGCCATCGCCATGGTGACGGCCGGCCTCATGTCGCTGGCCTTCATGGGCTTCGCCGGCCTGGACAAGTACCAGTAATGGAACTTCTCGTCGCCATCGCCATCATGGCCCTGGGCGCCATCGTCCTGGGAGCTGCCCTGGGCTACGCCTCGGTCAAGTTCAGGGTTGAGGGCGACCCCCTCATCGACAAGATCGATTCGGTGCTGCCCCAGACCCAGTGCGGCCAGTGCGGCTACCCCGGTTGCCATCCCTACGCCGAGGCCATCGCCAAGGGCGACGCGGAAATCAACCTCTGCCCCCCGGGGGGCATGGAAGGCGTGCAAAAGCTCGCCGACCTCCTCGGCCGCGAGGTCAAGCCCCTCGAAGCCGAGGAGAAGCCGCCCCAGGTGGCGATCATCGACGAGAACACCTGCATCGGCTGCACCCTCTGCATCCAGGCCTGCCCGGTGGACGCCATCGTCGGCGCCGCCAAGCAGATGCACACCATCGTCGCCCCGCTGTGCACGGGCTGCGAACTGTGCATTCCGCCCTGCCCCGTGGAGTGCATCACCATGGAGCCGATCGGCGAATCCCTGGATAACTGGAAGTGGAAATATCCCGTGGTAGCCATCCTTCCGGCCGAGAAGAAGGCAGCCTGATGTTTGATCTGTTCAAATTCAAGGGCGGCGTCAAACCGCCGACCAACAAGGCACAATCGACCACCCTGCCGATCGCTGCCGCCCCGCTGCCGGCCCGGCTGGCGGTACCGCTGCACCAGAGCATCGGCGGCACGCCGCGCCCGGTGGTGAAAGCCGGCGACACGGTCTTGAAGGGCCAGCTCATCGGCCAGGCCGACGGCTGGATATCGGCGGCGGTCCATGCGCCGACCTCGGGTACGGTGCGGGCCGTGGCAATGCGTGTCCAGCCCCATCCTTCCGGTCTCGACGCCCTGTCGGTGGTGATCGAACCGGACGGCCAGGACCGCTGGATCGAACGCCAGCCTGTCGATTACGGCAAGCTGGCGCCGGAAGACGTACGCGAACTGCTCCAGGCGGCCGGGGTGGTCGGCCTGGGGGGCGCCGTTTTCCCCACCCACGGCAAACTCACCGCCGCCAAGTCGGTGCCCATGGAGGAACTGGTCATCAACGGTGCCGAATGCGAGCCGTTCATCACCTGCGACGACCTCCTGATGCGCGAACGGGCCGACGAGGTGGTGCGCGGCATCGGCATTTTCCGCGATCTCCTGCAGCCCCAGCGCGTCCTCATCGGCGTCGAGGACAACAAACCCGAGGCCATCGCCGCCCTAGAAGCCGCGGTGCGCGCCCGGGGCGAATCCTTTTCCGTGGTTGCCGTCCCCACCCGCTACCCGGCGGGGGGCGCCAAGCAGCTGATCCGCGTCCTTACCGGCAAGGAAGTGCCGGCTGCCCGGCGTTCCACCGATCTCGGCGTCCAGTGCTTCAACGTCGCCACCGCCTATACCGCCTGGCGGGCCATCGCCCACGGCGAACCGGTGGTTTCGCGCCTTGTCACCCTCACCGGCAACGTCCGCCAGCCGCGCAATTACGAAGCCCTGATCGGCACTCCCATGGGCGAATTGCTCGCCGTCGCCCAGCCCAACCCCGACACCGACGGCATCATCATGGGCGGCCCCATGATGGGCTTCCTCGTCCCCGACCGTGATGCCCCGGTGGTCAAGGCCACCAACTGCCTGATCGCCCACTCGGATCGCCTTTTCCCGCCCGCCCCACCGGAGATGCCCTGCATCCGCTGCGGCGAGTGCGCCCGGGCCTGCCCCCACGAATTGCAACCCTTCGAGCTGTACTGGTTCGCCCGCGCCCGCAATTTCGGCAAGACCCAGGAATACGCGATCTTCGACTGCATCGAGTGCGGCTGCTGCTCCTACGTCTGCCCGTCGCGCATTCCGCTGGTGCAGTACTTCCGCTTTGCCAAGAGCGAAATCTGGGCGCGGGAGCGGGAGAAAAACGCCGCCGACGGCGCCAAGGCGCGCTTCGAATTCAAGCAGCAGCGCGACGAGCGGGAAAAAGCCGAAAAGGCGGAAAAACTGGCCAAGGCGGCGGCGGCCCAGGCGGCCAAGAAGGCGGCGGAGGCTGCCGCGGCGGCGGCCGGCGAAGCCAAGACCGACCCGGCTCCCGCAGCCCTTGACCCCGAAACGGCCAAGCGGGCCACCATCGAGGCCGCCATGGCCCGGGCCAAGGCCCAGCGCGAAGCTGCCGCGCCACGCAATACCGACAACCTCTCCGCCGAGCAGCAGGCCGAGGTTGCCGCCATCGAGGCGCGCCGGACCCAGGCCGCCGTACCGCCCCAGTCCCACCCGAACGGCCCCACCGAGTAATGTTCAAGAGTCCCCCCTACCTGCTCCAGGACGCCAGCGTCAGCCGCGTCATGACCCAGGTCTGCCTTGCCCTGGTGCCGGGCATCGCCGTCTATGTCTGGCTCCTTGGGCCGGCCATCCTGATCCAGCTGGCGGTCGCCAGCCTTGCCGCGCTCCTCAGCGAAGCCCTCATCCTGCGCCTGCGGGGCAAACCCCTCGCACTGTTTCTTTCCGATGGTTCGGCGGTGGTTACGGCCTGGCTCATCGCCCTGACCTTCCCGCCCCTTGCCCCCTGGTGGCTGGTGGTGGTCGGGACCGTCTTCGCCATCGTCGTCGCCAAGCATCTCTACGGTGGACTCGGGCAAAACCCCTTCAACCCGGCCATGATCGCCTTCGCCGTCTGCATCGTCTCCTTCCCGGCCCTCATGTCGCAGTGGCCGAGCCAGGGCCTGCACCTCTCCCTCGCCGAACAGGCCAACATCGTCTTCGGCCTGATGCCGCGGGTCGACGCCCTGGCCGGTGCCACACCTCTCGATGCCCTCAAGACCGCCCTCAAGCTCGGCGCCGAAAGCGGCATCGACGTTCCGGCGCTCCTCGCCAATCAGGACATCTACGGCAACTTCGCCGGCCGCGGCTGGGAATGGGTGGCCGCCGCCTACCTCCTGGGCGGCCTGTGGCTGTGGCTGCGGGGGGTCATCACCTGGCAGGTTCCGGTCGCCTTCATCGCCGCCCTGACGGCGATTTCCACTGCGCTTTGGGTCTATCAGCCGACCTCCTTCGCCAGCCCCTTCTTCCATCTCTTTTCCGGCGGCGCCATGCTCGGCGCCTTCTTCATCGCCACCGACCCGGTCTCGGGCTGCACGACACCCCGGGGCAAGCTTGTCTTCGGCGCCGGCGCCGGCCTCCTCGCCTACCTTATCCGGGTCTTCGGGGGGTATCCCGACGGGGTGGCGTTTGCCGTCCTCATCATGAACATCTGTGTGCCGGTCATCGACCTGTTCTGCCAGCCCCCCATCTTCGGCATGAAGGACAAGCCGTGACCGAAGCCAAACCTCTTTCCGCCAGCCGCATCGCGGTCCGTACGGCGCTCACCCTGTTCGTCTTTGTGGTGGTCTTCACCGGCTTCCTCGCCGGCGCCTATCTGTGGACCAAGCCGGCGATCGAAGCCTCCGCCGCCGAGGAAAAAATGAAACTGGTCGACGAGGTGCTACCCCGGGGCGAATACGACAACCGCCTCCTCGAGGATACCCTCGCCCTGCCGCCCACTCCCGCCCTCGGCCTCGATGAGGCGACGACGGTGTACCGCGCCCGCCGGGGCGGGCAGCCGGCCGCCCTGGTCTTCGAGGCCGTCGCTCCCGACGGCTACTCGGGCAAGATTCGCCTGCTCGTCGCCCTGCGGGCCGACGGCACCGTGGCCGGGGTGCGCGTGACCCAGCACCGGGAAACCCCGGGCCTGGGCGACTACATCGAACCCAAGAAGGACAAGAACAAGGCCCGCCCCTGGATCAGCCAGTTCAACGGCCTGGCGACGGCCAGCCTGAGTCCTCGCGACTGGAAGGTCAAGAAAGACGGCGGACGCTTCGACGCCAACGCCGGCGCCACGGTCACCCCCCGGGCGGTGGTCAAAGCCGTGTTCCGGGCGGTGGAATTCGCCGCCGCCAACCAAGATGCGCTGTATTCCCGGGAAGGAGCACGCCCATGATAAGCCGCGAGGAATTCCGCACCATCGCCCAGAACGGGGTCTGGAAGCAAAACACCAGCCTGGTTCAGATTCTCGGCCTCTGTCCCTTGCTGGCGGTGACCACCAATGCGGTAAACGGCATCATGCTGTCCCTCGCCACCATCATTGTCATGGCCCTGGCCAACGTGGCCGTGGCCTCGCTGAGAAATCTCATCCCCCACGAGATTCGCATTCCCGTCTTCATCCTCATCGTGGCCGCTCTGGTCACGGTGGTGGATCTCCTCTTCAACGCCAAGCTGCACGAACTCTATCTGGTTCTGGGGATTTTCATCCCCCTCATCGTCACCAATTGCATCGTCCTGGCCCGGGTCGAAGCCTTCGCCGCCAAGAATCCGCCGCTGCAATCGACCTTCGACGGCGTCTTCATGGGCATCGGCATGTTGTGGACCCTGGGGCTGCTTGGCGGCCTGCGGGAATTGCTGGGCAGCGGCACCCTCCTGGGTGGCATCGAGATGGTTTTTCCCGGCCTCGAACCGCTGCAGGTGTTGCCCGCCAACTACCCTGGATTCCTCCTCGCCCTGCTCCCGCCCGGCGCCTTCATCCTGCTAGGCTGCATGATCGCCTGGAAAAACTGGGTCGAGGAACGGGCCGCGCTGCGGGCCCAGCAGACACCGCCGGCACCGACGGCCAACGCCGGCTGCCACTGACCGACCGGCCGTGTTGACCGGTGGTCCGGGCTATTCCGGCAACGGCACCGCCACGACGCAGTTCTTGCCTCGCCGCTTGGCCTGGTAGGCGCCGTCGTCGGCCCGGCGGATGAAGCTTTCGACGCTTTCTCCGGGATTGAGCTGGGTGACGCCGACGCTTACACTACACGACAGGCTTCCCCCGTCCGCCGGCATGATCGGCGTTTCGTGAAAACAGCGGCGCAGGCGTTCGGCGACCATCACCGCCGCCTCCATTTCGGCCTCCGGCATGAGGATGGCGAACTCCTCGCCGCCGTAGCGGAAGGCGCTGTCGGTCCGGCGCAGGCTGTGGCTGATGACGCCGGCCAGCACCTGCAGGACGCGGTCCCCCTGGAGATGGCCGTAGGTGTCGTTGACGCGCTTGAAATTGTCGGCGTCGAGGATGATGAGCGAAAGCGGCCGGCCGTAGCGCTGGGCGCGCTCGACCTCGGCGTGGAGGCGTTCGTAGAAGTGGCGCGAATTGAACAGCCCGGTCAAGGCGTCGGTGACGCTCAACATGCGATAGCGTTCTTCGCTCTCCTTGAGGGCGATTTCGGTGCGCCGGCGCTCGGTGAAGTCCTGCAGGGTCTCGATGGCCCCCACGGCTTCGCCGGCGCGGTTGCGGAGCGGCGCCGCCGTAAAATAAAGCCACTTGCCCCCCGCCCCGAAGTTGGGGAAATAGTCCTCGGCTTCGAAGGCGCCGGCCACCACCTGGGAAGGCCGGTACTTGCCGCGATAGAGCTGTTCGACGGTGCCTTCGCTCGCCCCGTCGAGGATGAGATCGGCCATGAGCGGCCGCTGGCTGGGGTAGAAGGGCCGCCACTGGTCGCGGGTGCCGAGCATTTCCTTGGCCGAAACCCCGGTCATCGCTTCACAGGCGCGGTTCCAGTGGGTGACCCGGTGCTCCCGGTCGATGACGAAGGTGGCCACCGAACTGCCGTGGACGATCTGGGCGAGAAAACCTTCGCTTTCGCGCAGCGCCGCCTCGGCGAGATGGCGCTCGGTAACGTCCTGCAGGGTTTCGATGGCGCCGACGATAGTGCCGGCGCCGTCGCGGATGGGGGCGGCAGTGAAAAATAGCCAGATGCCGCGCTCGGAAAAGGCGGGGAAGAAATCCTCCGCCTCATAGGCGCCCTCGATCAGGGCGGAACGCCGGAACTTGCCGTGGTAGTAATGATCGACCGAGTCCTCGAGGGCGCGGTCGATGATAAGATCGGCCATGATCGGCCGTGGGCTGGGGTAGAAGGCCCGCCACTGATCCCGCGACCCGATCATGGCTTCGGCGGCAATACCGGTGAGGATTTCGCAAGCCCGGTTCCAGTGGGTGACGCGGTGGTCCGCATCCAGCACAATGGTCGCTACCGGATTGCCTTCGACGATTTGCGACAGGCTGTCGGCATCGACGGCGGAAAAATCCTTCCTCTGGGCAAGCACCGATACACCGCTTAGTAGAATATGGTCCCCGGAAATATGTACTATTTCCGAGCTTCCTGACAAGCATAATTACGGATTATCGATTGAAAAAGGCCGACATTCGGCAGTTCTACGAGCGATTGCGGGCCGCCAACCCCCATCCAACCACCGAACTGCACTACGAATCCCCGTTTCAGCTTCTTGTTGCGGTGATTCTTTCCGCCCAGGCCACCGACGTCGGCGTCAACAAGGCCACCGCCCGCCTCTTTCCCGTCGCCCCCACGCCTGCGGCCATGGCCGCCCTGGGCGAGGCGGGCCTGGCCGAATATATCCGCACCATCGGCCTCTACCGGACCAAGGCGAAAAACGTCGTCGCCACCTGCCGCCTGCTGCTCGAACGCCACGGCGGCGAGGTACCAGCCGACCGGGCCAGCCTCGAAGCCCTTCCCGGCGTCGGCCGCAAAACGGCCAACGTGGTGCTCAACACGGCCTTCGGCCAGGCCACCATCGCCGTGGACACCCACATCTTCCGCGTCGCCAACCGCACCGGCCTGGCCCCCGGCCGGACCCCCCTGGAAGTCGAGGAAAAACTCACCCGGGCCACCCCCCGCGAGTTCCGCCAGGATGCCCACCACTGGCTCATCCTGCACGGCCGCTATACCTGCACGGCCCGCCGCCCGGATTGCCCGCGCTGCCCCGTGACCGATCTCTGCCTCTTCCGGGGCAAGACGCCATGAAGGCCGGGACATCCCTGGTCAGCGGCCTGGAGGCGGCTCCCGCCCTGGCCGCGGCGGCGGTGCGCAACGCCCTGGCGCGGGCGGGGCTCGACCAGGCGGCGGGCGTCGTCCTTTTTCTTTCCGGCGAATTTTCCCGCCACCCCCAGCCGGCGGTTCTGGCCGCCGCCCGCCAGGCCGGCTGCCTGCAGGTTTTCGGCATGGTCGCCAACGGCCTGTTCACCGAATCCGGGTGGAGCCTCGACCAGCCGGCTGCCGCCGCCCTCGTGGTCGGCGACGGCGCCGCCCTGCGGCTTCCCGTCGGCGAGGCGGGGACGCGCATGGCCCTGGCCGGCACGGCGACCCTGCCGGCCGAATGGCAGCAAGGCCCGCTCCGGCACGGCCTGGTGAACGCCGGCGCCGGCGTCTGGCAGCACTCGCGCCTTGCCGAATCCGCCCGCTGCGAAGCCGAATTCACTGGCGTCCGCTGCGCCGCTGCCCTGTCCACCGGCCTCCAACTCCTGGGCGATGAACAGGTCGTCGACGCCGTCCACGCCTACGATGTCGCCCGCATCGGCGGCCTGTCGGCCCAGGACAGCCTGCGCCGCGCCTTGCCGCCGCATCTGCGGGAGCGGTCCGAACTTCCGCTGCACCGGGTCAGTGCCGTCGCCGCCGATGGCCGGCCCATCCCCTTCCTCGCCGCCAATGCCGACGGCTCGCTGACCTTCGCCCTGCCCGTGGCGGCCGGTGAGCCCATCCGTTGGGCCCTGCGCCAGCCGCTGGCCGCTGAAATCGACATGCGGACCAGCCTCGAACCCCTCGCCGCCGCCTGCCCCAACCCGGAATTCGCCCTGGTTTTTTCCTGCATCGGCCGCGGCCCCTTGTTCTACGGCAACGACGATCTCGACCTCCTGGCCTGCCGCCAGCGCTTCCCCGGCCTGCCCCTGCTGGGGGCCTACGGCAGCGGGCAGATCGTTGCCAGGGAAGGCCGCAACTGTCAGTATCAGAACTCCGTCGTCACCCTGCTTTTCGCACCCAGCCCATGACTCCTTCGCTCCCCTTCCTCCCCGCTCCCCACCGGATGCCCGGCCATGTTTAGTCCCTCCCGCGATCAGGTCCGCGACTTTTTTTGCGACGCCTGGCAGAAGCATCTCGCCCGCCGGCCCCTGGTCGGCGCCGAAGTGGCCGCTGCCGACATCGCCGCCCGCCACCCCGAATACCACGCCCTGCTGGGCAATGCCGCAAGCGCCCGGGAACGGGAATGGCAGCCCGAAGACGGCCAGATGAATCCCTTCCTCCACCTCTCGCTGCACCTCGCCATCCACGAGCAGGTCAGCATCGACCAGCCCCCCGGCATCCGCGCCGCCTACGACGCCCTGCGAAGCCGCATGGAACCCCACGCCGCCGAGCATGTCATTCTCGAAGCCCTGGGCGAAACCATCTGGCGGGCCCAGCGCGAGGGCAAGCCCATGGACGCCCTGGCCTACGTCGATGCCGTGCGGCGTGCCGCCAGCCTACTGTGAGACGAGCATGAAATTCGAAGGCACCGACACCTACGTCACCACCCGCGACCTCACCCTGGCGGTGAACGCCGCCGTCACCCTGGAACGCCCGCTCCTCATCAAGGGCGAACCCGGCACCGGCAAGACCCTGCTCGCCGAGGAGGTGGCCCGGGCCCTGGGCATGCCCCTCTTCCAGTGGCACATCAAATCGACCACCAAGGCGCAGCAGGGACTCTACGAATACGACGCCGTCTCCCGGCTGCGGGATTCGCAGCTGGGCGACCCCCGGGTCGAGGACATCGCCCACTACATCGTCCATGGCGTGCTGTGGCAGGCCTTCGAATGCGAAACCCCGGCCGTGGTGCTGATCGACGAAATCGACAAGGCCGACATCGAGTTCCCCAACGACCTCCTGCGCGAACTCGACCGCATGGAGTTCCACTGCTACGAACTGCACCGCACGGTCAAGGCCCGCCACCGCCCGCTCATCATCATCACCTCCAACAACGAGAAGGAACTGCCCGACGCCTTCCTGCGCCGCTGCTTCTTCCATTACATCCGCTTCCCCGACAAGGAGACGATGACGCGCATCGTCAACGTCCATTTTCCCGGCTTGAAGCGCGAACTGCTCAAGGAGGCCCTGGCGGTCTTCTTCGACCTGCGGGAGGTACCGGGCCTGAAGAAAAAGCCCTCGACCAGCGAATTGATCGACTGGCTGAAATTGCTCCTGGCCGAGGATATCCCCCCCGAAGCCCTGCGCGCCAAGGAGGCCAAGGACGCCATTCCGCCGCTGCACGGGGCGCTGCTCAAGAACGAGCAGGACGTGCACCTCTTCGAACGCCTGGCCTTCATGGCCCGGCGCAAGAGCTGACCGGGCCGGCGAGGCGGCGCCGTGCTGGTCGACTTTTTCTTGCACCTCAAGGCGCGGCAGCTCCCGGTTTCGACCAAGGAACTGCTCGCCCTGCTGGCGGCCCTGGAGGCCCGGCTGGTCGGCCACAGCGTGGACGACTTCCATCTCCTTGCCCGCACCATCCTGGTCAAGGACGAAGCCCTTTACGACCGCTACGACCGGGCCTTCGGCGAATTTTTCAAGGGTATCGAGGCCCTCCCCGGCCTGGATGCCCTGATTCCCGAAGACTGGCTCCGCCTGGCCGCCCAGCGCCATCTCTCCGAGGAAGACCGGGCCAAGCTGGAAAAACTGGGCTACGAAAAACTTTTCGAGGAATTCAAGAAACGCCTCGCCGAGCAGAAGGAGCGCCACGCCGGCGGCAGCAAGTGGATCGGCACCGGCGGCACCTCGCCCTACGGCCATGGCGGCTATCACCCCGAGGGCATCCGCATCGGCGGCGATTCGGCGGGCAACCGCACGGCGGTCAAGGTCTGGGAAAAACGCGAATACCGGAATCTCGACGACGGCGTCGAGCTCGGGGTGCGCAACATCAAGGTGGCGCTCCGGCGGCTGCGGCGCTTCGCCCGCCAGGGGGCGGAAACCGAACTCGACCTCGACGGCACCATCGCCGGCACCGCCCGGAACGCCGGCTGGCTCGACCTCAAGCTGCGGCCCGAACGCCACAACGCCATCAAGATCCTGCTGCTTCTCGACATCGGCGGCTCCATGGACGACCACATCCGGGCCTGCGAGGAATTGTTCTCGGCGGCCCGGGCCGAATTCAAGCACCTGGAGCATTTCTACTTTCACAACTGCGTCTATGAAAGCGTCTGGCGGGACAACCGCCGCCGCCACGACGAGCGGCGCTCGACCTGGGATCTCATCCACACCTATGGTCCCGACTACAAGCTGGTCTTCGTCGGCGACGCCTACATGAGCCCCTACGAAATCGCCCGCCCGGGGGGCAGCGTCGAACACTGGAACGAAGAGCCGGGGAGCCTCTGGCTGGAACGCATGACCGCCACCTGGCCCCGGGCCGTTTGGCTCAACCCCATGCCCGAAGCCCACTGGCAGTACAGCCCCTCGATCCACATGCTCAAGCAATTGCTCTCCGACCGCATGTTCCCCCTCACTCTCGACGGCCTGGAACGGGCCATGACCAGTCTTTCCCGCTAGCGGTCCAGGTGGCGATGGGCGGAACGCCACAAAGGTGCCGGACCGGTGTTCCCGGCTTGGCGCGAAGCGTGGCGATAGCCTAAGCTGTCGCCAGGATGAGCAAGCGCGTCAGGGACACCAAGACAAGCTTTCCTATTGCCTTCATTGCCAAGCCGACCACCAGGAGCCACCATGCAGCGACGCACCCTGCTCAAAGGACTGAGCGCCCTCGCCCTCGCCGACCAGACCGGCGGCCTCTCCACCGCTTGGGCCAACGGCACCAAGCCGGGGGGCCAGGGGCTTTTCCGCTTCACCGGCGAGGTACGGGTGAACGGCCAGCCGGCCCGGGAAGGCATGGCGATCAAGGGCGGCGACACCATCGTCACCGGCCCCGGCGCCGAAGCCGTGTATGTGGTCGGCCAGGACGCCTTCCTGCAACGAGGCAATTCGACCGTGAGCCTGGTTGGCGAAGCCTTGAAGGGCGGGCTGCGGGTGCTTTCGGGCAAGCTCCTCGCGGTCTTCGGCAAGGGCGACAAGCGCATCGAAACGGCCACCGCCACCATCGGCATACGCGGCACGGGCTGCTACCTCGAAGCCGAAGCCGAACGGGTCTATTTCTGTCTTTGCTACGGCGTCGCCGAGGTCGTCCCCAGCGCCGCTCCGGCCCGGAAGGAAGTCATCGAGACCCGTTACCACGACCACCCCATCTATATCCTCGCCGACGGCAGCCGGTCGATGATCCCGGCCACGGTGATGAACCACAGCGACGCCGAACTCATCGAGCTGGAAGGGTTGGTCGGGCGCCAGCCGCCCTTCTACGGCGGCAAATGGAAGTATTGACCGGGGTCGCCGCCCCGCTCAGTCCTCGTCGGCCGGTGGCGCGACCTTGACGATTTCCTCCAGGGAGGTGACTCCGGCGGCCACCTTCATCGCCCCGGAAATACGCAGGGGCCGCATGCCTTCGCGGTAGGCCTGGTCGCGCAGCCTGGCGATGTCGGCCTGGGGTTTGACGAGCTTGCGCAGCTCCGGCGACATGACGAGGATTTCGTAGAGGCCGACCCGCCCCATGTAGCCGGTCATCCGGCACTCCAGGCAGCCGACCGGGTGATGGACGTGGGCCGGATGGTTCGACTTCCATGGCGCCACCAGGGAGTTCCAGGCCTCCCGCTGCTCGTCGCGGATGGAGTAGGGTTGCTTGCAGCTTGGGCACAGGGTGCGCACTAGGCGCTGGGCCATCACCCCGAGCAAGGTCGAGTTGATGAGGTAGGCCGGTACCCCCAGGTCGAGGAGCCGGGTGATCGCCGAAGGAGCGTCGTTGGTGTGCAGCGAGGAGAGCACCAGGTGGCCGGTAAGGGCAGCCTGGATGGCCATTTCGGCCGTTTCCAGGTCGCGGATTTCGCCGATCATGACGATGTCCGGATCCTGCCGCATGAGGGCGCGCACCCCGTCGGCGAACCCCAGGTCGATGCTGTGTTGGACCTGCATCTGGTTGAAGGCGGCCTCGACCATCTCGATGGGATCCTCGATGGTGCACACGTTGACGTCGGGGGTCGCAAGCTGCTTCAGCGTGGTGTAGAGGGTCGTCGTCTTGCCCGAGCCGGTGGGGCCGGTGACCAGGATGATGCCGTTGGGCGAGGCGGTCATGCGGTTCCAGCGTCCCTGGTCGTCCTCGGAGAAGCCCAGTTCGCGGAAATCGCGGACCAGCACCTCGGGATCGAAGATACGCATCACCAGTTTTTCGCCGAAGGCCGTCGGCAGGGTCGACAAGCGCAACTCCACCTCCTGCCCGTCGGGCGTCCGGGTCTTGATGCGGCCGTCCTGGGGACGGCGCTTCTCGATCACATCCATGCGGCCCAGGAGCTTGATGCGGCTGGTCATGGCGTTCATCACCGCCATCGGGATCTGGTACACCTGATGCAGCACGCCGTCGATGCGAAAGCGCACCAGGCCGACGTCGCGCCGGGGTTCGACGTGGATGTCCGAGGCCCGCTGGTCGAAGGCGTACTGCCAAAGCCAATCGACGATATTGACGATGTGCTGGTCGTTGGCGTCGTACTGGCGGTTGCCCTTCCCGAGTTCGACCAACTGCTCGAAGCTCGACAGCCCCGAACTGCCGCTGCCCGACTGGGCCGCCTTCTTGACCGACTTGGCGAGGCTGAAGAACTCCACCAGGTAGCGGCTGATATCGACCGGGTTGGCCAGCACCCGGCGGATTTCCTTGCGCAGGATGGGCTTAAGTTCGCTCTCCCACTCCCGCAGGAAGGGTTCGGCGGTGGCGACCACGACCTCCCGTGTCGTCACCTGCACCGGCAGGATGGTGAAGCGCGACGCATAGGCGCTCGACATGACCTCGGCAACGCCGGTGAAGTCGATCTTGAGGGGGTCGATATGCAGGTATTCCAGGCCCAGCTTGCCGGCCAGCCACTCGGTGAGGGTCTCGAGATTGAGCAACCGGGACGGCGGCTTGGCCGCTTTCCACTTCTGGTCGGCCACCACCACGAGGGGATGGGCCTTTCCCCCCTGCAGGCGGCGCTCGGCCCGCAGCGCATCGGCATCGGCCTGCGCCACCAGGCCGTCCTCGACCAGCATGTCGAGGACTTCGGCCAGGGTGAGGCGATGCTCGTGGATGCTCCTGTCGTTCATGGGGCAAATATAACACGGCGGCCGGGGCCGCCCCCCATCGCCCCTGCCCCGTCCTCCGCCGTCCCGCCGGGCGCCGGCACCACCCGGCCAAAAAAAGCGAAATGCGAACAGTTTCACACTCATCGGCCGGAATTCGTAGAATCCGCCCAGAGTGCCGGGTTAAGATCACGCCCGAACGATCTCCACCGCCCCCATGTCCGAATCCGCTCCCAGCACCGTCGTACTGTCCGCCCTGCGCCGCGTCCTGACGCCTTTGGCCCGGCTCATGCTGGCGCGCGGCGTGACGCTGCCGATGGCGATCGAGCTGCTCAAGCGGGTGTTCGTCGAAGTCGCCGCCAAGGATTTCGCCCTCGACAAAAAAACCGTCACCGACAGTCGCATCAGCCTTCTCACCGGCGTCCATCGCAAGGACGTCCGCCGCCGGCGCGACCTGGACGATCCGGCCGCGGACCTGCCCCCCAAGATTTCCCTGGGCGCCCAGGTCGTGGCCTCATGGACCACCGACCAACGCTGGCTCGACGAAAACGGCCGGCCCCGCGCCCTGTCCCGCCTTGCCCGCCACGGCGGCCCGCAGTCCTTCGAGAACCTGGTGTCCTCGGTCAGCCGGGACATCCGCCCGCGCTCACTCCTTGATGAGTGGCTGCGCCTGGGTATCGTCGAAGTCAATTACCACGATGAGGTGATCTTGCTCACCGACGCCTTCATCCCCCGCCAGGGCGACGAGGAAAAGCTCGCCTACTACGGCCATAACGTCGGCGACCACGCCAGCGCCGCCACGGACAACGTCCTGGGCGGATTCCCGACCTGGTTCGAACGCAGCGTCCACCACACCGAACTGACGCCCGAAGAGGTCGCCGCCCTGCGCGACCGGGCCGGCCAGCTCGGCATGGCCATGCTGCAAAAGCTGCACCAGCAGGCCGAGAAAAGGACGAAGCCTCCAGCCGGCGATCGCCGTATCACCTGCGGCGTATACTTCTACAGTACCCACGACAGCCCCCCCAAGGAATCCGCTTGAGCTTTAAGCGCGCTGCCTTCCTTGTCGCGGCGCTTTTTTCCCTGCCGGCCACCGCCGCACCGGTTTGCGTCGACCCCGAACGGGCCGGCGGCATCGGCGGTACCGGAGCCCCCCTCGCCCGCAGCGACCGCGGCGGAACCAGACCGTTCGCCCTGTCCGGCGGGATCGGCGGCAGCGGTACCCCGGCCGCCGGCAGCGCCGGGGTTGTGGCCGCCGGCGGAATCGGCGGCACCGGATCGCCCGAGGCCGGCGGCATCGGCGGCACCGGCAGCCCCATCGCCGATGGCGAAGCGGTCGGAATCGTCGGCACAATCACCGGTTTTGCCTCGATCTGCCTGAACGGCCTCGAAGTCCATCTCGATGAACGGGTGCCAATTTCCGAAAACGGCGTTCCCACACGATCGGAAGCACTGGCGGTAGGCCAGTTCGTTTCCATCGATGCGCTCGGCAGCCCCCTGGGACCGGTGGCCCGCAGCATCGCCATAGTCTATGCCCTGGCCGGTCCGATCACCGCAGTCCGGGACAACGGCCGGGTCATCGAAGTCATGGGCCGGCAGGTCACGGTCGACGCCGCGACCCGCATCGCCGACGGCGGCTCGGATCTGACTGTCGGGCAGCCGGTCAAGGTCAGCGGCCAGGTCAATGCCGCCGGCCAGCTGGTTGGCACCCGCATCCAGCCGGCCCCGGCCCTGGCCGAGGCCAGCGTCGTCGGTACGGCGACAACCATCGGCGCGGGCACCCAAGTCGGCGGCGTCGTGGTCAGCGGCAAGGGGATGCAGGGCGACCTGATCGCCCGGGGTACCTGGAACGGCCGGGAACTGGTCATTCACGAAACGCTTGCGGACCCCACCTTCCGCTTTGCCGAAGGCGGGCGCCGTGTTGTCGTCGAAGGACTCGTCCAGCGGGCTCCGGCGGGCGGCACCCTGAAGGCTCTGGGCCGCAAAACGCACTTCGACCAGCAGACTCGCATTTCCGGGGCGACAACGTTGCGCGCTGACACCTACGTCCGCATTGAAGGTCGTTTTGCCGCCGACGGCAGCATCCGGGCCGACCGCATCGACCCGGCCGCCGCCGCTCCGCTCCGAATTGACCGGCGCGCTGGGCACCCCGACGCTGGCGCTGCGGTCAGCGGCGACCAGCCGGAAGGCGCCGACTCGCGGCCGCACCGCACAAGCGGGCGACGTGATGGGGCCGAACGCCCCGAACGGGTGGAAAAGCCTGAGAAGCCGGAACGGCCGGAGAAACCCGAAAAGCCGGAGAAGCCGGAGAAGCCGGAACGGCCGGAAAAACCGGAACGCCCGGAAAAACCGGAAAAAGTCGAGCGCGGCGGTCGAATCTAAGCTTGCGTCGCCCGCCCCCGCCGGCTCCGCCCCACCCCCCGCGTATCGGTGCGGATCGGGTCAGGCGCCGGGTTCAGGCCCGCCGGGCCGCCAAGGACCGCCCGCCCTTGGGGTCAGCGGTCCGGGCCAAGGCATGGCATAATGAACCGGTTATTTCGCCATGCGGGAGCATCCATGACCCCCAACCAACCGTCCACCTCCAGCCCCCCGGATTTCGTTCTCAAGCGCGGCAGCGATCGCCGCAGCAGCAACCATATCAGCTCCCCGCCCTACGTCACCGGCGAAGGTCTGGTACTGGTCGATCGGCGCTCCCACCTCGAGCGGCGTTCCTGCTGGATCCGCGGCTTTACCATCGACGGCGGCAACAGCGAGCATTGAGCGCCGGGTAGCCGCGTGCACACCCGTTGCATTCGGTTACAACTGCGAGCGGACTTTGCGTAACCCTGCTACTAGAATGGGTATGAAACATCCAACCCGCTCAAGGAGAAAATCATGAAATCCGCAATCAAGCTGATCTGCACCGCCCTGTTCGCCGGTCTTTTCGCCTTGCCTGCCGCTGCCCAAATGGGTGCGGGCATGGGCGGCATGGGTCCGGGCATGAGTGGCGGCGGCATGGGTGGCATGGCCGCACCGGCCGGCAAGCGCGGCCCCCGCGACTGCGTCCAGGCGCCCAATCCGGAGCAGTGCAAGGCCCGCCAGGAAGCCCGCCAGAAAGCCGCCGAGGCGTGCAAGGACAAGGCCGCCGGACCGGATCGCCGGCAATGCATGCGCGATAGCATGCCGCCCAAGGATTGCAGCAAGGCACCCAGTCCCGAGCGTTGCAACACCATGCAAAAGGCGCACGAAACCTGCCGCGGCAAGACCGGCCCGGAGCGCCGCCAGTGCATGAGCGAGGCGATGAAGAAATAAGCGTCGCCGCCCGAGAAAAAAAGCCGCCGGTAGCCCGGCGGCTTTTTTCTTTGCCAGGGCGGATTACTTGCCGGACAAGGCCAGCATCAGGTCGTTGATGCGCTTGACGAAGCCGGCCGGGTCGTCGAGCTGGCCGCCTTCAGCGAGCATGCCCTGCTCGAAGAGCAGCGCCGCCCAGTCGTCGAAGCGGCTTTCCTCGTACTTGAGACGCTGCACCGCCGGGTGGTTGGGGTTGATTTCGAGGATGGGCTTGGCGTCCGGAGCCTTCTGGCCGGCCGCCTTGAGGAGCCGGGCCAGGTTGCCGGAGGGATCGAACTCGTCGGAGACCAGGCAGGAGGGCGAATCGGTCAGGCGGTGGGTGACCCGCACGTCCTTGACCCGCTCGCCCAGCGAAGCCTTGATCTTGTCGATCAGTTCCTTGTATTCGTCGGCTGCCTTCTCGGCTTCCTTCTTCTCCGCCTCGTCCTCCAGCTTGCCCAGGTCGAGGCCACCCTTGGCCACCGACTGCAGGGGCTTGCCGTCGAACTCGGTGAGGTGGCCGACCACCCACTCATCGACGCGATCGGTGAGCAACAGCACCTCGATGCCCTTCTTGCGGAAGATTTCCAGATGCGGGCTGTTCTTGGCGGCGTTGAAGGTTTCGGCGGTGACGTAGTAGATTTTCTCCTGGCCTTCCTTCATGCGGCCGATATAGTCCTTGAGGGAGACCGTCTCGTCGGCGGTGTCGGCCTGAGTCGAGGCAAAGCGCAGGAGGCCGGCGATCTTGTCCTTGTTGGCGAAATCCTCGCCGACGCCTTCCTTCAGCACACTGCCGAATTCCTTCCAGAAGGTAGCGAATTTCTCCGGCTGATTCTCGGCCAGGTCTTCCAGCAGGGACAACACCTTGCGGCTGCAGCCGCTCCTGATGCCGTCGATGTCCTTGCTCTGCTGCAGGATCTCGCGGGAGACGTTGAGGGGCAGGTCGCTGGAATCGACCACGCCGCGCACGAAGCGCAGATAGAGGGGCATCAGCTGTTCGGCGTCGTCCATGATGAAGACGCGGCGCACGTAGAGCTTGATGCCGTGGCGGGCCTTGCGGTCCCAGAGATCGAAGGGGGCGCGGGCGGGAATGTAGAGGAGCTGGGTGTATTCCTGCTTGCCTTCGACCCGGGCGTGGGTCCACGCCAGGGGATCCTCGAAATCGTGGGCGACGTGCTTGTAGAACGCCTTGTACTGCTCTTCGCTCACGTCGTTCTTGCTGCGCGCCCACAGGGCGTTGGCCTGGTTGACCGTTTCGTCCTCGTCGAGGGTGACCTGCTCGCCGTCCTTCCACTCTTCCTTCTTCATCACGATGGGCAGGGTGATGTGGTCGGAATACTTGCGGATGATCGATTTGAGCTTCCAGCCACCGAGGAAATCGTCCTCGCCTTCCCGCAGGTGCAGGGTGACGTCGGTGCCGCGGCCGGCCTTATCCACCAGTTCCACCGAGAAATCGCCCTCGCCGCCGGATTCCCAGCGCACGGCCTGGTCGGCCGGCAGGCCGGCGCGGCGGGAAACCACCGTCACCTTGTCGGCGACGATGAACGAGGAGTAGAAGCCGACGCCGAACTGGCCGATCAGATGAGCGTCCTTGGCCTGGTCTCCGGTGAGCGACGAGAAGAACTCCCGGGTGCCGGATTTGGCGATGGTGCCGAGGTGGGCGATGGCTTCCTCGCGGGAAAGGCCGATGCCATTGTCGGAAATGGTGACGGTGCGCGCCGCCTTATCGAAGCTGACACGGATTTTCAGGTCCGAGTCGTCGCCGTAGAGGCTGCTGTTGTTCAAGGTCTCGAAGCGCAGCTTGTCGCAGGCGTCGGAGGCATTGGAAACCAGTTCGCGCAGGAAAATCTCCTTGTTGCTGTACAAGGAGTGGATCATGAGGTGCAGCAGTTGCTTGACTTCGGCCTGGAAACCAAGGGTTTCGCGGCTCGTGGTCGCGGTGTCGGACATCTTCAAACTCCCATTAAAAGCCAACGGTGGTGTTGAAAATGGGGACGCCGCGGCGGATTTCAAGCGCTAATCGAGACTTTCGTAACGCACTTCGACGATGTCGATTTCCCGCACCCCGACCGGACTCTGGAAGCGCACCGTGTCGCCCTCGCGAGCCTTCAAGAGCGCCCGGGCCAGGGGCGAAACCCAGCTGATGCGCCCCCGCGAGGCATCGGCCTCGTCGACGCCGACGATGGTATAGGTGTTTTCGCTGCCATCGGCGTCGCAAAGGGTCACCGTGGCGCCGAAGAAAACCTGGTCCACGTTGGGTTGCAGCGTGGGATCGACGACCTCGGCGATGTCGAGCCGCTTGCTGAGGAAGCGGATGCGCCGGTCGATCTCGCGCAGGCGCCGCTTGCCGTAGATATAGTCGCCGTTTTCCGAACGATCGCCATTGGACGCCGCCCAGGCCACGACCTCGACGATGTGAGGGCGCTCCCGCTTGACCAGATGCTCGAATTCGCTCTTCAGGCGGGCGTGGCCGCCAGGCGTGATGTAGTTTTTTGTCCCTGCCGGGAGCTTGAGGGCCGGGGCGATTTCCTCGTCGTCGTCGCCCTCGGCCTCCCGCACAAACGCTTTGTTCAAGGGTTTCAGTAACCGATGGCGTAGGCGGCGACGTCGACCCGGGTCAGGTCGCGGCCGAGGACCACCGTCGTGTATTTGGCGAACTGCTCGGCCCAGGCGGGCTGAGTCTGGAAGCGCTTGGCACCGGCGTACTTGGCGACGCTCAGGATGCGGTCGATGATGAGCACCTTGCCGGTGGGCGAAGCCACCTCGCATTCGAGCACGGTGAATTCCTTGTCGAACCACTTGCGCGCCTCGTCGGCACTGATCCCGACCAGTTCGGCCTTGCTCAAGCGGTATTCGAACTCCTCGTCCTTGCTGAACGTAACGATCACATGATGCTGCATTGCCCCTCTCCTCTAATTGAATTCATCCGGGTATTCTAGCAATCATCGAAGCCACATTGGAGTGTGCAATGGCGAACCTGCCGCTGACCGAAGAGGAAATCGCCCACATCAAGGGCCATTTGCACGAGCTTCAGGTCGAACACCGGGATCTGGACCAGGTCATCGCCCACCTCGAATCCGATCCGCCGGCCGACGAACTGCTGATCCGGCGCATGAAGAAGCGCAAGCTCCTCCTCAAGGATCGCATCCTGCAACTCGAGGAACTGCTGGTGCCCGACATTCCGGCCTGAATTCCCGCCGGCCCGACCGGTCAGGTCACAAGAAGAAGCGGCCGAGGTACCACGAAACAGCCGCGATCGCCGCGCTGCACGGAATGGTCAGCAACCACGCCCAGACGATCCCCCCGGCCACACCCCAGCGTACCCGCCGGGTACCCCGGGTGGAACCGACGCCGGCGATGGCGCCGGTGATGGTATGGGTGGTGGACACCGGAATCCCCAGCCAGGTGGCAAGGAACAAGGTGACCGCGCCGCCGCTGTTGGCGCAGAAGCCCCGCGCCTGATTGAGCTTGGTGATGCGGTTGCCCATGGTCTTGACGATGCGCCAGCCGCCGAACAGCGTCCCCAGGCCCATGGCCGAGTAACAGGCGAAAACCACCCAGGTGGGCACGGTCTCGCCGGCCTTGGTCATGCCGGCGGCGATGAGCAGCATCCAGATGATGCCCACCGTTTTTTGGGCGTCGTTGCCGCCATGGCCGAGACTATAGGCCGCCGCCGAAATAAGCTGGAAGCGGCGGAAGGTCTTGTCCACCCGCCGCGGTGCGGTGTTGCGGCAAAGCCAGGAGACGGCGACCATCAACAGGCCACCAATGGCGAAGCCGAGCAGCGGCGCAACGAAAATGAAGGCGACGATCTTCCAGACGCCGGCCCAGATCAGCCCCCCCGGCCCCACCTTGGCGATGGCCGCGCCCACCAGCCCGCCGATCAGGGCGTGGGAAGACGACGAGGGAATGCCGTAGTACCAGGTGATGATGTTCCACACGATGGCGCCGACCAGGGCGCCGAAAATGATGTAGTGATCGACGATGGCCGGGTTGATGGTGCCCTTGCCGATGGTCGTGGCGACGGTGAGGGGGAAAACGAAATAAGCGACGAAATTGAAGGCGGATGCCCACAGCACCGCCTGATGCGGCTTCAGAACGCGGGTCGAGACGATGGTGGCGATGGAATTCGCGGCATCGTGGAAGCCGTTCATGAAGTCGAAGGCCAGGGCCGTAATCACGAGCAGCGTGATGACGCCGAGGCTGATCTGAAAATGTTCCATGCCGGGAGCCGGGCTTTATCAGGAATTTTCGAGGACGATGCCTTCGATGGTGTTGGCCACGTCTTCGCAGCGGTCGGTGACGGTTTCCAGCAACTCGTAGATGGCCTTGAGCTTGATGATCTGCAGCACGTCGTGCTCCTCGCGGAAGAGCTTGGACATGGCTTCGCGCATCACCCGGTCAGCGTCCGACTCGAGGCGGTCGATGGCCTGGCAGTTCTTAAGGATGGCGGGGGCGTTGTCCATGGTATGCAGCAGATTGACGGCCCCCCGCACGTGTTCGCAGCAGGCCAGAGCGATGTCGGCAAGCTGTTTGGCTTCCGGCGTCACCTTCTTGATGTCGTAGAGATTCATCGATTCGGCGACGTCCTGGGTGAGATCGAGGATGTCGTCCATACCGCTGATCAATTGATGGATTTCGTCGCGATCGAAGGGCGTGATGAAGGATTTGTGGAGCGCCGCCACGGTCTCGTGGGTGATGCGGTCGGCCGTCGTCTCGTAACGGTCGATTTCCTCGGCAAAATGCACCGCCTGGTCCGACGCGTCGATCAAGGCCTCGATCAGGGATACGAGCGCCCTGCCACCCAAGACGATCTGCTCGGCGTGGGCGTTGAACAAATCGAAATACTTGCCCTCCCTGGGCATCAGCCGTCCAAACATGGCCATCCTGTTAATGTTTTGTGACGGCGCGCATTCTAGCACGGCGAAGCGTCGCCGCCGGGCCTATGGTTAAATGCGCCATGGTCCAGCCTCCCCTTTTTATCGACGACGCCCCAGTCGCCCAGGTTCTTGACGACGCCAGCGCCTTGGCCGTTGCCCATCTGGCTGCCCTCTTTCCGGAACTGGCGGCGGCGGGCGGTGCCGCCGCCCGGGTTCATCTGCGCCGGTCCTTGGCCGGACTCTTGCTCGGCGAAGGGTTACCGGCCGCGCTGCCGCCCCTCGTCCGCGGCCCGGCGGCCTTCGGCGACCCCTTCGACCTGGCGGCCCTGCCCCTGCCCCGAGCCGCCGACGGCTACGGCGTCCAGATACTCGGCACCGACACCCTCCTCGACCGCCGTTCCGGCTCTTTCCTGCCGGTGCGCGACGCCGCCCTGGACGGCCTCTACCCCTCCTTCGCGGCGGCCTTCGCCGCCGCGAAGGCCTGGGTCAAGGCCAACCCCGGGGAGTCCGAGCCGCCCCTGGCCATCGTCCCCGCCAGCTTCGACCGGCGCCTGGGGCGCCATGTTCTGATCTACGGGGTCTTGCCGACGGTACCCTGAGGCCCGGCGGCCCCTCGCGGCCTTCCCGTGGGACAGCGGCGTCGGGAACCGGCCGGTGTCGATCACGGGGGATTCGGCAGGCCGGAAAACAACGTGGCGTAGCCCATCTAAACCACCTACCCGAATTCGGCTTTCTCACGGCTGCAACGGCTTCGATTCGTTTGCAGCACCACCTCCCTGGACGGTAATCGTTGGCGTGAGTCCGACCTGGCGACTCGGGTGCATCGCCGATTTCTCCGCGTCGGCCGGGATAAATCCCTCCAATTCGGCGATCCGGTTGCGCTGGTCTTCGCAAGTTTTTTCCAGTTCTTCGATACGACGTTTCTGGCGCACCCTTTGCCATTGCCATTTCAGGGTGGCCGGCGTGGTCAGCAAGGCGACGGCTATTGCCCCGAGAGCCAGCGCCAGCAATAGGACCATGGCGAGAGAGCTGTCGAATCTCCAAAGCAGGACATTGACGGTCACCGGTACGTTGTTCTGCATGGCGAAGGCGACACCGACAATAGCGGCGGCGATGGCGGCGATGACGGCTAGTTGCACGGAGACCTCCGACAGTTCACGTGGATTCTGTGTTTTCTCCTACCGCCGCAGGATTTTCCGACGACCAGCGGAATCGGCCTACGGCGATCAGAGCTGCTGACGCCAATACTACAAGCATAACGGTCCCGTCTAGATAACCGGGTAACTGCAAATGCTCCTTGGCGGCCAAGAACAACAGCACCGTGATAAGTCCGCGGGGGGCGATCCAGGTCAGGGGCGACGCCAACCTGGAACGGCCCAGCCGCAGAATGAGGCTGCGGCTCCCGTAGATCACCGCCAGTACCAGTACCGCCGCCAGCCAAGCTTTCCCCGATGCGAGAACGGACAAATCCGTCCAGTACCCGAGCAGGATGAAAAAGAAACCGCGTACAGCAAAGGTCAGTTCCATTATCAGGATCTTGAACTCGCTCAACGTCGTGTCATAGCTGTCATCCAGCCAACCGCGAAAGGGGCGAAAGCGGGTAATCAAGGTAGGTGTATTGAGTACCAGGCCGAACATCAGCACCAGGATCAGCGGCGACAAATGCATCAATTCAGCCGCCGCGTAGAGGCCGAAAAGGCCTGCCAGCAGAGGAATAAAACGGATATGTCCATCGATACGCATGAGAACCAGGGCCAGGCCGACAGCGCACACTACGGCCAGCAGGAGCGACAACAATCCGCCGCCGATCAGCCCTAGAACAACGCCCGCCGCCGTCCCATCCGAATTGAGCAGCGAGAAAAAGACGAGAACGCCCAGGATGTCCGACATCGAGCTTTCATAGACCACGAACTCGCGACCCCGAGCTGGCAGGAAGTCGCTACTCGGGATCGCCACGGCACTGCTGATGACTGAGAACGGCACCGCCAGTACCATGGCCTCGAAGGGCGTCACCGGCAGCGCCAGGGCCGCGGCCAGGGAAAACAGGCCGACACATAGAGCGAAACCGACGCCGGCTAACAAAAAGGCACTTGCTGCGGCGCGCAGTCGCTCGCGGCGCAGTTCGATGTCGAGCGCACCTTCCAGCACGATCAAAACCAGGCCAACGGCACCGATGACGGGTACGGCGGCGTCGATATCCCCCAGATCCAGGCCCACTGCCGCCAGCACCGGCTTACCGACGATGCCGACCACAATCAGGGTGACGACTGACGGAATATCCGAAATACGACCGAGCCGCTCGATTCCGAAGGCGAGCAGCAAAACGACGGCGGCGGCAAGTATGGCTTGATAGATCACTGGATCCCCTTCGGGCAACTGGTCGTTGTGGGGCGAGGTGCTCAATCCTTAGCCATGCCCGCCCACCTGGACAATTTCTTACTTCCGTGATTCCGCCACGGCAGCGATGGCCCAACGGATGCCCGCAAATCGCTCGAATCGGGCGCTCCTCGTGGAAGAGAAGACCCTCATGGTTCCTCATCGGACATCGACGACGGTGGCGCAACGGTCTTCGACAGCGGTATCGTAACGGAGTTTCCTCGACCGGACGGCCCGATGTTCTGGCTCTCGGCTTTACACTGAGCGATCCTTCGGCCGTTACTTTCCGTGGTCGGTCCCGGCTTAGCGACCCAGGCGCTCATCGCGGCGGGTGCTTTCCCTTGCCCACCTGGGCGGAATTCCGGCCTTGACCGGCCGACGGGGCGTAAACACGTCGGTAGTGGCTTGCCTGGCACCTTTGCTGCAGGGGAGACAGCCGACGCCGAACCGGGTGGCAGCACTCGGGGGTTGCCGGCCCCCGGAATCGCCGTCCGCGGCTACGGCGTCCGGATGCCGCATACCGGTACCCTCCTCGACCCCCGTCCCCGCGCCTTCCTGCCGGTGCGCGACGGTGCCCTGGACGGCCTCAATCCGTGCGAAACCGAGCCGCCCCTGGCCATCGTCCCCGCCAGCTTCGACCAGCGCCTGGGGCGCCATGTTCTGATCTACGGGGTCTTGCCGACGGCACCCTGAGGCCCGGCGGACTCCTCGCGGCTTATTAATGGGATGGGGCGGCGCAGGGCCGGAGGGCGGCCCGTGCTAGGATTGGCCTGCCCCGACGGGGGCGCCGAAGGCGCCGAAGGCGCCGCAGGCAAGGCCGTTGCACTGACCGGCCGGGCTGCGACGTTGCTGAAGGAATTGGCGGAGAGGAAGGGATTCGAACCCTTGTGCCAGATTTCTCTGACCATCCGATTTCGAGTCGGCGCCGTTATGACCACTTCGGTACCTCTCCGGAGAGGGCGCGATAATAGCACAACTTATGTTTTCGACACCCTGCCTGCGCACGCTTGTCCTCCTCCTCGGCTCCCTGTGGCTGGCGGCCTGCGGCGACCAGTACCACACCCTGCCTTTTCCCACGCCGGCCCAGCATGACCTGGTCGTCCTCATCCCCCCCGGCCCCCTCACCTATGTGGCCGACGAGGGGGGAAAGGTCGGCGGCCTGGAGCACGACATCGTCGAAGCCTTCGCCCAGGATCTCGGGGTTGCCGCCCGCTTCGTGGTGGCGCCGGCCAATGAAATACCGGCACGCCTGGCCCGGGGCGAAGCCCATTTCGCCGCCGCCTGGTATTCGCCGGAGAAAGGCAGCCCCCTGCCGACCACGCCACCCTTCATGCTGAGCCACGACGTCATCGTCCAGCACGAGGCGTCCTTGCCTATCGACGACCTGTCCGAACTGGAAAACCGCAGTGTCCATGTCCTCGCCGGCAGCCGCCAGGCCGCCACCCTGCGCGCCGCCCAGGCCGGCGTTCCCGGGCTGCGCATCGTCGAGGAACGCTACTCCGACGCCTTTGCCCTGCTTGCGGCGGTGGCCGACCGGCGGGTGGAGGTCGCGGCCGTGGACAGCGCCCACCTCGCCATCGCCCTGCAGTTCGTTCCCTCGCTCCAGGCGACCCTGGAGTTCGACGAAGAAGAACCCGTCGCCTGGCTCTTCGGCGAGCGCTTCAATCCGGAACTGCGGGTCCGCGCCGATGCCTTCATCCAGCGCATCCAGCGGGACGGCACCCTGGCCCGCATCGAGGACCGCTACTTCGGCCACGTCCGGCGCCTCAAGGCCGCCGATATCGCCAAATTCGTCGAACAGATGGAAACGGCACTGCCCCGGCTGCGCCAGCACTTCGTCACCGCCCAGCGGCAATCCGGCCTCGATTGGCGGCTCGTCGCCGCCGTCGCCTACCAGGAATCGCGCTGGGATGCGAACGCCGTCAGCCCCACCGGGGTCCGGGGCATCATGATGCTCACCGAAGAAACCGCCGACCGGCTGGGTGTCTCCAACCGCCTCGACGCCCGGGAAAGCATCGTGGCCGGCGCCCGTTACCTCGATTTTCTCCGCCAGCTGCTCCCCGCCGCCGTCAGCGAGCCGGACCGCACCTGGCTGGCGCTGGCTGCCTACAACATCGGCCCCGGCCACTTCAACGCCGCCCGGAACCTGGCCCGGCAACTGAAGGCCGACCCCGATTCCTGGTACGAAATGAAACGCATCCTACCCCTGCTCGCCCAGCCGAAATATTACGAAAAGCTCAAAGCAGGCCGGGCGCGGGGCGGCGAAGCGGTGATCCTGGTGGAAAACATCCGCAGCTACTACGACATCCTCAGCCGCCACGAGTCGGCCTTCCAGCCCCCGCACGGCGGGCCCAACGCCATGATGGGCATGAGCGCGTCCCTCGCCGGCGCGCCGGGCCGCTCCCCTGGCCTCAAGCCCGGACGCTGATCCCGCCGATGGCGCTTAACCCGGGCTACGCCCGGTTAGCCTGCGCCGAAACAATCAGCGCGACGGCGTCAGCCGTTCCAAACCACCCAGGTAGGGTCGCAGGACGCCCGGGATCTCGACGCTGCCGTCGGCGCGCTGATTGTTTTCCAGGATGGCGACGAGGGTGCGGCCGACGGCGAGGCCGGAGCCGTTGAGGGTGTGGACCAGTTCCGGCTTGTTTTTGTCGTTGCGGAAGCGGGCCTGCATGCGGCGGGCCTGGAAGGCGCCGAAGTTGGAGCAGGACGAAATTTCGCGATAGGTATCCTGGGCCGGCAGCCAGACCTCCAGATCGTAGGTCTTGGCGGCGGAAAAGCCCATGTCGCCGGTGCACAGGGCGACCCGGCGGTAGGGCAGCTCCAGCTTCTCGAGGATGGCCTCGGCGTGGCCGGTTAGTTCCTCGTGGGCGGCGGCAGAGTGTTCCGGGTGCACGATCTGCACCAGTTCGACCTTGTCGAACTGGTGCTGGCGGATCATGCCGCGCACGTCGCGCCCGCCGGAGCCGGCTTCGGAGCGGAAACACGGCGTGTGGCAGACGAGCTTCAGGGGCAGCGCCTCGGCGGCCAGGATTTCGTCGCGGACGACGTTGGTCACCGGCACCTCGGCGGTGGGGATGAGGTAGAGCGGATCGGCGTCGCCGCGCAGCACCTTGAAAAGGTCTTCCTCGAACTTGGGTAGCTGGCCGGTGCCGAAGAGGCTGGCGGCATTCACCAGATAGGGGGCATAGACCTCGGTGTAGCCGTGTTCGGCGGTGTGCACATCGAGCATGAACTGGGCAAGGGCGCGGTGCAGGCGGGCGACGCCGCCCTTGAGGAGGGCGAAACGGGCGCCGGAAATCTTGGCCGCCGTGGCGAAATCGAGCTGGCCGAGGGCCTCGCCGACATCGGTGTGGTCCTTGACGGGAAAATCGAAGGAAGGGGGCGTCCCCCAGCGCTTGATTTCGACGTTGGCGCTGTCGTCGCCCCCTACCGGCACCGAAGGATCGGGCAGGTTGGGCAGCGTGGCGAGGACGGCGTTGAACTTTTCCAGCAATTCCGCCAAGCGGCCTTCGGAAGCCTTGAGTTCGTCGCCCAGGGCGCCGACCTGGGCCATGACCCCGGCGGCATCCTGGCCCTGGCCCTTCAACATGCCGATCTGCTTGGACAGGGCGTTGCGCTGGGCCTGGAGTTCCTGGGTGCGGGTCTGCAGGGTCTTGCGCTCGGCCTCCAGGGCCTTGAATTCGGTAAAGTCGATGGGCTTTCCGCGGCTGGCGAGACCCGCGACGACGGCGTCGAGGTTGGAGCGGAGTTGTTGGATGTCGAGCATGATGAACCTGCGGCAGCAATGAAGGTCGGCGGTGGGGTTGGGCGCTGAAACTGGGCCGCGGAACCCCGGTCAGGCCGGAATTATACGCGACGGAGGCAGCGCCCCACGAAGCTCCAGAGCCGAAAGACGATGTAGCCGGCAAGCACGAGGAAAAGGGCGAGCAAAGCGAGAAAGACGGCGGGGGAGGCCAGCATGGCCCAGAGGCCGCCGAGCACCAGCCCCTCTTCGCCGAAGGAGGCCAGCCAATTGGAGAAGGGTTCCGGCGAGGTGTTGATGGCCAGCCGGCTGCCGGCTTTGGCGAAATGGGTTCCGGCGGTGATGGTGCCGCCGATCAGCCCCGCCGCCAGCACCCAGGCGGGATCGGCTTCGCCCAGGGCGAAGGCGGCGAGCAGCGCCCCGGCGGGAATGCGGACGAAGGTCTGGAAACCATCCCAGAGGGAATCGAAGGCCGGCACCTTGTCGGCCACCAGTTCAGCCAGGGCGAGCACCCCGGCCACGGCGACGACGAGCGGATTTTGCAGGATCGCCAGGGTAGGCGGCAGGTGGAGGTAGCCGAGATTGGCCAAAAGGCCGGCCAGGAAAACCACCAGGTAGAGCCGCAGGCCGCTGGCCCAGGCGAGGCCCGACGACAGGGCGAGGGTCGGCACCAGGTCCATCACTTTTTCGCCTTGCGGTCGAGTTCCCGCAGATGGGCGAGCTTTTCCCCGATCCTGCCTTCCAGCCCCCGGTCGCTGGGTTGGTACCAGGAGATGGCCGGCAGGCCGTCGGGAAAGTAATTTTCCCCGGCGGCGTAGGCTTCGGGCTCGTCGTGGGCGTAGCGGTAGGTTTTGCCGTAGCCCAGTTCCTTCATGAGTTTGGTGGGGGCGTTGCGCAGATGGACCGGCACCGGCCGCGAGGCGTCCTTGCCGACGAAGGCCCGGGCGGCGTTCCAGGCGTTGTAGCCGGCGTTGGACTTGGGCGCCACGGCAAGGTAGAGCACCGCCTGGGCCAGGGCCAGTTCGCCCTCGGGGGAACCCAGGCGCTCAAAGGTTTCGGCGGCATCGAGGGCAAGGCGGGCGGCCCGCGGGTCGGCCAGACCGATGTCTTCCCAGGCCATGCGCACCAGGCGGCGGGCCAGATAGCGGGGGTCGGCGCCACCGTCGAGCATGCGGGTCAGCCAATAGAGGGCGGCATCGGGGCTGGAGCCGCGTACCGATTTGTGCAAGGCCGAGATCTGGTCGTAGAAGGCGTCACCGCCCTTGTCGAAGCGGCGCAGGTTCTGGGCCACCGTGGCGTCGACGAAATCGCCGTCCACGGCGATGACGCCGGAGGTGCGGGCGGCCGTGCGCACCTGTTCGAGCAGGTTCAAGAGGCGGCGGGCGTCGCCGTCGGCCAGGCCGATCAGGCGCTCGCGGGCGGCCGGCGCAAACTCGAGGTCGGCCAGGGCCCGCTGCTGCGCCCGCTCGAAGAGGCAAGCGAGTTCAGCCTGGTCGAGGGGCTTGAGAACATAGACCGAAGCTCGCGATAGGAGCGCCGAGTTCATTTCGAAGGAAGGATTTTCGGTCGTCGCGCCGACGAAGGTGAACAATCCCGACTCGACATAGGGCAGGAAGGCGTCCTGCTGCGACTTGTTGAAGCGGTGCGCCTCGTCGACGAAAAGGATGGTGCGCCGGCCGCGCAGCTTGTTGTCCTCGGCCCGGGCAACGGCTTCGCGGATTTCCTTGACGCCGGAAAGCACTGCCGAGAGGGCGATGAAGTCGCTGTCGAAGGCGTTGGCCATGAGCCGGGCCAGGGTCGTCTTGCCCACCCCCGGCGGCCCCCACAGGATGAGGGAATGGGGTTGCCTCGATTCGAAAGCCAAGCGCAGCGGCTTGCCCGGCCCGAGGAGATGGGTCTGGCCGATGACCTCGTCCGGCACCCGGGGCCGCAGCTGTTCGGCCAGGGGCGCGTCCGGGTCGATGCTGCCCGGCGCCGGGGAAAAGAGATCGCTCATGGAATTTGCTCGCTCGCCGCAGAAGGATTGCGGCTAGTTTAGCCCCTGCCGCCGCCCGGGCGAAGCAGACGACAACCCCGCCCGGCGGCGCCAAAGGCAAAGGGGCCGGCTCTTGCGAACCGGCCCCTTCAGGTATACTTGGCGCGCCCGGAGAGATTCGAACTCCCTACCCCTTGGTTCGTAGCCAAGTACTCTATCCAGATGAGCTACGGGCGCGTTTCGTGAGCCGCGCATTATACGGGAAGACGCCCGAATTGCAAGCTTCGCCAAAAGAATTTGAGAGCAAGCGCCGATGAGCACTGTCAACGTCCGTATGCCCAAGTACCCGGAATGCTGGGAGTCCTGCGGGAATTGCGCCGCCGGAGACGTTTTCATCCTGGAACTGCTGGTCAAGGTCGGCGACCATGTGGAACGCGACGACAACATCCTCACCCTGGAAACCGGCAAGGTGGCCCTCGACATCCCCACCCCCTACGCCGGCACCATCACCGAAGTCCATGTCATCGAAGGCGACGTCGTCGCCGAGGGCGCGCTTCTGGTCACCCTGGAGCGCGACGCGGCCTGATACCAATTCGCTTCAAACCGATCCTTTGTCGGCTTCGCCTTGCCGTGCTACAGCACGACTTCGGCCCGTCTTCACGCCTCGATTTGAAAGCGAATCGGTATCAGGGGAAAGGTGGCCGCGCCGGCCGACACGGTCATTTCGGCGGGTCGATGGTAAGGGTGCTGCGTACTTCGCGCACCCCCTTGACCCCGCTCGCCATGTCCAGGGCGCGGCGCAGGGCGTGTTCGTCGGGCACGGTGCCGGCCAGGGTGACGACCCCGCCCCGGGTCGCCGCCGTCAAACGGGAGCCGACCAGCCCGACGTCGGTCTTGAGCAGGGTCTCGACCCGGTCGTTGAGGGCGGCATCGACTGCTTCTCCGGCGGCACCCATGGCCGCCGCCGCCTGGGGATTGTCGGTGGCGAAGGCGGTGAACCCGACCCCGGCCAGCATGATCGCCGCCACGGCAAGCATGGGAATCACGATCCGTTCGTTCATGGCGCACTCCTTGTCGCGTTGATTACGCAACCCGCCTCGCGAAGACCATGCCAGGTGAAATTTATGCCGCCGATTCAGGCGATTACATGAATTCTCCGGGATTCGGCCGGCTCCTCCCGTCGCCCGCCGACGACGCCCCTTGACCACACTACGCTAGCCCGTTGATTGCAAAGACTTCGCCCGGTCACCGATCGGCGACGGCTTCGGCCGCACCGTCCCGGCTACCGCGGAACATGGCCGGCGTCAGGTCGTGTTTCTGCAGCAGGCGATAGAACTCGGTCCGGTTGCGGTCGGCGATGCGGGCGGCGTCGGCCACGTTGCCGTCGGTGAGCTTGAGAAGCTGGACCAGGTAGTTGCGCTCGAAACGCTGCTTGGCCTCGGCGTAGCTGAGCGCTTCCATGGTCGGCACCCGCAGGGCGCGCTGCACCAGGGGCAGCGTAATGAGCGGCGTGGTGGTCAGGGCGCAGGCCTGCTCGACGACGTTGTAGAGCTGCCGTACATTGCCCGGCCAGGCGGCGGTGGCGAGGGTTTCCAGCGCTTCCGGGGCGATGCCGCTAATCGCCTTGCCGTATTTTTCCGCAATCTGCTGGACGAAATAGCTGGCCAGCAGGGGAATGTCCTCGCGCCGCTCGTCGAGGCGCGGCAGCACCATGGTGACAACATCGAGCCGGTAATAGAGGTCTTCGCGGAACTGGCCGTCGGCCATTGCCGCCTCCAGATCGCGGTGGGTGGCCGAAAGGACGCGGACGTCGACGGGTTCGGCCCGGGTCGCCCCGAGGGGGCGCACGGCGCGATCCTGCAGGACACGCAGGAGCTTGACCTGGAGGGCGAGGGGCATGTCGCCGATTTCGTCGAGAAACAGCGTGCCGCCGTCCGCCGCCTGGAAGAGGCCGATGCGGGCGCCGGCAGCGCCGGTGAAGGCGCCCCGGACGTGGCCGAAGAGTTCCGATTCGAGCAGTTGTTCGGGGATGGCGCCGCAATTGATCGCAACGAAGGGCGCCTTGGCCCGCGGACTGGCCCGGTGGATGGCCCGGGCCAGGACTTCCTTGCCGCTCCCCGACTCACCGCGGATGAGGACGCTGGCGTCGGAGGCGGCCACCACCCGGGCTTCCTCCATCAACTCGGCCATGCGGCTGCTGCGAAAGACGATGCCGGCCCGCCAGTCGTCGTCGCTGCCCGTCGGCGGCGCCCCGCCGGCGGGCGAAAGCTGCAGGGCCTGTTCGATCTTGGCGAGCAGGACGCGGCTGTCGAAGGGTTTGGTCAGATAGCCGAAGACCCCGCGGGAAGTGGCCTCGACCGCGTCGGGAATGGTTCCGTGGGCGGTCAGCAGGATGACCGGCAGGGTCGGCCGGGTGGCGCGGATCTCCTCGAACAGCGCCAGCCCGTCCTTGCCCGGCAGGCGCACGTCGCTGACCACCAGTTGCGGCGGCTCGACAGCGATGCGGGCCAGCCCCTCTTCCGCCGAGGCGGCGGTGGAAATGCGGAACCCCCAGGCGACGAGCCGCATGGAAAGCAGCCGCAGCAGATCCTCGTCGTCGTCGATGACCAGGATGTGGGCATCGGCGAATTTCCTTCCGGCGCTCATCGCCCGGCTCCGGGCAAGACCTTGCCGCCCCGCGGCCGCAGGGGCAGCGAGCGCTCGATGTCGGTGAGGGCATCGAGTTTGTCCTGGAGTTCGCCGGTCTTCCTCTGGCTTTCCTTCAATTGTTGGTTGGTTTTTTCGCTTTGCATTTCGTGTTTCTGCCGTTCGCCGTAGTGATCGGCCAGCAGCCGGGCCAGGGGATGCAGGCTGGCGGCGGTCGGATCGGTGGATTTGAGTACCCCGTCAAGCAAGCTCAGTGCCCGCGGCAGGTCGAGGGGGCCCCGCGGCTGGCCGTAGAGCATGGCCTGCCGCAGATGGGCCGCCGGCGTCTGGGGAATGGCCGCCAGGACGATGCGTTCGCGGGCGAGTTCGGCCGCGGTCAGGCGCGTCAGAAGCTGGTGGTAGGCGAGCAAGGGCAGCATCGCCGTCTCGTCCACCTTGACCGGCGGAGGGGGCGGCGGCGCCTCCCGGACCGGCGGCGGCGCGGCGCAGGCGGAAACGGCGAAAGCCACCGCCAGGGCCACGGCTCGGCCGCCCCGACGCGGCCCAGGGCAGTCAGCGCTCACAGGGCACCTCGACTCGGAAATGGGCGCCCCGGCCGGCCCCCGGCTCCGCCACCAGGGAAACCCGCCCGCCCATGGCGAGGAGCAGTTCGCGCACGATGGAGAGGCCGACGCCGCTCCCCTGGCGGGGCATCGGCGGGGCGCTGCGGCCCTGGACGAAGGGGTCGAAGATGCGCTCGGCGTCTTCGGCCGCGACCCCCGGACCCTGGTCGATGCAATCGATGCACAACCGGTTGTCGGCGAGCGAAGCCTCAAGCCGGATGGTGCCGCCGTCGGGGCTGAAATCGATGGCGTTGGAAAGCAGGTTGTCGAGGACGACCAGCAGTTTGTCGCCGTCCAGGGCCAGGGTGACCGCCGGAGCCTCCCGCACCACCCGCAGGTTGCGGGCCTGGATGTGCAACTCCCGGGCCTGGACGGCGTCGGCCAGGAGTCGGCGCAGGATGAGGGGCCGGTAGTGGAGGCGGCGGGCCTCGAAGGCGGCGGCGTTGAGCCGCAACAGGCTTTCGATGTGCCCCTGGAGAGTCATTACATTATGCTGCAGAATATCCACCACCTCCGTTTGCGACCCGGCCAGGGGCCCGACCACCCCTTCCTGCAGCAGGGCGATACCCTCCCGCAGCGCCGTGAGCGGCGTTTTCAATTCGTGGGAGACGTGGCGCAAGGTCCGCTCCCGATCGGCTTCCAGCTCGGCCAGCCGTTGGCGCAGCCAGTCGAGCCGCCGGCCGACCCGGCGCAGGTCGGCCGGCCCGCGCACGGTCATCGCCTCGTCGAAACGGCTTTCGCCGAGGCGCTCGATGCCCCGCTCGAGCGCCCGGATCGGCCGGACCAGCCACCACCCCATGGCCAGGGCGACGACGAAGGCCCCCGCCACGGCCGCCACGACCTGCCAGGTGAGGCGCAGGCGATTGCGCTCGAGATCGGCGAGCAGCGCCTGGTTCTGGGCTTCGATCCAGTGCCGCCCCTGCTGCCCGAGCTGCCCGTTGAGGTCGGCCAGTTCGGCGAGGCGGGCCGCCAGATCCGAGCGCGTCCCGCCCTCGTGGAGAATGGCGCCCACCTGGCCGGCCATCTCGCGCCATGCCGTCGGCAGGGTCGCCAGGGCCTGCCCGGGAACCGCCTCCAGACGATCGACCGCCGCCAGGGCGAGGGCCAGGTTTTCGTCAAACCGTTCGCGCAGCGCCGGGTCGTGGAGCACCATGTATTGCCGTGCCCCCCGCTCGAGGTCGTGGGTGCGCTCGGCCAGTTCCTGGATCGACGTGCTGAGCAACAGCGCCTGCTCGTTGCCGCGCCGGCTCTGGTCGACGAAGGCCTCGACCACCAGCCAGCTGCGCACGGCCGCCCAACTGAGCAGGAGGGCGATCATCAGGAAGCCGGCCAGCATGCTCTGGCGGAAAGAAATACGAATCATGGCGCCGCGGATTCGACTGCCTGCGAAAAGTCGCTAGTTTAGACCGGCCGGCCCGCCGGGAGCGTAACAAATTGCAAAACGCGCCGCTTCGACCGGGGTCGGCGGCAAGGAATTTTTGCACACAAAATCAATTAGCTAGCACGCATGTCGCTTTTATGAGACAGGCTAAGCGCTTGTCCGGCAAGGTTTTCTCCCCTGGGCAATGAATTTCCGTCGCCTTTTCCCGACAGCCCACGGCCACCGGCCCGTTGGGTTTTTCCGGCCGGAAATTCAAGCCTTTGTTTCTTATGGACAAGGGCGCCCTGGCACGGAACTCGCAATCGTCGGCAGGAACGCAAGTTTTCACCCTACCGAGAAGGAGAGTCCATGTTCAACAAACCCGGCGTCTTTGGTCGCAATGAGCCCATCACTCGTCGTGACGCCCGCCCCATCCTCGGTTCCGGAACCGCAGCCAACACCGCCGCTGCGCCGGCGGCCGATCCTGCTGCCAAGGAGGTTCCCCAGAATGCCACCGGCCCCCAATCCGCTGCCGCCCCGGACGCCCCTCCACCCTCCCCGGCCAAGGCATCCGCGGAATCGGCCAACGACAACGTGATGGGCGCCCGCCTCATCGTCGGCCCCGACGTCAAACTCAAGGGCGCCGAAATCCTCGACTGCGACACCCTCGTGGTCGAGGGCCGGGTCGAAGCGACCATGGACAGCCGGGTCATCCGCATCGCCGACGCCGGTTCGTTTTCCGGCAAGGTCAGCATCGACATCGCCGAAATCCACGGCACCTTCGACGGCGAACTGACCGCCCGCTCGCAGCTCATCATCCATTCCACCGGCCGGGTCAGCGGCAAGATCCGCTACGGCAAGCTGGTCATCGACGAAGGCGGCGAGTTGTGCGGCGAAATCAACGCCCTCGCCAATGACGGCGCTTCCCACGCCAAGCCCCGCATCGAGCCGGTGGTCACCCTCAGCGCCGCAGCGGGCTGAGGGCGGTACACCGGACAAGGAAACACCACCGATGCAGATCGCTTTTCTCACTCCTCGCCCCGCCACCCGCCCCCAGATCCCGGGTGGGGCCATCGTCTGCGGACGATGGCCGGGCGAGTTCCTGCCCGGTTGCCGTGGCTACGACATCCGCCCGGCCCGTACCCCGCACCAGCAGCGGGCCGCCGCTTCCCTGGTGCGCCGCATGTATTCCTGGCGCGGCTACAGCACCGAATCCCCCGGACGCCGGACCGACGAAGCCCATCGCATCACCCTGGCCGCCTGGCAAGACGACGAGGTAGTGGCGACCTTGACCGTGGGCCGCGACTCCCCCGCCGGACTTCTGGGCGACGCCCTGTACTCCGAGGAAATTGACCGCCTGCGTCGAGGCGAGCGGGTCATCTGCGAGGTTTCCCGCCTCGCCGTCGATCCCGATTTCAGCTCCCGGGATCTGCTTACCACGCTCTTTCGCGTCGCCCACCGCTACGCCCAGTCGGCTTTCGGCGCCACCGACGCGGTGATCGAGGTCAACCCGCGGCACGCCCGCTACTACGAGCGGCAGTTCGGTTTTCGCCGCCTCGGCGGGGTGAAGCAATGTCCCCGGGTCGACGCCCCGGCCGTCCTCCTGCACCAGCGTCTCGACGCCCTGGCCATTCCCGACCTGGCGACAGATTGGGCCGAATGCAGCAATGATTTGATGTTCTTTCCTCCGTCGTCGGTGTTTGACGAGCGCTGACGACGTCCCTGGCTGGGGCGGCTGTCCATCCCCCATGGCGGTCGCCCCCTTTTTTTGCCCGCACGCGGGCACCGGGGTTTGCTCCGGTTCTTGGTAAACTGCGCCTTTTACTTTCAGCGCTGGTTCCCAATGGCCCAATACGTGATGTCGATGCTCCGCGTGAGCAAGATCGTTCCGCCCAAGCGGCAGATCATCAAGGATATTTCCCTTTCCTTCTTCCCCGGTGCGAAGATCGGTCTCCTCGGCCTGAACGGCGCCGGCAAGTCCACCGTGCTCAAGATCATGGCGGGCGTGGACAACGAGTTCGACGGCGAAGTCCAGCGCCTGCCCAACCTCAAGATCGGCTATCTGCCCCAGGAACCCCAGCTCGATCCGGAAAAGACCGTGCGCCAGGAGGTTGAATCGGGCATGGGCGAGGTCATGGAGGCCCAGGCCAAGCTTGACGCCATCTACGCCGCCTACGCCGAACCGGACGCCGATTTCGACAAGCTCGCCGAGGAGCAGGCCCGCCTCGAAGCCATCCTCGCCACGGCCGGTTCCGACACCGAAAACCAGATGGAAATCGCTGCCGACGCGCTGCGCCTTCCCCCCTGGGATGCGGCAATCAAGAACCTCTCCGGCGGCGAGAAGCGCCGCGTGGCGCTGTGCAAGCTGCTCCTCTCCAAACCCGATATGCTGCTGCTGGACGAACCGACCAACCACCTCGACGCCGAATCCGTCGAATGGCTGGAACAGTTCCTGGTGCGCTTCCCCGGCACCGTGGTCGCCGTCACCCACGACCGCTACTTCCTCGACAACGCCGCCGAGTGGATCCTCGAACTCGACCGCGGCCACGGCATCCCCTGGAAGGGCAACTACTCCTCCTGGCTGGAGCAGAAGGAAGCCCGCCTGGAGACCGAATCCAAGCAGATCGACGCCCACATGAAGGCGAGGAAGCAGGAACTCGAATGGGTGCGGAGCAATCCGAAGGCGCGCCAAGCCAAGAGCAAGGCCCGCATCGCCCGCTTTGAAGAACTTTCCAGCTTGGATTACCAGAAGCGCAACGAGACCCAGGAAATCTTCATCCCTGTCGGCGAGCGCCTGGGCGACAAGGTCATCGAGTTCAACGGCGTCTCCAAGGCCTTCGGCGACAAGCTCCTCATGGACAACGTCTCCTTCAGCCTGCCCCCCGGCGCCATCGTCGGCATCATCGGCCCCAACGGCGCCGGCAAATCGACCCTCTTCAAAATGATTACCGGCCAGCAGCAGCCCGATTCCGGCGCAGTGACGGTCGGCCCGACGGTCCGGATGGCCTACGTCGACCAGTCCCGGGACTGCCTCGACGGCAGCAAGACCGTTTTCGACGAACTGGCCGAGGGCCGCGACATCCTTCAGATCGGCAAGTTCGAGATGCCCAGCCGGGCCTACATCGGCCGCTTCAACTTCAAGGGGGCCGACCAGGGCAAGAATGTCGGGAACCTCTCGGGCGGCGAGCGGGGCCGGCTGCATCTGGCCAAGACCCTGATGGCCGGCGGCAACGTCCTGTTGCTCGACGAACCGTCCAACGACCTCGACGTCGAGACGCTCCGGGCTCTGGAGGACGCGCTCCTCGAATTCCCTGGCTGCGCCCTGGTCATCTCCCACGACCGCTGGTTCCTCGACCGCATCTGCACCCACATCCTGGCCGCCGAAGGCGAATCGCAATGGACCTTCTTCCCGGGCAACTACCAGGAATACGAAGAGGACAAGAAGCGCCGCCTGGGCGAAGAAGGCGCCAAGCCCAAGCGTATCCGCTACAAGCCGATCAGCCGCTGACGGCAACCGGTTCTGTCCCGGCCGGGGCGGAACCGGGACAGAAAAAAGCCCGCTCGACAGCGGGCTTGAATCGTGGGGTTGGGCAGTACTTAGTGGTGAGTCTTGAGGCGGGCCGCGAAGGTCGCCTGGGCGCGCTCGGGGAACTGGAACTCGGCAAAGGCGCGGCGGATTTCCGCTTCGTCGCAGCCCGAACCGTTTTCTTCGAAACTGATGCCGAGCAGGTGGCCGTTGGAAGCCAGGGTGGTAAAGGCGTAGCGCCAGCGCTGCGCTTCGGCGAGCCGCTCGCGCAACTCTTCTTCGTTGGTGATGACGATTCCCGCCTGTTTCAGGGAATTAAGAAACTCTTCGAAGGATTCGGTGCTCAGTCTGCCCATTTTATTTAGCTCTCCATCAATCTAACGGTGTGCAATCACCATGAGCCATTAAACGCGGCACCGCCCCCTTCGGTTGACGCCAACTGACAAAAAACTGACGCCCCGCCTCCCGCCAATTCGCTGTAGAATTAATACAATAAAATCAGTACGTTGCTTACACAAAACAAGGCATTCACCAGGACTGCCGGAAAATTCATGAAAAAAATTGGGAAAGAACCGGCCATTCCGGAAATCCGCCCGGGGCAGTCGATCGAACTGCTCAAGGAACTTCATATCCTGACCCGGGACGGCAGGCTCAACCAGGACACCCGCCGCAAGCTGAAGCAGGTCTACCACCTCTACCAGTTCATCGAACCGCTTCTTGCGGAAGTCGCCGCCGCAGGCCGGGGCCTGACTCTGGTGGACCACGGGGCCGGCAAGTCCTACCTGGGATTCATCCTCTACGACCTGTTCTGCAAAACGCAAGGGGAGGGAGAAATCTTCGGCGTCGAAAGCCGCGGCGAGCTCGTGGAAAAATCCCGGGAACTCGCCCAGCGCCTGGGATTCGAGCGCATGGCCTTCGCCGCCCTGACGGTCGAGGAGGCCATGGATTCGCCCCGCCTTCCGCCCCGGGTCGACATCGTCACGGCGCTTCACGCCTGCAACACCGCCACCGATGACGCCATCCGCTTCGCCCTGGCCCGCGAGGCCCGCCACATCGTCCTGGTTCCCTGCTGCCAGGCCGAGGTGGCGGCCAGCCTGCGCCGCCACAAGGCCGCCGCCCTGGCGGCGACGCCGCTTTCCGAACTGTGGCGGCACGCCATCCATACCCGGGAATTCGGCAGCCACGTCACCAACGTGCTGCGCTGCCTGCTCCTCGAAGCCCACGGCTACCGGGTGACGGTCACCGAACTGGTGGGCTGGGAGCATTCCATGAAAAACGAACTGATCGTCGCCAGCCGCCACGGCCCCGGACGCCCCAGCGCCCGCCAGCGGGCCGCCCGCATCGTCGAGGCGTTGGGGCTGGCCGACCTGGCGCCGCGCTTCCTTTACTGAGCGGATTCTCCGTCGGCCACACTGGCCGGCGCCGGCAGGCCCACCGCCGGGCTGGCGCAGACCCGGTTGCGGCCCGCCCCCTTGGCGGCGTAGAGCGCCCGGTCGGCCTGGCCGAAGAGGGCCTCGAGGTCGGCCTTCTGGCCGTCCAGGGTGGTGACGCCGATCGACACCGTGTAGTTGACGGAACCACCTTCGGGCAAGGCCACCGGCGCGTTGGCGAAGGACTCCCGCAGGCGCTCCGCCGCCTCGACGGCCTTGAGTCCTTCGGTTTCCGGCAGGAGGACGCCGAATTCCTCACCCCCCAGGCGGCCGATCACGTCGACCTCGCGCAGGCATTGGCGGCAGGTGTCGCCCAGGGCGCGCAACACTAGATCGCCGACCTTGTGGCCCCAGGTATCGTTGATGCGCTTGAAGCGGTCCACGTCGATCATCAACAGGGACAATTCGCCGCCGTAGCGGAGCGCCCGGGCTACCTCGACCTCGGCCTGGGTCCAGAAATGGCGGCGGTTGCAGAGTCCGGTGAGGTCGTCGATGCGGGCCTGCCGCTCCAGTTCGACCTGGGTTTGGGCGTGTTCGATGGCGATCGAGGCCAGATTGGCGGCAGCCTCGATACGGGCGATATCTTCTGCCCCCGGCGCGGCGGGCCGCCGGTGGTAGATGGCAAAAGTGCCGAGAACCCGGCCGCGGGAAGAGCGGATCGGCTCCGACCAGCAGGCCCCCAGGCCGGCGCGGGCAGCGATGGCGGTGAAGGGCTGCCAGTAGGGATGGCTGGCGATGTCCTCGACCACCACCCGCTGGCCGGTGGCCGCCGCCGTGCCGCAGGAGCCAACGCCGACGCCGATGGGCAAGCCGTCGACGGCCTGGTTGAAATACTCCGGCATGCCCGGCGCCGCGCCGTGCCGCAGACACTTGGCCACGGCATCGACCAGGAGGATGGTACAAATTTGGGCCGGCGCCTCGGCCTCGACCCCCCGCACGATGGCCTCGAGAATATCGGGCAAGGCGGCTCCCCGGGCCACCAGTTCGAGACAGCGGTTGCGGGCGCGCTCACGGGTTTCCGTCTGGCGGGCAGCGGTGATGTCGTCGAACAGGACGTAGGCCAGGTAGGGCCGCGGCTCGCCAGGACGAAAGAGCGGCACGGCGTGGATGCGAATCCAGCGATGGCGCCGGCTCGCCGGGTCGAAAACCCCCATCACCACATCGGCAACCACCGCCCCCTGGTCGAGGGCCAGTTTGGCGGGAAACTCGTCGCCGCGGAAGGGGGTGCCGTCGGGCTTGACCGCCGCCCAGGTCGGGTCGGCGGGGGTCAGCCCCTGAAGTTCCGCCGTGCTGCGCCCGAGAATCCGGGTCGCCGCCGGATTGGCCGCAACGATGGCGCCGCCGCCATCGACAAACATGACGCCGACCGGCGCCGCCGCGAAGACGGCCGCCAGGTTGGCTACCGTCCCGGCATCGGGTATCTGTATTGGACTTTTTTCATTCATCTCGCTGCACCTTCCCGCCCGACCTCGCCGGCCGCGGCGCTGCAATTTGTCATTTCCAGGATACTCCCCCCGGCGCCGGCATCCTTGCTTCATATCAAGGCGACGCCACCGCCCGCCGCCGCAGCGGGAGCCAAGGCAATGCCGCCAAAAGCCGATAAAATGTCGTTTTCCGCCGGCCCCGCCCCATGCCCGTCCGCCCCCTCGAACTGCTCGCCCCCGCCAAGAACGCTGACTTCGGCATCGCCGCCATCAACCACGGCGCCGACGCGGTTTACATCGGCGGCCCGGCCTTTGGCGCCCGTGCCAACGCCGGCAATTCGCTGGCCGACATCGCCCGCCTGTGCGCCTACGCCCACCGCTACCACGCCCGCGTCCTGGTGGCCGTCAACACCATCCTCCAGGACCACGAACTGGAAGACGCCCGCCGCCTCGCCTGGCAAGCCTGGGAGGCCGGCGCCGACGCGCTCATCGTCCAGGACATGGGCCTCCTGGAGATGGACCTGCCCCCCATCCAGCTCCACGCCAGCACCCAGACCGACAACCGCTCGGCCGCCAAGGTGCGTTTCCTGCAGGAGGTCGGTTTTTCCCAGGTCGTCCTGGCGCGGGAGCTGTCCCTGGGAGAAATCCGGGAGATCGCCGGGCAGACCGACGTCGCCCTCGAATTCTTCGTCCATGGCGCCCTCTGCGTCAGCTACAGCGGCCAGTGCTACATCAGCCACGCCCACACGGGCCGCAGCGCCAACCGCGGCGACTGTTCCCAGGCCTGCCGCCTGCCCTACTCCCTGGCCGACCAGGCGGGTACCGTGCTGGCCGAGGACAAGCACCTCCTGTCGATGAAGGACAACGATCAGAGCGCCAACCTCCTGGCCCTCGCCGAAGCCGGCATCTCCTCCTTCAAGATCGAAGGCCGCCTCAAGGATCTGGCCTACGTCAAGAACATCACCGCCCACTACCGCACGCTTCTCGACGCCCTCATCGAGTCGCGCCCCGAGTTCGGCCGCTCGTCGTCGGGGCGCTGCCGCTTCACCTTCACCCCGCAGCCGGAAAAAACCTTCAACCGGGGCCTCACCGATTACTTCGTCCAGGGCCGTCAGGCGGCGATCGGCGCCTTCGACTCGCCCAAGTTCGTCGGTGAACCGATCGGCCGGGTGAGCCGCGTCGACGCCCGGCATTTCGAGGTCGACACCACGTTGGCGCTGCACAACGGCGACGGCATCAGCTTTTACGATGCCGAGCAGGAACTGGTGGGCATACGCATCAACCGCGCCGAAGGCCGCCGCCTCTTCCCGGCCGAGATGCCGGCCGGCCTGGCGGTGGGGACGGCCGTCTATCGCAACCGCGACCAGGAATTCGAACGCCGGCTCGAAAAGGCTTCCGCCGACCGGCGCGTCGCCGTCGATTTCTCCTTCGGCGAAACCGCGGAAGGCTACGCCCTGACGGCCCGCGACGAAGACGGCATCGGCGCCCGCGCCGCCATCGCCCACCCCCGCCAGCCGGCCCACCACGCCGGGCGGGCCGAGGCCGCCCTCGTGGAGCAGCTGGGCAAGCTCGGCAACACCTGGTTCGCCGCCCGCACCCTCGCCATCGACCTGCCCGAACCGCGCTTCATCCCGGCCGGCGTGGTCAACGGCCTGCGCCGGGAGGTCGTGGAACAGCTCGCCGCTGCCCGCCTCGCCGCCCACCCGCGGCCGCTCCGGGCGGCGCCGGCGACGCCCCCGCCGGCCTACCCCGAGGACCAGCTGACCTACCTGGGCAACGTCTTCAACGCCAAGGCCCGGGCCTTCTATGCCCGCCACGGCGTCACCCTGATCGCCGACGCCTACGAAGCCAGCCGGGAAAAAGGCGCGGTGTCGCTGATGATTACCAAGCACTGCCTGCGCTACAGCTTCAACCTCTGCCCCAAGGAGGTCAAAGGCCTCCGCCCCGACCCCCTGGTCCTGATGAACGGCAAGGAGAAGCTGACCCTGCGCTTCGACTGCAAACGCTGCGAAATGCACGTCGTCGGCAAACTCAAAAAAGGCGTCCGGCTCATGCTCTGAGCCGGCTGGCCCGAAGGCGCCGGGGGTTTTAGAATGGCAGCCGTCCGCCGCTCTTTTCGGAGTCCTCCATGCTGCGCCGCGTTCTCGTCACCCTCGCCGTCCTCGTCGTCATCGCCGCCGTCGCGGCCGGTGCCGGACTCCACTACGCCGCCGGGGCGCTGCGCGACAAAGTGCGGCAGGCGCTGGGGCCGGACAGCGAGGTAGCCGCCATCGCTCTCGGCTGGTCGGCGGTGGAAGTCACCGGCGTGCGGGTACCCGCCCCCAAGGACTGGCCCGCCCCCGACGCCCTGCGCGCCGAGCGCATCGTCGTGACGCCCGATTTCAACGCCCTGTTCGCCAAGCACGAAGTGCGCATCAGCCGCATTGTCGTGGAACGGGCCTACCTTTCGGTGTACCGCACGCGGGAGGGCAAGCTGCGGCTCCTCCCGGGCATGCTGGAAAAACCCCCGGCCGCAGGCAAGGACGGGGCCAGTAAGGCCGCCCCGGGGGGTGACGACCTGGCGGTCAGCATCGACGCCGTCGACGTGAACGACGCCGCCCTGGAAATCTACGACGCCTCGGTCGCCAAGCCCCCCCATAAAGTCCGCCTGGAGCAGCTCCAGGCCCGGGTCGGGGCGCTCCGCCTGCCGGCCCTCACCGGCCGCACCAGCCTCGACCTCCAGGGCGTGGTCAAGGGCGTCCAGCGCGACGGCAGGATGTCGGTGAGCGGCTGGATCGAGCTGGCGAGCAAGGATTCCGAAATCGCCACCCGGCTCCAGGGCGTCGACCTGGTGGGCTTGCAGCCTTATCTCATCAAGGCCTCCGAAACGGGCGTCCGCCAGGGCAGCCTCGACCTCGACCTGAAATCGACGGTCAAGCAGAATCGGCTCCACGCCCCCGGCAGCCTCGCCATCGCCAACCTCGAACTGGCCTCCGGCAAGGGCGGTTCGGCCACCTTCATGGGCATGCCGCGGGCCGCCGTGGTCGGGCTGTTGAAGGACAAGAACGGCCGCATCAGCATCAAGTTCGCCCTCGAAGGCCGCCTCGACGATCCCCGCTTCTCCCTCAACGAAGCCTTTATGACCCGGATCGGGACGTCGATGGCGGAAGGCCTCGGGGTCAGCCTGGAATCGGTGGCCAAGGGGGTGAGCAGCACGACCCAGGGCATCGGCAGCAGCCTGGGCAAGCTCTTCGGCAAGTAGGCGCGGCCGGCCCCGTGCCCCCGGCCAATTCCCATGCCACAATACCGGCGGCCTTCCTCCGGCTTTCTTCATGATTAGCGTCTACCAGCTCAAGCCCCGTTTCCAGGCGCTGTTGCGCCCCTTCGTCCGCCGCCTAGCGGCGGCCGGCGTTACCGCCAACGCCGTCACCCTCCTCGCCCTGGCGCTTTCCTGCAGCCTCGGCGGCTGGCTCTTCCTGGCGCCCCGACCGGCCCTCTTCCTCCTCCTGCCGTTGTGGATGTTCCTGCGCATGGCCCTCAACGCCGTGGACGGCATGCTGGCCCGGGAATTCGGCCACAAGTCGCGGCTCGGAGCCTATCTCAACGAACTCACCGACGTGGTTTCGGACGCCGCCCTCTACCTGCCCTTCGTCGCCGTCGCCCCCTTCGGCTGGGGCAGCGTCGGCACCGTCATCTTTCTGGCCGGGCTTTCCGAAATGACCGGAGCCCTCGGCCCCATGGTCGGCGCCGAGCGGCAATACGACGGCCCCCTGGGAAAAAGCGACCGGGCCGTCCTGTTCGGCGGCCTGGGGCTTTGGCTGGGGCTGGCGGGCAGCCTGCCCGAATGGATCTTCTGGGTCATGCCCGGGGCCGCCGCCCTCATCGCCCTCAATATCGCCAACCGCATCCGGAGCGGCCTCGCCCAGGCCGCCGGCGGCAAGACCTGAATCGACCATGGCCTTTATTGCCGGCTTCACCGCCGCCGCCATCTGCGGCTTCGCCCAGCTCCTCACCGGGGTGCGCGCCCTGTGGCGCGGCTGCGCCCCCGAAGACCGGCTGCGGGTCTATTTCGCCAACCACAACAGCCACGCCGACTTCGTCCTCGTCTGGGCCTCGCTGCCCCCGACCCTGCGCCGGAAGACGCGGCCGGTGGCGGGTTCCGACTACTGGCTGCAGGGGGCGCTGCGCTGCTTCCTCATCAACGACGTGTTCCGCGCCGTGCTCGTCGACCGGGTCCACGGCAGCCCGGGCGACGCAACCAATCCGGTGGAACAGATGGCAGCCGCCCTGGCCGCCGGCGATTCCCTCATCATCTTTCCGGAAGGCACCCGCAACCTGGGCGAGGAACTGCTGCCCTTCAAGAGTGGCATCTATCATCTGGCCCGGAGCCGGCCGACGGTGGAATTCGTGCCGGTGTGGATCGAAAATCTCGGCCGCGTCATGCCCAAGGGGTCGCTCATCCCGGTGCCGCTCCTGTGCACCCTGACCTTCGGCCAGCCGCTGCGGCTTGACGCCGACGAGGCCAAGGACGCCTTTCTCGCCCGTTGCCGCGACGCCCTCCTCGCCCTGGCGCCCCCCGCCGACTGAACCGACGCCGCCATGACCGCCCAATTCACCCTGATCGCCATCTTTTCCGGCGTCTTCGCTTTTCTTGCCCTGGCCAGCGGCGTGGCCGCCGTTCTGCGCTGGCGCCTGGCGCCGGGAGCCGCCACCGCCACCCTCGACAACCTGGAGGCCCGCATCAAGGCCTGGTGGGTGATGATCGGGCTGCTCGCCCTGGCCTTCTGGATCGGCCCGGCCGGTGTCATCGGCCTTTTCGCCTTCATTTCCTTCCAGAGCCTGCGGGAATTCATCTCCCTCACCCACACCCGCCGGGGCGACCACAAGGCCCTGGTCTGGACCTTCTTCCTCTTCCTCCCGCTGCAGTACGGGCTCATCGGCATCGACTGGTACGGCCTCTTTTCCATCCTCATCCCCGTCTACGCCTTCCTGCTGCTGCCCATCGCCTCGGCCCTGGGGGAGGACACCACGCGCTTCCTCGAACGCACCGCCAAGGTCCAGTGGGGGCTGATGATCTGCGTCTATTGCCTGTCCCACGTCCCCGCCCTGATGACCCTCGCCATCCCCGGCTACGAGGGCCGCAACGCGCTTCTCGTCGTCTTCCTCATCCTCACCGTGCAGGCCAGCGACGTCTTCCAGTACGTCTGGGGCAAGCTCTGCGGCAAACGCAAGATTTCTCCCCGCATCTCCCCCTCGAAAACCCTGGAAGGCCTGGTCGGCGGCGTCCTGACCTCCACCGCCGTCGGTGCCGCCCTCTGGTGGATGACCCCCTTCCTTCCCTGGCAGGCCGCCCTGGTGGCGCTGACCATCAACGTCATGGGCTTCTTCGGCGGCTTCGTCCTTTCCGCCATCAAACGCGACCGCGGCGTCAAGGACTGGGGCAGCCTCATCGAAGGCCACGGCGGCATGCTCGACCGGGTCGATTCGATCAGCTTCTCGGCGCCGGTGTTCTTCCACATCATCCGCTACTGGTGGGTGCCCTAGGCCCCGCCACCGGAACTGGCAATTCCCCGCCTTTGATAGTATGGTGAATCCACCGGGCGAGCCGCCGGCCGGGCCGCCCAGGCACCGCAACCGACCACAGGATCAGCCATGAACCCCATCCAGCTCTTCGACCCCGCTTCCTCCACCTACACCTACGTGCTGTTCGACGAAGCCAGCCGTGAAGCGCTCATCATCGACCCCGTCGACGAACAGATCGAACGGGATTTGGCAATTCTGCGGGAACACCGGCTCAAGCTGGTGTGGACTGTCGAAACCCATGCCCACGCCGACCATATCACCAGCGCCGGACTGCTCGCCGAACACGCCGGGGCGCTGACGGCGGCCCCGGCCGGTTGCGGCATCGCCACGGCCGCCGTGCAGTTGGCGGACCAGGACGAACTGCGCTTCGGCAACGAAACCATCCGCGCCCTCCACACGCCGGGCCACACCGCCGGCAGCACCTGCTACCGCTGGCGCAACCACGTGTTCACCGGCGACACCCTGCTCATCAACGGCTGCGGCCGTACCGATTTCCAGTCCGGCAGCCCCGAGGCCATGTACCGGAGCCTCACCGAAATCCTTTTCGCCCTGCCCGACAACACCACGGTCTGGCCCGGCCACGACTACCAGGGCCGCAGCTTCACCACCATCGCCGCCGAAAAGGCCGGCAACGCCCGGGTGGCGGGCAAGACCCGGGAGGAGTTCGTGGCCATCATGAACGCCCTCAACCTGCCGCCGCCGCGCCGCATCGCCGAGGCGGTCCCGGCCAACCTGACCTCGGGCCGGCGCCACGATGCCGGCGGCGGGGAACTCCCTGGCGACGTCCAGCCGGCCGCCGGTTACGCCGGCGACGTTCCGCCTGAACTGGCTTACGCCTGGTGGCAGGCCGGCGACGCCGTGCTGGTGGATGTGCGCACCGACGCCGAACGGGAGTGGGTGGGATTCGTCCCCGGCGCCGTCGCCCTGGCCTGGAAGCAGTGGCCGGGCATGGCCCTCAACCCGGATTTCGACATCGGCCTGCGGCAGGCCGTCCCGATCGGCAAGAAGCTGGTCCTCCTCTGCCGCAGCGGCGTCCGCTCGGTCGCGGCGGCCAAACGGGCGAGCGAGCTCGGCTTCGAAGCCTACAACATTCTCGAAGGCTTCGAAGGCGAACCCGACGGCAATGCCCACCGGGGCAACCGGGGGGGCTGGCGCCGGCACGGTCTGCCCTGGCGCCAGGGCTAGTGGTCCGCCGGGCAATTACGGCAAGCTGACGGCCCGTCGGTGCTTCCCCGGCGGGGTGGCTGATCGCGACTACTTCAGCCGGCGCCGGGATTAGCGCCGGCTCGGAAACACCAGTCCGGCCCTGTCATTGCGTTCCGCCAAGGGCCCGGCCGGCCGCCCGGCGCTCATACCAATTTGCTTTCAAATCGAGACACGAAGACAAGCCGAAGACAGTGCTGGAGCACGGAAAGGCGAAGTCGACAAAGTATCGGTTTGAAAGCGAATTGGTATCAGCCGCCGACCAGCGCCCCCAGACGCCGCACCGCGTCTTCGATCTCGGCCGTCATCGGATTGCCGCCGTTGAGCCGCAGGCAGTTGCGGTAGATGCCGCTGGGTGAGAACAACTCCCCGGGAACGAAAGCGACACCGGCGGCGATGGCGCGTTCGTACAGGGCCGTGGTGTCGATTTCCTCGGGCAGTTCCACCCACAACACGAACCCGCCCTGGGGCTGGGTGAAGCGGGTGGCGGCGGGAAAATGGCGGGCCACCGCGGCCCGCAGGGCGTCGACCTGGTTTTCGTAACACCGCCGCAAGCCGCGCAGATGGCGGTCGTAGGCTCCCGATTCGAGGTACTCGGCGAGGACGTGCTGGGTGATCGGGTTGGTGCCGCCGCTGGTCAGGGTCTTTTGCAGGGCGATCTGGGGCCGGTAGCGGCCGGCGGCGACGAAGCCGATGCGCAGCGCCGGCGACAGCGATTTGGAAAACGAACTGCACAGCATGACGTTGCCGGCGACGTCGAAAGCCTTGATGGGCCAGGGCCGCGTCCGGCCGAAATGGAGGTCGCCGTAGAGATCGTCCTCGATCACCGCCACCCCGCGCTCGGCGGTGAGCCGGGCCAGGCGGCGCTTGTGCTCGTCCGGCATGACGCTGCCCAGGGGGTTGCTGGCGTTGGGAACGAGAAGGCAGGCGGCGACGCGGCCGCCGCGGGTGGCCAGATCGAGGGCTTCGACCGAGATGCCGGTACGCGGATCGGTAGGGATTTCCAGGGCCTTCAACCCGAGGGTCTCGAGAAGCTGGAGCATCAGGTAATAGGCCGGCGATTCCACCGCCACCGTGTCGCCCGGCTGGGTGACGGCCCGCAGGCAGAGGCCGAGGGCTTCGGTGCACGAATTGGTGACGACGAATTCCTCCGCCGCCAAGGGGCCGCCCCAGCCCAGGGAAAGACGGACCAGTTGGCGGACCAGGGCCGGCTCGTCCATGTGGATATGGCTGCCGCCTTCGAGAAGGCGGGGATGGCGCCGCGCCACCCCGGCGTATAGCCGCTGCAGGCCGGCCAGAGGGAGCAGCCCCGGGGCCGGCAGGGCGGCCGCCAGAGGCGCCACGCCGGGCTGGGCACCAGCCTGGAGGATGCGTACCAGGCGCTGGCTGACATCGACGGGAACCGCTTTCTCCGGGGTCGAACGGACCCGCGGCTCGCCCCGTCCGGCCGTGGCATGGCGGACGAAAAACCCGGATTGCGGCCGGGCTTCCACCAGACCGCGGTCCTCCAGGGAACGCAGGGCCTGCACCACGGTGGAAACGGAAAGCCGGCGGTCGCTCGCCAGGCGGCGCACCGAAGGCAACCGTTCGCCGGGACGCAACGCCCCGCTGGCGATGAGTCCGCCGAGGTCTTCGGCCAGTCGTTGGTAGCGCAGGGGTTCGGTTTCCATGGGCACTCCGGCAGCACAGTTCGGGGTCACGCCGACCAGCACAGATTGAGTCAAGCACAACTGTGACGACGACAATTTCACTGATTTGAGACTGTATCAGCAAATCCCGCCGGCCTAAACTGGCTCTGTTCCCGCCACCGGAGAAAACCATGCACCTCGACCTGCAGAACGGCGAACTGCTCCTCGCCGCCGACGCCCCCGTAGCCCTCTCCGGCGCCCGCGGCATCCGGGTCGCCTGCACGGCGGGCACGGTGTGGCTCACCATCGAGGGTGAACGCGGCGATATTTTCCTCAGCCCAGGCGAAAGCCACCTCATCGCCGCCGATGGCCTCGCCCTCGTTGAAGCCGCCCGGGGCAGCGGCCGCGTCCGCCTGCAGCGCCAGGCGGACGGGCCGGCGGGGCGGGCGGCGGCCGGGTGCGGGATCGTTTTGGCATTTTTCCGGTCAAAGGGGTGTTCCGCCACCATGCCGGCGGCCTGAAGGCCGGCCCCGGCATCGATCCGGTAAGGGAGTGCCCATGACCCCGACGCCTGCTGCCGCCTCCGCTCCGCCTTCCCGGCCGGCCGGGAAGGCCTGGCGCCTCCTCGTCTTGGGCGCAGGGGCGGTGGGCGGTTATTTCGGCGGCCGCCTCGCCGCCGCCGGCGCCGACGTGGTTTTTCTCATCCGCCCGCCCCGGGCCGCCAGTTTAGAGCGCCAGGGCCTGGTGGTCGAAAGCCCCCTGGGCGACTGCCGCATTGCACCGCAACTGGTGGCGAGCGGCGAAGCCGCCGGCGCCGTCGACCTCGTGCTGCTGGCCTGCAAGGCCTACGACCTGGAAACCGCCCTGGCCGCGGTAAGGCCGGCGGTCGGCCCGGCCACCCTGGTCCTGCCGCTGCTCAACGGCATCGCCCATCTCGAGCGGCTTGACGCCGCCTTCGGCCGCGTCCGGGTGCTGGGGGGTATTGCCCATCTCGCCGCCACCCTGACGCCGAGCGGCGCCATCCGCCACCTCAACACCCTGCAGCGCATGATCGCCGGCCCCCGCGCCCCCGGCCAGACGCCGGTGCTGGCCAAACTGGCCGGGGCCATGGGGGCGGCGGGGGTCGACTTCGTCGTCGCCGACGACATCGAGCAGGCCCTCTGGGAAAAATACGTCTTCCTCGCCACCCTGGCCGGCGCCACCTGCACCCGCCGTGCCAGCCTCGGGGCCATCCTGGCCAACCCGGAAGGCGCCGCCTTCCTCGACGACCTGCTCGCCGAATGCAGCGCCATCGCCGCGGCGGCCGGCCACCCGCCGCATCCCGCCGGCTTCGCCCCCTACCGCCGGCAACTCGGCGAGGCCGGATCACCGCTCACCGCCTCGATGTTGCGCGACATGGAACGGGGCGCCCCCACCGAGGCCGACCATATTCTCGGCCATCTGGTGCGCCTGGCGGAAAGCTACGGCATCGCCACGCCGCGCCTGCACGTCGCCTACGCCCACCTGCAGGCCTACGAGCACACGCGGCAGCCTAAACCCCATTTCTGATACCCGGTCGCGTTCACATTGAGACGCCAAGACGACCCGAAGACAGTGCTGTAGCACGGCAAGGCGAAGTCAACAAAGGATCGGTTTGCAGGCGACTGGGTATGATACCAATTCGCTTTCAAATCGAGACGCGAAGACGAGTCGAAGACAGTGCTGTAGCACGGCAAGGCGAAGTCGACAATGTATCGGTTTGAAAGCGAATGGGTAGGAGCCACCGCCTGCCACGCAACAACTCCCCCGGGGCCTGCCGGATGCCGTCATTAGGCGTGGCAAACCGCTGCCGGCGGGCCTATACTTTAATTACAGAAGAATAGGAACGGGAGGACGCACCATGAGCTTTTTCGATTCCCCCATCGCCCGCTGCGAGGCGGTTCGCGAGTTGGTTCTCACCGATGAAACCCAGGCCGAATGCGCCCGCGAGCACAACTGCCCGCCCGGCCGCGTCTGCCCCCTGGCCGGCTGCTTCCACGCCGTTTCCGGCAGCGACGAACCCGGCCTGGACGCCCTGCCGAAGCTCCGGCCGACGCCCCGCTAGGATTTCCGCCGAGGCCTTTGCCATGTCGCGATCCCTTGTCGCCGCCCTGGCGTTTGCCGCCGGCACCGCCGCCCAGGCCCAGGTGCCGGCCGTACCGGAAGCGTCGCGGGGCGAATTGCTCTACGCCCTGCACTGCATCGCCTGTCACAGCAGCCAGCTCCACTGGCGCGACCGCCGTGTCGCCGGCGATTGGTCGCGCCTGGTGGCCGAAGTCGAGCGTTGGCAACAAGCCGGAAAGCTGGGCTGGGAGCGCGCCGACGTCATCGAAACCGCCCGCTACCTCAATACCCTCCACTACCGCTACCCCGTCCCGGAAAATCCATGAGCCACAAGCACCTTCACCTCTTGCAGACAATTTTTCACGACCCCATCAGCGCCAACATCCATTGGCGGGAAGTCGAATCCCTCCTCAACCACCTCGGGGCCACCGTCGAGGCGAGCCACGGCGCCCGCTTCCGCATCGTCCTCAACCGCCAGGAATTCTTCCTGCACCACCCCCACAACAGCACCACCTGCGCCAAGCAGGACATCAAACACCTGCGGGAATGCCTGGCCCGGGCCGGGGTGACCCTGTCGGCCTACGAAGACAGTCGGCAGTAGGCCAGGCGCCGACGCCGGGCCGCCAAACCGAAAGGCCGCGGCAAAGCCCGGCCGCAATTCTTTCCGATATCGGCTAACCGGCCGGTGTCCCGCCGCCTAAAATGGGGAAAGAAAGCCGAGATTCGGGCAGCGCCAAGACAAACCCCGCGGGCAAGGCACCGAATCCGTCACCCTGCCGAGGTTTTATCGCCATGGCTGAACCCCACTCTGCGCCAGCCGGCAACCGGCCAGACCAACCGGCGCGACGCCAATTTCTCGGGCAGGCCGTGGCGGCGGCGGGCACCGCCGGCCTGGTTCCCCTTCTCCTGCTGGCCGGCTTCGCCCCGGCCGGGGCCGCGTCCGGAGTTCTGCTGCGGCCGCCCGGCGCCCGGCCGGAAACGGCCTTCGCCGCCGCCTGCATCCGTTGCGGCCTGTGCGTCCGGAGCTGTCCCTACGGCACCTTGAAACTGCTGCCCACCGGCAGTTCGGCCGCCGGCACCCCGCACTTCGACGCCCGCACGGTACCCTGCGAAATGTGTAACGACATTCCCTGCCTGGCGGCCTGCCCCACCGGCGCCCTGGACCCCGGCCTGACCGTCATCGAAGACGCCCGCATGGGCATCGCCGAGGTGGTCAACCGGGAAAACTGCCTCAGCCTGCAGGGGATGCGCTGCGACGCCTGCTACCGCGCCTGCCCCTTGAGGGACCGGGCGATCACCATGGAAAGCCGCAAGGATGACCGCGGCCGCCGGGTCTTCGTGCCCACCGTCCATAGCGTCGCCTGTACCGGCTGCGGCAAGTGCGAATACGCCTGCGTGCCGGACGTGGCGGCCATTCGCGTCGTCCCGCTGGCCCAGGCCAAGGCCGGGCCGCGCCGCGGCGAAGTCCCGGGTGATCCGCCCGGGAGGCTGGCGAGAGCGGTGCGCCGGCGGCGCATTCCCGCCGACCGGAGCTAATCGCCGTGGGCCACCCGGGAGACCAGGCCATAACCGCCAAGGGCTGGTGGGCGGCCCATCGCTGGCTGCTCCTGCGCCGCAGCAGCCAGTTGGGCCTTCTCGCCGGATTCCTGGCCGGTCCCCTGGGCGGGTTCTGGCTCCTCGACGGCAATTTCGCCGCCAGCGTCGTTTTGGGCGGGATCAGCCTGGCCGAACCCTTTGTCCTCGCCCAGCAGCTCGCCGCCGGCTACCACCCGCCGCTGGCCGCAATCAGCGGTGCCCTGATCCTGGTGGGGTTCTACGCCGTCTTCGGCGGCCGGCTTTTCTGCTCCTGGGTATGCCCGGTCAATCTGGTCACCGACGCCGCCGCCCTGCTCCGCCGCCGGCTCGGCCTGCCCGCCGGGCGAACCCCGCCGCGCTCCATCCGCTACGGGGTGCTGGCCGGGGTGCTGGCCGGGGCGGCAGCCGGCGGCGCCCTGCTTTGGGAAAACGTCAACCCGGTCACCCTGCTGCCGCGGGAGGTGCTGTTCGGCAGCGGCAGCGGCCTTGCCGTCATCGCCGCCGTTTTTTTCTACGATCTGCTGGTCGCCCAGCGCGGCTGGTGCGGCCACCTCTGTCCGATGGGGGCGTTCTACTCCGTGATCGGCCGGTTCTCCCTGGTCCGGGTGAGCGCCCGGAAGCGCCCGGCCTGTACCGATTGCGCCGACTGCTACGTGGTCTGCCCCGAACCCCAGGTCATCAAACCGGCGCTCAAGGGCCGGGGCACCCCCGTCATCCTCAGCCCCAACTGCACCAATTGCGGCCGCTGCATCGACGTCTGCGGGGAAAAGGTGTTTACCGTGGCGCTGCGCTTCGACCGGCGGGTCGACGGCCCACCGCCGGCCCCCGGCGCGTTCAAAAAGCCCGCTTGAGGGTTTCGATCGCCTGCCGCAGACCGCCGGTCACCACGGCGCAGGGGACGCCAATCATCAGATTGACCGGGTAGCCGAAGTTTTCCACCAGATCGCCGTCCCGGTCGTGCCAGGTCCGCCGTGCCTCGTCGCGGACGAGCGGCCCCCAGTGGTCTCGCACCCGGTCGACCAGGGCACCGGGTTGGGAAACGTAACCGACCACCGGCTTGCCGAGGGCGACGGCATAGCCGACCTCGAAAGCGGTGCCGCTGTCGATTTCGGCGCCGCGAAAGGGGTCGAGGTTGGCGGCGACGCCGTCGGCCTGCCGCAACAGGGCGATGTTGTTGCGGTAGATGGTGGCGGCGTCAAGGCCCGGATGATCCGCCGGGTGCAGGGCCACCACGCCGAGTTCGGCGCAGAGCCGGTGCTGCGCCGCGGCGAGTTCGCCGATCGACGGCCGGAAGACGTCGGGGCCGGCGAGGTAGATCCGCAGTGCCACGGCCCGGCCCGGTCGTCCCTACCCGACCCAGCGCCGGGCATTGCGGAAAAGGCGCATCCACGGGCTGTCGTCACCCCAGTCCTTGGGGTGCCAGGACATCTGCACGGTGCGGAAGACCCGCTCGGGGTGCGGCATCATGATGGTGAAGCGGCCGTCGGCGGTGGTGACGGCGGTCAGCCCCCCGGGCGAACCGTTGGGGTTGTAGGGGTAGACCTCGGTAGGCTCGCCCTTGTTGTCGATGTAGCGGAGCGCCGCCAGCGCCTTGGCCTGGTCGCCGGGGTTGTCGAAGACGGCCCGCCCCTCGCCGTGGGAGACGACGACGGGCAGGCGCGAGCCTTCCATGCCGGCGAAGAAGAGCGAGGGCGAATCGAGCACCTCGGCCAGCACGAAGCGGGCCTCGAACTGCTCCACGGTGTTGCGGCGGAAGGCCGGCCAGTGCTCGGCGCCGGGCACCAGGGATTTGAGGGCGCTCATCATCTGGCAGCCGTTGCAGACGCCCAGGGCGAAGCTGTCCTTACGGTCGAAGAAGGCGGCGAATTCGTCGCGGCAGCCGGCGTGCATGAGGATGGTCTTGGCCCAGCCCTGGCCGGCGCCCAGCACGTCGCCGTAGGAAAAGCCGCCGCAGGCGGCCAAGCCCTTGAAATCGCCGAGGCGGACCCGGCCCGCCAGGATGTCGCTCATGTGGACGTCGACGGCCTTGAACCCGGCCCTGTCGAAGGCGGCGGCCATCTCGTAATGGCTGTTGACCCCCTGCTCGCGAAGGATGGCGACGGGGGGCCGGTGACCGATGGCGATGTAGGCGGCGGCGATGTCGTCCTGGGGGTCGAAACTCAGCCGGGGTGAAAGGCCCGGGTCTTTGCCGTCGAGGATGCGGTCGTATTCTTGGCGGGCGCAGCTCGGATTGTCGCGCAGGGTCTGCATCTGATAGCTGGTTTCGGACCAGGCCCGCTGCAGGTCGATGCGGGTTTCCCGCAGCACCTTGCGGGCGTTGCGGACGACGCGGATTTCGTCGCTCATGTTGGGGTAGCCGACGAAATGGTAGGGGACGCCGAGGGCGCGCAGCACCGGCGTGACCTTTTCGCGGTCGGCCCGGCGGGTCTGGATGAGGGCGCCGAGCTCCTCGTTGAAGAGGGCGCGGACCAGGAGTTCGAAGGAGCGCCCGCCGAGGAGGTCGGGTTTCTTTTCGTTGCCGTCCACGTCGTGCAGCAGCGGGTCGTAGCACAGGCCGTCGAGGTCGAGGGTGACGCCGCAGCGGCCGGCAAAGGCCATTTCGCAGGCGGCGGCAAAAAGGCCGCCGTCGGAACGGTCGTGGTAGGCAAGCAGGAGGCCGTCGCGGTTGAGGCGCTGGATGGCCTCGAAAAGGCCCTTGAGCTTGGCCGGGTCGTCGAGGTCGGGAGCGTCGCTGCCGGTGGCGTTAAAAACCTGGGACAGGGCCGAGCCGCCGAGGCGGTTCTTGCCGAGGTCGAGGAGGATGAGTTCGGTTTCGCCCTGGTCGGTCTGCAACTGCGGGGTGAGGGTCCGGCGCACGTCGTCGACGGGGGCAAAGGCCGTGACGATCAGCGACAGGGGCGACACCACCTGCTTCTTCTCGCCCTGGTGCTCCCAGGCGGTGCGCATGGAGAGCGAATCCTTGCCGACGGGAATCGAAACGCCGAGGGCCTTGCAGAGATCCGAAACGGCGGCGACGGTGGCGAACAGGCGGGCGTCCTCGCCGGGGACGCCGCAGGGGGCCATCCAGTTGGCCGAGAGCTTGACCTTGCTCAGGTTCCCGACGTCGGCGGCGGCCAGGTTGGTGATTGCTTCGCCGATGGCCATGCGGCCCGAAGCCGGGGCGTCGAGGACGGCGAGCGGGGTGCGCTCGCCCATGGCGAAGGCCTCGCCGAGGTAACCCTGGTAAGTCATGGCGGTCACCGCCACGTCGGCCACCGGCACCTGCCAGGGACCGACCATCTGGTCGCGGGCCGTAAGGCCGCCCACCGAGCGGTCGCCGATGGAAATGAGGAAGGTCTTGTCGGCCACGGTGGGCAGCCGCAGGATGCGGTAGGCGGCTTCCTTCAGTTCCAGCGCCGTGGCGTCGAACCCGACATAGGCGGGTGGCAGGCTGGTCACATCGCGGGTCATGCGCGGCGGCTTGCCGAGCAGGGCCTCCATTTCCATATCGACCGGATTGATGCCGAAATGGGCGTCGGTGACGGTCAGGTGGCCGTCGCCGGTGGCCTCGCCGACGACGGCGAAGGGGCAGCGCTCACGCTCGCAAAGGATGCGGAACTCGTCAAGGCGGCTGGGCGGAATGGCCAGGACGTAGCGCTCCTGGGATTCGTTGGACCAGATTTCGGCCGGCGACATGCCCGGCTCCTCGATGGGCACCTGGCGCAGGTCGAACTTGGCGCCGACGCCGCCGGAATGGGCCAGTTCGGGCAGGGCGTTGGAAACGCCGCCGGCGCCGACGTCGTGGATCGACAGGATGGGGTTGCCGTCGCCCGCCGTCTGCCCGTCGCCCTTGGGGCTTCCCAGTTGCCAGCAGCGGTCGATGACCTCCTGGGCGCGCCGCTGGATTTCCGGATTGCCGCGCTGGACCGAGGCGAAATCGAGGTCTTCGGCATTGACGCCGGCGGTCATCGAGGAAGCGGCGCCGCCGCCCAGGCCAATGAGCATGCCGGGGCCGCCCAGCTGAACGAACAGGGTGCCCACCGGGAAGGTCGGCGCCTTGAAGGACTGCCCGGCCTGGATGTTGCCCAGGCCGCCGGCGATCATGATGGGCTTGTGGTAGCCGCGCACGAATTTTTCACCATTGACGGCCACGTCCTGCTCGTAGGTGCGGAAATAGCCGGTCAGGTTGGGGCGGCCGAATTCGTTGTTGAAGGCCGCGGCGCCGATCGGCCCCTCGAGCATGATGTCGAGGGCGGAAGCGATGCGCGCCGGCCGGCCGTAGGCCTTTTCCCAAGGCTGGGGAGCGTCCGGAAGGTTGAGGTTGGAGACCGAGAAGCCGCAGAGGCCGGCCTTGGGCTTGGACCCCTTGCCGGTGGCGCCCTCATCGCGGATTTCGCCGCCCGAGCCGGTGGATGCGCCGGGGAAAGGCGAAATGGCGGTGGGGTGGTTATGAGTCTCGACCTTGGTCAGGATGTGGGTGAGTTCGGGCTTGTAGCCGTAGGTACCGTCGGGTTCCGGGTAGAAGCGGGCGATCTCGGCGCCCTCGATGATCGAGGCGTTGTCGGCGTAGGCCATCACCGTGCCCTGGGGGTGGGCCTGGTGGGTCTCGCGGATCATGCCGAAGAGGGTCTTGTCCTTCGCCTCGCCGTCTACCACCCAGGAGGCGTTGAAAATCTTGTGGCGGCAGTGCTCGGAATTGGCCTGGGCGAACATCATCAGTTCGACGTCGGTTGGGTTGCGGCCGGCGGTCGTGAAGATATCGACCAGATAATCGACCTCGTCGTCGGACAGTGCCAGGCCCAGGCTGGCGTTGGCCGCCACCAGGGCCGGCTTGCCGCCGCCCAGAACGTCCACGGTGGCGAGCGGTTTGGGTTCGAAATGGCGGAACAGTTCGCTGGTGGCCTCAAAGCCGGCCAGCACCGATTCGGTCATGCGGTCGTGGAGCAAGCCGGCCACCGTCTTGTGCTCCTCCGCCGTCAAGGCCCGGCCGCCCCGCGCCACGACCTGGAAGGCGACCACCCGCTCGATACGCTCGATGGCCTCGAGGTCGCAGTTCCAAGCGATGTCGGTGGCCTTCGACGACCACGGCGAGATGGTTCCCAGGCGCGGCGTCACCAGAAACAGCTCGCCCCCCGCCGTCCCGGCCGGCCGTTCTTCCAGCAGCGCCGAGAGCTTCGTCCGTTCGTCGGCGGACAAGGCCCGCCTGAGCGCGACGACGTGCCAGAAATCGGCCGCCACCGATTCGATGTCCGAAACCGCCGCCGTCAGGCGGGCTTGGAGACGTTGCAGGCGAAAGGCGGAAAAGGCGGAATCGCCCTTGAGGCAAAGGATGTCGGCCATGGCAGGTGAGGTGTGGGGATCGCTGGGGTTGGGGCGGAGGAGGCCGGATTATACCGTAGCGCAGCGGCCGGGCCGGCGCCGGAAGCGACCGGTGCCCCGCCCGCCTCGCCGGGGCGCTTTCCGGCCCGCCGTCAGAACCCGGCCCGCAGCGCGAGGCGCAGGCTGCGCGGCTCCAGCGGATGGACCAGGCGGCCGTCGATGCCCGTGCCACTGCCGCAGCCGCCGGTGCCGGCGAGGGATTCGCTGCGGGTGCAGGCGCCGCCCCAGTATTCGATGTCGTTGGCCTTCTTGTCGAACAGGTTGAGGATGTCGAGGCTGATCTGGACTTTGGGCGTGATGCGGTAGCCGGCCTTGAGGTTAGCCATCCAGAAGGCGGTGGATTTGTGCTGGCCGGTTTCCTCCAGGTCGTAGGCGCCCAGGTAGCGCAGGCGCAGGCCGGCGAACCAGGGGCCGCCCGGGTCGGCGCCGAGGCTCACCGACGCGGTGAGGGGAATGGCGTTGGGGACGCGCCGGCCGCCGTTGCCGGGGTTGGCGTCGACGAAGCGGGCCCGGGACCGCGTGATTTCGGCGTCCACCGTCCAGCCCGGGGCCGGGGTGAACTGGTTGGACCATTCGATTCCTTCGCGGCGGGACGCCCCCTTGGGTTCGGTGACGCCTTCGTCGCCGATGAAGACCAGTTCGGAAGCGAGGTCCATGCGCCACAGCGAGAGGCTGCTCCGCCAGGCTGACAAGGGCATCGCCCGAGCGCCGATTTCGCTGCCCCGGGCCTTGACGATGAGGGGTACGGCATCCACCGGCGAGCCGTCCTGGGGGTTGCTGCGGGCGGTGGCGCCGCGGGCGTCGTTGCTGTGGAAGCCATGGCCCCAGTTGGCGTAGAACTCGGTGGCGCCGGCGAGTTGGAACGGGCCGGCGACCAGGCCGAGCTTGGGGCTGGCCTGCCCGGCGGCGGCGCTGCCGCCGTTGCCCAGATTGAAGGCGCCACCCAGCGGCCGGACTTCGGCCCGGACCCGGTCGTAGCGCAGGCCGATGGTGCTGCGCAGCCAGGCCGTCCACTGGCTGCGGACTTCGAGGGCGAGTCCGAGGGCGTCCTCGGCGATGCGGTCTGCGCGCACAATCCGGGTGCGGCGCCGGTTTTCCGTGTCATAGAGGCCGGCCTTGTCGATGCGGGACTGCTTCAGTTCCAGGCCGGCGGTGATTTCGCTATCCCGCCACGCCGGGCCGAGGAACCAGCCGTAGCTCGCCTGACCGCCCCAGACCAGGCGCTGGTCGGCCTGTTCGTGCTGGTCGCCGGCCAGGCCGTTGATGTAGCCGGAAGGGGCCGAGAAGAGATTGAGGCCGTAATCGATGAGGTAGACGTTGGCCTTGCCGGCACCGCCGTCGCCGGTTCCGGCCCAGTCGGCGGCCAGGCTGTAACGGTGCGTCTGGCCGCCGTCGTTGGCGGAAAGTGCGCCGAAGCGCCCGATTTCGCCGCTGGCGATGGCCCGCTCGGGAACGTGCTCGGTGGCCGTCCAGTCGGCCCGGTAGGCCATGGCGGTGAGGGCGAAGCCGTTGGCGGCGGTGCCGCCAGTCAGGCGCAAGACGACGTTGGCCTTCTCCAGATGCTGCGGCTGTTCCCAGGGGCCGTCGTAGCCCCCGACTTCGACGGCGCCGATCAGGTTGTATTCGCCCCGGGTCTGCCCCCCGGCCACCAGCAGGCGCCGGAAATTGTGCTGGCCGACGGCGAGATCGGCAAAGCTGCCGTCGAGTCGGCGCAGGTAGTCGATGCGGGCCGTGCCGGCGGTGGAAAAATCGCCGTCCTCGGCGGCATAGACGCCCTTGCGGTAGCGGACGCCGGAGATCAGTTCGGGAATGATGAAATTGAGGTCCATATAGCCCTGGCCGTGGGCGTGGCTGACCATGTTCACCGGCATGCCCAGGACGCGGGTGGCGAAATCGCTGCCGTGGTCGAGGTTGAACCCCCGCAGGAAATACTGGTTGGCCTTGCCGTCGCCGGAATGCTGGGTGACGATCATGCCGGGCACCGCTTCCAGGACTTCGGCCGGCCGCAGCAAGGGGCGGCCGGCCAGCTGGCGGGCCGTCACCGTGCCTTCGCTGGCGCTCTCGGCAAGGCCGATGGGCGAATCGGCGGCGGCGCTGACCTTGACCTCGGTAAGGGTGGCGACTTCGGCGGCGGGCGCCGGGCAAACCGCCGCCGCGAGGGCAGCGGGTAGAAGCAAAGTACGCAATGGACAACTCCGTGAATAGAAATCCCGGCTGCCGCCGGTGTTAGGCCCCACCCGCCGCCGCTCCGAGCCTCGACTCTTCATGCCTCTCCCCTCCCCCGCCGCAGCCGCCGCCAGGCCAGGAGACAGGCCGAAGCGGCGAGGCCGGCACCGGCCAGGGAGAGCGCCTGGACGAGGATTTCGCGGCCGAGGCCTGAACTCGCCAGGGGCGGAAAATCGAGGCGATGCAGGGCGCTGAAAAGCCAGCGGTGCCGGCGGTCGGCGGCGTCGACCCGGCGCCGCAGGCTGCCGGATTCCGGGTCGAGGTAATAACTGACGGCGTCCGGGCCGGCAAAGCGGATACGCACCACCGGCAGGGGCTGGTTGTAATAGTAGGTGTCGGCTTCGTCGAGGCGTGCCGCCTCGACCAGGGGCGCCGGGTCGAGTTGCCGGGCGGCAGCGCCCAGTTCGGCCAGGGTCGGCGGCGGGAAGTCGCGACCGGTCCCGTCGATCCGGCGATGCTCCCGCGGGCCGTGCAATTCGGCGTAGCCCCGGCCCTGGAACTGGCCCCACACCACTTCCCGCACCTCCCCTGCGGCAGCCAGGGCCGCCGCCAGGGCCTCGCGGTCGAGGACGGGTTGCAGAGGGCCACCCGCCAGAACCGCGCTTTCGTCCATCGTGGGGACGCCGCCGGCCGCCCAACCGAAAGGCGAAAGCGAAAGCCAGCCGCTGAACAGCCAGGTGGCGGCGAACACCCCACCCCCCAGCCCAAGCAGATGGTGGCCGTATTTCCAGCCGCGGTAGGGGCTGGCCCGGCCGCCGCCGTAGGGTTTCTTGAGGCGCAGGCGCTGGATGCCGAGCCACAACCCGCTCAGGCTGGCGGCCAGGCAGGCGGCGGACAGCCAGAGCACGAGGTCGCGCCACAGCCCGGCGTGGGCGCGCAGGGGCGTGAAATAGATCCAGTGCAGCACCGTGCCGACCCAGCTCCAGCCGCGCTCGGCCCGGCTGCTGGCGAGCACCACTTCGCCGGTGGTCGAGGAAACGTGCAGGACGCGGCCGGCGGCGTCGTCCAGGGCGAAGCGGTAGAGCGGGCGGTGGGGGTCGTAGCTGCGATAGACCGTCCACTGGTCGCGAGGTATCGCCTCCCCGGCGGGTACCGCCCCTTGGCCGGCAAAAACCGCCGCCTGGCGGGCCGCGGTTTCACCATCGACCACCAGCCGGCGCCCGTCGACGGCGCTGATGCTGCACCAGCCGCCGCCGTCCCCAACGTGATAGACCGGTTCGCCGGCCACCCGGTTGAGCCGCAGGGCACGCACCGGCCCCGGGCAAAGGGCCGCCGCCGCAGCCGGCGAAAGGCCCAGGGCCGGCCGGCCGAGGGGCGCCAGGCCGGCCAGGCGGGCGGCCGGTTCGAGTTGGGGAAACGGGACGTAGAGCATGACCACGCCGGACGAAAACCAGGCCAGCACCAGGAGGCAACCGGCGATGCCGAGCCAGCGGTGGATGAGGAAAAGCGCCCGGCGCAGCCCCATGTCAGAACTTCATTTCCGCCACCAGCTCGAAGCGCCGGCCTTCGCCGAGAATGACCTGGTTGTTGCTGTAGGCGTTGGTGGCATAGACCTTGTCGGCCAGGTTGCGCCCGAAGAGGCGCAGCGTCGTCCGCCGGTCCACCCGCCAGGCGACGCCGGCGTCGGCCACGACGTAGCTCGGCAGGACGACGGTGTTGGCGTTGTCGGCAAAACGCTTGCCGACGTAGCGCACCCCCAGGGAGGCCTGCCAGGCGCCGAAGCGGTAGTGGCTCCAGAGGTTGGCGACCTGCTCCGGCACGTCGGGCGGGCGCTTGCCGGCGCGGTCGGCGCCGCTGTCTTCACGCAGTTCGTCGAAGCGGGCCTTGAGGAAACTGACGTTGCCTTCAAAGCGCCAATGCTTTCCCGGCGCCACGGCGGCGCTCAGTTCGATGCCCTGGGAATGCTGGCTGCCGCCTTGGACCGACCGGGACGGGTTGGCCGGGTCGCGGGTGATGATGTCGTCCTTGTCGATGCGATAGAGCGCTGCCGTCCATTCGCCGAGGCCGTCGCCCAGGCTCTGCTTGATGCCGGTTTCGACCTGGGTGCCGCGGGTGAGGGAAAAATCGCGGTTGGCCAGGTTGAGGGTGATGACGCTGGTCACCGGGTCGTACCCCGTGCTGGCCTGGGCGTAGACGCTGGTGTCGGCGGTCAGGCGGTGGGTCACGCCGAGGCGCCAGGACGTGCCGGCGAGCTTCTTGTCGAGGTCGGCACCGCCGCTCACCAGGGCGCGCCGGGAAACGTCGGCCTCGTCGCGGCGAACCCCGGCCAGGACGAGCCAGCGATCGGCGGCCTGCCAGGCGTCCTCGAGATAGAGGGCGTTGAGGGTGGTGGCGGTGCGGAACTTGGGGAAGGTCAGGTCGCCGCCGAGGAAGCTGCCATGGTCCGGGTCGCGGGCAGCGACGGTGGTGTTGCCGGAAAAGTCGAAATTATTGACGTGGCGAAAGCGCACCCGGGCGATGTCCCAGCCCGCCACCACCCGGTGCCGGCCCGCCGCGACGGCGGCTTCCAGCCGGTTGCCGGTCTGCTGCATGTGGTGCAGGATTTCGAGGTAATCCGAGCGATCGACAGTGCGCGCCGCCGTATTGAAGCTGTATTGCTCGACGTCCTTCCAGTGGCGGTTGGCCACCAAGGTGTAGGCTTCGTCCCGCAGGGTCAGCCAGTCGCTGGCCTGCCATTCGGCGCGGGCCCGCAGGCGCTTGTCTTCGTAGCGCACGACGGCGTCTTCGACGTTGTAGTTTTCCCGGCGCAGGCTCTTGTCGATGCGCCCGTCGGCCAGGGGCGTTCCCCAATAGCGCTCCGGACGCTGGTCGCTGTAGTCGGCCAGGACTTCGAAGGCGAGGTCCGAACGGGGCTGGAACCGCAGGGTGCTCATCAGCTTGCCGCCGCGGGATGCCCCCAGGTCGCGCTCGCCGTCGCTGTGGCGGCCGTAGGCGTCGAGGCGGTACGAGGCGTAGTCGCCGAGGCTGCCGCCGGCGCCGACGCCCAGCCGGACGAGGCCGTCGGTGCCGATGCCGGCCAGGGTTTCCAGACTGGCGTCGCGGCTCGGCGCCTTGCGCACGGCGTTGATGGTGGCGCCCACCGTGCCGCTGCCATAGACGATGGAGGCCGGGCCGCGCAGCACTTCGATGCGCTCGTAGCCCCAGCTGTCGCCCGGGTAGGTCTGGGTGCCGGCGCCGGTGGCCAGGCGGGCGCCGTTTTCGGCGACGCCGACCGAATCGGGGCCGGAGAAGCCGCGGGTGGAAAACGAGAGGCCGCCGTTGCCGTTGTTGCCGACTCCGGTCAGGCCGGTGCTGCGGGTGATGGCGTCGATCACCGCGTAGTCGCCGCGCTCGCCGATGGTCCGGCTGTCGACGGCCTCGAAACTGGCCGGCAGTTCGCGGGCGGCGATGCCGGTGCGGCTGGCGCCGCTGCTCGGCTGGTCGAGGCCCAGGGTGGCGGCGTCGCGGTTCGACGTGACGCGCAGGGTGGCGAGTTCGGTCTCGGCTTGGGCGGCACCCCAGGGGGCCAGGGCGGCCAGCACGGCAAGGGTCAGGGGATGGCGGCGCATCAAGGCGCCGCGGGGTTTCGGTTTGGCTTCAAACATGGTCAAACTCCGTGGTTCGACCGCCTGCTCGCCGAAGACGGCAGGGCGTGGCAACTGCCGCGCATCCCTTGCCGCCCTCCGCTCCCCGCAGACGGTCCATCGCAATCGCCGCCCGAAAAACGGGGCGGCACCTGGCAACAGGCCGGTCTCCGGGCTGGCAAGTCTTGCGCTGTCGCCTTCCCGATGGGTCCGCCTGCGTCCTTGCGGACGCCACGTAACCCACCAGTGGCCGGTGACCCTGCGGTCACCCTGACACCGCCGCACTTGCTTACCGTTGCGGGGGCAGCCGGGGAATTGCCGCCGCATGGACTATCGCGGCGACGCACCCCGTTCCCGTTTCACCCGCCGCCTTGGCGCGGCAGGCACCTGTTGCTGCTTTGTCCGGCATTCCATTTCCCCCTGCCGCGCCGGACGGCGGCCGGGGCCGACGATCAGGCGCCGCTCGGCCCCTGATGGAAAACCAGGTCGGCAACGATGCGTCCGCCCTGTAAATGCTCTTTGACGATGCGCTCCAGGTTGGCCGCCGTGACGTTGTAGTACCACGTGCCGTCCGGCTGGACCCCGAGGATGGGGCCACCCTTGCAGGCGGAAACGCAGCCCGTGCGGGTACGCTTGACCCGCAGGGGGCCGGCGTCGACGCCCAGGCCGGCGGAGCGCAGCACCGCCGGCAGGCTGGCGAAGAGGGCTTCGCCTTCGCCGTTCAGGGTGCAGCGCGGGCCGGTGCACACCAGCAGCTGGCGGCGATAGGGGCGGAAGGCCGGCTTTTCGACCGGGTTCATGCTTCGATCTCGTTGGCCTCGCCGACTTCCGGCACCGGCGTCGCCAGCACCGCGGCAATGTAGTCCTCGGGCAGGCGGTATTCGGCCGCCAGGTCGGCGGCGCTCCGGCCGCTCGCCTGGATCTGCGCCATCCAGCCGTTGAGGCCGGTGGACAGGGAGCGGCCCGCCTGTTCGCCGGCCTTGGTGTTGCGCTCCCCGGCTTCGACCGCGTACTTGTTGGCGTAACCCCGCGGCGTCACCATCAGGCCGTGTTTGATGAAGGTGTTGGAATTGCCGATGAGCACCGTGGTCAACATGCCGATGTCGGCTTCGGCCATCCGGTCGAGGGTGGTGAATTCGATGCGCTGTTTCGGGCGGTAGCCTGACTTGACGATGGCCACCGGCGTTTGCGCATCCCGGTGGCGCAGGAAGAGGCGCTGGGCCTCGACGATCTGCTGGGTGCGCCGGCCGCTCTTGGGGTTGTAGAGGGCGACGACGAAATCGGCGTAGGCCACGGCGTCGAGCCGGCGGGCGATGGTCGGCCAGGGGGTGAGGAGGTCAGAAAGCGAAATGGCGCAGAAATCGTGAGTCAGGGGCGCCCCGACCAGGGCGGCGCAGGTATTCAAGGCCGAGGCCCCGGGAATGATCTCGACCGCGATATCCGAATCCGGCGTCCACCCGGCCTGGAACAGCACCTCGAAGGTCGGCCCGGCCATACCGTACACCCCGGCGTCCCCGGAGGAAATGAGGGCCACCTTCTTGCCCCGGCTGGCCCGGTCGAGGGCTTCGATGGCGCGGTCGAGTTCTTCGGTCATCGACTTCTTGATGACCTCCTTGCCCTGCACAAGGTCGGCCACCAGCCGGATGTAGGTAACGTAGCCGATGACCGTGTCGGCCTCGGCGATCGCCGCCCGGGCGCGGGCGGTGAGGTGGTCGTGGCTGCCCGGGCCGAGGCCGACGAGCATGATTTTTCCGGTCTTGATCGGGGTTTCTGAAGCGTTCATGGGGCAATCCTCGCAATGGAGACGGTGGCGTTGCGCCCGTCCGGGCCGCGCAACTTGTGTTTTTCGATGATTAGGTGGCTCTGGTCGGCGCCGGCCGCGAGAATGGCGGCTGCTTCCGACACCGACGGCGTGCCGGTGTACTTGCGCACGGTTTCGGACGGATTTGGCACCTCGACCATCGCCAGCTCGGCAGCGGGGTAGAAGCGGATGGTCCAGCCGTTGCCTTGTGCGACCTCGGCGAGGCCGATTTCGTCGGCCTTGAGGTCGATGGAGGCGACGGCCTGCACATCCGTCACAGCCACAGCGGCTTGCGCCAGTGCTTCGTCGATGACCTGCTGGATGGTGTCGGCTGGCGTGCCGCGGTCGCAGCCTAGGCCGAGGGCGATTTTCATACGGTTCCCTCGCGACGACGATTCCTGCGGAGTGCCACCATCCCCTTCGCGAGCGCCGAGCAGCAGAGCTCAGCCGGAGGCCGTCGGTTCACCATGTTTGAGCCGCAGGCGAGTTTGGCGAACCGACTGGCTGATCGAGCAGCACAGGGGACCGGGCCGAAGGCAGGGCGCGAACGCAGGAGTCGCCTTTCTTGGCTTACTTTCTTTGGCGACGCAAAGAAAGTAAGCCGCCGCTCAACGGCGGAAAACTGCGGTTGAACAATCCGCATACCCGTCATTGCGGACGATAAACCACGCGACGCCCGGCTAACTGGGCAGCGATGGCAGCCGGCATCTCGCGCTGGCTGATCCACAGCACGGCGGCGAAGCGGTCGGGATCGACCTCTTCGAGCCGGCCGAACTGCGTGACGTTGGCGGGCAGCGGACCCTTGCGGCCGTTGGCGTGGCTTGCCCACCAGTCGGTACTACCGGTTTCCTGTACCAGCGCCACCGCTTCGTCGTTCACCATGGCGGCGCTACAGCGGACGATCTCGTCGTGGGTGGCATCGAAGGTCCAGCCGAGTTCGCGGCCCAGGAGGTCGACGGCGATGGTTTCGCGGGCATCCGAGGCGGTGGTCAGCACCGGCTGCGCCCCCAGGACGGTGGCGAGGTGGCCGGCCAGCTGGTTGGCGCCGCCGAGGTGGCCGGAAAGCACGGGGATCACGAACTTGCCGGCTTCGTCGACGACGACCACGGCGGGGTCGGTTTCCTTGTTCTTGAGGTGCGGTGCGATGAGGCGCACCACGGCACCGAGGGAGACGATGCAGACGATGCCGTCGAAGGCGGCGAACAGCGCCGGAACCTGGTCGCCGACCTTGCCTTCGTAGCAATGGGCGGCACCTGGCGAGGTACTGGCAACGGCGGCGTCGGCTTCGGCGCGGAATTTCCCGGGGGTGAACAATTGGGCGCCGGGCAGCGCGGCAACGACCTTGCCGGCCAGCGCGATGCCATGTTTGGTGATCGAAACGACAGCGATTTTCATGTTGGGATCGGGGTTCGTTATGGTTGTGGTCAGGCAGCGGCGGAGACTTCGACGGCTTCCTGGCGCCGGCGGCAGCCCCGGCGCAATTCGCCGCGGACCCGCTTGGGGTTCTGGACCAGCATCAGGGAGAGATAATTGACCTTCTCGCCTTTCAGGCTGGCCACATCGCGAACGATCCGCTCCCCCGGCGAGCCGACTTTTTCGATAAAGACCGAGGTGGCGAGGAGGCCGCGGCGTTCGAGCAGGGCGATGACCTCGTCGACCAGTGGCTTGACCTTGAGCAGGGCCAGGGTGTCGAACTCGTCGAGGAGATGGTCGATGACTTCGACGCCGTAGGCGGCCGGGATGATGGCGAAGGTTTCGTCCTCCTCCGCCAGGGTGATGCCGGTGGCCGCCGCGGCGGCGGCGAAGGACGAAACGCCGGGGATGGTCTCGACCTCGACGGCGGGCGCCAGCTCGCAGACGACCCGGGCCAGGTGGCCGAAAGTGGCGAAGGTCGAGGCATCGCCTTCGACCAGGAAGACCAGATCGCGCCCATCGGCAAGCAGGGCAACGGTCTGCTCGGCGGCGCGAACCCAGGCCTTGGCCAGGATTTCCGCGTCGCGGGTCATGGGAAAGACCAGTTCGACCGCATCCCCCGGCACCGGGAGGCCGCCGCGTTCGACGATGGACAGGGCGTAGGACGATTCCTCGGCCTTCTTGACGGGATACAGCCAGCGAGCGCCGGATTGCAGCGCCGTCCAGGCGCGGCGGGTGATGAGTTCGGGGTCGCCGGGGCCGAGGGAGGCGCCGATCAGTTTGCCGTAGCGTTGCATGTTTCTTCTTTCCTTGCGGTAACGATCCATACCGGGTTCTGGGCCGCCAGCCGGTGCATGTCGAGGATGGGCTGGCTGCGGCTGGCCTGGAGTTGGACGACGTCCCAGGCGGCCCCCCGGGCGGCCAGGGCGGTGGTGGCGGCGGCCAGGTTCTCCAGGGTGACGAAATTCATTACCAGGCGGCCGCCGGGCTTGAGGCGGCCGAGGACGAGGTCGATCAATTCGCCGAGTTCGCCCCCCGAGCCGCCGATGAAGACGGCGTCGGGATCGGGCCAGCCCTCCAGGTAGGCCGGCGCCTTGCCTTCGACCAGGGTGTAGTTGCCGACCCGGAAGCGGGCGGCGTTCTCCCGGGCGTTGGCGGCGTCGCCGGGGTTCTTTTCGATCGCCCAGACGTGGCCTTCCGGCGCCAGCCGGGCGGCTTCCAGGCCCACCGACCCGGAGCCGGCGCCGATGTCCCAGACCACGGCGTCGGGGGCGAGGCAGAGTTTCGCCAGCGACAGGGCGCGGGCTTCCTGCTTCGTGATGAGGCCTTTTTCCGGGGCGCGCTGGATGTAGTCGCCGTCTTCCAGGCCGAAGGCGGAGCGGCGGGAATCGGCCGGGCGCTCGACGAGAACGACGTTGGGCTGGGGGAAGCGCATGGCGGCGGCCGCGGCGGCCGAGAGGCCGGTGAAGATGGCCTCGTCGTCGAGGAGCAGACGGCAGGCCACCGAAAGCCGGGCCTCGTCGCCGTAGCCGGCGGTGATGAGCGCCCTGGCCAGGCGGTCCGGGGTGTTTTCCGGACCGGTGAACAGGGCGACGCGGGGGTGCAGGGCGATAGTCCGCATCAGCTTGTAGAGGCCGTGGTCCGGCGTCGCGCCGGCCAGCCACTCGCCGGCGTCGGCGCTGTGGCAGGTTGCGATCTTCACGTCCTGCCACGCCGTCTTGAAGCGGGCGAAGGCTAGTTGCAGCGTCGACACCGCCGGAATGATCTCGAAGCCCTCCGGCCCGAGCTTGCCGGTCAGCCAGGAAGCAATGCCGTGGCAGAGCGGGTCGCCGGTGGCCAGGGCGGCGACCCGGAGGCCGTCACCACGGGCGTCGGCGATCCAGCCGGCGACCCGGCCGAGGCCGCCGTCCATGTCCCTGAGGACTGCGGCGGCGGGCATGTGGGGGCGGATCAGGTCGAGGGTGCGGCCGGCGCCGATGACCAGGTCGGCGACCGCGAGACGCTGGCGGGCGGCGTCGCCGAGGCCGGCCCAGCCGTCGTCGAGAATACCGATGAGGGCGACGGTCGGGACGGATTGTTCACAGGGCTTCATCTTCTTCCAGACGACAAATGAACCGGCCTTCGAAATCGCAGACCAGGACGGTGAGGTGGTAGGGGCCGGGATGGCAGGCCTTGAGGCTCCTGATGGCCTTGCCGGCGAGGGCGCGGTGGAAGGGCACGGTGAGGCCGAGGCCGGCCAGGCGCTCGGCGGCGAAGCGGGCGGTCTCGGCGCCGCGGATGGCGGCGATGAGGTCGGCCGGGGCACCCACCTCCCGGGCCGCGTCGGCGAGCAGGTCGCGGTCCACTTCGGCCTTCCACGCGTGGGTGACCGCAAGGCCCTGGCACATCTTGGTCAGCTTGCCCACCATGGCGCCGACGTAGACCCGCGGCAGGCGGCGCTTGACCGCCGACTGGAAGGCCGCCTTGACGAAGTCGCCCATCTGGACGAAGCAGGATTCGTCGAGTTCGGGCAACTGGCCCATGGCGAATTTTTCCGTCCGCCCACCGGTGGTGAACACGACGCTGGTCTGCCCCTGGGTGGCGGCGACATCGACGGCCTGCACGACGCTGGCGCGAAAGGCGGCGGTCGAATAGGGGCGGACGATGCCGGTGGTGCCGAGGATGGAAATCCCCCCCAGGATTCCGAGACGGGCGTTCAAGGTCTTCTTGGCCATGGCGTCGCCGCCGGGAACCGAGAGGGTGACCTCCAGGCCGTCGTGGTCGAGAAGCTCCCCCGCCGCCGCCACCACGTTGTCGCGGATGTTGCGTCGCGGCACCGGGTTGATGGCCGGGCCGCCAATGGCCAGGCCCAGCCCGTCCTTGGTGACGACGCCAATGCCGAAACCCCCCTTGAGTTCGATGGTGCCGGCCCGGCCGGGCAAGACCCGGACGTCGGCAGTCAGGTGGGCGCCGTCAGTGGCGTCCGGGTCGTCGCCGGCGTCCTTGACGACCACGGCGTGGGCGACCCGGGATTCGCCCTCGCCGGCCAGGTTCCCGTCGCTGACGGCGAAGGACACCTCCTGGCCGTTGGGCAGGCGGCAGACCACAGTGGCCGGCACCTCGCCGGCCAGCAGCCCCAAGGTGGCGGCCCGCGCCGCCGCCGCCGAACAGGCGCCGGTGGTAAACCCCGTGCGGTTGCCGCGGGCGCGGCGGCCGTCGCCCTTGCGGACCTTGGCCGCCGGTTCGGCGCGGTCGGCTTCGCTCATGCCGCCCGCTTCTGCTCGGCTTCGGCCAGCCCGAGAAGGGCGTGGATGGCGGCGACGACCAGGGTCGAGCCGCCCTTGCGGCCGGCGATGGCAACCCAGGGAACGAGGTCGGTGGTCATCAGCAGATCCTTCGACTCGGCGGCCGAGACGAAACCCACCGGCATGCCGACGACAACCGCCGGGCGGGCACCCTCCTCCCGCACCAGGCGGACGAGTTCGATGAGCGCCGTGGGCGCGTTGCCGATGCCGACGATGGCGCCGTCGAGTTTGCCCAGGCGATGGGCCTTGCGCATGGCCTGGACGGCGCGGGTGGTGTCTTCGGCCTTGGCGGTTTCGATCACGTCGTCGTCGGAGATGTAGTGGTGGGTGCTCATGCCGAAATGCCGGAGGCGCGGGGCGGAGAGGCCGACGCAGATCATCTCGACGTCGGCGACGATGGGCGTGCCTCCCTTGAGAACGGCGGCCAGGCCGGCCCGCATCACGTCGGGGTGGAAGCAGGTCAGGCCGTTGAACTCGAAATCGGCGTTGGCGTGGATCATGCGGCGCACCAGGGGCCACTGCTCGGCGGTGTAGCCATGGGGGCCGGCTTCGGCGTCGATGATGGCGAAGGAGTCGTGCTCGATGGCACGACCGGCGGCGGTGAGTTGTTCGGTGACGGTGTTGGTCATGGCGGCAATGGTCGGTAGGAGAAATCAGGCGTGGGCGCAGGCCGGGCCGTGCTCGTGGGCGTGCTCGTGGGCGTGGCTGTGGCCGCAGGCGCCGGTGGCAGTGTGGCTGTGGTCGTGCAGGTGCTCTTCCTCGGCGGCTTGGCGGTACTTGCAGCCGTCGCATTCGAGCATGCCGCCGACGGGGATTTCGCCGCCGGCGACCTTGCCGTCGAGGAGGTCGAAGATCCCCTTGTCAAAGCCGAAATGGCTGCCCAGCGCGAAGGCGACGCCCGGGTACTGGGTTTGCAGGCGCTCGACCTGGCCCTTGATGCGCTCAATCAAGACGCCGGTAAACAGATACACCGGGACGATGCAAATCTGCGTCATGCCGAGCCTGACCTGGCGCTGCACGACGGTTTCCAGGCGGGGCCAGGTGATGCTGGTGAAGGCCAGGTCCACCAGTTCGTGGTCGTTGTCCTCGAAGATCCAGCGCGCCATCTTGCCCAGTTCGCCGTTGGCCCCGGCGTCGGAGGAGCCGCGGCCGAGGAGGATGACGCCGGTGGTCTGGGGATCGGGCATGGCCAGGGACTTCATCAGGCGGTCGAGCTGGCCCTGGAGCACGGCAAGGATTTCGCGGCCCATGCCGAGGTGGCGGGTGACGGCGAAACTCACCCCGGGGTGGCGCCCACGGGCTGCCTCCAGGGCCGCCGGGAGTTCCATCTTGACGTGGCCGGCGGCGTTGAGGATGAAGGGAATGACCGTGACCCGGGCGGCACCCCGGGCGGCGCGGTCGAGGCCTTCGGCGAGGAGCACCTCGGCGTGTTCGATGAAGCAGGTTTCGATCCGCCAGTCCGGGTGGCGCTCTCGCCACTGAGCGGCGAAATGGAGGATTTCCTTGTTGCCGTCGCGGTTGCGGGAACCGTGGCCGACCAGGAGGACGGTGCTGGAATTGTCCATGGGCTTACTCCGAAGCGCGCCGGAAGCGGTGCGTAAAGGTGGGGTCGTAGAGTTTGGAGCGGGCCAGGTCCGCCCAATCGGCGGCGCCCAGGGTAGGGCTGGCGACGATCATGGCCTGGCTGGCGATCTTTTCGTCCTGGCACTTGCGCTTGATGTCCTTGAGGGTGCCGCGCACGATCTTTTCCTCACCGGGCCAACTCGCCTTCTGCACCACTAGAATCGGCGCGTCCTCGCTCCAGCCGGCGGCGAGCAGCGCCTCCTGGACCTTGTGCAGAAGGGTGATGGAAAGGTAGATGCACAGGGTCGCCCCATGGGCGGCCAAGGACTCCAGGTCTTCCCCGGGGGGCATCGGCGTGCGCCCGGCGACGCGGGTGAGGATGACCGTCTGGGTGACCTCGGGCAGGGTCAGGGTTTCACCGGCCGCGGCCATCGCCGCCATGGCCGAGGAGACTCCGGGAACCACCGCCCAGTCGACGCCGGCGGCGGTGAGCGGCCGGGTCATCTCGATGAGCGCCCCGTAGAGGCCGGGGTCGCCGGTCTGCAGGCGGACGACGGTGGCGTGGCGGCCCGCCTGATCGATGAGCCAGGCGGTCATTTCTTCCAGGGTCATGTCCTTGGAGTCGCGGATTTCGCAACCCTGCGGGGCGAACAGGGTAGCCGCCCGGTCGACCAGGGAGCCGGCGAACAGGATGGCGCCCGCCTCTTCGATCAGGCCCCTGCCCTTGACGGTGAGGAGGTCGGGGTCGCCGGGACCGGCGCCGACGAACCAGATTTTTCCGGACATCAGACCCCCCCCGGCGGCAGGCGGTTCAGGCGACGAGACATGGCGTTTCCTTTGGTGAAAGATGGATTTCAAGCCCGGCCAGGAGTTCGCTGGCGCTGCGGGGCGGCTGGTGCGGCACCAGGCCCTTGGCCGCCAGAACCCGGTGGATGGCGACGACGGCGGGCAGCGGCAGGCCGACGGCGGCCAGCCGCTCGCCTTGGGCGGGAAGGTCGGCGGCGGCGAGGGAGGCGACGCACCGGCCGGCCGCCATGAGGTGGATGGCGTCGGCCCAGCCGTAGGCGAAATCGATGTCGTGGGTGGCGAGCAGGAGGGTGATGCCGCGGCCGTGCAGGCCGTCGAGGATGGCCAGCAGCTCGTCCTGCATGCCGTGGTCGAGGCCAGCCATGGGTTCGTCGAGGACGAGGAGTTCCGGTTCCATGGCCAGCACGCCGGCGATGCAGACCCGCTTTTTCTGGCCGAAACTCAGGTGATGCACCGCCTTGTCGGCGGCGGCGGCCATCCCCACCGCCTCGAGGGCGGCGTCCACCCGTCGGCGTACCACCGCGTCGGACAGCCCCAGGTTGAGGGGGCCGAAGGAGACATCCTCCCGCACGCTGGCGGAAAAAAGCTGATGGTCCGGGTTCTGGAAGACCATGCCGACGCGGCTGCGCAGGCGGCGCAGGCCGGCACGCCCGTAATCGACGGCCTGCCCCCCGTAGCTCACCTGGCCGGCCTGGGGCCGGAGCAGCCCGTTGGCGTGCTGGAACAGCGTCGTCTTGCCCGAGCCGTTGGCGCCGATCAGGGCGTTGCGGCTGCCCCGGCCGATGGCCAGGGAGCAGCCGGCCAGGCCGACGCTGCCGTCGGCGTAGGCGTAGCTGACGCCGGCCAGTTCAAGCAGGGGTTCCGGGGAAGCCACGGGACGGATCATGCCATTCCCCGGGCCAGGGCGATGAGGGCGACCCCGGCGGCGGCGGCGGCGGCGACATCGCGGCGACCGTGGGCGAAACTTGCCGGGAGAAAGCGCAGGGGGCCGTCGTTGTTGCGGGCCAGGGCAGCGCCGTGGAGGGTCTGGGCGCGCTGCCAGACCTGCAGGGTGAGATTGGCGACGAGTTGTCCGAGGGAGCGCAGGGCGAGCCGGGGCGACCCGTACCCCAGCCGCGCCGCCTGGGCGGTACGGGTGTCCTGGACCGCGGCGGCAAAAACGAAGAGGCTGCGGTAGCAGAGCACCATGATTTCGAGCAGCACCTCGGGGGTGCGGCAGCGCCGCAGCAACCCCATGATGTCCAGGAGGGGCGTGGTGAGCACCAGAAAGAGCATGGCCGCCAGGGCACCCAGGGAACGGCTGCCGACCGTGGCAAAGCTTTCCAGGCCCGCGGCCGTGGCCCGGAAGGCGAGGCCGCCCCCGACCCCGTCGGGCTGCAGCGAAAAGACCAGGGAAAGGCCGCTCAGGGCCAGGAAAAAGAGCGCCGGCGCCGCCACCCGCAGGTAGCGGCCGGCCGGCACCCGGGCGCCGAAGACGGTCGCGGCGACCAGCGCCAGGCTCACCCCGAGGCCCGCTCGCGGGGTCGCGGCAGCGAAGGCGGCGGCGAGTCCGGCCAGGGCGAACACCGCCTTGGCGGCGGGTGAAACCCGGCGCCAGCGGTTGCCGTAGGCGGCGTCCTCAATGAGCACCGCCGCCCTCCTCGGCTTTTTCCGTAGCCCGGTCGGCCTGGCGGCGGAATTTCTCGCGGGTCGTCACCACTCCCAGGTAATAGCCGATAAAACCGGCTCCCAGGGCGGCCTGCAGGGCGAAGAGAAGCGAGGCGATTTCGCTGCTGGCCGGTTCCAGGAGAGGGCTGAACCAGGGCCGGTAGTCGGGGGCTACGGCGGCGATGGCGTCCCGGGCCTGGTTGTCGGCCCCGGAAAAAATCTCGCCGGGCTTGCCGTCGGCGCCGGGGTCAGGCCGCTCCACCAGCCAGAGGGGCAGGACGACGAGAAGGACGACGGCCAAGAGCAGCGCCAAGTTGGTCCGGCCCTTCATACCCGGGCCTCGCGGCGGCCGAGGACGTTCAAATCCTGCAATTCCCGCGGATTGAACCGGGCCAGGGCGTTGCAGATGACCACCGTGAGCAGCCCCTCGCTGATCGCCAGGGGAATCTGGGTGAGGGCGAAGATGCCGGCGAATTTGGCGAAGGAGGCGGCGAATCCGCCGGCCGGATCGGGAAAGGCCCAGGCCAGTTGCACCGAGGTCGTGACGTAGGTCATGAGGTCGGCCAGACTGGCGGCGAGGAACACGCCGAGCGCCAGCGACGCACCGGCCCGCCGGGCCAGGCGGAAGACGCCGGCGGCGACCAAGGGGCCGACCACGGCCAGGGAGACGAGATTGGCCCCCAAAGTGGTGAGGCCCCCATGGGCCAGCAACAAGGCCTGGAAGAGCAGGACGACGGCGCCGATGGGGGCCATGGCCAGCGGGCCGAAAAGAATGGCGCCAAGCCCGGTGCCAGTGGGATGGGAACAGCTGCCGGTCACCGACGGCAGCTTGAGGGCCGAGAGAACGAAGGCAAAGGCCGCGGCGACGCCGAGCAGCATGCGCAGTTCGGGCTGCCGGCGGATCTGGCGCCCGACCTGGCGCACCCCGATGGCGACGAAGGGCACCGCCGCCAGGGTCCAGCCCACGGCGTGTTCGATAGGCAGAAAGCCTTCGATGATGTGCATGACGGTCTTCCCCGACGGAAAATGGCTCAAGGCGCCAGGCCGGGAAGGGGAAGCAGTTCAGGCAGATCGGCAGACGGGCCGCGACGGAAGCAAGCGCCAGCGGCAAATCGACAGAACCGTTCCCGTCACCCCGGGGATTGGCACGACATGTGTCACAGGCCGGTCTTCTGGCTTGCCTTCGTTCTCCTTTGCCTGCCTTCCCATGCGGACACAGTGGCGTCTTGCGGCAAATTCGTCAGGCCTACAGCAGCGGGGGCTGCGCCGGAATGGTCGGGGAGCGTGCACTCCTGCGATGTCACCGGACTTCCCGTTTCACCCGCCCGGCGAATGCAGGGCAGGAACCTATAACGGGGCGAAGAGTAGCGCAAGAAAACGGTGGCCGGCAAGTGCTTCCTGCCGGCCGCCAACCCCCGCTCTGGGCAGGGCCCCTCGCCAGGCCGGCGGCGCCGCGGGTTTCCCGCCGGGCGAAAAAAACCCCGGATCGAATCCGGGGTTCGGTTTTGCGCCGGGGCGGCTTACTTGCCCTCTTCCTTCGGTTTTTCGCCGTGGGAGATTTCGACGCCGCCTTCGTTCTGCTTGCCGATGTGCTGGTCGATGGGGGGCAACTGGTGGGCGACGCCCTTATGGCAGTCGATGCAGGTCTTGCCCTCGGTGAAGGCCTGGGGATGCATGCGCGCCGCCCGGTTGCCCTGCTCGGTGTAGTCCATGTAGTCGTAGCGGTGGCAGTTGCGGCATTCCTGGGAGTCGTTCGCTTTCATGCGCTTCCACTCGTTCTGGGCGAGCTGGGCACGCTTGGCGTTGAACTTCTCCGGCGTGTCGACGCTGCCTAGGAGCTTGTGCCAGACCTCGTTGGAGGCCTGGATCTTGCGGATCATCTTGGGCACCCACTCCTTGGGTACGTGGCAGTCCGGGCAGGTGGCGCGCACTCCGGTACGGTTGGTGTAGTGCACCGTATTCTGATATTCCTTGAAGACGTTTTCCTTCATCTCATGGCAGGAAATACAGAACTCCTCGCGGTTGGTCAGTTCGAGGGCGGTGTTGAAGCCGCCCCAGAAGACGATCCCGGCGACGAACAGGACGACCACGGTCCCCAGGCCGATGCGCTTGACCCAGGCGGGCATACAGTTTTCGAGACTCATCATTCCCCCCTTTTGGTGGCCGGTTTGTAGATGTTATCCACCAGCGGCTTGGCGTCGAATTGCGGCACGTGGCACTGCATGCAGAAATAGCGGCGCGGGGAAATGTTGCCGAGTTTCTTGTCCTCCCGATCCAGGTAATGGGATTTCGCCACCTTGGTGGCGCCGGTCTCTTCGGCGCGCTCCTTGGAATGGCAATCCATGCACTTGTTGAAGTTCTGGGTGATGTTGTAGCCCTTGACGCTATGGGGAATCAAAGGCGGCTGCTTCTGATAGTTGCGGGGGATGGTGTCCTTGTCCTTTTCCGGGCGGAACATGTCGACCTTGGATTGCTGGTCGATGGCCACGTCGCCCCGTTCGGACAACAGTTTTTCCCCGGCCCCGGCGGCCCCGGCTCCCGACAGGAGCACGATGGCCGACAGCGCCAGAGCGTGGATCAGTCTCATGGTTGTTACCTCCGTGGAGCGGCCGGTTGACGCCGGCCGCTTTTATTCATGGTTTGGCGCGCTGGGGGTTCAAGCCCGGGTGACCTTGACGGCGCACTTCTTGTAGTCCGTTTCCTTGGAAATGGGACAAGTGGCGTCCAGAGTCAATTTGTTGACCAGGCGACCGGCGTCGAAGAAGGGAATGAAGACGAGTCCCCGGGGCGGCTTGTTGCGGCCGCGGGTTTCCACCCGCAGCCTGATTTCGCCGCGCCGCGACGCCACCTTGACCTCCATGCCCCGCTGCAGGCCCCGGGCCTTGGCGTCGTCCGGGTGCATGAACACCACGGCGTCGGGAAAGGCCTTGTACAGTTCGGGAACCCGGCGGGTCATCGTACCGGTGTGCCAGTGTTCGAGCACCCGGCCGGTGGACAGCCAGAGGTCGAATTCCTTGTCGGGCACCTCCGGGGGCGGCTGGTAGGGCAGCGCGAAGATTACCGCCTTGCCGTCCTTGTGGCCGTAGAACTTGACCCCCTCGCCTTTTTTGACATAGGGATCGTAGCCCTCGCGGAAGCGCCACAGGGTTTCCTTGCCGCCGACCACCGGCCAGCGCAGGCCGCGGGCCTGGTGGTAGGTGTCGAAGGGCGCCAGGTCATGGCCGTGGCCCCGGCCGAAGGAGGCGTATTCTTCGAACAGGCCCTTCTGCGGGTAGAAGCCGAAGTGCTTGGCCTCGTCGTTGTCGAAGCCCGGCTGGGTCTCGCTGGCCTTGAACTTGTTGACGACGCCGTTGGCGTAGAGGGCGTCGAACATCGTCTTGCCCTTGAGTTTGGGGGCCTTGGCCAGGAGTTCGGCGGGCCACACTTCCTCCATCTTGAACCGCTTGGAGAATTCCATCATCTGCCAGAGGTCGGAACGGGCCTCGCCCGGCGCCTTGATCTGCTGCCGCCAGAACTGGGTGCGGCGCTCGGCGTTGCCGAAGGCGCCTTCCTTTTCGACCCACATGGCGGTGGGCAGGATAAGGTCGGCCGCCATGGCCGAAACCGTGGGATAGGGGTCGGAAACGACGACGAAGTTGTCCGGATTGCGCCAGCCGGGGAGGAGCTCCTGGTTGATGTTGGGCCCGGCCTGCATGTTGTTGTTGCACATGTTCCAGTAGAAATTGACCTTGCCGTCCTTGAGGGCCCGGGCCATGGCCACCGCGTGCAGGCCGATCTTGTCGGGAATGGTCCCCTCCGGCAGGCCCCAGAGTTCCTCGCTGTGTTTGCGGTGTTCGGGGTTGGTCACCACCATGTCGGCGGGCAGGCGATGGGCGAAGGTGCCGACCTCCCGCGCCGTGCCGCAGGCCGATGGCTGGCCGGTGAGGGAGAAGGGACTGTTGCCCGGTTCGGAAATCTTGCCGGTCAGGAGGTGGATGTTATAGACCAGGTTGTTGGCCCAGGTGCCGCGGGTATGCTGGTTGAAGCCCATGGTCCAGAACGACATGATCTTGACCTTGGGGTCGGCGTAAAGCTCCGCCAGGGCCTTGAGATCCTTCTCGGAGACGCCGGAGAGCTTGGCGACCTTGTCTGCCGTGTAGTCGGCGACGAATTTCTTGAAGTCGTCGAAGCTGATGGCCTCCGACTTGCCGGTGTCGCCCTTGGGTTTGCCGTCCTCGCCGGGGTAGCCGTTGCTGCTGGCCGCCTTTTCCAGGTCGTGGGTGGGCCGCAGGCCGTAGCCGATATCGGTGGCGCTTTTCTTGAAGTTGATGTTCTTGGCAATGAAGTCCTGGTTCACCTTGCCCGTCTGGATGATGTAGTTGGCGATGTAATTGAGGATCGCCAGATCGGTCTGGGGGGTGAAGATCATGGGAATGTCGGCGAGCTCGTAGGAGCGGTGCTCGAAGGTGGACAACACGGCCACCTTGACATGCTTGTTGGAGAGCTTGCGGTCGGTGATGCGGGTCCACAGGATGGGGTGCATCTCCGCCATGTTCGACCCCCAGAGGACGAAGGCGTCGGCCTGCTCGATGTCGTCGTAGCAGCCCATGGGTTCGTCGATGCCGAAGGTGCGCATGAAGCCGGCGACGGCCGAAGCCATGCAATGGCGGGCGTTGGGGTCGAGGTTGTTGGTGCGGAACCCGGCCTTCATCAGCTTGGAGGCGGCGTACCCTTCCCACACTGTCCACTGGCCCGAGCCGAACATGGCGATGCCGTTCGGCCCCTTTTTCTTGAGGGCGTCCTTGGCCTTCTCTTCCATGATGTCGAAGGCCTGCTTCCACGAGATCGGCGTGAATTCGCCGTTCTTGTCGAACTTGCCGTCCTTCATGCGCAGCATGGGCGTCTTGAGGCGGTCCGCCCCATAGACGATCTTGGAGAGGAAGTAACCCTTGATGCAATTGAGGCCACGGTTGACCTCGGCATCCGGATCGCCCTGGGTGGCGACGATGCGCCCGTCCTGGGTGCCCACCAGGACGCCGCAACCGGTGCCGCAGAAGCGGCAGGGCGCCTTGTCCCAGCGGATGTCTTCCTTGGCCGCCGCCGTTGCGGCGGTGGGCGTCCCCAGGCCGGCCGCGGCAATGGCTGCCGCCGCCGCATTCGATTTGATGAAATCCCTTCGATTGAGCTTCACACCTTTACCTCCTCGGGTTCTGACTGGTCATCGCAATATTGGTAAACCATCGCCACCGCGAGCACCCCGGGAACGCCATGGAGAGCCGCGTAGCTGTCGGCGGCCGTCTGCGTGTCGTTGTCTTCGAGGGTGACGACCACCTTGCCGGCTGCGCTGCGAGCGTGGATTTCCACGCCGGGCAGCTCGGCCAGCCGGGTACAGGCTTCGTCCAGTCGGGTTGGGGCGATGTGCACAATGGCACTCGATATGTTCATGACTACACCTTTTGCTGACTCCGCTCTAAGGATAATGAATGATGCGACCTATTACCAATGCCCTAGGTCAAAAATTTTCCCGCAACCCCCGTTGCCCGAAAAAACGCCGCCCCGGCAGCGCCCCTCAGGGCCGGGACGGCCGGAGCTTTTTTGTCTCCCGCCCCGGTCGTGAGAAACTGGCGCCATGCAAGCCCTCGCCTTCGTCGACCTGGAAACCACCGGCGCCACCGCCACCGCAGACCGCATCACCGAAATCGGCATCGTCGAGGTCGATGCCGACGGCGCCGTGCGCGAATGGCAGCAACTGGTCAATCCCGGTACCCGCATCCCGCCCTTTATCGAGCAGTTGACCGGCATCAGCAACGCCATGGTGGCCGACGCCCCGCCTTTCGAGGCGGTCGCCCCCGAAGTGCTGCGCCGGCTGGAGGGACGTCTTTTCGTCGCCCACAACGCCCGCTTTGACTACGGTTTCCTCAAAAACGAATTCAAACGCCTGGGGGTCAGCTTCCGGGCGCCGGTGTTGTGCACGGTCAAGCTTTCCCGCGCCCTTTTCCCCGAACACAAGCGCCATAACCTGGATTCGCTCATCGAGCGCCACGGCCTGGCCGCCGACGCCCGCCACCGGGCGCTGGCCGACGCCCGGCTGATCCACCAGTTCTGGCAGCGGGTGAATACGGCGCCGGGCGCGGCGGCAGTCGAAGCCGCGGTGCGCCAGCAAAACGCCCGGCCGAGCCTGCCCGCCTACCTCGACGCCGGCATCGTCGACGAATTGCCCGAGGGGCCTGGGGTTTACCTCTTCTACGGCGAAAACGCCCTGCCGCTCTACGTCGGCAAAGCCAAGGACATCAAGAAGCGCGCCCTCTCCCACTTTGCCGCCGACCACCGGTCGGGCAAGGAGATGGACCTGGCCCGGCAGGTCCGGCGCATCGACTGGATCGAAACTGCCGGCGAAGTCGGCGCCCTGCTGCGGGAAGCCGTCCTGGTCAAGGCATTGCGCCCGAGCTATAACCGGCAACTGCGCAAGAGCGAGGAAACCTGCACCTGGACCCTGGTGGACGAAGGTTCCGGCTGGCTTCGACCGCAGCTGGTCGCCACCCGGGATCTCGCCATCCGGCTGCAGACGGCCTGCTACGGCCTGTTCAAGAACACCAGGGAAGCCACCGAGGTACTGCGTGCCCTGGCCGGTGAGTACAACCTCTGCGACGCCCTCACCGGCCTTGAGACGGTTGCCCCGGGCAAGCCCTGCTTCGGGCATCAGATCAGACGCTGCAAGGGCGCCTGCGTCGGCCGCGAACCCCTGGCCAAGCACACCCTGCGGCTGGTCGGGGCGCTGGCCGGGCAAAAGCTCGTGTCCTGGCCATTTTCCGGCCCGGCCCTGCTGCGCGAAGGCGAAGAAGCCCACCTCGTCGACGGCTGGCGCTACCGCGGCACGGTCCGCCGCGATGCCGAACTCGCCGATCTGCTGGCGTCCGACCCACCGCCCTTCGACCGGGACATCTATAAAATTCTCGCCAAGCACGTCGGCCGCATGACTCCGTTGCCGGCGGCCCTGGACAAACCGGAGGCCAACCCATGAAACGCTTCGTCATCCCGCTCCTGCTGGCCTTCGCCGGCCCGCTCGCCGCCGAGGAGGTAGGCTGCGTCACCACCGCCTGGAAGCTGGTCGGCGCCAACCACCGGGTCTGCATCTACGCCTTCGACGACCCCCGGGTGGGCGGCGTCACCTGCCACGTCAGCCAGGCCCGCACGGGAGGCGTGGCCGGCAGTTTCGGGCTGGCCGAGGATCCCTCGCAGTTTTCCCTGGCCTGCCGCCAGGTCGGGCCCATCGTCTTGCCCGCCAAGCTGCCCAAGGACGAGGTGGTGTTTTCCGAGGACACCTCCCTGCTCTTCAAGGAAACCAAGATCACCCGCTTCCACGACCAGAAACGCAACGTCCTGGTCTACCTGGCGATCAGCCGCAAGATCATCGAAGGCGCGCCGGCCAACGCCATCTCGACGGTGCCGGTGCAACCCTGGGGCGGCAAGTGATCGCAATGCGCATGCAAACCAATGCTTTGTCGACTTCGCCTTGCTCAGCACGGTCTTCGGCTCGCCTTCGCATCGCGCTTTGAAAGCGAATTGATATGAAAGGCAAAACCAGCCTGGCCGGCGTGCCGGCCTACGTCACCAAGGATGGTTCGGAAATCCGCGAACTGCTCCACCCCGACCACCATCCGGTACGCCACCAGAGTCTCGCCGAGGCCGTCGTGCCGGTCGGCGCCGGCACCTGCCTGCACCGCCACCGGGCGAGCGAAGAAATCTACCACCTCACCCGGGGCAGCGGCATGATGACTCTCGGCGCCGAACGCTTCCCCGTCACTGCCGGCGACAGCGTCGTCATCCCGCCGGGAACGCCCCACCGCATCGACAACACCGGCGGCGAGCCGCTGCACATGCTCTGCTGCTGCGCCCCGGCTTACTCCCACGCCGACACCGACCTGCTCGCCGACATCCCGGCCTGAGCTTCCCGCCGGGACACTAAACCCGCCGACCGGTTCCAGCTCCCCCGTCGCCGGGGGAGCCGCCGACACGGCATGACACCGCCTCGGGCAGGGCTGAGAATCAGCCGCTTGCGCGCCGCAACAATTATTCAAACATACGACTGAATAGATTGAGAAATTTCCCTGTAAACTTGACAATATCGCGATATTACCTATGATGCTGCATTGCGGAAATTATCCATTTCTCATTGTTTGGAAAATGTCAGATGGAAGGCCGCAGATCACCCGTAACTCAAGGAGTCACCATGAATTTTCCCGCCCTCGATTTCTCCCAAGCCGCCGGTTTCGCCCAAGCCGGTCTCGACCGTGCCGCGTTCTTTGGCGCCACCGCCTTTGATTGCAGCGAGCGTCTGACCAACCTCAACCTGCGGACCGCCCGCTCGGCCCTGGAAAACTACACCACCGCCGTCTCCGCCCTGGCCGGCGCCAAGGATCTCCAGTCTTTCGTCGCCCTCCAGCAGAACCTGGCCGCCCCGGCCATCGAAGAAGGCCTGGATTACTCCCGCAGCGTTTACGCCATTGCCGCAGAAGCCAAGGACAAGATCGTCGCGGAATTCGAAGCCCAACTGGCGCAAACCAATGCCCAGCTGTTTGCTCTGGTCGAAGACGGCCTGCGCGGCGCCCCGGCCGGCTCCGAGGTCGCCGTGGCCCTGGTCAAATCCGCCATCGCCGCCGCCAACAACGCCTTTGACAACTTCAACAAGGTTTCCAGGCAGGTCGCTGAAGTCGCCGAGGCCGGTGTCGGGGCCGCCGCCGAAGCCAGCCTGAAGGCAGCCACGGTTGCCGCCCCCAAGGGCAAGAAAGCCGCCTAAAGCAGCCCACTGCCGTCGGCCCCTGGGGGCCGACGGCTCCCCGGCCCGGCGGCAACCCCCGGGCCGCCGCCCCCAGCCGAAGCGCAAACCCGTTTAGCAACAAGGTTTTAGGCCGGTGTAAGCAACGCCCGGAAAAAACCACAAAAAAAATGTTGCGGCGCAACAAAAAACTATTGACAACACCTAAACGCCGAGTAAAATACGGTCTTGTTGCAGTGCAGCATTTTCTACGGAAGGGTTCATGAGACCTTTCTCGACCCGGTAACCAACCTTAGCTTACGGAGCTCACCATGAACGTCAATCTTCAAGCCTTCGCCAAGTCCGGCCTCGATTCCGCCGCCCTCGTCGCCAGCACCACCCTCGACAGCGTCGAGCGTCTTGCCGCCCTTAACCTGAACACCAGCCGCTCGCTGCTCGAAACGTCCTTCGCCAACGTTTCCGCCCTGCTCAACGTCAAGGACGCCAAGGCGTTCGTTGCGCTGCAGCAAAGCTTTGCCGCCCCGGCCATCGAAAAGGGCCTGGACTACTCTCGCAGCGTCTTCGCCATCACCACCGAAGCCAAGGACAAGCTCTCCAAGGCCGTCGAGTCGCAAGTCGCCCAAGCCAACGCCCAGGTGAACGGCCTGGTTGAAAAGGCCCTGGCCAGCGCCCCGGCCGGCTCCGAAGCCGCCGTCGCCGCCGTCAAGTCGGCCATCGCCGCCGCCAACGACGCCTACGAAGGCCTGAACAAGGCTTCCAAGCAGGTCGCCGAAGTCGCCGAAGCCAGCGTTGCCGCCGCCACCCAGGCTACCCTGAAGGCCGCCAACGTCGCCGCCCCCAAGGGCAAGAAGGCCGCCTAAGCCACCTTCGCGTCGCTGACAAAAAGCCGGAGCTTGCTCCGGCTTTTTTCATTGCCCCCGGCCAGGGCAACTGCCGAGAGCAGCGGCTCCGGCCGCCTCAGTTCAGGCGGTCCGGGCGGCCGCAGCATTGTTTGAATTTCTTGCCGCTGCCGCAGGGGCACGGGTCGTTGCGGCCGGCCTTGGGTTCGCTGCGGCGAATGGTCACCGTCTGCTTCTTGCTCTGCCAGAAGTCGTAGAGGGACTGGATGATTTCCGGCAGGCCGTCCTGGACTTCAGCCACCAGCCGGGCTTCCTCGGCGGGAGAAAACCAGCGCTCGCCGCTGGCCTCGACATCCTCCCGCAGCATGCCGTTGAGGAGAAACATCGGTTCCAGGAGTTCCGACAGATCGTCGGCGTGGTTTCCCGCCTCCTCGTACCAGTCGCCGGCCAGGCCGCAGCCGAAGACGTAGGCGTCGGCCCAGGTGCCGTAGTCGTATTCCGCCGCGTCCTCATCGATGGGATAGAGCACCGGCGCCACGGTTTCCTTGTCCGCCAGGGACTGGGCGATTTCATCGTGAAGCCGGCGGAGGAGCGCCTCGGCCTCGCGCGCCTCCGGCCCCGGAGCACGGCCCGGGCCGAAGGCTTCGGGGAGCCAGATTTCCGGGGCCACCTCCCGCGGACCGCTGACGACGGCGCAGAGCATGGCCTGGATTTCGTCCAGGCGCATGGCTTCCCCCCTGAAGGCTTCGCTTTCGAGGAGTTCTTCCAGGCGGTCGAGTTCGGCGTTGGTGAGGGCTTCGTTGGTCATTGCGTGGTTTTCCGGTCGGGTGAATAACTGATGCGATAGATGGCTCCAGCCAGGTCGTCCGCCACGAGGAGCGAGCCGTCGGGCAGAACCAGCAGGTCGGCGGGCCGGCCCCAGGCGGTTTCGCCCTGCAGCCAGCCGCTGGCGAAGGTTTCGTAGGCGAGCGCCTGGTTGCCCGCCAGGCGGACCAGGCTGATGCGATAGCCCGCCTTCTTGCTGCGATTCCACGACCCGTGCTCGGCGATGAACACCTGTTGCCGGTATTGTGCCGGGAACTGCTGGCCATTGTAAAAGCGCATGCCAAGGGACGCCACATGGGCGCCGAGATTCTGCACCGGCGGTTCGAATTCGGCGCAGGGGCGCTGGCCGCCGAATTCCGGATCGGCCAGGGTGCCGCCGTGGCAGTAGGGATAGCCGAAATGCCCGTCGGGTTTGGCGAGGCGATTGAGTTCGTCGGGTGGCGCGTCGTCGCCGAGATGATCGCGGCCGTTGTCGGTGAACCACAGTTCGCCGGTCTCGGGATGCCAGTCGAAGCCGACGCTATTCCTTACCCCCCGGGCCACCCGTTCCAGCCTGGAACCGTCGGGCCGGAGGCGGAACAGGGCGGCGTAGCGGGCGGGGTCCGGGGCGCAGATGTTGCAGGGCGCCCCCACCGGCACGTACAGCCAGCCGTCCGGGCCGAAGGCGATGAATTTCCAGCCGTGGTGGGTTTCCCTGGGGAAGCCGTCGAACACCACGGTGGGTTCCGGCGGATTGGCCAGCCGGCGGTCGATGTCGTCCAACCGAAGGATCCGGCTCACCGCCGAAACGTAGAGGCTGCCGTCCCGCCAGGCCACGCCCACGGGCAGGTCGAGGCCCCGGGCGAGAACGTGCAGCCGCTTCGCCCGCCAGGCGGCGTCGAGTTCCAGGGCATAAACCTTGCCCTCGCGCATCGAACCGACGTAAAGCACGTTGCCGGCTCCCAGGCTCATCCCGCGGGCGTTGGGCAGCCGCGCCACCAGTTCGATGGCGAATCCGGCGGGTAACCGGATCTGCTCCAGGGGCAGGCGGTCGGCGGCCACGGCCGGCCCGGCAACGAGGAGCGCGATCAGACGGCACCAGGAAGTCACGAATTTCAGGGCGGAAACCATGCTTTCATTCAAGCATAATCGCCGCTAGCCGGCAGAACTTTGTCGCCCAGCGTTGTCTCAACAACACTCCCCCGACAGGAAGCCGACCATGCCCAAGATCGACCGCCCCGACGCCGAATGGCGCCACCTGGTGACCCCCGAGGAATACCGGGTCACCCGGGAAAAAGGCACCGAACGCGCCTTCACCGGCCGTTACTGGGATTGCCACGAAGACGGCACCTACCGCTGCGTCTGCTGCGGCGCCCCCCTGTTCGCCTCAAAAGCCAAATTCGACTCGGGCTGTGGCTGGCCCAGCTTCACCGCACCCACCGACGAAACCCTCATCGACGAACATACCGACCGCAGCTTCGGCATGGTCCGCACCGAAGTCACCTGTTCCCAATGCGGCGCCCATCTCGGCCACGTCTTCCCCGACGGCCCGCGCCCCAGCGGGCTGCGCTACTGCATCAATTCGGCGTCGCTCAAGCTGGAGAAATCGGGTTGACGGCGTTTGGACCCGCGGCGAGACCTCGAGGGGCCGGGTCCAAGGTGGCGGCCGCCTGAAGGCGTAAAAAAAAGCGGAGGCCATCACTGGCCTCCGCTTTCCATTCCTGATGCTCCAGCGTGCCTTCAATGGGGAGGCACGCTCACCTGCTCTGACGATCAGAGATCGTTGGGAGCCGTACCGCCGGGCTGAGTACCACGGATCGGGGGAAGCGGCTCGGTGCCGATGGACAGGCGAACGTTATCGGGCCCCGGCTGGGTACCACGGGGGACGGGGATGGGTTCGGTGCCGAAGAAAGACATGTTGCCTCCTTGAACAGGTAAGTTTAAAAGGCTGCATCGTGCAGTGGCATCTACATAGCACATCCCGTGCCATACAAACTAACCGATTGTTTTATCTGAATAACAACCAAACACATTTTCCCAAATTTGCGGCCAGTGTAAGAACCGTCGACAAGCGAGCGTGAAATATTTCCTGCCTAGTCCGCCGTGCTACGACAGGCCGGCGGACCCTCCGCTAGAATTGCCGCCAAGGCGCCGCCGGCGCCCGCCGGTGCGGGTGACGACTCCTCTTTGAAGGGAGTCCTGCGGCGGCAGAGACCGAACCATGGGGGAAGCGGCCTTGAATCGACACGCGGTGAGCAATTGGATCAAAGGGCAATACGCCTTCATCAAGGTCGGCCGCCGGCACGGTCAGGGGGTGTTGCGGCAGGCGGCCGGAATCCTGCGCTGCAAGCTGGCCAACCCGACCCTGGGAGCCACCGACTATTACACCTATCGCTTCTACGACGAGCGTATCGGCGGCCGGGCCGACCCCCGCGACTACCTCGGCTGGCGGGTCATGGAAGACGTCGCCCACGCCCTCAACAGCCGGGCCGTCGCCATGCCGGGGTGGGACAAATATACGTTTCACCTCTACGCGGAAAAATTCGGCTTTCCCGCCGCCGCAGTCCTGGCCCAGTTCCGCCCGACGGCCCAGGCCGGAGCGGCCTCGTCACCGCCCCTCCTGCGCAGCCCCGCCGAACTCGCCGCCTGGCTGCGCCTCAACCAATGCTGGCCGGTCTTCGCCAAACCCTGCTACAGCATGCAAAGCGTCGGCTGTTTTCACCTCGTCGGCTACCACCCCGAGGACGACACCCTGGCCTTGCTCGACGGCGGGCGAATCGCCGTTTCGGACTTCGTCGACCGCAAGGTCTTCGGGGCCAGCGCCGGCTACTTCAAGCGGGAAATGGGCTACCTCTTCCAGGAGGTGCTCCGCCCCCATCCGGCCATCGTCGAACTGGTGGGCAATACGACCATTTCCGGGGCGCGGGTCGTCGTCGTCCAAGACGAGGAAGGCCCCGAAGCCATCGCCGCCTTCTGGCGCATCGCCCGGGAAAACTGCGTCAGCGACCTGTGGACCGGCGGCCGCTCCGGCCACCTCTCGGCCCCCATCGACCTGGCAAGCGGACGGGTCGGGATCGCCATCAACGGCCTCGAATCGAAGGACTATACCCACAGTCCGGAAACCGGCCGGGCCATCGACGGCTTCGTCATGCCCGACTGGCCGCAGGCCCTCGCCGCCTGCCTGGATGCCGCCACCGTCTTTCCGCTGATGCGCATCCAGCATTGGGACATCGCCTTCACCGACCGGGGGCCGAAGCTCCTGGAACTCAACGACGTGGGCAACGTCGGTTTCATCCAGACCTTCGGCCGGGGCATGCTCACCCCGCGGCTACGGAAAATCCTGCGGGAGAAGGGCGACGCCCGGCGTTACCCCTGGATCGCCAAGCTCTGCAACCGTTAGCGCCCGACGGCGCTACCCTCCCGCCGGGGGTCGGCGGCACCCGTCCAACCCACCGGCGTGCGGACGATGCCGGCCAGACCGGAGGTCATTTCGCCCTCCGTCACGGCATGGCCCCGGGCCTTCAGGGCGTCTTTGCCGACGCCGTCGAAGCGCCCCGCCTCCAGTTCGGTGGGGCCATTGCGGCTGCCGAAATGAGGCAGGGCGATGGCGGCGTCGAGGTCGAGGCCCCAGTCGAGGATGCCGACCAGGGTCTTGGCGACGTAATTGATGATCCACGGCCCCCCCGGCGACCCGAGAACCGCCTTGAGTTCGCCCTTGGCATCGAGAACCAGGGTCGGCGCCATGGACGAGCGCGGCCGCTTGCCCGGCTGGACCCGGTTGGCCACGGGCTTGCCCGCCGCGGTCGGGGCGAAGGCGAAGTCGGTGAGCTGGTTGTTGAGGAGAAAGCCATGGACCATGAGCCGCGACCCGAAGCCGCTTTCGATGGTGGTGGTCAGGGCCACGGCCTGGCCTTCGCGGTCGACGATGGAGAGATGCGAGGTCGCCGGCCGCTCGTCGGTGCCGTCCGGCGCGCCCGCCACGGCCCCGGGCGGCCGCCCGGGTAGCGCCGTGCCGAGGCTTTTTTCGCCTACCAGGCGAGCCCGGGCGTCGAGGTAGGAATCGTCGAGAAGCCCCGCGGGAATCCTCTGGAAGGCCGGGTCGGCCACGAAGGCGGCGCGGTCGGCGAAAGCCAGGCGGCCGGCTTCGGCAAAGAGGTGGACGGCCGTCCCGTCGGGCATCAGCGGCCCGCTCCCGGGCCGGGGCGGATAGTCCTTGATCTGCAGCCGGCCGACGATGCCGAGAATCTGCCCGACCCCGATCCCCCCCGAAGACGGCGGCGGAAAGCCGCAGATCCGCAGGCCGGCATGGCGCAGGCAAACGGGTTCCCGGGTCAGAGGCCAGTAGGCGGCGAGGTCGGTTTCGTCGAGAAGCCCCGGGTTGGTCGGATGGCTCCTGACCCGGGCGACGATGTCCCGGGCCAGGGTGCCGACGTAGAAGGCGTCGCTTCCCTCCTCGGCCAGGCGGCGGAAAACTTTCGCCAATTCGGGGTTTTTCAGCCTATGCCCGACCGGCCAGGGACTGCCGTCGGGGCGGTAGAAATAGGCCCGGGCCGCCGGGTCGGCCACCAGATCCTTTTCCTTGGCCAGCAAGGCATGGAGCCTGGGTCCGACGGGAAAGCCTTGTTCCGCCAGGGCGATGGCCGGGGCGAAAAGATCGGCCCAGGGCAGGCGGCCATGGCGGCGATGCATCATTTCGAGCAAACGCAATACCCCCGGGGTACCGACCGAACGCCCGCCGACCACGGCCTCCGGGAACCCCATGGCGGTGCCGTCCGGGTGTAGGAAAAGATCCTCCCGAGCGGCCCGGGGAGCGGTCTCCCGGCCGTCGTAGGCACGCACCGTGCGGCCGTCGAAATGAAGCGCCAGGGCGCCGCCGCCGATACCCGACGACTGGGGTTCGACCAAGTTCAGCACCAGCTGCGCCGCGATCGCCGCATCGACCGCCGAACCGCCGGCCCGCAGCATGGCGGCGGCCGCCTCGCTGGCCAGGGGATGGGCCGTCACCGCCATGAACTCCCGGCTGTGTACCGCGGCCGCCCCCCCCTGCGCCGTGGCCGCCTCCGGCGCCGGCCGCTCGAGTTCGCCCCGGGCCGGGGCCGTGACCCCCGCCGCCAGGCAGAAGCCGAGGAGCAGACTCCGGGCGAGCCGGGCCAAAGACCGGTATCCTGTCCCGGGCGGAACCTTATTTCGCCTCACCATCTAATAACCCGCAGTCAATTTAGGAGAACACCATGAAACTGTACTACAGCCCCGGCGCCTGCTCCCTGTCGCCGCATATCGTCCTCTGCGAACTGGGCTTGCCCCACGAGCTGGTGCGGGTGGATCTGAAGAGCCACACCACTGCCGACGGCGCCGACTACTACGGCGTCAACCCCAAGGGCTATGTCCCCGCCCTGCAGCTCGACGACGGCCAGATCCTCACCGAAGGCCCGGCCATCGTCCAGTATCTGGCCGACCAGAAGCCCGCCGCCGGCCTGCTGCCGCCCGCCGGAACCCTGGAACGGGCCCGGGTCCAGGAATGGCTGACCTTCATCGGCACCGAAATCCACAAGAGTTTCAGCCCCCTCTTCCGCCCCGACGCCGCCGCCGACTGGAAAACCGCCGCCCGGGCCAACCTCGACCGCCGCCTGGGTTTCGCGGACCAGGCCCTGGCCGGCCGCGACTACCTGACCGGCGACCGGTTCTGCGTCGCCGACGCCTACCTGTTCACCGTCGCCAGTTGGACGCGGCCGATGAAGATCGACACGGCCGCCTGGCCCAACCTCGCCGCCTACCTCGCCCGGGTCGCCGCCCGGCCCGCCGTGCGGGAAGCCATGGTAGCCGAGGGCCTGGTCAAGTAGTTCCCTCCCGTTCGGCCATGAAGCGGCTGGGCGACACCCCCAGGGCCCGCTTGAACATGGCCGAGAAGGCGGCCGGACTGGCGTAGCCCAGTTCGGCCGCAACCTGGCCGAAGGGCCGGCCCCGGCCGATCAGGTCGAGGGCCCGGGCTAGGCGCAACTGCTGCCGCCAGGCGCCGAAGCTCATTTTCAACTCGCCCTGGAAAAGCCGCGCCAGGGTGCGCTCGCTGGCCCCCACCCGGGCCGCCCAGGCGGCCAGCCCCAGGGGCGAGGCGGGATCGGCCATGAGGGCGTCGCACAGGGCCTGCAGGCGGCGGTCGGCGGGCAGCGGCAAGCCCAGGGAAAGGGGCGGCGCGACGCCCATCTCGGCCAGCAGCAGCTGCGTCGCCAGCGCCTGCCGGGGACCAACCCGGCCGGGTTCGGCCAGGGCCTCGATCAAGGCCCGCATGAGGGGAGAAACCTCGATCACGGCGCAGGATATCAGGGTCGGCGGCGCCGCCTCGGGGGCCACGTAGACGGTGCGCAATTCAACCTGGCCGAGCATCACCACCTCGTGCTCGACCCGGGGCGGAATCCACACCGCCCGAAAACTGGGCACCAGCCAGGTGGTGCCCGCCGCCGAAACCCGCATCCCGCCGCGCAGGGGAAAGGCCAGTTGCGCCCAGTCGTGGCAGTGCCAGGGCACCACCACATCGGGCGGCGGCCGGCGCAGATTGACGGTGACCGGTTCGGCCGCGGTCGGGGCGCGGCGGGGAAGCGGGTCGAAGGGCAGGTGTGTCAGCATTGCGATAATTGTTGTCAGGTTATCGCGTTCTGGTCAAGGCCAAAGCCGGTAGACTCGCAGCCTGTTCCCGGAGCCTCCATGTCTGCCGCCACCGAATCCCCCGCCGCCCGCCACGATTTCGCCGCCATCTCCCTGATCGGCTTTGTGCACGGCGTCTCCCATTTCTTCCACCTCCTGCTGCCGCCGCTCTTTCCCTGGCTGATGGCCGATTTCGGCCTGAGCTTCACGGGCATCGGGGCGACCATGACCGCCTTTTTCGTGGTCTCCGCCATCGGCCAGGCCCTGGCCGGCTTTGCCGTCGATCGCTTCGGCGCTGCCCGGGTGCTGGCCGCCGGCATCGCCTGCTTCATCGCCGCGGCGCTGCTCCTTTCGGTGGCCGACGGCTACGCCGCCCTGATCGTCGTCGCCGCCCTGGCCGGCCTGGGCAACAGCGTCTTCCATCCGGCCGATTTCACCGTCCTCAACCGCCACGTCTCGCAGGCCCGGCTCGGCCACGCCTTTTCCATGCACGGTCTGTCCGGCAACCTGGGCTGGGCGCTGGCCCCCGTCTTCATGACCGGCATTGCCGCCGGCGCCGGCTGGCGCAGCGCCGCTCTCGCCGCCGCCGGCCTCGCCGCCCTGGCCCTCGGCCTTCTGCTGTGGCGCCGCCGGAGCCTGGCCGATCCGCCGGGTACCGCCCAGGCCAACAAAAACGGCCCGACGGTCTCGGCCTTCGGTTTTCTCGCCACGCCGGCGGTATGGCTCTGTTTTGCCTTTTTCTTTCTCGTCACCACGGCCTTCGGCGCCATCCAGAATTTCGCCACCCCCATCCTCCAGAACCTGCACGGCCTCTCCCTGGCGGCCGGGGCGACGGCCCTATCGGCCTATCTGGTGGGCGGCGCCGGCGGCATTCTGACCGGCGGCTTCCTTGCCCAGAAGGGCAACCACGACCGCCTCATCGCCGCCGCCCTGGGTACCGCCGCCCTCCTCGCCCTGGCCCTCGCCGCCCTGCCCCTGCCGACCTGGGCGGTGCTGCCGCTGATGGCCGCTATCGGCTACTGCACGGGGATCGCCGGCCCCTCCCGCGACCTCCTGGTGCGCCGCGCCGCCACCGCTCGCTTCGGCCAGGCCGCCTACGGCCGGGTTTACGGCTTTGTGTACTCCGGCCTCGACGCCGGCCTCGCCCTGGCGCCCCTGGCCTTCGGCGGCCTCATGGACGGCGGACGCTTCGCCGCGGTACTGGTGGGCATCGCCGTTCTCCAGGGGATGGCCGTTTTCACTGCGCTGACGGTGGCCCGGGCGGACTGAGCCCGCCAGCCCTCCGGGGACGTGACGACCGCCGGGCGGGTGCGCCATAATCGGGCTTGTCCGACCTGGCCCGCCCCAAAAATGACCACCAAGCTTCTTTTCCCACCCCTCGTTCTGATTGGCCTTCTCGCCACTGCCGGCTGCGCCGGGGTGGCCCTCACCGCTGCCGGAGTCGGGGGCGGCGTGGCGGCTTCGCACCAGATGGGCGGCCTGGCCTACCGCACCTTCACCGAACCCCTGCCGCGGGTCCGGGCCGCCGTGCTCGCCGCCCTCAAACGCATGGCGATCAAACCGGAAGGAACGGAAAAAATCGAATTGGGCGAAAAGATCACCGCCCGGGCCGGCGACCGCAATATCGAAATCGAACTCGAAGCCCTTACCCCCAACACCACCCGCATGCGCGCCGTCGCCCGCAAGGACGGCGGCGTGATCGTCGATTCCGCCACTGCCGTGGAAATCATCAACCAGACCGAAAGGTCTTTCGGTCGCAGCTGACCCGTCCCAAGGAGCCGCCATGAACCCCTTGCCGTTCCGTCCCCTCGCTGCGCTCTCGGCCCTGCTCCTCGGCCTGGCCGCCCTGCCCGCCTGGTCTCAGACCGCCGCCCCGGCCCCGGCGCCGGCTACTGCCGCCGGACCCACCAGCAAGCTGGTGGGCACCTACACCGAATTCGCCGGTTCTCCCGAAAACGCGGCAGCCCTGGTCAAGGGCCTGCGCACCGGCACGCCGATCACCCTGACCCAAGCCCCCGCTCCCGGCGCTCCGCCGCCGACCGCGACGACCTTTACGGCGCCGACCAGGCCGATGGGCTACGGCAACATCAAGATCGCCCTCGCTCTGGCCCAGAACCAGCTCGCCAGCCAGGGCGTCACCAACCCGACGCCGCAACAGCTCCAGGGCGCCCTGGTCGGCACCACGACGGTCAACCCCAACGGCACCACGACGACGACCCAGGGCGTTCTCCAGATGCGGGCCTCGGGCATGGGCTGGGGGCAGATCGCCAATTCCATGGGGGTCAAGCTCGGTGCGGTGATGAGCGGCAAGGCCGCCGCCGCGCCGACGACGGCCTATGGCGCCGGCAGCGGCGCCGGCAGCGGCGCCGGTACCAGCAAATCTTCCGGGGTGACCACGGCCGCCGGCAGCTCCGGTTCCGGCCGCGGCAACGTCGTCACCGGAGCCGGTTCGTCATCCCACGGCCGTTCCGGCATCACCACCGCGGCCGGCGCCGGCTCGGGCGTCAGCACCGGCCACGGTCATGCCTACGGCCACGGCGGTGGCGCCGGCGGCGTGGTCACGGCGGCGGGCCCCAAGGGCGCCGGTAACAGCAACGCCGGCGGCGGCCAAGGCAAGGGTGGCGGCAAGCCCTGACCGGCGAGCCGGCCGCGCCCGGCTTCCCCGACCGGCCAGAACTCAGTTCGCTTCCCAATAGGGCCGGGTGCCGATGCGCTCGGCCAGATAGTCCACCAGCACCCGCACCCGGTGGGGAATGTAGCGGCTGCTGGGCAGCAGCGCATAAATGCCCAGTTCCGGCAGCGGATAGCGGGTCAGAATGGGCTGCACCCAGCCCGCCTCAATGGCTGAGGCGACGATGAACGAGGGCTGGAGCGAAATCCCCAGGCCGCGCATCACCGCTTCGAGGAGCGCGTCGCCGTTATTGGCCCGTAACCGCCCGCGGACCGGGAACTCCGCCAATTGGCCGTCGACGACGAAACGCCACGCCCCCTGCTGGGCCGGGACGTAGAGCAGGCATTCGCGCTCCGCCAGTTCCGACGGATGCTGCGGCTCGCCGTGGCGACGCAGGTAGTCCGGCGAGGCGATGGCCACCAGCCGGGTCGATCCGATGCGCCGCGCCACGTCGAGGGGATCGAGGCGCGAGGTGATGCGGATGGCCATGTCGAGGCCTTCTTCCACCAGCTTGACGCGGCGGTCGGTGAAATCGATCTCGGTGCTGACCTCGGGATAGGTGACGTGAAAATCCATGAGCAGCGGTGACAGGTGGCGCAGGCCGAAGCTCAGGGGGACGCTCAGGCGGATGAGGCCGCGGGGTTCCTGCCGTTCCTCGGCGACGCTCGATTCGGCGGCCTCCACCAGGCCGAGGATTTCGCGGCAGCGCTCGAGATAGCTGCTGCCCGCCGAAGTCAGCGTCAGGCTCCGCGTGCTGCGGGCCATGAGCTTGGTGCCGAGATGGCCTTCGAGGGCGGCGATCTGGCGGGTAACCACCGAACGCGCCACGTCGAATTGCTGCGCCACCCGGGAAAAACTCCCCTGTTCGGCAACCCGCACGAACATCCGCATGCTTTCCAGGCGATCCACGGCCCCTCCAATTGTTGCAATATCGACAACTATTATTTGCAAATTGTCCTCTATTTTGCAACCAAATGAAGGGCTACAGTTCGGCCATCGCAACTGTTTCCGGAGCACCCCATGATTCTCGTCACCGGCGCCACTGGCCAACTTGGGCGCCGTATCGTCGACCAGCTCGTCGCCCGCCGGGGCGGCACCGCCGGGCTCGCGGTCAGCGTACGCGACCCGGCCCGGGCGGCCGACCTCGCCGAGCGCGGGATCAGCGTGCGCCCGGGGGATTTCGATCAGCCCGCCGGCTTGGCCGCCGCCTTTGCCGGCGCCGAAAAAATCGTCCTCGTTTCCACCGACGGCCCCCGCGAGGCCCGCATCGCCCAGCACCGCAACGCCATCGCCGCCGCCCGTCAGGCCGGGGTAGGCCACATCGTCTACACCAGTTTCATCGACGTCGCCGCCGACTCGCCGGCCGAATTCGCCGCCGTCCATCGCACCACCGAAGCCGACCTCGCCGCCAGCGGCCTGAAATTCACCGTGCTGCGCAACCCGCTCTACGCCGACTTGTTGCCCATGACCGTCGGCGCCGCCCTGGCAACCGGCGTTTTCCAGCTGCCCGCCGGCACCGGCCGCGCCAGCTTCGTCAGCCGAGCCGAGCTGGCCGAAGCCGCCGCCGCCGCCGTGCTGGCTCCGGCCCTGGCCAAGACCGTCTATGAACTGACCGGCCAGGCGACCCACGATTACTCTGAAGTCGCCGCCGCCATCGCCAAGGTGACCGGCAAGCCGGTCCGTTACGCGGCGGTGAGCGCCGCCGACTATACCGACGCCCTGGCGGGCGGCGGCCTCCCGGCCTGGCTGGCGGGCGCCCTGAGCACGATGTATGCCGCCGTCGCCGCCGGCAAGTTCGACCGCGTCAGCAACGACTTTGCCGCCCTCGTCGGCCATCCGCCCCGGCCCCTGGCCTGCCTGGTGCAGGAACTCTTCGGCCGCAATTGAACCCAAGCGTCATGGCTTTCGCCCAACCCTCCCGACCTGCCCCCCTGCCGGCCCTGTTCGTCCCCCACGGCGCCCCGACCCTGGTCCTCCAGCCCGGCGCCGCCGGTGCGGCCCTGGCCCGCCTGGCCGCCGACCTGCCCCGGCCGCGGGCCATCGTCGTGGTCAGCGCCCACTGGGAGACCGAAGAACCCACCGTCGGCACAGCACCGGATCTCGAAACCCTCCACGATTTCGCTGGCTTCCCGCCCGCCCTCTACCGCGTGCGCTACCCGGCCGGCGCCGACCTCGCCGTCGCCGAAACGGTGCGCAAGCTGCTCCGCCAGGGCGGCTTCGCGGCCCACCTCGACCACGGTCGCGGCCTCGACCACGGCGCCTGGACGCCCCTCTGCCTGATGTACCCGGAGGGCGGCATTCCCGTCGTGCCGTTGTCGCTCCAGGCGGGGCGCAGCCCCGCCCACCACCTGCGCCTCGGCCGCGCCCTGGCGCCGCTGCTGGCCGACGGCATCCTGCTCCTGGCTTCGGGCAACCTCACCCACAACCTGGGCGATTTCCACCAGGCCTTTGCCGCCGGCGGCGGCACCCCGGCCTACGTCGGCGAGTTCGCCGAGTGGATCGGGCAGCGCCTTGCCGCCGGCGACGAAGCCGCCCTTCTCGACTACCGTCGCCAGGCCCCGGCAGCGGTTCGCGCCCACCCCAGCGAGGAACACCTGCTGCCCTTCTTCGTCGCCCTTGGCGCCGGCGGCCCCGCCTGCCGGCCCGAGCGCCGCTACCACGGCATCGACGCCGCGGTCCTGGCTATGGACAGCTACGCCTTCTGGCCCGCCGCCGCTTAAGGAGACCCCATGTCCGCGACCCGCTACACCCCTACCGCCATCGCCCTACACTGGCTGATGGCCGTACTTCTGGTTGGCCTTTTCGGCGTCGGCCTCTACATGCACGACCTGCCCCTGTCGCCCTGGAAGCTGCGCGTCTATTCCTGGCACAAATGGGCCGGCGTCACCGCCTTTGCCCTCGTCCTGGCCCGCCTGGCCTGGCGCCTCGGCCACCGCCCGCCGGCCCTGCCGGCGGCCATGCCGGCCTGGCAGCAGCGTGCCGCCCACGGCCTGCACCACCTGCTTTACCTACTGATGCTGGCGATTCCGCTCTCGGGCTGGCTGATGAGTTCGGCCCTGGGTTTCCAGACCGTCTGGTTCGGCGTCCTGCCCCTGCCCGACCTGCTGGCCAAGGACAAGGAACTGGGCGAAACCCTGAAGCTGGTGCACATGAGCCTCAACTTCGGCCTCGCCGCCCTCGTCGTCGCCCACGTCGGCGCCGCCGTCAAACACCACCTGATCGACCGGGACGACATCCTGTCGCGCATGCTTCCCTTCCTCGCCCGCCGCTAAAACCCGCCGGAGAACCCCATGACCCTGCTTCGCCCCGCCCCCACCCTTTTTCTCGCCCTCCTGCTCGGCGCCTCGGCCGGCTCCGCCGGGGCTACCGAATTCGGCCTGTTTCAGCCGGAGAAGAGCAGCCTGACCTTCGTTTCCAAGCAGATGGGCGTGCCCGTTGACGGCAAGTTCAAGAAGTTCGCCGCCACCCTGGCCTTCGACCCGGCCAGGCCCGCCGCCGCCAGCGCCAAATTCGACCTCGACCTGGCCAGCATCGACGCCGGCTCCAAGGACGCCAACGACGAAGTGGTGGGCAAGGCCTGGTTCAACCTCAAGGCCTTCCCCACGGCGAGTTTCGTCTCAACGGCGGTCAAACCCCTGGGCGGCGACAAGTACGAACTCGCCGGCAAGCTCAGCATCAAGGGCAAGACCCAGGACGTGACCGCCCCCTTCGTCTTCCGCCAGGAAGGCGGCAACGGCGTCTTCGACGGCGGCTTTGTCCTGAAGCGCCTCGATTTCGCCGTCGGCGACGGCATCTGGTCCGACGTCAGCGCCGTCGCCAACGAAGTCCAGATCAAGTTCCGCATCGTCGCCGCCCCGGCGGCACCCCGCAAGTAAACCCACCCGTAAGGAGAACCCCCATGAAACTCGGCCTCATCGCCCTCGCCACCCTGTTCGCCACCCCGGCCATCGCCGCCCCCGAAATCTACTCGGTGGAACCCAACCACACCTTCCCGCGCTTCGAATACAGCCACTTCGGCTATTCCACCCAGATCCACCGCTTCAACAAGACCTCCGGCACCATCGTCTTCGACCGCGCCGCCAAGACCGGCTCGGTCGATATCACCATCGACGCCAAGTCGGTCGATACCGGCTACGCCCTCTTCAACGAGCACATCCAGGGCGAAGACTTCTTCGACACCGCCAAGTACCCCACCATCACCTACCAATCCACCGCCGTGAAGTTCGACGGCGACAAGCCCGTGGCCGTCGAAGGCAAGCTCACCGTCAAGGGCGTCACCAAGCCCGTCACCCTGACCATCACCTCCTTCCAGGCCATGCCCCACCCCATCGCCAAGAAGGACGCCATCGGCGCCAACGCCGTCGCCAAGATCAAGCGCACCGAGTTCAACGCCGGAAAATACGCCCCCCATGTCGGCGACGACGTCACCCTGACCATCGCCCTCGAAGCCTTGAAGCAATAAGGCAAGCCACCCCGCCGGGCGGGACCGACCCGCCCGCATTGCCGCACCCCTTTGGAGCACCCCATGTCCGACCCCACCCCCCAGATCGCCCAGAAAGCCCCCTACCCCGTTGCCGTCGAAGCCGGCAAGACCTACTGGTGGTGCGCCTGCGGCCAGAGCAAGAACCAGCCCTACTGCGACGGCAGCCACAAGGGCGGCCCCTTCTCGCCCGTCGAATACACCGCCGGGCAAACCGGCACCGTCTATTTCTGCGGCTGCAAGCACAGCGCCAACGGCGCCCTCTGCGACGGCAGCCACAAGAACCTGTGAACGCCGAAGCCGCCATGTCCGCCCTTTCCCCTGCCGCCCTCGACCAACTGTTCGTCGCCGCCCGCACCCACAACGGCTTTGCCCCCGCCCCTATTCCCGAAGCGACGCTGCGGCAACTCTACGACCTGATGAAATGGGGACCGACTTCGATGAACTGCCAGCCCGCCCGGTTCGTCTTCGTCACCAGCCCGGAGGCCAAGGCCCGGCTCGCCCCCGCCCTTTCTCCAGGCAACCGCGACAAGACCCTGGCCGCCCCGGCCACCGTCATCATCGCCACCGACACCCGCTTCTACGAACACCTGCCGACCCAGTTCCCCGCCTACGACGCCAAGCCGATGTTCGCAGGCAACGCCGACCTGGCCGCCAGCACGGCCTTGCGCAACGGCACCCTGCAGGGCGCCTACCTCATCCTCGCCGCCCGGGCGCTGGGCCTCGACTGTGGCCCCATGTCCGGCTTCGACGCTCCCACCCTCAACGCCGCCTTCTTCCCCGACGGCCGCTACCAGGCCAACTTCCTCTGCAACCTGGGCGTCGGCGACCCGGCCAAACTCCACCCCCGCGGCCCCCGGCTCAGCTTCGAAGCCGCCTGTCGGATCGCCTGACGGTCGAACGGCGGGTGACGAACTGTCAGGCGATCGGCTGATAGTTCCGGCCTATACACCGCATAGTCACAATCAATTAGTCCCCGGGGAGGGGTGATCTAGGGTGAGTTCACGGCCCCTGCAGTCGGGGCCGGTTTTTCCCGACCTTAAGGAGATCACCATGCAACTCAAAGGCTCCAAGACCGAACAGCATCTCAAGGCCGCCTTCGCCGGCGAGTCCCAGGCCAATCGCCGCTACCTGTACTTTGCCGCCAAAGCCGACGTGGAAGGCTACAACGACGTGGCGGCCCTTTTCCGCTCCACGGCCGAGGGGGAAACGGGCCACGCCCACGGCCACCTGGAATACCTGGAGCAGTGCGGCGACCCGGCCACCGGCCTGCCCATCGGCCCCACCGCCGCCAATCTGCGGGCCGCCGTGGCCGGTGAAACCCACGAATACACCGACATGTACCCGGGCATGGCCAAGGACGCCCGTGAGGAGGGCTTTGCCGAGATCGCCGACTGGTTCGAGACCCTGGCCAAGGCCGAGCGGTCCCACGCCAACCGCTACACCCGGGCGCTCACCGAACTCGACGCCTGAAGGCCCCGGGCCGGCGCCCGGCGTCTTTCTCGCCCGCTTGCCGCAGTCGCCTACGGAGGAACAGTCATGGCCGCACCGATCAGGGAAGGCAGTCTGGACGCCCCGACCCGGCATCCGCTCGATTGGCTGAACGCGGATTTTTATCGCCGGGATTTCCTCGACCAGGAACTGGAGCGGGTCTTTTCAATCTGCCACGGCTGCCGCCGTTGCGTCAGCCTGTGCCAGGCCTTTCCCACCCTCTTCGCTCTGGTGGACGAATCGCCGACCCAGGAGGTGGATGGCGTCAAGATCGCCGATTTCGACAAGGTGGTCGACCATTGCTACCTGTGCGACCTCTGCGCCATGACCAAGTGCCCCTACGTGCCGCCCCACCCGTGGAACGTCGATTTTCCCCACCTCATGTTACGGGCCAAGGCGGTCAAGTACCGGGAAGGCGACACCAAGCTGCGGGACCGCATCCTCACCAGCACCGACCGGGTGGGCAGCCTGGCCGGCATCCCGGTGGTGGCGGAAACCATCAACGCGGTCAATCGCCTCAAACCGGCCCGCCAAGCCCTGCAGGCGGTGGCCGGCATCCACGCCGAGGCCTGGCTGCCGGATTTTGCCAGCCGGCCCCTGAGGAAACGCCTCAAGCACCTGGACGGCGCGGGTCCGGCCCGGGCCACCGAACGGACCCGGGGCCGGGTCGCCCTGTTTGCCACCTGCTACATGAACCGCAACGAACCGGGAATCGGCGAGGATTTCGCCGCGGTTTTCGCCCACAACGACATTCCCGTCCGGCTGGCCGAGAAGGAACGCTGCTGCGGCATGCCCAAGATGGAACTGGGCCACCTGGAGGCGGTGCGCCGGGCCAAGGAGGCCAATATCCCGGGACTTGCCCGGCTGGTGGACGCGGGCTGGGATCTCACGGCCCTGATTCCCTCCTGCGTCCTCATGTTCAAACAGGAGCTGCCGCTCCTCTTCCCCGGCGACCCGGAGGTGATGAAGGTCAAGGCCGCCTTCTTCGACCCCTTCGAGTACCTCATGCTGCGCCACCGGGAGGGCCTCCTGAAAACCGATTTCCAGCGCTCCCTGGGCAAGGTCGCCTACCAGGCCTCGTGCCACCAGCGGGTGCAGAACATCGGCCCCAAGACCAAGGAGGTGCTGGCCCTCGTCCCCGGCACCGAAGTCGAGGTCATCGAGCGCTGCTCGGGCCACGACGGCACCTATGCGGTGAAGACCGAATTCCATCCCTCGGCGATGAAGATCGTCCAGCCCGTGGTCGGGCGCATCCGCCAGGCTGGCGCCGACCACTACGGCAGCGACTGCGCCATGGCCGGCCACCACATCGGCCACGCTTTGGCCGACGGGCGCCCGCCGGAGCACCCCATGACCCTGCTGCGCCTCGCCTACGGCCTGTGAAAGGGGAAGACCCATGCCCGCCCTGACCCGCCGCGACCTCTACAGCCTGGAAAAGTACGCCGAAATCCGCTCGGCCTTCCGCGCCCGGGTGATGGCCCACAAGAAAACCCGGCGCCTCGCCCTGGGCGACCATGCCGCGCTTTATTTCGAATCGGCCCTGACCATGCAGTACCAGGTGCAGGAGATGCTGCGCATCGAACGCATTTTCGACCCCGCCGGCATCCAGGCGGAACTGGACGTCTACAACCCGCTGATCCCCGACGGCGACAACTGGAAGGCCACCTTCATGCTGGAATACGCCGACGAACGGAACCGCCGCCGCGCCCTGGGGCAACTGGTCGGTATCGAATCGGCGGTGTGGCTGCGGGTGAACGGCCAGCCGCCGGTCTATGCCATCGCCAACGAGGATCTCGAACGGTCGACCCCGGAGAAGACCGCCGCCGTGCATTTCCTGCGCTTTGAACTCGACCCGCCGGCCGTCGCTGCAGTCCTGGCCGGCAAACCCATGATGGCCGGCATCGACCACCCGGGCTACGAGGTGGCGGTGCCGGTCCCCGCCCCCATCCGCGATTCCCTGGCCGGCGACCTGCGGCCCAGCGCCTAAACCGCCGCTCCCGTCGAGCCTTCCCCCGAACCGCCCGCCTGGCCGTCGGCGGTACCCCGGGCCACGGCTCGCTTGGCCCGCTCCAGTTCGTGCCTGGCCCAGAACAGGGCAACGTCCTCGGCGTTGAGATCACCCTTTTCAACCGCCGTATCGAGGACGGCCTGGGCGCGTTTCTTGCGGCCGAAGGCCGCCAAGACCCGCGCTTCTTCGAGCGGCCCCGCCGCATCGGCGACGACCGGCAGGGCGGGCGCCGGTTGGTCGGGGGCCGAGTCGGCGGGTGACCCCGCCGGCCGACCGGCAGCCTGCCCGCCCCGCCGGAGCAGCCAGAAGGAAAGGCCCGCCCCCAGAGCCAGGGCGGCCAATAACGATAAGGAAGATTTCTTGTTCATCCGTGCAACCTCAACATAGCCTGCCCGCCGCTGCCGGCGAGGGTGCGGCGGACTCGTCCTTGGGGCCATCCGGCACCCGGGCCGCCGGCCGGGTCGCCAAAGGATTCAATGCCTTGGCAAGCGATCAACGGCGGTTCCCGGGCAACTATCCCGGCGCCTCGCCGGCGAAAGCGATCGCATCCCATCGTAGCGGACCATGGCACTCGGCCTGAAATGGCGTGCCCGGAGGGACTCGAACCCCCGACCTGCTGCTTAGAAGGCAGCTGCTCTATCCAGTTGAGCTACGGGCACCGAGGGAATTTTCCTGGTCGGGGTGGAGAGATTCGAACTCCCGACATCCTGCTCCCAAAGCAGGCGCGCTACCAGACTGCGCTACACCCCGAAGAGCGACGGATTCTAGCCACCCCCCCCTGTCGCGTCAAGGACGACCCTCGTAAACCCGCGCCAGTGCAGCCCTTTTTTTTGCCGGCGAAACATTCCTTGCTAGCTTTACGGGTTTCTGATATTTAATCGCCTTTTTCGTCACGCGGACGTTGCACAAAAATGGCAGAAGAACTGCTCCACAAACACTTCCCTCCCTACGAGCCCAAGAAGGGTGAGGAGTACATGAGCGCGAAGCAACTCGCGCATTTCCGCAAGATTCTGGAGACCCTCAAAAAGGAGCTGAGCGAGGATATCGACCGCACGGTGCACACCATGCAGGACGAGGCCACGGTCTTTGCCGATCCCAACGACCGGGCGAGCCAGGAAACCGATATCGCGATCGAATTGCGCAACCGCGACCGGGAAAGGAAGCTCATCAAGAAGATCGATGAGACCCTCGGCCGCATCGACGAAGGCGATTACGGTTTTTGCGACAAGTGCGGCGTTGAGATCGGCATCAAGCGCCTCGAAGCCCGGCCCACGGCCACCCTTTGCATCGATTGCAAGACCCTCGAGGAAATGAAGGAAAAACAGATGGCGAAGTAATTCGCCCTTTTCCTGCACGACCCTGCCGCCCCCAAACTCCCGCGCCGGCGCGAACCGGCCCGGGGATCGGTTTGTCCCCGGTCGATCCCTTGCCGGGCGAAGCGGCAACAGGCGAAGCGCGGCTTCGCCTTTTTTCGGCGCCCTTCGGGCCGCACCGCAAAAAAAGAAGGGCGCCCGGAGGCGCCCTCTTTCCCTGCCGGAAAACCGTCTTACTGCGGCTGAGCGGCTTCGGCGGCGGCCTCGGCGGCCACGGCCTTCATCGACAGCTTGACGCGGCCGCGGTCGTCGGTTTCGAGAACCTTGACGCGCACGACCTGGCCTTCCTTGACATAGTCCTCGACCTTGTTGACCCGCTCCTGGGCGATCTGGGAGATGTGCAGGAGGCCGTCCTTGCCGGGCAGAACCTGGACGATGGCGCCGAAGTCGAGAATCTTCAGCACGGTGCCTTCGTAGATCTTGCCGATCTCGACCTCCGCCGTGATGGCGTCGATGCGGGAACGGGCCAGGGCGGCGGCCTCGCCGCTGGTGGCAGCGATGGTGATGGTGCCGTCGTCCTGGATGTCGATGGTGGTGCCGGTTTCCTCGGTAAGCGCCCGGATGACGGCGCCGCCCTTGCCGATCACGTCGCGGATCTTCTCCGGATTGATCTTGAAGGTGTAGAGGCGCGGCGCGTAGGCCGACATTTCCTCGCGGTGGCCGCCCTGGGCCTCCTGCATCAGGCCGAGGATGTGCAGGCGGGCTTCCTGGGCCTGCGCCAGGGCGACCTGCATGATCTCCTTGGTGATGCCCTGGATCTTGATGTCCATCTGCAGGGCGGTGACGCCGGCGGTGGTGCCGGCGACCTTGAAGTCCATGTCGCCCAGGTGGTCTTCGTCACCCAGGATGTCGGTGAGCACGGCGAAGCGGTTGCCTTCCTTGATGAGGCCCATGGCGATGCCGGCCACGTGAGCCTTGAGGGGGACGCCGGCGTCCATCAGCGCGAGGGAGCCGCCGCAGACCGAGGCCATCGACGATGAGCCGTTGGATTCGGTGATTTCGGAAACGACGCGCATCGAGTAGCTGAAGTCTTCGTGCTTGGGCAACACCGCCAGAAGCGCCCGCTTGGCCAGGCGGCCGTGGCCGATTTCGCGGCGCTTGGGGGAGCCGACGCGACCCGTTTCGCCGGTGGCGAAGGGGGGCATGTTGTAGTGCAGCATGAAGCGGTCCTTGTACTCGCCGGCCAGGGCGTCGATGATCTGCTCGTCGCGGCCGGTGCCCAGGGTGGCAACCACCAGGGCCTGGGTTTCGCCGCGGGTGAACAGGGCAGAACCGTGGGTGCGCGGCAGGACGCCATGGCGGATGCTGATCGGGCGGACGGTGCGGGTGTTGCGACCGTCGATGCGGGGCTGTCCTGAAAGGATGCGGCCACGCACGATGGCGGCTTCGAGGGCGAAGAAGAGATCGGCGACGACTCCTTCTTCCGGGGCACCCTCGCCCTGGCACAGGGCGGCAACGGCCTCGGCGCGGATTTCCTTGACGCGCTGGCTGCGGTCTTGCTTGCTGGTGATGTTGTAGGCTTCTTCGAGCTTGGCCTTGACCACGTCGTTGAGGCGGGCGATCAGGGCCTCGTCCTTGGCCGGGGGCTGCCAGTCCCACTCCGGCTTGCCGGCTTCTTCGACGAGCTGGTTGATGGCTTCGATGGCCTTCTTCATCTCGGTGTGGCCGAAGACAACGGCGCCGAGCATGACTTCCTCGGACAGTTCCTTGGCTTCGGATTCGACCATGAGAACGGCGCTTTCCGTGCCGGCGACGACGAGGTCGAGCTGGGTTTCCTTCAGCTGGGTGGCGGTCGGGCAGAGCACGTATTCTCCGTTGATGTAGCCGACACGGGCGGCGCCGATGGGGCCGTTGAAGGGCACGCCGGAGATGGCCAGGGCGGCGGAGGCGCCGATCAGGGCCGGGATATCGGCGTCGATCTCGGGGTTGAGCGAAAGCACCGTGGCGACGACCTGGACCTCATTGTAGAAACCGTCCGGGAAAAGCGGGCGGATGGGGCGGTCGATGAGGCGGGAAGTCAGGGTTTCCTTTTCGGAAGGACGGCCCTCGCGCTTGAAGAAGCCGCCCGGGATGCGGCCGGCGGCATAGAATTTTTCCTGGTAATCGACGGTCAGGGGGAAGAAATCCTGGCCGGGCTTGGCATTCTTGGCGGCCACCACGGACACCAGAACGACGGTATCCTCCATGGAGACGACGACGGCACCGCCGGCCTGACGGGCGATCTCGCCGGTCTCCAGGGTGACCTGGTGGGCGCCGTAGGCAAAGGTCTTTTTCGCGACATTGAACATAGTTATTTTCCTCTCACACTCTCAACAAACAACATTAACAATCAACAAGTTAGCAACTAATAGCCGGCAGCACGGCCGAAAAAACAAAAAGAGCGGTCGGAATCCCGAACCGCTCTTTATTACAACCCGCTCTCATTCCCGGCGACCTTTGGGCCGAACCGCGATACCGGCTGCCGACGGTGCTTGCGCACGGCAGATGGCAGACGACAAGGGATCGGCGCGAAGGGCGCGGAAGGAATTACTTCCGCAGACCGAGGCGGGTAATCAGAGTCCGGTAGGACTCGATGTTCTTGCCCTTCAGGTAGTCGAGGAGCTTGCGCCGCTGGCTCACCAGGCGCAGCAGGCCGCGCCGGGAGTGGTGATCCTTGACGTGTTCCTTGAAGTGACCGGTAAGGTCGTTGATGCGGGCGGTAAGGAGCGCGATCTGGACTTCCGGGGAACCGGTATCGCCCTTGGCGCGCTGGAAATCGGCTACGGTGGCAGCCTTTTGTTCGGTGGTGATCGCCATGTCAAACTCGCTTTCTGGTAAACGACGCCGCCCCGGTTTGATAGAGCCAGCGCCAAGGTTGAACAATCGTATTCCCGTTGGCGACGGAAAGCGCGAGATTATATCAGGCTAGACCGGCAATTGCACCAGGCGTTTGGGCCAGAGTTTTCTCCCGGCGTCGATCTCGCCGATGCCGATCAGGCGGCCGCCTTCATAGACCCGCAGCCGCCCTGCCGCGACGATAGGACTTTCCACCGGGTTGCCGTGGCGAAACCGTTCTGCCGGCGAGCCTTCGAGATCGACCCGGGGCAGGCTTCCCAACAGCGCATCCACCGGCGCCAGGCAGCCCGGCCGGTCGGCCTCGGGGAGCGACGCGATGGTATCGAGGGTGGGGGCGCCCGCCAGTTCCAGAGGCCCCACCGCCGTGCGCCGCAGGGCCGCGAGATGGGCGCCGCAGCCCAGGGCTTCGCCGAGGTCGGCGGCAAGGACGCGGATGTAGGTACCCTTGCTGCAGCGGACCCGCAGGCGCACCGTCGTCCCGGCAAATTCCAGGACGTCGATGGCCTGGATGGTGACCTGCCGCGGCTGGCGCTCGACCTCGACGCCCTGGCGAGCCAGCTCGTAAAGGGGGCGGCCGTCGCGCTTCAAGGCCGAATACATCGGGGGAACCTGCAGGATGGGGCCGCAAAAGCGCGGCAGGACGGCCCGGATTTCGGCCTCGCCGCAATGCACCGGGCGGGTGGCGAGGACCGTCCCCTCGGCGTCGTGGGTATCGGTGGTGGCGCCAAGCTGCAGGGTGGCTTCGTAGGTCTTGTCGGCATCGAGCAGGTCGGCGGCGAATTTGGTGGCCTCGCCGAAACACAGCGGCAGGAGGCCCGAGGCCAGGGGGTCGAGGGTACCGGTATGCCCTCCCTTGGCCGCCGAGAAAAGACGGCGGGCCTTCTGCAGGGCATCGTTGGAGGTCATCCCCGAGGACTTGTCGAGGAGAAGAACGCCGTCGACCTGTCGCCAGGCCTTTTTTGCTTGCATGCCGCGGTCAGTCGTCGGGCGTCTGGTCGCTCAGGGCGTTGGCCTGGTCGATGAGCTGCGACAAGCTGGTGCCCCGTTCCACCGAGGTGTCGTGGATGAAATGGAGCTGCGGCAGGGTATGGATGTGCAGCCCCTTGCCCAGGGCGCGCCGCAGGAAACCGGAAGCGCGGTCGAGGCCCTGCTGCACCGCCGCCAGATGGTCGCTGTCGAGGGTGGTGAAAAAGACCTTGGCGTGGGCGTAATCCGGCGTCAGTTCGACGGCGGTGAGGCTGACCAGCTTGACGCGGGGATCCTTCACTTCGGTCTGGATCAGCGCGGCCAGGTCGCGCCGCACCTGTTCGGCGACACGGTCGGCACGGGCAAAGGACGAAGAAGATTTTTTCACGGTCGAACCACCTACCCACTAAACCGGCGGTCCAGCACGCGACCACCCAAAAGCGAAGCCCAGGCTAGGCACAGCCCCCGCAGACAGTACGCCTGTACGGCAAGGGGGCTGCAACGACGCCTGGGCGAGCCTGGACCTTACAAGGTACGGGCGACTTCCTGTATTTCGTAGACTTCCAGCTGATCGCCTTCGGCGATGTCGTTGTTGTTCTTCAACGACAGGCCGCACTCGAAGCCGGAACGCACTTCCTTGACGTCGTCCTTGAAGCGCTTGAGGGAATCGAGTTCGCCATCCCACAGCACGACGTTGTTGCGCAGCAGGCGGACGCGGGCGTTGCGCTTGACGATGCCTTCCAGGACGTAGCAGCCGGCGATGGAGCCGACCTTGGAAATGTGGAAGACCTGGCGGATTTCGACCAGACCCAGGCTCTGTTCGCGCTTTTCCGGGGAAAGCATGCCGGAAAGGGCGGCCTTGACCTCGTCCACCGCGTCGTAGATCACGTTGTAATAGCGGATATCGACGCCGAAGCTCTCGGCCAGCTTGCGGGAACCGGCATCGGCCCGGGTGTTGAAGCCGATGATGACGGCCCCGGAGGCCTGGGCCAGGTTGACGTCGGATTCGCTGATGCCGCCGACGGCGCCGTGGATGACGTTGACCCGCACTTCGTCAGTGGAGAGCTTGACCAGGGCATGCACCAGGGCTTCCTGGGAACCCTGGACGTCGGCCTTGATGATGAGGGGCAGGGATTTGACCTCGCCTTCCTTCATCTGCTCGAACATGTTTTCCAGCTTGGCGGCCTGCTGTTTGGCCAGCTTGACGTCGCGGAACTTGCCCTGGCGGAAAAGCGCGATTTCGCGGGCCTTCTTCTCGTCGGTGAGGACGATGGCCTCCTCCCCCGCCCCGGGAACGTCCGAGAGGCCGAGGATTTCGACGGGAATCGAGGGACCGGCTTCGTTGACCGGCTTGCCGTTCTCGTCGAGCATGGCGCGGACCCGGCCGAAGACCTGGCCGGCGAGAACGACGTCGCCGCGCTTCAAGGTGCCGGACTGGACGAGCATGGTGGCGACGGCGCCGCGACCCTTGTCCAGCCGGGCTTCGATAATCAGACCCTTGGCCGGAGCATCCTTCTGGGCCGTGAGTTCGAGGATTTCGGCCTGGAGGAGCAGCTGCTCGAGCAATTCGTCGATGCCCGTGCCCTTCTTGGCGGAAACCGGCACGAAGGGCGAATCGCCGCCGTACTCTTCGGGAATGACCCCTTCGGCCACCAGTTCCTGCTTGACGCGGTCCGGGTTGGCGTCGGGTTTGTCCATCTTGTTGATCGCCACCACCAGCGGCACGCCGGCCGCCTTGGCATGGTGGATGGCTTCCTTGGTCTGGGGCATGACGCCGTCGTCGGCCGCCACCACCAGGATGACGATGTCGGTGGCCTTGGCGCCGCGGGCCCGCATGGCGGTAAAGGCCTCGTGACCCGGGGTGTCGAGGAAGGTCACCATGCCGCGTTCGGTTTCGACGTGATAGGCGCCGATGTGCTGGGTGATGCCGCCGGCTTCGCCCGCCGCCACCTTGGCGCGGCGGATGTAGTCGAGGAGCGAGGTCTTGCCGTGGTCGACGTGGCCCATGACGGTGACCACCGGAGCCCGCGGCTCAAGGGGAACGTCCTTGTGCTCGGCATCGGCCTCGAGGAAGGCGTCGGGATCGTCGAGCTTGGCGGCGACCGCCTTGTGGCCCATTTCCTCGACCACGATCATGGCCGTTTCCTGATCCAGAACCTGGTTGATGGTGACCATGGAACCCATCTTCATCATGGTCTTGATGACTTCGGTGGCCTTGACCGCCATCTTGTGGGCGAGGTCGGCGACGGAAATGGTTTCCGGCACGTGCACTTCCCGGGTGATCGGCTCGGTGGGGGCCTGGAAGCCGCCCTGGCCGTCGTCGCCTTTGCCGTGCTGCTTCTTGTGGCCGTGCTTGGCTTCGCGCCAGCCGCCGCTGGTATCGGCGCTGCGCGTCTTGATGCCCGGCTTCTTCTTGCCGTCGTCGGCGGTGCGGCCGCCGCCAGCGCCCTTCTTGCCGGCTTCCGGCTTCTTGTGCAGGGTACCCTTGTCGGCCGGGGCTTCCTGGGTCTTGGCCTGGGCGGCGGCAGCCTGCTTGGCCTGTTCGGCGGCTTTGGCCGCGGCGGCGGCCTCTTCGGCCTCCTGCTTCAACCGGGCCAGTTCGGCTTCGCGCTCCTGCTTTTCCTTCAATTCCCGGGCCTGGCGCTCCATCAGTTCGTGCTGGCGGCGCTCCTCGTTCTCGCGGGTCTTCAGTTCGTCTTCGCCGATCACCGGGGCGGCGGCGGGGACCGGGGCTTCAACTTCGACCCGGGGCGCCGCTTCGGCCACGGCCTCCGGCGCATCGCGCTTGACCAGGACGCGCTTCTTGCGCACTTCGACCTGGACGGTACGGGCCCGTCCCTGGGCATCGGTGGCCTTGATCTCGCTGGTCTGCTTGCGGGTCAGGGTGATCTTGGTCTTGGTTTCGGCATCGCCGTGGGAGCGGCGCAGGTAGTCGAGCAACTTGGCCTTGTCCTGGTCAGCCAGGGGATCTGCGCTGCCTTTTTTGTTGACGCCGGCCTTGGCGAGCTGCTCAAGCAGCACCTCGACGGGCATTTTCAGTTCAGTCGCGAATTGCGAAACGTTTGTTGCGGCCATATTTGCTTCCCTCCCGCTCACTCGAACCAGTGAGCCCGTGCCTTGAGAATGAGTTCCTTGGCACGTTCTTCGTCAATGCCGGTCATTTCCGTGACTTCGTCCACCGCCAGTTCGGCGAGGTCGTCCCGGGTCTTCACGCCATGGCCGGCCAATTTGGCGGCCAATTCCTTGCTCATGCCCTCGAGGGCAAGCATGTCGTCAGCCACGCCTTCGAGCTGCTCCTCGGTAACAATGGCCTCGGTGAGGAGCACATTGCGGGCGCGGGTGCGCAGTTCGTTGACGATTTCCTCGTCGAGGCCTTCGATTTCGAGCATCTCGGCGAGCGGCACGTAGGCGATCTCCTCGAGGGTCGAGAAGCCCTCTTCGATGAGGAGGTCGGACAGTTCCTCGTCGATGTCGAGTTTTTCCATGAACATGACGCGGGTCACGGCGTGTTCCGCCTCGGACCGCTTGGCCGATTCCTCCTGGGTCATCAGGTTGATGTTCCAGCCCGTCAATTCGGAAGCCAGACGGACGTTCTGGCCGTTGCGGCCGATGGCGATGGCGAGGTTGTCCTCGTCCACCACGACATCCATGGAGTGCTTGTCTTCATCGACCACGATGGAGGAAACCTCGGCCGGCGACAGAGCGCCGATGACGAACTGCGCCGGGTCGGCCGACCACAGGACGATGTCGATGTTTTCCCCGCCGATCTCGTTCCTCACCGCGGTGACGCGGGAGCCGCGCAAGCCGACGCAGGTGCCGATCGGGTCGACACGGGGGTCGTTGGACTTGACGGCGATCTTGGCGCGCAGACCGGGGTCGCGGGCGCAGGCCTTCAGCTCCATGAGGCCGTCGGAGATTTCCGGCACTTCGATTTCGAAGAGGCGGATGACGAATTCCGGCGCCGTGCGCGACAGGATGATCTGGGGGCCGCGGGCGCTGCGGTCGATGCGCAGCAGATAGGCCTTGACGCGATCGCCGACCCGCAGGTTCTCCTTGGGGATCATCTGGTCGCGGGGCAGCAGGGCCTCGATCTTGCCGGCTTCGACGACGGCGTTGCCGCGCTCCATGCGCTTGATGGTGCCGGAAACGACGTGTTCCTTCCGTTCCAGGAAGTCGTTGAGGATCTGCTCGCGCTCGGCGTCGCGGATCTTCTGCAGGATGACCTGCTTGGCGGCCTGGGCACCGATACGGCCGAAATCGATGGGCTCCAGGGCTTCTTCCAGGAAGTCGCCGGTCTCGATGTCGGCATCGTCCTTCTGGGCCTCGGAGAGCGGCACCTGCAGGTATTCATTGACGTATTCGTCGTCGGGAACGACCTGCCAGCGGCGGAAGGACTCGAAATTGCCCGTATTGCGATCGATCGACACGCGCACGTCGGCTTCGTCGTGGATACGTTTCTTGGTGGCCGAGGCGAGCGCCAGCTCGAGGGCACCGAAGACGATATCCTTCGCAACGTTCTTTTCCCGCGCCAGCGCATCCACCAGCAACAACATTTCACGGCTCATGGGCTAAAACCTCCTCATCCTTCAGTCGAATCGCGGCACCAGACGGGCCTTTTCGATATTGTTCAAATCCAGCTCGACGTCTTCCTTATCGAGCCGCAGGCCGACCTTGCCGTCCTTGTGGCCCAGGAGTTCGCCCTGGAAATTCCGTCGTCCGTTCAGGGGGATACGAATCTTGACCTGGATGTCCTGGCCGGCGAAACGCTCGAAGTCGGCGGCCTTTCTAACCAGCCGATCGAGTCCCGGCGAGGAGATTTCGAGACGGTCGTAATCGACGTTCTCGACCTCCAGCACCCGCGACAACTGATGGGAAACCTTGGCGCAGTCGTCCACATCGACCCCCCGCTCCTTGGCGGGCTGGTCGATGAACACCCGGATGGTGCGGCCCCGCGGCGACAACTCGATATCGACGAGTTCATAGCCGAGGCCAACCACGGTTTTTTCCAGCAGTGCGTGCAAATCCATAGCTACAAATAAAAAATGGGCGAAACGCCCACCCCGAAAAGATGCCCCGCCAAAATTAGGCGGGCGGAAGAAAACTTTTCAATTATAACGTCTTTATTTAGCTCGGTAAATTGTTTCTCGGTCTCTCAGATCGGCGCGTGGCCGGCGCCGACGGGCCGTCTGCGAACTAAGGCTTGTCAGGGGGGTAAAGCTATGCCATGTTATTGACCGTCAGGTATCCGGCGGGAGTAAGGATGGCAGGAGCGGCCGCCCTGTGGTGAAGCTGAGGCGACTTTCGCTGGTCTATTCGGCCGTTCTCCTTGCCGCCCTGTGCGCCAACGGCATCTTCGCCTTCAAGGTCGTCAAGTCCCACGACGCGACGGCCGCCGCCAACCTCCACCGGCAGCAGGCGATCGCCCTGGTTCTGGAACTCCAGCGCGAGGTGGGCCACCTGGCCCGCTTCGTCCGGGCCTTCACCACCACGGGCGAAATCCGCTACCTCAATTACTACTACGACATTCTCGCCATCCGCAATGGCGAAAAGGCCATTCCCGACGGCTACTGGTCGAGCGCCTACTGGGACGAGGTGGTGGCGGGCAACCTGATGCACAGCATTCCGCCGGCCGGGGTACGCAAGTCTTTCCGCGCTCGCATGGACGAACTAGGGTTCGATCCGACCGAGTTCGCCGCCCTGGGAACGGTGCTGGAGGCCACCGAGGCGGTCAAGAACGAGGAGCAGATCGCCTTCGCCGCCACCCAGGGCCTGTACGACCCGGAGAACCGCAGCTTCGTCTCGGACGGCAAGCCCCATCTCGAATTCGCCAGCCAGCTGGTGCACGGCCCCCAATACACCCAGGGCCAGGCCCGCCTGGCGAGGGCCGTCGAGCGGCTGGTCCAGGTCACCGACCAGCGGACCGGTCGCGCCACCGCCGCGGCCAACGCCCGCCTCGAACTGTGGATCACCATCTCGGCCCTCGGCGCCCTGGTTTCGGTCATCCTGGTGGTGATCGGGCTGGTCGAGGTCAACCAGCGGCTGCTGCGGCCGGTGCAGCAGTTGCGCGGCGTCGCCCATCGGCTGGCCGGGGGGCGCTACGACACCCGCACGGCCATCGGCAACTCGGTGGAGGAACTCCATCTGCTGGGCAAGACCATGGACGAAATGGCCAAATCGATCCAGGACGACATCTTCCATCGCGAATCGTCCCAGCGCGCCCTGGAGGAGGCCCGCCAGCGGGCGGAAGCGGCCACCGAGGCGAAATCCCTGTTTCTGGCTAACATGAGCCATGAAATCCGCACGCCCATGAACGCCATCCTGGGCATGTCCTACCTCGCCCTCGGTACCGACCTCAACGCCCGCCAGCGGGATTACATCGAAAAGGTCCACGCTTCGGCCAAGGTGCTGCTCGGGATCATCAACGACATCCTCGACTTCTCCAAGATCGAGGCCGGCAAGATGGGCCTGGAAAGCACCGTTTTCCAGCTCGACGAGGTGATCGCCAACGCCATGACCCTGGTACGCCAGCGGGCCGAGGAGAAATCCCTGGAAATCCTCTACCAGCCGGGCAGCCCGGTTCTCGCCGCAGGGCGGGGGCTGGTCGGCGACCCCCTGCGCCTCGGGCAGATTCTGGTCAACCTGCTGTCCAACGCCATCAAGTTCACCGAACGCGGCTACGTCAAGCTGGCGGTGGACTGCCCGGCGCCGGAGGAGTCGCACCTGACCCTGGTGTTCGCCGTCAGCGACAGCGGCATCGGCATGACCCCGGAACAATCGGCCCGCCTGTTCCGCGAATTCACCCAGGCCGATGGCTCGATCACCCGCCGCTTCGGCGGCACCGGCCTCGGCCTGGTCATCACCAAGCGGCTCTGCGAATTGATGGGCGGCACGATCGCGGTGCACAGCGTATTCGGCGAAGGCAGCACCTTCACCGTCACTCTGCGTTTTTCCCGCGCCCCCAAGGGCGAGCAGGCGGCCCGGCCGGTCGATTTGGCCAGCCTGCGGGTGCTGGTCGCCGACGACAGCCCGATTTCCCGGGAAGTCCTCAGCCGCCTTTTGGCCGCCATGGGCGTCGGGATCGGCAAAAACGGCGCCCCCCGGCTGCACACCGCGGCCACCGGCGGCGAAGCGGTGACTATGCTGGCAACTGCCCACCGGGGGGGCAACCCCTTCGACCTGCTGCTCCTCGACTGGGTTCTGCCCGACCTCCCGGGCGATGCCGTGCTGCAGCGCCTGGCGGCCGAGGAAATCCCGCTGCCCGCCACCACGGCCATCGTTTCCGCCATCGACTCCGACCTCCTGCGCCACTCGGCCAGCCTCCCGCCGGGCTGCCACGTCCTGGCCAAACCCGTGTTGCCGTCGGATCTGCGGCGGCTTTTTGCGCCGCCGGAAATCACCCCGGCGGCGGCCCCGTTCGCACCCGGGGCGCAAACCCTGGAGGGCCTGCGCGTCCTCCTCGTCGAGGACAACCCGGTGAATCAGCAATTGGCGATGGAAATCCTCACCGGCTGGGGGGTCGAGGTGGACATCGGAGAACACGGCCAGGAAGCGCTCGACCGTCTGGCGGCCCACCCCCCGGACCACTACGACCTCATCCTTCTCGACCTCCAGATGCCCGTCCTCGACGGCTACGAAACGGCCCGCCGCCTGCGCGCCCAGCCCGCCTTCGCCAAGCTGCCGATTCTCGCCATGTCGGCCCACACCTTGAGCGGCGAAGACGAACGCTGCCTGGCCGCGGGGATGAACGGCCATATCGGCAAACCCTTCGAACCGGCCCAGCTCTTCGACCAATTGAGCCGGCTCGCCGGGCGCCTGCCCGCCCTGCCGGCCCAAGCCGCGCCCCCGGAGGCTGTCCCCCTCCGCTTCGTCGAACGCCTGCGCGCCATCCCCGGCCTCGACGTCGACGTCGGCCTGCGCCGCTCGGCCGGGCGGCCGGCCCTCTACCGCAGGGTGCTGGAGCGTTTCGTCGGCGAGTTCGGCGATGTCGCCGACCGTCTGCAGGGCCTGATTGCAGCGGGCAGCGAAGCCGAGCTGACCCGCCTCGTCCATACCCTCAAGGGAATTGCCGGCACGATCGGCGCCGCCGACCTGGAAGCGGCGGCGCGCCGGCTCGAAAGCGACCTGGCCGGCCAAACCCGCGACCCAGTCGAACCCCGGCAGCGCGCCGTGGCCGATCTTGCCGGGCCGCTTCTCGCCGCCCTCGCCGCAGCGCTGGCCGTACCCGATACCCCGTCCGCCGATGCCGCCCCCCCGGTTGCCAGCCTCGCCCGGCTGCGCCGCCTCCTGGCCGACGGCAATGCCGAGGCCCTCGACTGCTGGTCGGCCTTGCCGCCGGATATCCGCAACCGCATCGCCATCGGCGCCCAGCATCGCCTCGGCCGAGCCCTGGACAATTTCGACTTTGACCTCGCCCTGGATTTGCTCGACCATGACGGCCCCGAGACCAGGCCGCCCCGGGAGTCCCCATGAACCGTCCCAACGCCGAACGCCCGACCATCCTGGTGGTGGACGACACGCCCACCAACCTGAGCCTGCTCAACGGCCTGCTGCGGGAGCGTTATCGCGTCAAGGTCGCCAACGGCGGCCAAAAAGCCCTCGATCTCTGCAAACAGGTTGCGCCCGACCTCATCCTGCTCGACATCATGATGCCGGAAATGGATGGCTTCGAAGTCTGCCGGCAGATCAAGGCCGACCCGCGGCTACGCCGCACCCCGGTGATCTTCCTCACCGCCAAGGTGGAGAGCGCCGACGAGGAGCAGGGTTTCGCCCTCGGCGCCGTCGATTTCATCCACAAGCCGATCAGCCCGTCGATCGTTCTCGCCCGCGTGCGGACCCACCTGGAAAACCGCCAGTGGCAGATCTTCCTGGAAAACAAGAATGCCTGGCTGGAAAACGAGATCGAATCCCGCCTGCGGCAGATCAACCGGCTCCAGGACGCCTCACTGCAGACCATGATTGGCCTCGCCGAATTCCGCGACGAAAGCACCGGCAACCACATCCGCCGGACCCAGGAATACGTCCGGGTGATCGCCGAGCGCCTCGCCGAGACGCCCAAGCACAGCGCTTTTCTGACTCCCGAAACCATCGCCAGCATCGTCAAATCGGCACCGCTCCACGATATCGGCAAGATTTCCATCCCCGACCACATCCTCCTCAAGCGCGGACCACTTACCGCCGAGGAATTCACCGTCATGAAGACCCACGCCCAGCGCGGCTACGACATCCTGGTGCAAATTCGGAACTTCGTCGGCGAAGATTCGGATTACCTCTTTTACGCCCAGCAGATCGCCCGCCATCACCACGAAAAATGGGACGGCAACGGTTACCCGGACGGCCTCGGCGGCGAGGCGATCCCCCTCGCCGCCCGCCTCATGGCCCTGGCCGACGTCTATGACGCCCTGTGTACCCGCCGCCCCTACAAAGAGCCCTACTCCCACGAAGACGCCGTCCGCCATATACTGGCCGGCCGCGGCAGCCATTTCGATCCCGAGGTGGTCGATGCCCTGATCGCCTCCCAGGAGGCGTTCCAGGAAATTGCCCGACAGCTTTCGGACTGACCCGGAACTCCGGCCCGACACCATGACTCAATTCGCCTTAACCAAGCTCGCCGCCCGCCCCGCCGCCGCCCTGCTTCTCACCGTCGCTCTGCCGGCTTCCGCCCAGGTCTCGTTCACCGGCTTCGGCACCGTCGGCTGGGCCGTTTCCGACCAGTCTTTCGCCTTTCAGCGCGACCTCAGCCGGGACGGCAGCTTCAATCGCGACAGCCGCTTCGGATTGCAGATGGACGCCCGGTTTTCCGATCAACTCAGTTTCGTCGCCCAGGGCAAGGCCGCCCCGTCGATCCAACGGGACGACAGCTGGGACGCAACCCTCGCCTGGGCCTTCCTCGCCTGGCGCCCGAACAACGACCTGCTCCTGCGCCTGGGCAAGGTGCGCGTCCCCTATTACCTGAACAGCGCCAACATCGACGTCGGCGTGACCTACACCGCGGCTCAGCTGCCAATCGAGCTGTACTCCATCTCGCCCACCAACGAAACGACCGGGATTTCCTTCAGCCAGTCCTGGACCCTGGGAACCGCCGACGCGACCCTGGACGGCTATTGGGGCATCTCCGATTCGCATTTCCGCTTCTTCATGCGGGACGACCTCACGGCCTTCGGCGGTCCGCCCCGGGGCGCCGTCTATCTCCCGACCCGCATCGATTCCCGCGGCCTGGCCCTCACCCTGCAGCGCCAGGACACCACCCTGCGCCTGGGGATTCACCAGGCGTCGGCATCCCGGCGCGACGGCGGCGTTTTCCAGACCGAATTCCCCTTTGTCAGCGTCGCTCCGGGCATGGGGTTTTACGTCGGCGATGCCGCCTCCAGTCCGCCCGGGGTTACGCTGCCCACCGAAAAACATTTACATTTCCAAGTCTTTACCGCCGGTTTTGAAGTCAACCTGGGCGCCGATACCAGCCTGGCGGTCGAATACGCCCGGCGGCGCAATACCAACGCCACCCGGGGCGGACTCAATTCTCAGGGGGCCTACCTCGCCCTGCAACGCAAGATCGGCCCGTGGACACCGTATCTCAGCATCGCCCGCCTGCTTTCCCAGGACTCCGTTCTCGATCTCTACCAGGCGGTCAACGGCAACCGCGTGTCGGCGCCACCGCTGGCCTCGGCCACCGCCGCCCGTATCAACGCCAGCCAGCGTCTCATCGCAGACCGCCTAGCAGTCTATGACCAGGGCACTCTCGCCCTGGGCACCGCCTATACCCTGAGCCCAACCCAGAAACTCAAGGCCGAATGGGCCGTGACCCGGGTCGGCAAGGTGTCGAATTTCGTCGACGGGCCGGCCGGCGGCGATGTCCGCAACCGGAACATCAACGTCGTGTCCTTTTCCTACAACTTCACCTTCTGAGGGCAAGGCGCCGTGTTCAAGCGATGGGCGACCCTCACCCTGGCCTGGCTCCTGGCCCAGGGAACGGCCCTCGCCGACGGCATCCTGGTGATCGCCCATGCCGGTGTCCCCAAGACCGATCTGGCCACGCTGCAGCGCATCTATACCGGCAAGGTAATCGAAATCAACACGCTCGGCGTCGTCCCCCTCAATGCCCCGCCCGGCCATCCCACCCGGACCCGCTTCCTGCGGGATTTCCTCCATCAGGACGAGGAAAAATACACCGGTTACTGGACGGTACGCCGTTATATCGGCAAGGGCACGCCCCCCCAGGAGGTGGCGTCGCCCGCCGAAATGATCGCCGCCGTCCAGTCGACGCCGGGGGCCATCGGCTACATCCACGACTCGGACTGGAAGCCCGGACTCAACGTCCTGTTCCGGCAGTAAGGCGGCGCAGCACCGCCGGGGCACCCGACCCGCCGGTCAGAAACTGCGGCTGGCCGGGTCTTGCGGCTCACCCCGCTCGACCCGCACATCGAAGGTGGAAATCGTCCGTCCATCCTGGGTGGCCACGGTGAGGCGCCAATCGCCCGGAGCCGGATTGACGACGTAGGAATAGCCGCGAAAACCCTGCTCGCGGCCGCCGGTGGCGACGAAACGGATGCGGCTCCCGGGCCGCCAGACGCCGTCGGCGCCGCGGCTTTCCCAGCGGTGTTCGAGCCGGGCCGCGACGCCGGCCGGAGCGTACACCGCCGAAACGCCATAGAGACGCCCGCCCTCGGGAACGTGGGCGACCCCGGACGCCTCGCGCCAGAACTGCCAGGCCGGTGCCGGCTCGATCTGGAGAAGATAGACCCCGTCCCGCTGGGCGAACTGCTGCCCCACCGCCAGATCCCGCTTGACCAACGGCACCGGGGCGATCATGCCGAGATTCCAGAGGGCCAGCAGCAGGGCACCGACCCCCCAGGCCGGCATGATCTTCCCGGGCGACCCCGGAGCGAGGCGGTGCAAGGCGTGGGCCAGAAGCACCCCGAGGGCGGTGGAGGCGTAGAACCACAGGGGATCCAGGCTGCCCACCGCGTGGGGCAGGGCGAAATTGCACAAGAGGATGGCGTTGAGGGCGAAAAGCCCCCAGGTCAGGGTGAAGCGCTCGCCATAGCGCCGCCCCCAGAACTCGTTGGCCACCAGCAGGCCACCCAGGGCGGCCGCCACGAGCCAGGCGGCGAAATGGCCCGAACTCTTGACGTAGAGGATGAACAGGGCGGAGAAGATGCCGCCGAAGAAGAACTGCAGTACAAGATAGGGAGCGGCCCAGGCGAGCCGCTGCAGGCGCCCGCGCAGACTGCCGTCGGACCAGGGTTCCGGCGTTGCCCGGTAATCGCGCCAGGCGAGCCAGACGACGAGTCCGGCGGCGCCCGCCAGAAACAGGCCGAGGCGCCAGAAGTCGAGGGGGCGGACGCGCTCGCCGAGGGTCAGCGCATCCCAGAGGAAGCCGCCGAAAAAAGCGATGACCGGAAAAAAACGCCGCAGCTTGGGAAGCAAGCCGAAGAAAGGCACCAAAGCAACCTTGAAAACGGGACGAGGCCCTGAATGGTACAACCGCCCGGGATTCCCTGCACCTAAAGGAGACGGGGCACCGGGAGGTGGTGGCGGCCCGGGGGCAACGCGCCGGTCAGCGCTACCCCCCTTGCATTTCCCCGCCGGCTGCCCCATAGTGGCGGTTCGCTTTTTGCCCCTCCGTCCCGCCCCATGACCCACGCCCACGCCGCCCGTAGCCTTTGCACCCTGCCCTCGGCAGCCGGCGTTGCGTCCGTCGTCGCGGTTGTAGTCAGCGTCGTTACGCTCGCGCCGTCGCGGATCGGATAAAGCCCCAGACTCAATTCCCGAAACCCCCGCCGGCGCAACCGGCGGGGGTTTTTCTTTGGAGCCTCCCCGGGAAGCCGCAACCCCAAAAGGAGAACTCCCATGCCAGAAACCCTCAGCGGTGCCCAGATCGCCATCCGGCTCCTCGAACGCCAGGGCATCCGCACCGTCGCCGGCATTCCCGGCGGCGCCATCCTGCCCATCTACGACGCCCTCTCCCAGTCGGCCCTGATCCGCCATGTGCTGGCCCGCCACGAGCAGGGGGCCGGCTTCATGGCCCAGGGCATGGCCCGGGTGAGCGGCCAGCCGGCCGTCTGCCTGGCCTCCTCCGGCCCCGGCGCCACCAATCTGCTGACCGCCCTCGCCGACGCCAAGCTCGATTCCATTCCCCTGGTCGCCATCACCGGCCAGGTGCCGCGGGCCATGATCGGCACCGACGCCTTCCAGGAAGTGGATACCTACGGCCTGTCCATCCCCATCACCAAGCACAATTTTCTGGTGTCTTCTGCCGAGGAACTGCTCGCAGTCATCCCCCGGGCCTTCGCCATCGCCGCCTCGGGCCGCCCGGGGCCGGTGCTGGTCGATATTCCCAAAGACGTCCAGAGCCAGATCATCGAGGTCGACGCCTGGCCGGAACCCGGCGCCCCCCGCCCCGCCCCGGCCGCCAACGGCGAACTGCTGGCCCAGGCGGCGACGATGATCGACGAAGCGGCCCGCCCCATCCTCTACCTGGGCGGCGGCGTCGTCCATTCCGGCGCCGCCGGGCTGGCCGTACAGTTGGCCGAGAAAGCCAATCTGCCAACGGTGATGACCCTCATGGCTCTCGGCGCCATGCCCGTCGATCACCCGCTTTCCCTCGGCATGCTGGGCATGCACGGCGCCCGCTCGACCAACCTGGCCCTGGACGAATGCGACCTCCTGGTCGCCGTCGGCGCCCGCTTCGACGACCGGGCCACGGGCAAAGTCGCCCAGTTCTGCCCGCGGGCCCGGATCATCCACATCGACATCGACCCCGCCGAACTGGGCAAGATCAAGACCGCCCACATCGCCATCGCCGGCGACGTCGGCGAGGCCCTGGGCCGCCTGCTGCCCGCCGTCCACGCCGGCGAGCGCGGACCGTGGCGCCGCCGGGTGGCGGAATTGCAGGCCCGGTGGCCGTTTCAGATGCCCGACGTGGACAATCCCCGCTCCCACTTCGGCCTCATCCAGACGGTGGCCGCCTGTCTCGACCGCGACGCCGTCATCGCCACCGACGTCGGCCAGCACCAGATGTGGGTGGCCCAGGCCTACCCCCTGCGCCGGCCCCGCCAATGGCTGACCTCCGGCGGCCTCGGCAGCATGGGCTTCGGCGTCCCGGCGGCCATCGGCGCCGCCCTCGCCGAACCCGACCGCACCGTGGTCTGCTTCACCGGCGACGGCTCGATCCTGATGAACATCCAGGAACTGGTCACCGCGGCCGAGGAGGGCGTCAATCTCAAGATCATCCTCCTGGACAACGCCTCCCTCGGCCTGGTGCACCAGCAGCAGACGCTGTTCTACGGCGAGCGCATCTACGCCTCGCGCTTCCAGGTGTCGCCCCACTGGACCACGGTGGCCGAAGGCTTCGGCATCGCCGCCGTCGATCTCGACCACGCCGCCAACCCCTGCGCCGCCCTCATGGACGCCCTCTCCCGGCGGGGCCCTTGCCTTATCCACGCCAGCATCGACGTGGACCAGAAGGTCTACCCCATGGTGCCCCCCGGCGCCGCCAACCGCGAAATGATCGGAGCTTAGGATGAAATGGCCGCCCTGCCCGCCCCGTTCGCTACCCTCCACCCCCTCACTCTGCCGAAAGCCCTGAAATGAACGCCCATTCCCGTGAAGAAAGTCGCGCCCTGGCCCGGGCCGTCCTCGAAATCGACGTCAACAACCACCCCGGCGTGATGTCCCACGTCGTCGGTCTTTTTTCCCGCCGCGCCTACAACGTCGAAGGCATCCTCTGCCTGCCGGTGGGGGACGGCACCGCCAGCCGCATCTGGCTCCTGGTGAACGAAGATGTCCGCCTGCCGCAAATGATGAAACAGGCGGAAAAACTCGAAGACGTCATCGCCATCCGCCGCCACGGCGCCGACCATGCCGTCTTTGAGCGGCTGGAGGAGTTTTTCAGGCGCTAGCAGCCTGACTCATCGCCTCGATCAGGGTTTCCGGCGGATGGGCGCCGGAAACCCCCAACCGGCCGGCGAAGATGAAGAAAGGCACGCCCCCGATGCCCATGGCCTGGGCCTGGGCGGCACCGGCCAGAACCTCTTCGGCATAGCGCTCGCCGGCGAGAAAACTTGCCGCCCGGGCGTAGTCGTCGCCGGCCGCAGCCGCGACCTCGGCAAGAACCGCCGGGTCGCCCACGTCGCGACCCTGTTCGAACTGGGCGGCGAAGAGGCCCTCGACCAGGGCCTGGACGTCGCCCACCCCCTCGGCCTGGAAGCGGTGGATCAGGCGATGGGCAGCCAGGGTGTTGGCGCGCTTCTCAATACGCTCGAAGGCGAAGGCAATGCCGGCCCCGGCGCCAGCCTCCCGCACCCGCTCCCACACCGCCTCGACGGCCGCCGCGCCGCCGAATTTGCGTTCCAGGAAAGGTCGGTAGGGTTCGCCTTCGGCGGGGGTGTCCGGGTTGAGAAAATAGGGCAGCCAGCGCACCCTCGGCGGCGCCTCCCTGGGACGGGCCTGCCGCCAGCCGGCAAGGGCGGCGTCGAGGCGCCGTTTGCCGACGAAGCACCAGGGGCAGACTACATCGGAAACGACGTCGATCTGCATGGCGCGCCGCCCCCTATTCCCCGACCACGTCCGCCCCGGCGGGGGGAGTGAATTTGAACAGGGCGGGCGGCAGGGCCGGGTTGCGCTCGCTGCGGGAGAAGCGGATATGGGTGGTCTGGCCGAAGTTGTCGAGCAGTTCCATACCCTTCAACTCCGTGCCGACAAAACCCAGGCGGACCTTCTCGAAGCCGCTGTCGGCCTGTCGGGGCAGGGCTTCGACCCAGGCCATGCCCTCCGCCTCGCCGGCCTCCTTGAGGGTAAAGTTCCTGTCCAGTTCGTTGTTGCCGGCGAGCAGCGCCGCCGGAGAACCACCGATGGCCTGACCAGCCTTCCGCACCGTCACCTGCTTCAGTTCCGGGTCGTAGATCCAGAATTTCTCGCCATCGCCGATCATCAACTGGGGGTAGGGTTTCTGGATTTCCCAGCGCAGCTTGCCCGGCCGGGCAATGGCGAGGGCGCCGGAAGACTGCTGCGGCTTCTTGCCGCCCTTGCCGACGACGATCTGGGTGAAATCAGCTTTGAGCGTGCGGGTGGAATCGAGGAACTGGCGAAGCTGGTCGATAGCTCCAGCAAATGAAAGCATTGGAAAACTAGCTAGAAAAAGGAGGGCTACTGCACGCGTAACTTTAGTCATCAATGACCTATAGCCGCGCCGAGTTGAAAAAATCATTTTTTGACAACTTCCCACTCCCTTTTCAGAATTATTTGTGTATGGGTCCGAATAGCTTCGCGAATAGCTTTCGTATCTTGGGCTTTGTAGTAGGCGTCGTAAGCGTTGCTTATCAAACGAACAAGCTCTATGTGATCGTCTTCCCCTGGGTTGATGAGAAGACAGATTTTTTCTTTCATTTGATAGGCCAACTGCAGCCGATTCCGATCTTCTATTTCCTGAGTTCGCCGAACTTCATCTGGATCGGTCGATGACGCCACGACATTAGTGCGGGGAATGTAGATTTGGGCCAAGAACTCACTGACCGTGTCACGCAGGCTGTTAATCCATGCTTGTCGCATGGGTCCGATCATGTGATTCTTTGATGCACGGATCGTGAAAAATGGCCCCACCACCACTGCAATGAGTGCCGTTAGAGCAGCAATAATTGAAGCGATAACTTGAGGGGCCATGCCGAGATTTCCAACACGAGATGGTGGTTACTTTGCCAAGAAAAGGAAATGAAGGTAAGTAACTTGTTGTAACGCGGGTTCGGCCAACTACCAACACCGGTGAATTAATCGTCCTATCACTCCGTCTCTTTCCGCGCCAGCACTTCCCGCCCGCCGCGGGCGTCCATGGCGGAGACGAGGCCGGACTTTTCCATGGCCTCAATGAGCCGGGCCGAGCGGTTGTAGCCGATGCGCAGGTGGCGCTGGACCAGCGAAATCGAGGCCCGGCGGTTCTTGAGGACGACTTCGACGGCCTGGTCGTAGAGGGGATCGTTCTCGGCGTCCTCGCCGCCTTCGCCGCCCTCGCCCCCCCCCTCGTCGTCGTCGGCGGCGCCGGAGAGGATGTCCGGGACGTATTCCGGTGCCCCCAGGGCCTTGAGGTGTTCGACGACGCGATGGACTTCATCGTCGGAAACGAAGGCACCGTGGACCCGGGTCGGATAGCCGGTACCCGGGGCGAGGTAGAGCATGTCGCCCTGGCCGAGGAGCGATTCGGCGCCCATCTGGTCGAGGATGGTGCGCGAGTCGATCTTGCTGGAGACCTGGAAGGACATGCGGGTCGGAATATTGGCCTTAATCAGGCCGGTGATGACATCGACGCTCGGGCGCTGGGTGGCCAACACCAGGTGGATTCCGGCGGCGCGGGCCTTCTGGGCCAGGCGGGCGATCAGTTCCTCGACCTTCTTGCCGACCACCATCATGAGGTCGGCCAGTTCGTCGATGACCACCACGATGTAGGGCATGTGGTCCAGGGGTTCCGGCGTCTCAGGGGTCAGCGTGAGGGGGTTGGGCAGGTGTTCGCCGCGTTTTTCGGCTTCCTTGACCTTGGCGTTGTAGCCGGAAAGGTTGCGCACCCCCAGGGCCGACATCAGCTTGTAGCGCTTTTCCATCTCGGTGACGCACCAGTGGAGCGCGTTGGCCGCCTGCTTCATGTCGGTGACCACCGGCGCCAGCAGGTGGGGAATGCCCTCGTAGACCGAAAGCTCAAGCATTTTGGGGTCCACCAGGATGAGGCGGACGTTTTCCGGCTCGGCCTTGTAGAGCAGCGACAGGATCATGGCGTTGATGCCCACCGACTTGCCCGAACCGGTAGTTCCCGCCACCAGCAGATGGGGGGTCTTGGCCAGGTCGGCGACCACGGGCAGGCCGCCGATGTCCTTGCCCAGGCTGACGGTGAGCGGGCTGGCCATGTCGTTGTAGGGCCGGCTGGAGATGATTTCGGAGAGTTTCACCGTCTGCCGCTTGGCATTGGGCAGTTCCAGCGCCATGCAGGCCTTGCCCGGCACGGTTTCGACGACGCGGATGGAAATCAGCGCCAGGGCGCGGGCCAGGTCGCGGGCGAGATTGACGATCTGGGCGCCCTTGACGCCCACCGCCGGCTCGATTTCGTAACGCGTGATGACCGGCCCCGGCAGCGCCGCCAGCACCTTGACCTGGACGCCGAAGTCGGCGAGTTTGCGTTCGATCAGGCGGGATGTGAATTCCAGGGTTTCGGCGCCGACCGACTCGACCACCGGCGGCGCCGGGTCGAGAAGATGCAGCGGCGGCAGCTGGCCGCCGATGATGGCCTCGGGAAAGAGCGCCACCTGTTTTTCCCGCTCAAGGCGCTTCTCGGCCTTTTTCGAAACCGGCACCTCGGTCGGCGGGGTTTCGATGACCAGGGGTTCGTGCAGCTCGACCCGGCGTTTCTCGACTTCGACGATCTCTTTCCGCTGCTGCGCCGTTTCGCGGCCGATGCGGCGGTCCCGCCAGCGGTCGACGATGCCGTAGGCGGCGGCGAGCGCCGACTCCAGGGCGGAACCGAGGCGCTCGAAGGCCCCCAGCCAGGACATGCCGGAAAAGACGCTCCAGCCCACCGCCAGGGCGGCCAGGAGAAACAGGGTGGCGCCCGTATAGCCGAAGGACCGGGCCAGCCAGCGCCCGGCCTCCAGGCCCAGCAAGCCGCCGGGGACGAGGGGCAGTTCGACGCGCCAGGTATAAAAGCGGATGGCCTCCAGGGCCGAACTCGCCGTGAGAAGCAGGAGGAATCCCGCCAGGGCGATGTAGAGGGGCCGGCGATCCGTTTTGTGGACCAGGCTCGCCAAGCCGTTGAGGTGGCGATAGCCCCACCAGACGAACATCAGGAGCAGAACCACCCACCACCAGGCGGAAAAGCCGAAGAGGTAGAGCATGAGGTCGGCCACCCAGGCGCCGGCGCGGCCCGTGGGGTTATGGATCGGGCCGCCGGCGACGGCATGGGACCAGCCCGGGTCGCTTTTGGAAAACCCCCACAGGGCGAGGGAAAGAAATAGCGCCAGCGCCCCCAGGGCAAGCCAGCGGGATTCCTGCAAGAGGGTACCGATCTTCTCCGGCAGCGGGCTGGGAGCGCGCTCCGACATTCTTGCTACTGCCATCTCATTCGCCGGTAATCACCAGGCGATCTCCTTCGTAGGCGATGTAACCGCTCAATTCCAGGTCGCGCACGACCTTGCTCACCATTTCGCGGGAAGCGCCGATCATGCGGGCCATGTCCTGCTTGGAAACCTTGCGCTTGACGATGCGCTTGCCGTCGACCAGTTCGGACATCTCCAGGAGCAGGCGGGCCACCCGGCCATAGACGTCGAGCAGCGCCAGGCTCTCGATCTTGCGGTCGGCCTCGCGCAGGCGCCGCACGAGCACCTGCATGAGCTTCAAGGCGACCTGGAAGTTGTCCTTCATGCAGCGCTGGAATTCGTCGCGGCCGAGCACCAGGAGTTCGCTCGCCTCCAGGGCGACGACGTCGGCGGAGCGCGGGCTGCCGTCGATCAGGCCCATTTCGCCGAAGGATTCGCCGGGCCCCAGCATGGCGAGGATGATTTCGCGGCCTTCTTCGTCGCTGTTGGTGACCTTGGCGCGGCCGTTGATGAGGATGTAGAGCGAATCGGTACTATCCCCGGCGCGCACCACGAACTCGCCGCGCTCGGCGCGCCGCCGCCCGCAAACCTTGGACAGGCGCTCCAATTCGCCTTCGTCGAGGCCGGCAAAAAGCGGCACGTTGCGAAGCACCACCAGGCTCAAACCGTGAGTAACCATCGCCATGTTTTCCCCTTTTTGTTCATGTAGTTACGGGTTTATTATAAACTGAATTCATAAAAGCAACAGGGGGCCGCCAAAAAACTTTCCGCCGGGGCGACGTTATAATCCGCCGATCCACCACCCAAGAGGAAGTCATGTCCCAAACCCCGCGCCATCATCGCCTGCTCATTCTCGGTTCCGGCCCCGCCGGCTACACCGCCGCGGTCTACGCCGCCCGCGCCAACCTCAAGCCCGTCCTGATCACCGGCCTGGCCCAGGGCGGCCAGCTGATGACCACCACCGACGTGGACAACTGGCCCGCCGACGCCGACGGCGTCATGGGTCCGGATCTCATGGCCCGCTTCGAGAAGCACGCCCGCCGCTTCGACACCGAAATCATCTTCGACCATATCCATACCGCCAAGCTTAGCGAAAAACCCTTTACCCTGGTCGGCGATTCCGGCACCCATACCTGCGACGCCCTCATCATCGCCACCGGAGCCTCGGCCCAGTACTTGGGCCTGCCTTCGGAAGAGAAGTTCATGGGCCGCGGGGTTTCGGCCTGCGCCACCTGCGACGGCTTCTTCTATCGCAACAAGCCGGTGGCGGTCATCGGCGGCGGCAACACGGCCGTCGAGGAAGCCCTCTACCTGGCCAACATCGCCAGCCACGTCACGGTCATCCACCGGCGCGACAAATTCCGTTCGGAGAAAATCCTGCAGGACAAGCTGTTCGAAAAGGAAAAGGCCGGCAAGGTCACCATCCTCTGGAACCATGTCCTCGACGAAGTGCTGGGTGATGCCTCCGGCGTCACCGGGTTACGGGTCAAGGCCACGGCCGGCGGCGCCAGCCGCGACCTCGCCGTCGACGGCGTCTTCATCGCCATCGGCCACAAGCCCAATACCGACCTGTTCACCGGCCAGCTCGAAATGGAGGGCGGCTACCTCGTGACCCGGGGCGGACGCGAAGGCAACGCCACCCAGACCAGCATCCCCGGCGTTTTCGCCGCCGGCGACGTGCAAGACCACATCTACCGCCAGGCCTGCACGTCGGCGGGAACCGGCTGCATGGCGGCGCTCGACGCCGAGCGCTACCTGGACCAGCTCGGCCTGGCTTGAGTCCTTCCCGGGGCGCCGCGCCATGGCCAAACGGCCCTACGTCTCGCCCCCGCCGGACCCGGAAGACCTGGCCGCCTTCCATTCCGCGGTGGCTGACGCCCGGCCGCTTAGGCCGGCCAACCGGGTCCATCTCGGCGGCCCCCGGCCGCCGCCCCGCCCCCTGCAGCACCTGGCCGACGAGCGGGCCGCCCTGGGGGAAAGCCTGCACGGCCCCATCGGCCTGCAGGACCGGCTCGAGGGCGGCGACGAACCCACCTATTTGCGACCGGGAATGGCGGCCGGGGTGCTGCGGGATCTGCGCCGCAACCGCTGGGTCGTCCAGGCCCAGATCGACCTGCACGGCCTCAACCGGGACGAAGCCCGGCTGCAGCTGGCGGCATTCATCGCCGCATCGGTCAAGGCCGGCATCCGCTGCGTGCGCATCATCCACGGCAAGGGCATCGGTTCGCCCGGGCGGCAAGCCGTGCTGCGCCACCTGGTGCGCGGCTGGCTGATGCAGAAAAACGAGGTGCTGGCCTACTGCCAGGCGCCGCCGCGGGACGGCGGCGACGGGGCGCTGATCGCCCTGCTGCGCTCGCGTTAAAGGCGCCGGCGGGAGCTGGGGCAGCGGCGGCCAAGGTTGCCGGCCAAGGCCGGCAACACTAAGGCCATGCGGATTACTACGGCGGGGCGATAACGACGTCGCTTAGCGGCCGTTGTCCTTGCGGTTGATGCTTTTCTTGTACAGCTCGCCGTCGTCGAGGCCGGCCCAGCCGCTGGCGCTGGTCTGGGACGACAGCCCGAGGGCACCGTGGGCCATCGACAGGCGGAAGATTTCCGTCGCCACGTCGGCGGGAAAGCCCTGGCGGTCGGTCCGGTCCGAAACCATCAGGCTCTGCAGGTAGTTGTCGCAGGCCGAGGTACCCCAGAGATCGACGATGCGAGCGAGGATGCGGGGGAACCGCTGCTCAATGCGCACCGGATAGATCGCCGCCTCGTCCCCCAGTTGCTGCACGAGACTGGCCTTGAGGGCGGCGATGTCGTATTCCGCGGCCATGGCGTTCTCCTTCCCCGGCCTCAGATGGCCGCTTCGTCGGTCTCGCCTGTGCGGATGCGAACGACTTGTTCGACGGGCATGACGAAAATCTTGCCGTCGCCGATCTTGCCGGTGCGGGCCGCCTTGATGATGGCCTCGATGGCGGCGTCGGTGCGGTCGGCAGCGACGACGATCTCGATCTTGATCTTGGGCAGAAAATCCACGACGTATTCGGCGCCGCGATAGAGTTCGGTATGGCCCTTCTGGCGGCCGAACCCCTTGACCTCGGCGACGGTGAGGCCGGTGATGCCCATCTCCGAAAGAGCCTCGCGGACTTCGTCGAGCTTGAAGGGTTTGATGATGGCTTCGATTTTCTTCATGGCGTTTCCTTGGTTCTCCTGGTTTTCTAGAATTCGTCGCGATAGCGGTTGGTAATAGGATACCGCCAATCCTTGCCGAAACCACGGGGGGTGATGCGGATACCGACCGGCGCCTGACGGCGCTTGTATTCGGCCAGGCGCAAAAGGCGCACGACCCGGTGCACCGCCTCCGGCGGCAGTCCGGCGGCGACGATCTCGCGGGGCGAGCGGTCCTCCTCCATATAGGCGCGCACGATGGCGTCGAGGACGTCGTAGGGCGGCAGGGAATCCTGGTCGGTCTGGTCGGGCCGCAGTTCGGCCGAGGGCGGACGGACGATGATGTTCTCGGGAATCACCGGCGACAGCGTGTTGCGGTAGCGGGCGAGGCGATAGACCAGGGTCTTGTAGACATCCTTGATGACAGCGAAGCCGCCGGCCATGTCGCCGTAGAGGGTGCAATAGCCGACGGCCATTTCTGACTTGTTGCCGGTGGTCAGGACGAGGGCGCCGGTCTTGTTGGACAGCGCCATGAGGATGACGCCGCGGATGCGGGCCTGCAGGTTTTCTTCCGTGGTGTCGGCGGACCGGCCGGCGAATTCCTCGGCCAGCATGGCCGCGAAGGTCTGCATAGCGGGCTCGATGGCGATCTCGTCGTAGCGCACGCCGAGTGTTTTTACCATCGCCCGGGAGTCGTCGAGGCTCATGGCGGCGGTGTAGGGCGAAGGCATCATCACCGCCCGCACCTTCTCCGGCCCCAGGGCATCGACGGCGACGCACAGGGTGAGGGCCGAGTCGATGCCGCCGGAAAGGCCGATGATGGCGCCGGGAAAACCGTTCTTGCCGATATAGTCGCGCACCCCGAGGACGAGGGCGCGGTAGGCCTCGGCCTCCAGGGACAACGGCGCCGCCAGCTCCCCGGGGCGCAAATCGCCGCCGGCGAATTCGACCACGCCGAGGGCTTCCTCGCATTGGGGCAGGCGCAGGCACAGCGCCCCGCCGCGGTCCATGGCGAAGGAGGCGCCGTCGAACACCAGTTCATCCTGCCCCCCCACCAGGTTGGCGTAGATGGCCGGGATGCCGGTGGCCCGCACGCGCTCGCCGATGACTTCGGCGCGCCGGGCGTGTTTTTCCAGGTGGCAGGGCGAGGCGTTGAGCACCAGCAGGAGCTCCGCCCCGGCCTGCCGCGCCTGCTCGGCGGCCCCCGGTTCCCAGATGTCGGCGCAGATGTTGATGCCGCAGCGCACGCCGTCGACGGTGACGACGCAGGCCTCGCTCCCGGCTTCGAAATAGCGCTTCTCGTCGAAAACTTCGTAGTTGGGCAGGCGCCGCTTGCGATAGACGGCCAGGCATTTGCCGTCGCGCAGCACGGCGGCGGCGTTGTAGCGCCGGCCCGCCGCTTCTTCGGGAAACCCGACGACCAGGGTGATGCCCGCCACCCGGCCGGCGAGGTCGTCGAGGGCGGCGGCGGCGGCACGGTAGAAATCGGGCCGCAGCAGGAGGTCTTCCGGCGGATAGCCGCAAAGCGCCAATTCCGGCGTCAGCAGCAGCCCCGCCCCTTGGGCCTTGGCCTGGGCCGCGCAGGCGGCGAGGCGGTCGACGTTGCCGGGCAGATCACCGACGACGGCATTGAACTGGGCGACAGCGATCTTCAGCATGGGCAGGGGCAAACGGGGGGGGGAATCAGACTGACGCCGGGGCGGCTCAACGACGCCGCCCGCAGGCGGCGCCGGGCCGGGCGGCGGCACGGCGCCGGCCGGCCCGCGCCGGTGAAGGCGGCGCCTTCCAGGGCAGGATGGCCGGCCGCATCACGGTGGAACTCAGAAGTTGGGCTTGTCCTTGGCGTCGTTGTAGCGGGTGACGCCTTCCATGATTTCCTTCTTGGCTTCTTCCGGACCGCACCAGCCATTCACCTTGACGAACTTGCCCGGCTCCAGATCCTTGTAATGCTCGAAGAAGTGGGCGATCTGGTCGAGCAGGATGGGCGGCATGTCGGCGTGGGTCTGGACGTTGCGGTACATGGGGGTGAGCTTGTCCACCGGCACGGCGAGCAGCTTGGCGTCGGCACCGGCCTCGTCGGTCATGGCCAGCATGCCGATCGGACGGCAGCGCACCACGACGCCGGGCGGCAGGGCGAACTGGGTCACCACCAGGACGTCCACCGGATCGCCGTCGCCGGCGATGGTGTGGGGAATGTAGCCGTAGTTGCAGGGGTAGTGCATGGCGGTGGACATGAAACGGTCGACGAAAATCGCGCCGCTTTCCTTGTCGACCTCGTATTTGACGGGATCGGCGTGCATCGGGATTTCGATGACGACGTTGAAATCGTTGGGGAGGGACTTGCCGGACGGAACGTTATTGAGTGCCATGACGATCTCTTCGGGGTTGTTGGTGAAAGGCCGATTATACAGCGACCTGCGTTTCCCCTCAGCAGCGACGTGCCGGCCCCGCGTCGAGGAATCGTTGCCGGTGGCGGCGTCGGCTAGCCGTAGTTGACAATAATTCTCATTATCCTGAATAATGCGAACCATTCGCAATTATTCAATTGGCACCAACCATGAACCAGACGCCCGTTTCGCCCCACATCGGGGGTACCGACACCCTGCCCGCCCCCTTTCCCAGCGTCAACAGCCATCAGGTTCTGCAGGGCCGCACGGCGGTTGAAATCATCCACGCCGGTCAGCGCTACGTGCTGCGGGTAACCCGGGAAAACAAGCTGATTCTCACCAAATAGCCCCCGTTCTCTCGTTCCAGACCAAGCCAGCCCGCCTCCCGCCAGTCAGCCAGGTTCTTTTTCGTGACCGCCGCCTTCGCCCCCTCCCCCGCCGCCCACCGCCTTTCGCCAACCGGACTGGCGGGCGTCGTTGTGGCCCATCTTGTCTTGGCCTCCGGCCTGGTTGCCTGGGAGATCGTCCCTCTCCCGGCGGCCTTGACCCCGCTCAGCGTCGAGCTCCTGCCGGCCCCGCCGCCCCCTGAAGTCTCCCGCCCCCAGCCCCGGCCGGTGGAAAAACGCCCGCTCCCGGCGCCCCACCGCCAGCCGGCGCCGACCCCGCCGGTCCTGGCCCGGGAAAGCAGCGAGCCGGCGGCGCCGAGCGTCGCGGTGGCGGAAAAGGCGCCCCCCGCTCCGCCGGTGCCCGCCGCGCCGGCCACCGTGGTCGAACCCCGTTTCGACGCCGCCTATCTCAACAACCCGCCCCCCGCCTACCCGCCCCTCTCCCGCCGCCTCGGCGAAGAAGGCCGCAGCATCCTGCGCGTCCTGGTCGGGCCGGACGGCGCGGCGCAGCAAGTCCAGATCCACCGCAGCAGCGGCTCTTCCCGCCTCGACAACGCCGCCGCCGAAGCAGTCGGCCGCTGGAAATTCGTCCCTGCCCGCCGGGGCGACGAAGCGCTTGCCGCCTGGGTGCTGGTCCCTATCGCTTTTTCCCTGAAAGACTGACATGGAACAATCCCTCGGTTTCGCCCATTTCCTTACCCACGCCGACGGCGTCGCCCGTTTCATCCTCGCCCTCTTGCTGCTGGCTTCGGTCGGCAGCTGGTATCTGATCGTGACCAAGGGTTACCAGGCGGTCCGCCAGCGCTTCCGGAGCGAATCCTTCCTCCGGGCCTTCTGGGAGGCCCCCAACCTCGAAGCCGTGGCCCGCCGCATCCGCGAGACGGGTACCACCGACCCCTTCTCCCATCTCCTCCACCACGGCTTCACCGCCATCGAGCAGCACAACCGCTGCAAGGATGCGGCCGGCACCGGCGGCAGCCTGATCGACTTCGGCGCCCCCGACGACATGCTCACCCGGGCCTTGAAGCGCGCCATCGAGGAAGACAAGGCCAGCCTCGAATTCGGCCAGACCTTTCTCGCCACGGTGGCGTCGGCGGCGCCCTTCGTCGGACTCTTCGGCACCGTCTGGGGCATCTACCACGCCCTCATCGCCATCGGCGTCTCCGGCCAGGGCACCCTCGACAAGGTGGCCGGCCCGGTGGGCGAGGCCCTCATCATGACCGGCCTCGGGCTGGCCGTCGCCATCCCCGCCGCCATCGCCTACAACGCCTTCGCCCGGGCCAGCCGCAACACCCTGTCGCGGCTCAACTCCTTCGGCTACGACGTGTTCAACTTCCTGTCCACCGGCATCAAGTCCTCCCCCATGCACACCGACGCCCGCGCCACCAGCGAACGGGTAATCGCCCTGGCCCGCGCCCAGGGAGCCGCCGAACCGGCCGCCCACCCGGGCCTGGCCCTGCGCTGAGGAGACCGCCATGGCCTTTGCCAGTCTCGACGCCGGCGACGACCAGGAACCCCTGGCCGAAATCAACATGGTGCCGCTCATCGACGTCATGCTCGTCCTCCTCATCATCTTCATGGTCACCGCCCCGCTCCTCACCCACGCCGTCAAGGTCGACCTGCCGCGGGCCACATCGGCCCCCAATCTGACCAAGCCGGACAACGTCCAGGTCGCCATCGACGGGCGCAGCCAGGTCTATTGGAACGGCGAAGCCGTCGACCACGCCACCCTGGCCGAGCGCATGGCCGGCGCCGCGGCGCTGCAGCCCCAGCCGGAAATCCACCTGCGGGCCGAACGCACCACGCCCTACGAAACCGTCGCCCAGGTCATGGCGGCGGCCGCCCGCCAGGGGCTGAGCCGCATCGGCTTTGTCACCCAGCCCGGGGACGCCGCCCCCTGACCGCCTTCCCTATCCTTCCTCGTCTCACCCTCCAGCCAGCCAGCCCCGCGGCAAGCCAGCCAGAGTTTTTCCGGAGCAACAGCATGTTCAACAGCAAGAAAAAAATCGCCGCCTTCGTTCTCGCCGCCGCCCTGTCGGCCCCCGCCTTGGCGCTCGAATACCCGATCGGCACGCCGCAGCACAAGGCGGGCATGGAAATCGCCGCCGTCTACCTGCAACCCGTGGAAATGGAACCCGACGGCCATATGAGAAAAGCCGCCGAATCCGACATCCACCTGGAGGCCGACATCCACGCGCTGGCCAACAACCCCAACGGCTTCGAGGAAGGCGCCTGGGTGCCCTACCTGGTGGTCAAGTTCGAAGTCGCCAAGGTCGGCGGCGATTTCAAAATCGCTGGCGAATTCATGCCCATGGTGGCCAACGACGGCCCCCACTACGGCGACAACGTCAAACTCGCCGGCCCCGGCAAATACAAGGTGAAATACACCATCCTGCCGCCTTCCGAGAACAAGCACGCCCATTTCGGCCGCCACACCGACCGTGCCACCGGCGTCCGCCCGTGGTTCAAGCCCTTCGAAGTCGAATACGAATTCACCTACGTCGGCATCGGCAAAAAAGGCGGCTACTGAGATGAAATTCGCCCACCTGTACGCCGCCCTCGTCGCGGCGGGGCTGGCCACGCCCGTCCTGGCCGCCGACGCCGCCCTGCTGGAAAAGCTGATGGCCCGGCTCGACAAGCTCGAATCCCGCAACGCCGAACTGGAAAAAGAGGTCAAGGCCCTGCGCGGCGAAAGCGACAAGCTCGCCGCCGGCCTCGACAGCGAGCGCATTTCGCAATACGAACCGGAACTGAGTTCGCGCCTCAAGGCGGCGGAAAAAGACGTCCTCGACATGAAGAAATCAGCCAAGACGGTGGGGGCTCTGGAAGGGCTGAAGGCGACCGCGGCGCTGGCCACCGTCGCCCAGCACGCTTCCGGCCTGCCCAAGGGCACCCGCGACGGCGGCAGCCAGCTCAACTACCGGGCCGACGTCACCGTCGAACTTCCCCTGAAACCCATGGGCGACACCGAACACAAGCTGTTCGCCCATTTCCGCATGGGCCAGGGCTTGGGACTCAACGCCCCCTTCTCCAACCTCGGCCACTTCGCCAGCGCCCCCAACGCCCTCGCCTTCCGGGCGAGCGGCGCCAACCCGGACGATTCCGTCGCCATCCTCGGCCAGGCCTGGTACCAGGCGGCCATCCCGCTCCCCCTGGGCGGTTTCAAGCCGCGCTCCCGGGAAACCCTGGAACTCACCTTCGGCAAGATGGACATCTTCGGCTTCTTCGACCAGAACACCGCGGCCGGCGACGAAGCCAAGCAGTTCCTCAATTCGGTATTCGTCCACAATCCCCTGCTCGATGCCGGCCGCGAAGTCGGCGTCGACGCCAACGGCTTCCAGCCCGGCTTCGTCGCCGCCTACGTGAACAAGACCACCAAGGTCGAACCCTGGCGGCTTTCCCTGGGCATTTTCGGGGCCGGCGAGCGGGGCGCCAATTACCAGCGCAGCCTGGCCGCGCCGCTGCTCATGGTGCAGGCGGAAAAACACCTCAAGCTCTTCGGCGGCCTCGGCGGCAATTACCGCGTCTACGCCTGGAACCGCAGCCGGGCGGCGGAACTCGACGGCCGCAGCGGCAAACATGCCGGGCTGGGGGTCTCGATCGACCAGCGGGTGAGCGACGGAATCAACCTTTTCGCCCGCTACGGCAAGCTGGTCAAGGGCGAACTCGCCTTCGACCAGGCCCTCGCCGCCGGCGCCGAGATCAACGGCAGCGCCTGGGGCCGGGCCGCCGACGCCGTCGGCCTGGGCGGCGCCTGGCTGCACGCCTCCGGCGAATACCGCCGGGCCGGCGGCCAGGGCGACCTGATCGGCGATGGCAGCGGTGTCTTTACCTTCACCCCGGCGGGGGCGGAAAAACTCGCCGAGATCTACTACCGCTACCGCATTTCCCCTCAGTTCGAACTGACCCCCGACTTCCAGTGGATCGCCCGCCCGGGCGCCAACCCGGACGCCCGTTCGGCCCGGGTGATCGGCCTGCGGGCCAACGTCGCCTTCTGAGGAAACCGCCATGTTCACCGCCTTTGACGTGTTACGCCGCCTCGGCGCCAGCCCCTGGTTGTCGGTGGGCATCGCCGGCGTGCTCTTCGCCCTGCTCCTCAGCGGCGCGCCGCCGGCGGCGGCGGACGAGCTGCCGACCTTCAAGCTCGTCATGAAGGCCGGCCGCTTCTACCCGGAAACCATCGAGGTGCCGGCCCACACCAAGTTCCGCCTGGAACTCAGGAACGAAGGCCCCGGCGCCGAGGAATTCGAGAGCGTGGAACTGCGCAAGGAAAAGGTGCTCGCCCCTGGCGCCAGTTCCAGCCTCGTTTTCCAGCCGCTCAAACCGGGCAGCTACAAGTTCTTCGGCGAATTCCATCCGGCCACCGCCCAGGGCCGGATCGTGGCCCGCTAGAAAGCCCGCCATGGCCGACCATGCCCTCGTCTTCCACCCCGCCCGGCCCGCCGCGCCCCCCGGCCGCCTCGCCGCCGCGGGCCTCTGGCTGCGCCGCCACCGGCGCCTGGTCGGCGGCATCCAGTGGCTGATCGTCGCGGTCTACGCCACCCTGGTGGTCGTTCCCGCCTTTCTTCCCCTGCCGCCGGAAGGCGCCCACCTCTGGGACAACCTGCGGCTCTTCGCCCAGTTCGCCTTCTGGGGCGTCTGGTGGCCCGGGGTGATGATCGCCACCGTGCTCTTCGGGCGCGTCTGGTGCGGACTCTTCTGCCCCGAGGGCGCCCTGTCCGAATGGGCGAGCCGCTACGGCCGCGGCCGCCCCCTGCCGGGCTGGCTGAAATGGCCGGGCTGGCCCTTCGTCGCCTTCGTGTGCACCACGGTCTACGGCCAACTGGTGAGCGTTTACGAATACCCCCAGGCGGCGCTCCTGGTCCTGGGCGGCTCCACCGTCGCCGCCCTCGCCATCGGGCTGCTCTACGGCCGGGAAAAGCGCATCTGGTGCCGCTACCTCTGCCCCGCCTCCGGCGTCTTTGCCGTGCTCGCCAAGATCGCCCCCCTGCATTACCGGGTGGACCGCACCGCCTGGGACCGCCACGCCGGCGACTTCGCCCCGGTCAATTGCGCCCCCCTGGTGGACGTGCGGCGCATGACCAGCGCCTCGGAATGCCACGCCTGCGGCCGCTGCGCCGGGCAGCGCGGCGCCGTCGCCCTGGCGGCGCGCTCCCCGGCCGCCGAAGTGGTGGACCTGGCCGGCCGGGCCTCGACGGCGGAGGCCCTGACGCTCCTCTTCGGCGTTCTCGGCGTCGCCACCGCCGCCTTCCAATGGACGGTCAGCCCCTGGTTCCGCGACGCCAAGCTGGCCCTCGCCGAATGGCTGGTCGAGCGGGAATCCTTCGCCCTCCTCGACAACGACGTGCCCTGGTGGCTGCTCACCCACTACCCCGAGGCCAACGACCTGTTCACCTGGCTCGACGGCGCCCTCATCCTGGCCTACATCCTGGGCGGCGGCTTCCTCCTCGGCGCCGTCCTCGGCCTCGGACCGGCCCTGGCGGCCCGCCTCCTGCGCGCCCCCGGCCTGACCTGGCAGCGCTTCACCCTGGCCCTGGCGCCCCTGGCCGCGGCCAGCGTCATCCTCGGCCTCTCCATGCTCACGGTCAGCCATTTGAAGGCCGAGCACGTCTGGCTGGGCTGGTTGCCGGCCTGCCGAGTCGCCCTGCTGGCCGCCGGTTGCCTCGCCGCCGCCGGATTCGCCCTGCGCCTGGTGCGGCGGGCCGGCGCCAGCCGGGCGGCGAGGGCCGCCGCCTTCGCCGCCATGCTGCTGCCGGTGGGGGCGATGGCGGCGATCTGGCGGCTGGTCTTCTTCGTCTGGTAGCAGCGCCGTCGGACGGCGGCGCGCTACCAGCGCTCGACCCAGGGCCGGAGATCGAGTTCGAAGGTCCAGCTGTTGCGGGGCTGGCAATGCAGGTGCCAGTAGTTTTCGGCGATGTCGGCGGGCACCAGGCAGTCGTCGTCGCCGGCCGCACCGGCCCCCGGCGCCGCCGAGCCGGCAATGATTCCGTCGATCACCACGTGGGCAACGTGAATGCCCTGGGGCCCCAGTTCCCGGGCCATGCTCTCGGCCAGGGCGCGTAGCGCGTGTTTGCCCCCGGCGAAGGCGGCAAAGCCGGAACCGCCGCGCCGGCTGGCGGTGGCGCCGGTCAAGAGGATGCTCCCCCGCTGCCGCGGCAGCATGCGCCGGGCGGCCTCGCGGCCGACCAGGAAGCCGGCCTGGGCGCATTGCTCCCAGGCCTTGAAATACTTCTGGTCGGTGGTATCGACCAGAGGAAAGCGGATATTGCCGCCGACGTTGAACACGACCGCAGCCAGGGGGCCGAGATCGGCCTCGACCGCCGCAAAGACGGCGGCCACCTGGTCCGGGCGCCGGGCGTCGAGGGCGTAGTGCAAGGCCCGGCCGCCCCGCGAAACGATGTCGGCGACCAGGGGTTCGAGGCGGGAGCGATCGCGGCGGGCGACGGCGACGCCACAGCCCCCCGCCGCGAAGCGCCGGGCAATCGCCCCGCCCAAGGCATCGCCCGCCCCGACCACGAGGCAGACGCCCGCGGCCTTGGCCGCACCGGGTACGCCGCCGGTCATGGCCGGCGCCTAGGCCCGGGCCGACGGCCGGGCGCTGACGGCGGCGAACCAGCGGGCCAGATTGGCGTGTTCGTCGGCAACGCGGATGCCGACCGCCTTGCCGAGGACCAAGGCGCACTGGGCGACGATATCGGCCATCGAGTAGTCGTCCTGGCCGATGCAGGCGGTGCCGGCCAGTTCCCGGTCGAGCCAGGCCATGCCTTCGTCCAGGCGCTGGCGCGCCCAGGCGGCGTAGGCCGGAACCTGCTCGAGGCGCGTCCGGTAGAAGTCGCTGCTGTGGACGAAGATATCGACGACGGGACGGGCGATTTCGTATTCGGCCCGGCGCAGCCACATCTCGATCCGGGCCTTCTGCAGATCGGTGCTGCCGAAGAGCGGCGGCGTCGGATACAGGGCTTCCAGGTAGCGGCAGATGGCCATCGATTCGCTCAGGACCGAACCGTCGTCGAGGACAAGGACGGGAACCTTGCCCAGGGGGTTGAGGCGGCGGAATTCGGCGGACGTGTTTTCGCCGGCGACGACGTCCACCTGCCGGCTGGGAATCTCGACCCCCTTTTCGGCGAGGAGGATGCGGACGCGACGGGGATGCATTCCCGATTTCAAGTCGTGCAGCAGCATGGGATGAACTCCTTCGATCATTGGCCGGAGCGGGGCCGCCGGCCCACCCGCAGGGACGCGGCGGGACGGTTCCGGCCAAGCCCGGCCCGGGTTGAGGCGGCAGTTCCGGTGGACAACTTAGGCTTCGCCCCCCCCGGTGACAAGCCCCGGGCCAGGCACTACACTCGTGCCATCATGGAACGAAACCCGATCGATTATTCACTTATCGGACTCGAAGCCCTGGCCGCCGTGGCCGCCGCCGGCAGCCTCGCCAAGGCCGGGGAACGCCTGGGGGTGAGCGGCTCGGCGGTGAGCAAGCAGCTGACCCGGCTGGAGTCCCGGCTCGGCGTCAAACTCCTGCGCCGGACGACGCGCTCGGTCGCCCTTTCTCCCGCCGGCCTACAACTCGCCACCGAGTACGGCAAGGCCCGGGCCATTCTCGCCGCCGCGGTGGACGCCGTCTGCGCCGACGGGGCGAGTCCCCGGGGCAGCCTGCGGGTGTCGGTTCCGCCCTCCTTCGGCATCCACGTCATGCCGGCGATCCTCAAGGAATTCATCGCCTGCTACCCTGCCGTGCACATCGACCTCGACCTCTCCGGCCGCCTCGTCAATGTCACCAGCGAAGGCTACGACGTCGCCATCCGGGTGGCCCGGGAACCCGATCCGAATTACGTGGCGGTGGTCATCGGCGCCATCGAATGGGGCCTCTACGCCAGCGCCGATTGCCTTGCCCGCCACGGAACGCCCGCCGTTCCGGAAGACCTGGCCGGCCTCCCCTACATTGCGTCGGCCACCAGCGGCAAAACCGCGCGCCTCGTCCTGACCGCTGCCGCGGGGCCGCAAGCCGTGCCGGTGACGCCGGTGCTCACCACCCCGAGCATCGAAGCCACCCACGCGCTGGTCAAAGGCGGCGTGGGCGTCGGCGCCCTGCCCGACTATCTGGGGCACCTGGCCGACGACCGGCCGGCCCTGATCCGCCTGCTTCCCGCCTGGACCATTTCCGGCGAACACGGCAATCGCCTCTACGCGCTAATGTTGCCCGGACGCTCCCTACGCCCCGCCGCCCGGGCCTTCGTCGATTTTCTCCGCGCCCGCTGCGGCGCCGCCGCCTCGCCCGGACCCTAACGGCGGCGGCCCTCCCCCCGGAGGCCAGTGTTAGAATCCGCCCCGCTTCGCTGCCCCCCTTCGCCGCCCCGTTTCGCCCCTCCCTTCCTCCCCCTCGGACTCCATGTTTTTCGACGTCATCGTCATCGGCGCCGGCGCTGCCGGCATGATGTGCGCCGCCCAGGCCGGCGCCCGGGGCCGGCGCGTCCTGCTCATGGACCATGCCGAAAAGCTGGGCGAACGCATCCGCATTTCCGGCGGCGGACGATGCAATTTCACCAACCGCCACGTCAGCGCCGACAATTTTCTCTCCCAGAATCCCCACTTCTGCCGATCGGCCCTGGCCCGTTTTTCCCAGCACGACTTCATCGCTCTTGTCGAAAAACGCGGCATCGCCTACCACGAACGCGACCACGGCCAGTTGTTCTGCGACGATTCGGCCGAGCAGATCATCGCCTTGCTGCGCGACGCCTGCCTCGACGCCGGCGTCTGCTGGGCCATGCCGGCGGCGGTCGGGGCCGTGGCCCCGGTCGACGGCGGGGGGGAAAGCCGCTACCGGGTCGCCACCGACGCCGGCAGCTTCACCTGCCACTCCCTGGTCGTCGCCAGCGGCGGCCTGGCCATCCCCAAGATCGGGGCCAGCCCCTTCGGCTACCGGCTGGCCGAGCAATTCGGCCTGCCCGTCGTCCCCCCCAAGCCGGCGCTGGTTCCCCTCGCCCTGGCGCCGGAACTTCTCGCCCCCCTGGCCCCCCTCGCCGGTGCCACGGTGGACGCCGCGGCCCGCTGCGGTGCGGCCGCCTTCCGGGAAAACGTCCTCCTCACCCATCGCGGCCTCTCCGGCCCCGCCATCCTGCAGATTTCCAGCTACTGGCAGATGCAGGACTACGGGAGCGGCAAGAAGGAAGCCATCGCCATCGACCTCCTGCCCGGCGTCGACGCCGCCGCCTGGCTGGCCGGACACCAGCGGAGCCGGGTCCGTCTGCCCAATCTCCTGGCCGAACGCCTGCCCCGCCGCTTCGCCCACGAATGGTGCGCCCTCCAGGGCGGCGAACACCTGCTCCACCGCCCCCTGGGCGAACTCGCCAAAGGCGACCTCGCGGCCGTCGCCCGCAGCCTCAACGCCTGGACCCTGATGCCCGCCGGCACCCTGGGGTTCGGCAAGGCCGAGGTCACCCTGGGCGGCGTCTCGACCGCCGCCCTGTCGTCCAAGACCATGGAAGCCAAGGACGTTCCCGGCCTCTACTTCATCGGCGAAGTGGTCGACGTCACCGGCTGGCTGGGGGGCTACAACTTCCAGTGGGCCTGGTCGTCGGGCTGGGTGGCCGGACAATACGCCTGAACTGGCGGACTCGGGGTCAAGGGGGGAGCGATCGGCCAATGAAGGGGAAGAGTGTTGCCTTGCAAGACCTGACCCCGGTTTTTGACCCCGGTTTTCGATCCTCCGCCCCGATGCAGCGCAAAATCCATACAATCCAACGAATTCAAAATCATAGGACGAAACAAAAAATAAATTGCTGCGTCGCAACAAAAATTCTTCCGGTGCGTTATACTGGTTGCCGAACCCACCGATCACCTCTCTCCGATCACCTTTTTAGGAAACCGCCATGACCTTCAATCCCGCCCAATTCGCCGCCGCCAACCAAGCTACCGTCGATTCCCTGCTCTCCGTCGCCAACACCGCCCTCGCCACTGCCGAGCGCATCGCCGCCCTCAACCTGAACACCGCCCGCTCGGCCCTCGAAGACACCGCCTCCGGCGTCAAGTCCGTGCTCGGCGCCAAGGATCCCAAGGAAGCCCTGGCGGTCCAGTCCTCCCTGGCCAAGCCGGCCGTCGAGAAGGCCGTCGCCTACTCCCGTTCGGTGTACGAAATCACCTCCGAGTCGCAGCAGGAACTGGCCAAGATGGTTCAGGCCCAATTCGGTGACTTCCAGAAGTCCATCTCCAGCATGATCGAAATGGCCGCCAAGTCCGCTCCGGCCGGTTCCGAAGGTGCCGTGGCCGCGATCCAGAACGCCATCGCCGCCGCCAATTCGGCTTTCGGCAACATGAACGCCATCGCCCAGCAGTTCGCCGATGCGGCCCAGACCAACATGGCTGCCGTCACCAAGAAGATCAAGTAAATCCTTTTTTCTTGATCCCAAGGGCCCCACGAGTTTCGCGGGGCCTTTTTCATGGCTGGAACCTTGATGACGCTGCCGATCCCATCGGACCCTCCCGCGCCGGACGAAGATCTCGACGCCTACGCCGAGCGTATGCTCATTGCCGCCCTGGGCGGCCGGACGCCGCACCAGGCCCTGCTCGACGCGACGCGGGCCGACCCCGCCGGCGCCGAGGAACGGGCCGCCGCCATAGCCAAGAACCGGGAACGGGCGCTCAAACTGCTCGCCGCCCTCGAGAAGTCCCAGGGCAAGCCCTGACGCGGCAGCCGGCCGACCCGCCCCCCCGCCGTCCCGGCCGGGGGAAGGCCCGATCCGGCCTTCAGGCCGTCCTGGCCAGGGCGAGGGCAACCGCCTCCGCCACCTTGATGCCGTCCACCCCCGCCGAAAGAATGCCTCCGGCGTAGCCGGCGCCCTCCCCGGCCGGGTAGAGGCCGCCCGTGTTGACGCTCTGGAAGTCGTCGCCGCGCTTGATGCGGATGGGCGACGAAGTGCGCGTCTCGACGCCGGTCATCACCGCGTCGGCCAGGGCAAAGCCGGGAATCTGCCGGTCGAAGGCGGGCAGCGCCTCGCGCAGGGCGGCGACGACGAAGTCGGGCAGGCATAGGGCCAGGTCGGTCCAGTGGACCCCCGGCGTATAGGACGGCTCGACCTTGCCCCCGGCGGTGGAGGGCCGGCCGGCGAGAAAATCCCCGACCCGCTGGGCGGGGGCGGCGTAGCTGCCGCCGCCGGCAACGAAGGCGGCCGATTCCCAGCGCCGCTGGAAGTCGATGCCGGCCAGAGGATGACCCGGGTAATCGGTTTCCGGCGTGATGCCGACGACGATGCCGCTGTTGGCGTTGCGTTCGGCGCGGGAATACTGGCTCATGCCGTTAGTCACCACCCGGCCTTCCTCCGACGTGGCGGCCACCACCTGGCCCCCCGGGCACATGCAGAAGCTGTAGGCGGAGCGGCCGTTGGCGCAGTGGTGGACAAGCTTGTAGTCGGCGGCCCCGAGGAGCGGATGGCCGGCCGCCGGGCCGAAGCGGGCGCGGTCGATGAGGGCCTGGGGATGCTCGATGCGCACGCCGATGGAAAAGGGCTTGGCTTCGATGAAGACGCCGCGGTCGTAGAGCATCTGGAAGGTATCGCGGGCGCTGTGGCCCACCGCCAGGACGACGTGCTCGGCGGCGAGGCGCTCGCCCCCGGCCAGAACCACGCCCCGCACCTGGCCCCGGCCGTCGGCGCGGCGCTCGATGGCGATTTCCTCGACCTTGCAGCCGAAACGCACCTCGCCGCCGAGGGCGGTGAGAGTGGCGCGCATTTTTTCGACCATGCTGACCAGGCGGAAGGTGCCGATGTGGGGCTTGCTGACGGTGAGGATTTCTTCCGGCGCCCCGGCCTTGACGAACTCCTCCAGCACCTTGCGGCCGTAGTGGCGCGGATCCTTGATCTGGCTGTAGAGCTTGCCGTCGGAAAAGGTGCCGGCCCCGCCTTCGCCGAACTGGACGTTGGATTCCGGATTGAGCTTGCCCTGGCGCCACAGGCCCCAGGTGTCCTTGGTCCGTTCGCGCACCGCCTTGCCGCGCTCCAGGATGAGGGGGCGAAACCCCATCTGGGCCAGGACCAGGCCGGCGAAAAGGCCGCAGGGGCCGGTGCCGATGACCACCGGCCGCTCCTTGAGACCGGCCGGCGCCCGGGCGACGAAGCGGTAGGCCGTATCGGGCGCCGGCAGGAGGTGGCGGTCACCCCGGTGGGCGGCAAGGACGGCGGCCTCGTCGCGGACTTCGAGGTCGAGGGCGTAAATCAGGGTGATGGCCGATTTTTTCCGGGCGTCGTAGCTGCGGCGAAAGACCTTGAAGGCCAGCAGATCGGCCTCGCCCAGGCCGAGGCGGCGCAGGATGGCCGGGCGCAGCGCGGCGGCGGGATGGTCGAGGGGAAGCTTGAGGTCGTTGAGTCTGAGCATGGGCAAATCCGAAATCCGGCGGCGGGCTGGGGCCGCGGCAAGGCCGCTATTCTACCCGTTCGCCGGCCGGCCTCCCGGGGGACGGCGTGCCGGGGAACCCCCGTGCCCCGCCCCTCAGCGCGGGCCGGCCTTGGCCGGCTTGCCCGGGCGCTGGCGGCCCCGGCGGCCGGCCCCGGCGGCTGGGGCGTCGAAGCCCACCCAGTTGCCCGGCACCCCCTTGCCGGCGCCGCGGCCGCCGGCCTTGGCGGGCTTGGACTTCTTCGGCTTGGACAACACCTGCCCGGCGGGGCCGGTGGGGGGAACCCGGTGGTCGGGTTCGAACCCGGCTTCCTCGCCGCGCTGAAAGGTCTGCCGGGTGAGGTTTTCGATGGCCCCAAGGAGATTGACCTCGTCGGCGCAGACCAACGACAAGGCTTCGCCCCGGTTGCCGGCGCGGCCGGTGCGACCGATGCGATGGATGTAATCCTCGGCGACGATGGGCAGGTCGAAATTGACCACCAGGGGCAGGTCGTCGATATCGAGGCCGCGGGCTGCCACATCGGTGGCCACCAGCACCTGCACCTCGGCCGCCTTGAAGCGCTCCAGGGCGCGCAGCCGGCCGGCCTGGGGCTTGTCGCCGTGGATCGCGTCGGCCGCGATGCCCTGGGCGAGCAAGGTCGCCACCAGTTGCTCGACGCCCTTGCGGGTCTTGACGAAGACCAGCACCTGGCCCCAGCGCCGCCGTTTGAGGAGGTGGCAGAAAAGCTCCGGTTTGCGTTTCTTGTCCACCGTCACGACCTGCTGCTTGACCGTGCGGGCCGCCGTGTTGGGCGGGCTGGCCTCGATCACCGCCGGGTCGGCCAGGATGCCGCCGGCCAGGCTGCGGATGGCGTCGGAAAAGGTGGCGGAAAACAGGAGGGTCTGGCGGCGCCGGGGCAAGGCGGCGAAGATGGCGTTCAACTCCTTGGCGAAACCCAGGTCGAGCATGCGGTCGGCCTCGTCGAGAACCAGGGTCTCGACCTGGCCGAACTTGACGGCGTTCTGGCGGTGCAGGTCGAGAAGCCGCCCGGGGGTCGCCACCACCACGTCGAGGCCCTTCCTGAGCTTCATCATCTGCGGGTTGATGCTGACCCCGCCGTAGACCGCGTAGGAGCGCAACGCCAGGTGCTGGCCGTAGGCGCGAAAGCTCTCATTGACCTGCTCCGCCAGTTCCCGGGTCGGCACCAGGACCAGGGCGCGCACGGCGTTGCTCGCCGCCGCCCTCCCCTCGGTCGCCAGGCGCTGCAAAAGCGGCAGGGCGAAGCCGGCGGTCTTGCCGGTTCCCGTCTGGGCCGCCGCCATCAGGTCGCGCCCCTTGAGGACGAGCGGAATGGCCTCCCGCTGCACCGGCGTCGGCGTGGTGTAGCCCAGGGTGGCAAGGGCCTGCAGGAGGGGGTCGGCGAGGCCGAGGGAAGCGAAGCTCATGGCATGAAGGCGAAAGAGGACAAGGTTGGCACGGGCAGGAGTCTACCCTGCCGGGTGACGCCGCCCCAAGCGGGAATTGGCGGAGCCTGCCGAATGGGGTCGCCGACACCGACGCTCCTTGCATTCCGGTTGGTGCCGTGCGATTCTTTATTGATCCCCACCCCGACTAGGAGCCTGCCATGAAGGGCGACAAGAAGATCATCGACATCCTCAACGGCCTGCTGACCGGCGAGTTGACCGCCGTCGACCAGTACCTGATCCACGGCGAAATGTACGCCGACATGGGTTTCCCTCACCTCGCCGACAAGGCGCTGCACGAATCCGACCACGAGCGCCAGCACGCCCGGGCCTTGATCCAGCGCATCCTCTTCCTCGAAGGCACGCCGGATCTCGGCAAACGCGGCCCCCTGAAGATCGGCAAGAACGTCCCGGCCATGCTCAAGGCCGACCTCGACGTCGAATACCACGTCGTCGGCGAGCTCAAGAAGGCCATCGCCGCCTGCGAAAAGGCCCAGGACTACGTGAGCCGCGACATGCTGACGAGGCAGTTGGAAGATACCGAGATGGACCACGCCTACTGGCTCGAACAGCAGATCCGCCTGATCGGCCTGGTGGGGCTGGAAAACTACCAGCAGAGCCAGATGAAACCCGGCGGCGCGGCGTAAGGGGGCGGCGATGAAAGGCGACAAGAAGGTCATCACCCTGCTGAATCAGCTGTTGAAGAACGAACTCACGGCCATCAACCAGTTTTTCCTCCACGCCCGCATGTTCCGGAACTGGGGCCTGGAAAAACTCAACGGCTGCGAATATCGCCAGTCGATCCGGGCGATGAAGGAGGCGGATGAGTTGATCGAGCGCATTCTCTTTCTCGAAGGCCTGCCCAACCTGCAGAACCTGGGCAAACTCCTGATCGGCGAAAACGTCGTCGAATGCCTGGCCGGCGATCTCAAATACGAAAAAGACATCCAGCGCCCCGCGCTGCTCGACGCCATCGCCCAGTGCGAAGCACTGCAGGACTACGTCAGTCGCGACCTGCTGGAAGACCTGCTCGAACACTGCGAGGCCTCCATCGACTGGCTGGAGACGCAGCATCGCCTGGTCAAGGACGTGGGCCTGCCGAACTACCTGCAGTCCCACCTCGAACCGGGCGGCGACTGATTGCCCGCCGGGCCTTGCATTTCTTCCGACCGCGGCTCAAGCCGCGGTTTTGCCAAGAAGGCGCTGCCACTCGTCTTGCGGCGCCGGGCCGGGCTGGTCGGGCTGGCGCTCGCCGCCGGCCTGCAGGCCGGCGGTGACACTGCCGCGGCGCAAGATTCTCCGCCCGCGGCGCTCCAGGCACCCGCGCCCGCCCCGGAAATCGCTGCCGCGACCGAACTGGCCACGGCCATGGCCGGGCGGGCCACGGTCCTGCTCGGCGAAATCCACGACAACCCCCGCCACCATCGCCTGCGCCTGGAAGCCCTGCGCCTGCGGCTCGCCGCCGGCTGGCGGCCGGCCCTGGTGATGGAGCAGTTCGACCGCGAACGCCAGCCCGACCTCGACCGCGCCCGGCTCGAACAGCCGGGCAGCGCCGACCACGTCATCGCCGCCGCCACGGCCGGCGTCAGGGCCAGCTGGCTGTGGGCCGAATACCGGCCCTTTGTCCAACTCGCTCTCGATTACGACCTGCCGCTGCTGGCGGGCAACGTCTCCCGCGCCGACCTCGCCCGCATCCGCAAGGAGGGCCCGGGCGCCGTCCTCGGACCCGAACTGGTGGCGGCCCTGGGTCTCGACCGGCCGATCCCCGGCGACATCGTCACCGCCCTGGAAAAGGAGATCGACCGGGGCCACTGCTACCGGGCGCCCCCCGACCTCCTGCCCGGACTCGCCCGCTCCCAGGCCATCCGCGATGCCTGGATGGCCCATCTGCTGCGCCGCCACGCCGCTGCCGTCGTGCTGCTCGCCGGCAACGGCCACGTCCGCCGGGACTACGGCGTGCCGCGCTGGCTGCCCCCGGGCCGGGGCGCCGACCTGATCGCCGTCGGCCTCCTCGAAGCCGGCCAGGCGGAGCTGCCGGCCGCCGCCTTCGACCGGGTGTTCACCACCCCGCCGGCGCCGCGGCCCGACCCCTGCGCCGCCTTCGCCACCCCCCCGGGCGGCGGGCGGTAAACGCTCCCGGCCGGGGAAATATCCCGCCCAGCGGCGAACTCCCGGCGCGTTTTGCAGTCTTGTAGGCACGCCCCCTCGCCACCAGCCACCCATGAACGCCCCGGAATTCCCGCCCCCCCTCGCCGCCCCCTCCCCCCTCTCAACCCTCGACGCCCTACCCTTCGCCGAGGGCTTCGCCGCCCTGCCCGAAGCCTTCTACACCCGCCTCGACCCGCTCCCCCTGCCCGCCCCCTACCTCGTCGCCGCCAGCCCGCCGGTGGCCGAACTGATCGGCCTCGACCCCGGAGAAATCGGGCGCGCCGAGTTTGCCGAGCACTTCTCTGGCAACCGCCCCCTGCCCGGCAGCGCCCCCCTTGCCGCCATCTATTCCGGCCACCAGTTCGGCGTCTGGGCGGGACAGCTGGGGGATGGCCGGGCGCATCTCCTGGGCGCCGTGGTAGGCGGCCGGGGCCAATGGGAAATCCAGTTGAAGGGCGCCGGCCGCACCCCCTATTCCCGCGGGGCCGACGGCCGCGCCGTGCTGCGCTCGTCGATCCGCGAATTTCTTTGCTCCGAAGCCATGGCCGGCCTCGGCATCCCCACCACGCGGGCCCTTTGCGTCGTCGGCTCCGACGCGCCCGTGGTCCGCGAGGAGGTCGAGACGGCAGCGGTCGTCACCCGCATCGCCGAGAGCTTCGTGCGCTTCGGCTCCTTCGAACACTGGGCTGCCCGCAATCGCCCCGAGGAACTGCGCCGGCTCGCCGACTATGTCATCGACACCTTCCGCCCGGACTGCCGCGCCGCCGCCAACCCCTACGACGCCCTCCTGCGGGACGTCAGCCGCCGCACCGGCGACCTGATGGCCCGCTGGATGGCGGTGGGCTTCATGCACGGGGTGATGAACACCGACAACATGTCCATCCTCGGGCTGACGCTCGACTACGGCCCCTTCGGCTTCATGGAGGCCTTCGACGCCGGCCACATCTGCAACCACTCGGACCCCCACGGCCGCTACAGCTACCAGAACCAGCCCCAGATCGCCTACTGGAACCTCTTTCGCCTGGCCGACGCCTTCGTGCCCCTGCTCGGCCAGGCCGAAATCGCCCAGGCGGCGGTCGAGGAAACCTATGTCGACGCCTTCGAAAGCCGCTTCCATGCCCTGCTGCGGGCCAAGCTCGGCTTGCTCGAGGCGGCTCCCGGCGACCCGGAGTTCTTTGCCGAGACCATCGGTTTGCTGCACCACCAGCGGCTCGATTTCACCCAATTCTTCCGCGCCCTTTCCCATCTGCCGGCCATCGCCGGGGACGCCGGCGCCGACGCCCCGCTGCGCGACCAATTCATCGACCGTGCTGCGGGCGACGCCTGGCTCGCCGCCTGGCGTGTCCGCCTGACCCTTAGCCCCTGGCCGGACACCGAACGCCAGGCCAGTATGCGGGCAGCCAACCCCAAATACGTGTTGCGCAACTGGCTCGCCGAACAGGCCATCCGCCGCGCCCGAGCCAAGGATTTCTCGGAAGTCGAACGGCTCCTCGCCTGCCTTGCCCGGCCCTTCGACGAACAGCCGGAAAACCAGGCCTACGCCGCCCCGCCGCCGGACTGGGCGGCCCGGCTCGAGGTTAGCTGTTCGAGTTGAACCCGGTCCGCCGCAGCCTGCCCCCGCCCAGGAGCGGCGATCGTTCCGCCCTTGGCGGGCGGCTACCTGCCCGTGCTGGTCCGGTGTTCCGCCGCACCGGCCGGGGGTAACGGTTGTCTGGAAACAGCCCCCTCTTGACAGACCGTTCAATACGATTGAGAATGCTTCTCATCCGTGCGAATCTGGATTCGCCCGGCCCCTTCTCCGGGAGTCCCGCATGTACGTCTGTGTCTGCCAAGCCGTCACCGAGCGCCAAATCCACCAGGCGGTGCGCGATGGTGCGCGTACCTTGAAGGATCTGCGCCGCGACCTCGGGGTGACCAGCGAATGCGGCCGTTGCGCCGGCTGCGCCCGGCAGTGCATGAAGGAAGCCCACGGCCACCACGCCCCGGGCGGCCTCATGGCCCACGCCGCCTGCGCCTGATCCGCCACGTCGGGCGGCCAAAGCCCTCGGGCGGGTGTCCGCCGCGTTGATCTTGCGCAGTTCCTCCGGCGTCGGCAGGCAAAACCCCGGCCTCTGGGGGCGGTCCGCCCTGCGCCTTGATCGCAGTCGCCGCGGGCACCGCCGCCCCACCCGCCCGGACGGAGGCCTGCCGGTCCAGGCAGACGGCGCGTCATCCGGGGCGCACCCCCATCGGCCCGGATGAAGGCGGGCTGCCCAGGGCAGCCGACACCGTCGGCCTACCCCGTCGCCCCCGTGCTCGCTACGCCTTCCGGCGTCGGCGTTGGGCTGGGTCATTGGCGGAACGGGAAGATACTAATTCCCTTTCAAACCCATCCTTTGTCGACTTCGCCGTGCCGTGCTACAGCACGCCCTTCGACTCGTCTTCGCATCTCAATTGCAAGCAATTTGGTATGAATGCGCTGGATTGCTCTTCCCGGCCGGGTGCCGACCGCTGCGTCTGCCCAAGCCAGCCCGGCGATGAACTGCATTGCCGGGACGCCGAGGCAGGCTTTCAGGTTTCCCCGACTGCCAGGCCCGCCGGCAGCTGCCGCGGCCGGCGTTGACGCCGGTGGCGCCACCACAGATAGGCACCGGTCCCGGCCAGAAACAGGAGGCTTCCCGCCACCGCGTCGATCCAAAGCCACTCGCCGTCTTTGCCAAACAGCGCCTTGCCGGTATGGAGATCGATGAGGAGACGGGCCAGGGTGAGGGGTTGGGCGGCAGCGCCGGGAGGCAGGCTGGCGAAGGCCGCGGCGCCCACCGGATCGGGCCGCCAGTTGCGGCCGTCGGCGCTGACCAGCAGGCCCTGGTCGCGCAGGGCGACGACGACGCTGCCGTCGGCCCGGGCGGCGGCGCTCCAGGCTTCGCCCTTGACGACGCGCTGCCAGTCGTCGCCCCGCCCCAGCCAGATTCCGCTGCGCGCCGCCGCCACCACGGCGCCCCCGGGCGCCGGAGCGAGGCCGCGCACCGGCACGCCGGCCAGGGCTTCGATCGGGGCGGCCCGGCCGGCGCGAGTGGCGAACAGGCCGCCCTGAGTGGCGAGAAAGACCGTGCCGTCGGCGGCAATCAGGCTGGCCCGGACGTCGCCGCCGGCGGCCCTGCCGGCACCGGCGTAGGCCGGCAGCCAGGCGGCGACGATCATCTCGTCGCTCCCCAGGGTTTTGCGGTGGGCCGTCGCGATGGCGGTGCAGGCCGCTACCAGGACGGGCAGCGCAAGAACGACGCCGGCCCAGCGATGCCAGGTGCGCCAGCGGGCGGAAAATCCCATGGAAGTATCTTTCAGGACAAGGAGCCGGCGGGAGCGCCCGCCGGCCCGACGGCGTTCAGAACGCCGTCGTCAAGGTCAGGCGGGCGTTGCGCGGCGCCCCCGGGCTGATGTTGTTGTTGCCGTCGGCGGTCGCGTAGTACTTCTTGTCGCCGAGGTTCTCGACGTTGAGGGCCAGCCGGGTCTTGCCGCCAGCGAAGGTGTAGTAGAGCGCCCCGTCCACCCGGTCGAAGGCGGGCAGGCGGACGACGTTATCGACGTTGGTGAAGGCGGCGCCCTGGTGCACCAGGCCCAGGCCGGCACCCCAGCCGCCGCCGAGGTCGAAGCGGTTCCACAGGGAGAAGGCGTTTTCCGGCTCGAGCTGGGGCCGGTGGCCCAGGGTGCCGGCGGCGGCGGTGGCCTTGGTGATCTTGCCGTCGAGGCGCGTGTAGCCGCCATAGACCTGCCAGAAGCGGGTGATCTCCCCCTGCAGGCCGATTTCCAGGCCCTCGGTGCGTTGCTGCCCGACCTGGACGAAGCCGCCGGCGCCATCCGAGTTGCGCACGTTGTCGCGATCCAGGCGGAAGAGCGCGGCCGACAACGTGAGTTTGGGCAGCACGTCCCAGCGGGCGCCGATTTCGTAATTCTTCGCCTTTTCCGGCTCGAAGTCGGCGCTGGAGAGGCCGGTGGCGCCGTTGAGCACGGTCAGGCCGAGGGTTTCGGCGGAAGGCAGGAAGGAGTGGCTGTAGCTGGCGTAGTAGGTTTCGCTGGCGGTGGGGGACCAGATCAGCCCCAGGCGCGGACTCCACTGCTTGTCGGTGCGGGCCAGATCGGTGGGAGCGACGGTCTGGCCGGGGGTGCCAAGGGCGCGTCGGTCGTCGAAGCCCGTCTTGAAGTAGTCGAAGCGCAGGCCGGCCAGGAGCTTGAGCTTCTCGGTCAGGGCGATTTCGTCCTGGAGATAGGCCGCCGCGATGTCGGCCTTGACGCGGTTGTCGGCGTCGTTGGCGTTGGGGCGGAAGAGCGTCGGCGTCGCGAAGGGGGCGCTAGCTGCCACGGTGATCGTGGTCGCCCCGCCGAAGAGGCCGGTGTTGCGCTTGTTGGCGCTGTCCTGGTGGCCGAGTTCGAGGCCGGTCAGGAGGGTGTGCGTCAAGCCGCCGGTCGCAAACTTGGCGATCAGGTCGGTCTGGTTGAAGACGTTGGTGCGCTGGTTGGCGTTGTTGTAGGCGGCCAGCCTCATGGTGCTGGCGGCGCTCACCGAACTGGCGTTGCCATTGTCGGGATAGACGTTCTGGTAGAACTTGTCGTAATGGGTGACGCGCAAGCTGTTCTTGAGCTGCAGGCCGCCGCCGAAATCGTGGTCGAGGATGGCGTAGGCGCCGTCCACCGTCGATTTGGCATTGCTCAGGCCCGGGTTGCCGAAAAAGGTGCCGGCATCGGCGACGAAGGGCCGGCCGTTGCGGGCCGGGATGCCGCGGTCGGCGGTGCGCTCATCGTGCAGATGCTCGACGCCGATGGTCAGGGCGGTGGCCGGAGAGACGAGGACGGTCACCGTCGGGTTGATGGCGTAGCGCTTCATATCCACGTCGTGGCGGAAGCTGTCGGCCCCCTCGGCCATGGCGTTCACCCGCCAGGCCACGGTATCGTTGAGCTTCTCGCCCAGATCGACGCTGCCCCGCACCTGGTTGTGGCTGCCCAGGGTAAGGCTGGCCTGGCCGACGTGGGCGAAGACCGGCTTCTTGCTGATCCGGTTGACCACGCCGCCGGCACTGCCGCGGCCGAAGATCATGCCCCCCGTACCCTTGAGCACCTCGACCCGTTCCAGATTGTAGAGGTCGCGGAAGACCTGGGCGTCGTCGCGGATGCCGTCAACGTAGAAATCGGCGCTGGTGCTGATGCCGCGCAGGACCACCTGGTCCCGGTTGCCTTCGCCCTGGTGGGCGGTGGCACCGGGGACGTAGCGGAAGACGTCGGCCAGGCTCTGCATGGCCTGGTCCTTCATCAATTCGGCGGGAACGACGGAGACCGAGGCCGGCACCTCCCGCAGCGGCATGTCGGTCTTAGTGAAGGTCGCCGAACGGGTGGCGCGGTAGCCCTGCACCGGGCCGTCGGCCCGCTCGCGGATAGTGCGGTCCTGCACCGCGACTTCCGGCAGGGCGGTTTCCGGATCGGCGGCCCAGGCGGCCTGGGCGACAAGTGCCAGGACCAGGGCAGCGGCGGGGCGAAGGGGGAAGGCGGGCAAATTACCGCCCGGGCCGGCGGACGGCCGATTGAATCCAGTCATGATTACTCCGTAGCACGAGAAAAGGCTGGCTGGCTGACGGAAAAACCGCTGGCTGGCTGGGTTGCTGCAAATACGAATATATCTCATTTACAGAAACCCAGCAAGAGGCTCGGCCCTCGCCCCGTCGGACAACTCCCGCTCTCAGGCGATCAGCACCCAGTGGTTATCGAGGGCCATGGGTTCCGGCCAGTGAAGGAAAACCGGCGGAACGACCGGGTGCCAGCGCACCAAACCCAGGCTGGTGGCGACGACGATTCCCGTGCTGCCGTCGGGGGCCGACCACGTGGCGAGGGCGGCGGTCTCCTTGAGCTTGACCACCGGGCTTAGCAGCCCGGCGCGGGCGGGATGCCAGAATTGGGCGGTTCCCGACTGGTTGCTCGATACCACGAACCCGCCTTGCCATGCGGCGGCGACATCGCCGGCGTAGCCGCTGCCATCGCCGGCGACGGCGGGAACGATCAGGCGGTCGTCGGCCAGGACGGCAAGAACGGGGGCGGCGGCGCGGCGGGCGGGATCGTCGTGTTCGGCCTGTAGCGCGATGCCCAGGCAGGGCCGATCATCGCCCCCCTGGCTCCAAGCCAGGTGGCGCATACTCAACCGCGGATCGCCGAGACGCCACTGATCCAGAGGCCGGCCGTTGGCGGCAGCCAGCCGGACCAGGGAAGAATCCATCGTATCGAGGCCGAATTTGCGGTCGGCGGCATCCCGCGGAACCCCGCCGTTGGCGACCAGGAGCGTGCCGTCGCGATCGCAAATGGCTTGGTGCGGATCGACGCCGCCGCTATCCCACTGGTCGATTTTCTCCAAGGTCCGGCCGTCGCGTACGCCGATTCGCCCCGCGCCGCTGCGTCGGTCGGTTTCGGTGGTATAGATGACCTCGCCCCCCCGGGCCACGACGGCATGGCCGTTCAACCGGCACGCTCCCGCTTCGTCTTCCACCCGGTACTGACGGACGATCCGGCCGCCACCGTCGGAGCGCAACAACCAGGCGCCCGGCCGGACGCCGACGGCCAGCAGGCCGCCGTCGGCTTCGGCGACCAGGCCGTGGGGACGGGTCGGCAGGCGGACGCGATAGCCGATACGCAGCGTTGCGGCGCTCCAGTCGGCAATCAGCGTCCCGGCGAAATACGGGTCGCCGGGATTCGGTCCGCGCCACGCCGCACCGATCGTGCTGGGTGTTTCGGGTTGGGGGGCCGCCCACCCCATCCCGGGGGAAAGCCCGAGGCTCACCAGCATCCCGAGAAATTGACGGCGGTTCAAGACAGGCTTCATGGGGTCCAGCCCTCAGAATTTCAATTCGGCGCTCATCTGGGCGGCGCGGCCCGTCCCGGGAACGACGTGGCCGCCGTTTTCATAGACCGACTCGTAATAACGCCGGTCGGTCAGATTGAAGATGTTGAACTTGATGGCGTAGCGGGGTTGCTCGTAGGCCAGCATGGCGTCGATCCGGGCATAGCCCGGTGCGCGATTGAGGCTGGGCTGGGCCGTGCCGTTGGGAATGCCGTAGGCCAAGCGGTCTCCCTTGCCTTCGACCCCGGCCCCAACCCGCCAGCCGCCGTCCAAGCGATAGGTCGACCACAGACTGTAGGTGAAGGGAGGGGTATTGCGCGGGCGCAGGCCGTCGACGGCTTTGCTGCCCCCGGGCTTGGCCTCGTCGATGCGGGCGTCGAGGAGCGCCCAGCCGAAGAAGATTTCCCAGCGCGGGGTGATGCGCCCTGCCGCCTCGATTTCGAAACCGTTGGTGTGGCGCCGCCGGGTCAGGAGATTAGGGAAGGGGTTGGCGACGGTCGGCAGGTTCGACGCCGATTCGACGTCGGTATTGCGTTCCCATTCCTTTTCCGCGCGGAAGAGGGAGGTGCGCAGCGACAGGTCGCCCGAAAAAAGCTCCCATTTGGCGCCGATTTCCAGGGTGCGGCTGCGCTCCGCCGGAGCCGGGCTGGCCGTGGTGGTGAACTGGTAGAGATCGGCCGTCGGATTGAACGAGTCGCTAAGGGCCAGATAGTAGTGCTGCAGGTCGCTTGGCTGCCACGACAGGCCCGTGCGGAAGCTCCATTCGCCGAAGTCCACCTGGGCGCCGTTGCTGTACTCGGCATCCATCTTGTCGTATCGAGTTCCCAGCAACACCTTCCAGTTGGGCAGGAATTCGATGCTGTCCTGGGCGTAGACGCCGGTGGTGAACCCGGTATAGGTACTGACGTTGAAACGGTTTTTGTTGCCGTAGCCGGGCGGCAAGGCCGGATTCGCCACGGGATTGCCCACCGTGGTCGGCGCCAGGGTGGCGATGCCGGTACCGTAGCTCCAGCGGCCGGCGGCTTCGCGCAGGAGTTCGAGTCCGGCCAGCACTTCGTGCCGCAACCCGCCGGTGACGAAGCGGGTAGTGAAGTCGGTCTGACTGGTCCAGGTTTCTTCGTGACCGCCCCGGGCCTGACGGTTACGGTTAATCGCCGTGGCGTCGGTAATGGCGGTGACGCCGCCCGGCAACCGGGGCGCCACGCCCCACAGGTCGCGAGTGTAATCGGCGTAACGCAACACCGACCGAATCTCGGTTTCGGCCGAGAAGCGGTGCTTGTAGCCGGCTGTCGTGATGTGCGTCGTGTTGTCCTCGAAATCCGCGGTGGTCCCGTAAAAGCGGCTGGCCGGCACATCGAGGGGGCGTCCGTTGAAGTAGGGTACGCCGTAGTCCAGCGTATTGCGCGTCTTGAGGTAATAGTGACCGAGACTGAACTCGTCGGTTCCGCCGATCCCCAGGCGGATGGTGGGGGCCACGCCCTCGCGCTCGGATTGCACATGGTCGCGGGTACTGCCGGCGTCGGTCTTCATGGCGGTGACGCGAAGCGCCGTGTCCTTGGACAGGGTCTGGTTGGCATCGACGGTGAGGCGCTTGTAGTCGTTACTGCCGACAGTTGCGGTGACGCTCCCCCGGTCGATGAGGCCCGGCTCCTTGCTCGCCTGGTTGATGACGCCACCGGCCTGGCCGCGACCGAAAAGCATGGCGGCCGAACCGCGGAGCACCTCGACCTGCTCGATATTGAAGGTTTCCCGGTTGTATTGGGCCACGTCGCGAATGCCATCGAGATACAGGTCGCCGAAGGAGGAAAAACCGCGCAAGGTCATGTTATCGCCGATGCGCCCGCCCTCGCCGGCGTTGTACGACAGGCCGGCGACGTTGCGCAGGGCTTCCTTGAGGGTATCGGCGTTCTTGTCTTCGATCAGGGCTTCGCTGACCACGGTCAGCGCCTGGGGAACATCCTTGGGCAGCTGGGGGGTCTTGCCGATACGGGTGACGCCTCCCTGGTAGCCCTTGGTTTCCCGCTCCGCCTGGTCAACGACCTGGACGGTGGGCAAGGTCTGCTCGGCCCCCGCCCCTTGGGCAAAGAGCGGCGCAGGACCGGAAAACGCCGCGGCCAGCGCGGCGGAAACGACGGATTGACGAAAGCGGTACGGGCGGCCAATAGCCATGGGGAGTTCCTCAAATGAAAGTTGAGGACATGGCTGGCAAGGCGGGTAGGCTGGCTAGTCCGGAGTTGTTAATGAGAATCTATATCATTAACAGAAGTAGCGCAAGCCCGCCGGATACGGATCGGCGATTTATACCAACTCGCTTTCAAATCGAGACGCGAAGACGAGCCGAAGACCGTGCTGGAGCACGGCGAGGCGCAGTCGACAACCGCTCGGTTTGCAGGTGATGGGTATTAGCCCGAAATGCCGAACTGCCGCTCGACCAGGTCGAGGGCGTGGCGGGCGGTGCTGACGAAGTCGCGTACCGTCTCGGCGACGAAATTGGCCTGGAACTCCTGCTCGCAGACGGCGGTAACCGTCAGGTCGCCGCTTTCGCGGCGCTCGACCCAGCCCATGTCGATCAGCTTCTTCACCTTGCGCCGCACCGTCTCCCGCGGAATGCCCAGGCTTTCGCTGATGGAATAGGCGTTGCAGGCCGGCAGGTCGGAAAGCCGCGTGTCGGGATCAGCGAGTTTGCGGCTGATGCCGTCGGCGCCGTTGCGGCGCAGGTAGCGGCCCATGTTGTAGAGCCAGATCTCGCCCACCACCATGGCCAGCAGGCAGTCGCCGCCGAAGGCCGCGTAGTCCCGCCCCATGCAGCGGCGGATGAAGGAATAGATGAGGAAATAGGCGGGATGCCAGTTTTCCAGCAGCCGGCCTTCATCGAGGCCGGCACAGGCCGGGCAGTAGCTGCCGGCGAGAAATGCCGTCGCGAGGGGCGGGGCGCCGCAGGGGTTGTTTTTCTTGTTCGTTTTTTCGGTCATTGTTTTCCGGCGATGCCGGTATTCTTCCCGTTCGGGTTCTGGTGACGAAGGCGCACCCGGCGCCGCAATTCAAACCGATCGACCTCACCGGCGCCGACGGCGGCCCCGCCCCCCCGGGCGGAGGCCGCGGTTACCCGGTACAACGGACAAGACAGCGATCAACAAGCCGCTCCGGGAGGCACGACCTAGGCGCCCCGGCCGGCCGGTTGGGCCAGGCGCTCAAGCAGGGCGGCCAGGTACTGGTCGTGGGTGGGGAAGTGTTCGGCCCGCCAGCGCCGCAGGATGCCGTCCAGTTCGCACAACAGGTCGTGCACGGGCGAGGTGTCGAGGCGGACGATGACCCCGCCGAGGGCAGCGGTGAAATCGGCGTGATCCTCGATATGGCTGGAACTGGCACGGGGATCAACCACCGTGACGAGCCAGCGTTTCATGGCCAGTTCTTCGTCACGGAAACGGTCTACAAGAAAGGCCATGAGGTCAGCAAGCAGCTCGCTCAATTTGCGATGGCAGCCGCCGCCGTCGGGGCGGCAGGCGCAGGCCTGGTCGCTCTGCCGGAACTGGGGGCAGATGGCTTCGAGGCGACGCAGCGCCTCGGTCATCTGGGGCGGTTCGCTGGCCAGCGCCGCCGGATCGAATCCCTGGCCCGGACTCATGGCAAGGAGTCTCCCCGGCGCGGCGATCGCTGTTCCGGGGCGGCGAAAAAGCAGTCAAAGCCGCAGTTGGTCCTGCTCCATATCATGACGAGCCGCTCCCATACCGTGAATTAATTATCGTTGGGTAAAATTATACCGGCGTGGTAAGCGCCAATCAGGGTGCGTTGCCCAGTTTGGGTAATTCCGCCGGAATGCCGGCAGGCACAGTGATTTCAGGGGAGTTTTCCGGACGTTCGGCGAACCGGGGCAGCCCCGTCGACCGGGGCCGCTGAGCGTGAATTCACGCCACCGTGATGGCGGGAGCACCGGCGGCGATTTCGCCGATCACTGCGGCATGGTTGAATCCCTGCTGCAGGAAGATCGACAAGACTTCGGTCACCGTATCGGCGCTACAGGAAACGAGCAGCCCGCCGGAAGTCTGGGGATCGCAGAGGAGCGCCCGCTCGGCTTCGCCCAGCCCGGGGGCGAGGGCCACCCGCTCGCCGTAGCTCGCCCAGTTGCGCCCCGAAGCACCGGTGACGTTGCCGGCCCGGACCAGGTCGAGGGCGTGGGGCAATAGAGGCAGGCCGGGAAAATCAAGGGTGGCGGCGACCCCGGAACCTTTGCACACCTCCATCAGATGCCCGAGCAGGCCGAAACCGGTGACGTCGGTGACGGCATGGACGCCGTCGAGGCAGGCGAGCATCGGCCCCGGCGTGTTGAGCTGGGTGGTGCTGGCGATCATCGCTTCGTATTCGCTGGGCGAGAGCCGGCCCTTCTTGAAGGCGGCGCTGTAGACGCCGACCCCGAGCGGCTTGCCGAGGATCAGCCGGTCGCCGGCCTGGGCACCGGAATTGCGCTTGACGTGGGCGGGGTCCACCAGGCCGATGGCGACCAGGCCGTAGATGGGTTCGACCGAATCGACGGTGTGGCCGCCGGCGATGGGAATCCCCGCCGCCTTGCAGACCGCTTCGCCCCCCGCCAGGATGCGGCCGATGGTTTCCAGGGGCAGCGTGTTGACCGGCATGCCGACCAGGGCAAGGGCGAAGAGCGGCGTCCCGCCCATGGCATAGACGTCGGAAATGGCGTTGGTGGCGGCGATGCGGCCGAAGTCGAAGGGGTCGTCGACGATGGGCATGAAGAAATCGGTGGTGGCGACGATGGCCTGCCGCTCGTTGATCTGGTAGACCGCCGCGTCGTCGGCGGTCTCGATGCCCACCAGCAACTGCGGTGGGACCAGGCCGCGGGCGTTCTGGGCGAGGATTTTTTCCAGGACGCCGGGGGCGATCTTGCAACCGCAGCCGCCGCCGTGGGAAAGCTGGGTGAGACGAAGGGGTTCCGGGGTGTTCATGGGGCTGCCGATGATCGAGACAGGCGAAAGTCTACCCTAGGCGGCGTCGAATCCGGCATCCTCGATGGCCGCCTTCAGGGTCTCGAGGCTGACCCGGGCCGGGTCGTAGGCGACCTTGGCCTCCCCGGCCGCGAGGGAAACCTCGGCGGCGGCGACGCCGGGCAGCGCCGTAAGGACGCCGTTGACATTGGCGACGCAGCCCTGGCAGCTCATGCCGCCGACCTTGATGACGATGTTTTCCATGGTCAATCTCCCAGGATGAAGGGTTGGCGCCGCAACAGGTCGGCCATTTCGTCGGGGGGCAGCGCCGTGCTGAAATGGAAGCCCTGGGCGAAATCGCAATTCTGGGCCTTGAGCCAGGCCAGTTGCTCCGCCGTTTCCACCCCTTCGGCCAGCACCTTGAGCCGCAGGCTGCGGCCGATGCTGACGATGGTCGCGGCGATGGCCTGGTCGTCGGCGTCGGCGACGACGTTGCGGATGAAGGACTGATCGATCTTGAGCTTGCCGACGGGAAAACGCTTGAGGTAAGCCAGGGACGAATAACCCGTGCCGAAATCGTCCAGCGACAGTTCGACGCCCATGCGGTGCAGGGCCGACAGGGTGCCGAGATTGACCTCGGCGTCGTGCATCACGGTCCGCTCGGTGAGTTCGAGTTCGAGAAGGCCGGGGTCGAGGCCGGTAAAGGCCAGGGCGCCGGCCACCATATCGACGAAGGTGCTCTGGCGGAACTGCACCGGCGAGACGTTCACGGCCACGGTCACCGGCGGGATTCCCGCCGCCTGCCAGGCCATGGCCTGCTGGCAGACTTCGAACAGCACCCAGTCGCCAATGCCGTTGATGAGGCCGGAATCCTCCGCGACCGGGATGAAGCGGGCCGGGGAAATCATGCCGATATGGGGATGGCGCCAGCGGATGAGGGCCTCGACGCCGACGATCCGCCCGCTGCCCAGGGCCACCAGGGGCTGATAGTGGAGGGTGAATTCCTTGTTGGCCAAGGCGTTGCGCAGGCTGCTTTCGAGCATCAGGTGTTCGAGCGTGGTGACGTTCATGTCGCTCGAATAGAACTGGAAGCCGTTGCGGCCGGCCTCCTTGGCCCGGTACATGGCGGTGTCGGAATTCTTGAGGAGGGTCTCGAAATCCTTGCCGTCGGCGGGGTAAAGGCTGATGCCGAAGGACGGGGTGACGGTCAGGTCGTGGTCGGCGATGCGGAAGGGCTGGGTGCAGACTTCAAGGAGGCGGCGGGCCACGTCGGCGGCATCGGCGGCGTTGAGGCCGGGGAGGACGAGGATGAATTCGTCGCCGCCCAGGCGGGCCAGGGAGTCGACCTTGCGCACCATCTGCCCGAGGCGGCCGGCGACGGCACGGAGCAGCTCGTCGCCCGTCGAGTGGCCGAGGGAATCGTTGACCCGCTTGAAGTGGTCGAGATCGATGAAGACCATGGCCACCGGCCCCTTGTCCCGCTCGGCGGCAGCCAGGGCCTGGTTGACGCGATCTTCGAGGAGCCGCCGGTTGGGCAGGCCGGTCAGGGGGTCGTAGTAGGCCAGTTCGAGAATCTGGCGCTCGGCAGCCTTTTGCTCAGTGATATCCACCACCGTGCCCACCGAAGCCGGCTGGCCGCGGAAAGTGCTCGGCGCTCCCAGGATGAGGGCGGGGAAAACCGATCCGTCCTTACGCAACGCCATGACTTCGTAGGGCTTCCCCGGCTCGCCGGCGGCCCGGGCGCGCATCTGCGCGACGAGCTGCGGGCGGGCTTCGGGAACGGCCAGGTCGATCGGCCCGAGACGCCCCACCAGTTCGGCTTCGGAATAGCCGAACTGGGCGAGGAGCCAAGGGTTGGCGTAGCGGAACTTGAGGCCCTGGAGGACGAAGATCCCGACCTGGGCCGCCCCCATGGTGGCGCGGAAGAGGTTTTCGCTTTCCAAGAGGGCCCGCTCCGCCTGCCAGCGCACGGTCACGTCGCTGGTGATGCCGTAGCCCCGCACCAGGCGTCCGGCGTCGTCGGCGACCAGCTTGATCGAATCGCTGAAGCGGCGGACTTCCCCGTCGACGGTGCGCATCGCGTATTCGACGCAGACCGGCGTCACCCGCCCGGGATTGGCGGCGCACAGGCCGGCGAAGAGCTCGCGGCAGCGGCGCCGGTCGGTCGGATCCATGTATTCCCGCAGTACCTGCCGGCCGCGCTGCAGCAGTTCGTCGGGCGTCAGGCCGAAGAGCCGGGCGGCGCCGGCGCTGACATAGTCGAAGCAGCCGGTGAGAAAATCGATGTGATAGACAAAGTGGTCGACGTTGTCGAGGACTTCGTCCAGGCGCAACCCGATGTCCTCATGGGGCTGTCGCGTTGTGTTTCTCGCCGTTCTGGTCACAGACACGCACTCGGATCATTGTTTCGGCCGCCAAGCCCGCAGGAGCAGGGAATTGGACACCACGGATAGCGAACTCATTGCCATTGCTGCCCCGGCGATGACGGGATTCAGCCAGCCCAAGGCAGCGAGCGGGATTCCGAGTACATTGTAGATGAACGCAAAGAAAAGATTATTACGAATCTTTCTCAACGTTGCAGCCGATAAGTCGATTGCGTTATATACGCCGAGGAGGTCGCTCCGCATCAAGGTCAGGTCGGCAACCTCGATGGCGGCGTCGGACCCAGCCCCCATAGCAAAGCTGACGTCGGCGGCGGCGAGCGCCGGGGCGTCATTGACGCCGTCGCCGACCATCGCCACGACCTGCCCGGCGGCCCGCAACCCGGCCACGGCCGCCGCCTTGTCGCCCGGGAGGATGCCGGCGCGGAATTCGCCGATCCCGGCCTGGCGGGCGACGGCAGCCGCCGTCACGGGGTTGTCGCCGGTCAGCATGACGACCCGGAGGCCCCGTGCCTGCAGGCGTTCCACCGCCTGCCGCGAAGTCGGCCGCAGGGGGTCGGCGATGGCCAGAAGCGCCAGGGGTGTGGCCCCTTCGGCCAGGACCACCACAGTCTTGCCCTCCTCCTGCAGGGCGGCGACCTGGGGCAGGGAAATGCCCAACCAGTCGGGCGAACCCAGGCGCAGGCGACGCCCGTCGACGCTTCCCTCGACACCCAGGCCCGCCCGGGCCACGAAATCCGCGACCGCCGGCAGGGCACCGCCGGCCCGGGCCAGAACGGCCCGCGCCAGGGGGTGTTCCGACCCCTGCTCGAGGGCTGCCGCCAGGCGCACCGCTTCGTCTTCGCCGACGGCCAGGGCAAGCACGTCGGTGACCCGCGGCTCGCCCAGGGTCAGGGTGCCGGTCTTGTCGAGGGCGAGGATGCCGATTTTCTCGGCCCGCTCCAGAGCTTCGGCGTTCTTGACCAGGATGCCGGCCCGGGCGCCCTGCCCCGTGCCGACCATGATTGCCGTCGGCGTCGCCAGGCCCAGGGCGCAGGGACAGGCGATGACGAGGACGGCGACGGCGTTGATGAGGGCCGGCGCAAAAGCGCCGCCCGCCCACCACCAGCCGACGAAGGTCGCCAGCGCCACGAGGCAGACGACGGGGACGAAGACCGCCGAAATCCGGTCGGCCAGCCGCTGCACCGGCGCCTTCGACCCCTGGGCCTCGCCCACCAGCCGGATGATGCCGGCCAGCAGGGTATGCTCGCCCACCCCGGTCGCCCGGCAGCGCAACATTCCCTCGCCGTTGGCCGTGGCGGCGAAGACCTTGTCGCCCCCGGCCTTGCTCACCGGCATGCTCTCGCCGGTGAGCATCGCCTCGTTCACGCTGGAGGCGCCGTCGATCACCTGGCCGTCGACCGGCACGTTTTCGCCCGGGCGGACGACGAAAACGTCGCCGGGCATGAGGCTGTCGACCGCCACTTCGACCAGCTGGCCGTCCCGTTCCAGCCGTGCCGTCCGGGGCTGCAGGCGAATCAAGGCTTCGATGGCTTCGGAAGTCTTGGCCTTGGCCCGGGTTTCCAGCAGCTTACCCAGGAGAACCAGGGTGATGACCGCCGCCCCGCCCTCGAAATAAACGTGCTGGTCGAGGGCGAAGGCCGTGACGACGGCGGAAAACCCCCAGGCCATCGAGGTGCCGAGGGCGACCAGGACGTCCATGTTGGCGCCGCCGCCGCGCAGGGCCTTGTAGGCGCCGTCGTAGAAGCGCCAGCCGATCCAGAACTGCACCGGGGTGGCAAGGAGCAACTGCAGCCAGCGCGGCAGTTCGGCATGATGGTCGCCGCCGATCATGAAGGCCATCTGGCCGACCAGGGGCGCGGTAAGCGCCGCGGCGATCCAGAAGCGCCGCAATTCCCGGCGGTAGGTGGCGAGCTTGCGGGCTTTCTCCGCCTCCCGCGTGCGGTTGTCGGCCGGCGCGGCGGTGAATCCGGCCTTGGCGACGGCGGCGATGACCCGGGCCTCGTCGGCGTCGTCGGTCAGCCGCACCCGGGCCCGTTCGGAAGCCAAATTGACGGTGGCTTCCAGGCCGGGCTGGCGGTTGAGCACTTTTTCCAGCCGCGCCGAACAGGCGGCACAGGTCATGCCGCCGATGGCGAATTCGACGACCCGGCCGGCCGGTGCGGCGCTCATTTCGCCATGAGGACCGGACATGGCGCAAGATGGAGGACGCGGGCCGCCACCGAGCCGGCGACCAGGGCCGCCATGGCTCCCCGGCCGTGGCTGCCGATGACGATGAGATCGACGTCCAGTTCGGCGGCCAGGCCGGCGATCACCTCGGCCGGCTGGCCGACGTGGATATGCGGCGTGAAGGCCAGGCCGGCGGCGGCGAGCCGGGCCTTGGCCGCGGTCAGTTCGGCTTCGGCCTCCTCCCGGTAGTAGCGCTCCAGGGTGTCGTGGCCGATATGGGCCTGCACCCGGCCGATGGGAATGGGCGGATGGACGTGCACCAGGTGGATTTCCGGCGGCACGGCCAGGGCCTCGGCGTGGGCGATGAGGGCCGCCGTGGCCCGCTCGGCGCAGGCCGAGCCATCGACCGCCAGAAGATATTTCATCGCCATGTCTTAGATTCCTTTCAACAAAACCAGCCCGCCGAACAGGCCGTAGAGGCCGAAGCCCAGCACGAGAAGCCCGGAAACCAGCCTTACGACCGGCCGCCGGGTGAATTCGTTCAACCGTGCCAGGAGCATGCCGGCCAGAAGGAGATTCGGCAAGGTGCCGAGGCCGAAGGCCGCCATCAGGCCGGCGCCGCGGCCGGGAGAACCGGCGGTCAGCGCCGAAGCCAGAGCGCTATAGACCAGGCCGCAGGGCAGCCAGCCCCAAAGCAGTCCGAGGGGAAACGCCTGCGCCGCGGTACGGGCCGGCAGGTAGCGCCGGGTCAGGGGCTGGAGGTGGCGCCACAGGAACTGCCCGAGGCGTTCGGTGAAGGCCAGGGCGCGGGTGAAGCCGGTAAGGTAGAGGCCCAGGGCCACCAGCATGAGGTTGGCGAGGAAATAAAGGGCGATGCGCACCGGCAACTGCCCATCGAGCGCCAGGCTGGCCCCCCCCAGCGCCCCGGCGAGCGCCCCCGCCAGGCTGTAGGACGCAATGCGGCCGGCGTTGTAGGCGAGATGCATGCCCCAGCGGGCGGGCGCCCCCAGCGACAAGGCCCCGACGATGCCGCCGCACATGCCGACGCAATGGGTGCCGCCGAGCAGGCCGACGAGAAAAAGGGCGATGAATCCGGAATCCGGCATGAAGGGATCGCAGGCGGGAATTGACGAGCCTTGAGTTTACCCCCGGCCCGCCCCGGGCGCCGGGTCAGATCACCTTGGAATAACGGGTGCGCTGGCGGTCGGCCCGCAGGTAGCGGTCGAAGACCATGGAAATGGCCCGCACCAGCATGCGCCCCGGGGGCAGGACGGTGATCCATTCCCTGTCCACCCGCAGGAGTCCGCCCCGCTCGAGTTCCTTGAGATCGTCGAGTTCGGCGGCGAAATACTTGCGGAAATCGATGAGATGGGCGCTTTCGATGGATTCGATGGACAACTCGAAATGGCACATCAGGGCCTGGATGATCGAGCGGCGCAGGATGTCGTCGGCGGTCAGCTCGATGCCGCGGAACACCGGCAGGGTGTTGGCGTCGAGCCGGTCGTAGTATTCGTCGAGGGTCTTGACGTTCTGGGAGTAGGTCGGCCCGACCTTGCCGATGGACGAGATGCCGAAGGACAGCATGTCGCAGTCAGCGTAGGTCGAATACCCCTGGAAATTGCGGTGCAGCCGGCCCTGACGCTGGGCCACGGCGAGTTCGTCGTCGGGCTTGGCGAAGTGGTCCATGCCGATGAAGACGTAGCCGGCGTCGGTCAGTTTCTTGATGGCCAGCGAGAGGATCTGCATCTTGGCGTCGGCCGATGGCAGGTCGGGTTCGGCGATGCGGCGCTGGGGCTTGAAGAGGGTCGGCAGGTGGGCGTAGTTGTAGATCGAGAGGCGGTCCGGGTCCATGGCGAGGACGCGCTCGAGGGTGCGGTTGAAGCCCATCACCGTCTGCTTGGGCAGGCCGTAGATGAGGTCCACGGAAATCGACTTGAAGCCGTTGGCCCGGGCCGCGGCGATCACGTCGGCGGTTTCCTCCTCGCTCTGGATGCGGTTCACCGCCTGCTGCACGCGCTCGTCGAAGTCCTGGACGCCGACGCTCATGCGGTTGAAGCCGAGTTCGCCGAGGAGCGCCACGGTGGCCCCGTCGACCTTGCGCGGATCGACCTCGATGGAGTATTCCCCGCCGTCGAGCAGCTTGAAGTGCCTGCGGGTGGCGTCCATCAACTGGCGCATTTCGTCGTGGGAAAGGAAGGTCGGCGTGCCGCCGCCCCAGTGCAGCTGGATGGCCTCGTGCTTGCCGTCGAGGTATTCGCTCTGCAGGGCGATTTCCTTGGCCAGGTACTTGAGGTACTTGGCGCTGCGCCCGTGATCCTTGGTGATGATCTTGTTGCAGGCGCAGTAGTAGCAAATGGTGTTACAGAAGGGGATGTGGAAGTATAATGACAACGGCCGGCTGATGCCGCCGATATTGCGCTTGCCGAGCCAGTCCTTGGCGGCGTCTGCGCCGAAGGCCTCGACGAAACGGTCAGCGGTCGGGTAGGACGTGTAACGCGGTCCGTTGACATCGAACCGGCGAAGCAGTTGGGGGTCGAATACGAAGTTCTCTGTTGCGATGTTCATCAAGCAAGTCACCAATGGATTGGCAGATTATGTTCGGATGGCACAGTAACACGGTTGACGTGGATCAAGCGATAACAGGTTGATATGCCCCCCCAGACAGCGAATAAGGAATGCTCCCTCGCGGTTATCAAGACCGCCTGCTCCAATTGCAACCTGCGCGAGCTTTGCCTGCCCGTCGGCCTGAGCGACGACGAAATGCAGCGCCTCGACGAGATGATCCAGACCCGCCGCCGCATCAAGCGGGGCGAGCATCTCTACCGCGCCGGCCAGGCTTTCGATTCAATCTACGCCATCCGCAGCGGCTTTTTCAAGACCGACGTGCTCCTTGAAGACGGCCGCGATCAGGTGACCGGCTTCCAGATGGCGGGGGAGTTGCTGGGCCTCGACGGCATCAGCACCGAACACCACACCTGCAACGCCATCGCCCTCGAAGACAGCGAGATCTGCTCGATCCCCTTCTCTCGGCTGGAGGGCCTGTCGCGGGAAATCCACAACCTGCAGCACCATTTCCACAAGGTGATGAGCCGCGAGATCGTCCGCGACCACGGGGTCATGATGCTGCTTGGCACGATGCGTGCCGAGGAACGCCTTGCCGCCTTCCTCCTCAACCTGTCCCAGCGCTTCACGGCCCGCGGCTTCTCCCACGCCGAGTTCTACCTGCGCATGACGCGGGAGGAAATCGGCAGCTACCTGGGCCTCAAGCTCGAAACCGTCTCCCGCGCCTTCTCCCGCTTCCAGGAGGAAGGCCTGATCGCCGTGCAGCAAAAGCACATCCGTATCCTCAACATCCCGGGCCTCAAGGCCCTGATGACTCACCAGCCGAGGTAGGGGCTGCGGGTCAGCGCGGCGCTGACGATATAGGCGAAGGAAAGCATCGCCAGGCCAAGGAAAACGAGGCGCTGGCGCGGCGTCCTGCCACGCTTCAAGGCCATGGTACCGCACAGGATGTAGGCGAGCAGCCCGAAGAACTTGGCGGTCAACCAGCCCTGGACGAAGGGATACTGGCCGCTCAGGGCGGCCAGGGTGAGGGCGCTGCCCAGGAGCACCGTATCGATCCCGTGGGGCGCCACCCGCACCCAGCGGGCGCGGAGGCGCAGCGAGCCGGTCGCCATCCACCAGCCGCGCAGGCAGAAGCCGGCGAAGCTCAGAACCACGCAGGTGACGTGGAGGTGCTTGAGGGCGAGGTAGGCGCTCATCCCGGCCGCCCGTCGGGCCGGGGCCACAGGTACATGGGGAGGTGCACCGCCCCCCAGGCGCCGAACACCGCCAGCCAGCCGGCGGCGGCGGCGACGTTGGTGAGGCCGGCGAATTCCCCCGCCAGACGCAGGCCGACCACCCCCTGAAAAACCAGGAACAGCGGCCAGGCCCAGCGGTCGCCTGCGATCGGCCGGCCCGAATGGCCGAGGGTGACGCGGGTCGACATGCCGATCAGGATGGAACCGAAAAACCCCGCCCCCACGGCGTGGAGCGGCAGCAACCCGCCCCAGGAGACACCGCCGAGCGCCAGCAGCGACTGCAGGGCGAACAGTCCGAGGCCCGCCGCCAGCCAGAGGGCACCCAGGTGGAGCATGGCGACCATGGGCGTGGCCAGGGCGGAGCGCAGGCCCCAGCGCCAGGACAGGTGAGCTGCCAGAAGCGCCGTCGGCAAATCGGCGAGCCAGCGCCAGGCCGTCAATTCGAAGCCGTCCAGGCAGCCGTGGCCGACCAGTCCGGCGAGCATCGCCCAGAGCGCCCAGGCCGGCTGGTACTCGCGGTAGCCGCGGACCACCGCGCCGGTAAAGAAGGGCAGCATGCGGTGCAGGACGATGAAAAAGACCGGGGCGAGAAACCCCCAGAAACCCAGCTCGACGGCCAGCCGAAACCCGGTCGCATCAATGGCGAGCAACGCCCAGGCGTAGGCGCCGGTCCCCAGGGCGCCGGCCACCAGGGCGGCCACTGCCGCCCCGGCATGGCCGCGCGGGTTCATCGAAGTGCGGATCACCCGGCCGAGCACCCAGGCGCCCCGCAACCACCCGACAACCGCCAGGGCCAACCCGGGAGCGGCCAGGAGCGGCAGCGCCAGGCCGCCATAAAAGAGCAGCCAGCCCAAAGCCATCAGCCCGAAGGTCGGCAGATACTCGCCGGGTGCCAGGGGAGCCGCGGCCATCCACTTGGGCAAGGCGGTCATCAGAAAGCCGAAGATGAAAAATCCGAAAATGCCGTAGAGCATGATGCCGCCGTGCACCCAGGCCGGCGGCCAGAACCAGGTGGGCACCGGCAGAAGGCCCAGGTAGCGCCCCTGCAGTTCGAGAAGCCAGACCGCCATGGCCACCAGAAGCTGGACCGAGCCGGCGGCGAACATGACGCGATGGGGAGCGGAAAAAAATACCGGAGCCATGGTCAGGGCTGCGCCAGGCAGGCCATTTCCCTGGCGTGCCGGCGGAATCGCCAGTAGGCCAGGCCGAAGTTGGCGAACAGCCAGCCGCTGGCGACGACCAGGGCGAGGCCTGCCGGGCGGGCGAACCACGCGGGCGCCACGGCCGCGGCCACGAGGCCGGCCAGGGCGACGACGTGGCTGGCCGTCTGGCGCATGGCCGCCGACTCGCTCAGGATCTTGCTCATATTGGGGGCAGGCACCCTGCCCTTCCCCAGGTTCTGCAGGTGGAGCCAGGAAAGGAAGGGAACGATCTTGTAGAGCATGCCGAGGATCAGGGACATGTAGCCCCCGACCGCGACCAGGATGCCGAACAGCGGCGTCCAGCCCCGCCATTCGGCGAATTCCGGGTGAAGGGCGACGGCCAGCAGCATGGCCAGGGCGAGAAGCATGCTGGCGAGGCCGACCTGCCACAGGCGGTAGGTGGCGTCGGCCCGGGCCCGCCGGCGCTGACGCTGGAGATTGAGGGTGAAGGCCGCGAAGGCCATGCCGGCCAGGGCGGCCAGGGCTTCGGCGGCCCGGACGAGAAGCGGCGCTGCGCCGGCCACGGCAAGGCTCCACAGGACGAGAACGGCGAACAGCGCCCAGGGAAACCACCAACTCGGCCGGGCGGGATACCCCGGCGTGAGCTGGAACATCGGCACCACGACATAGGCGAGCGATGCCAGGAGTATGCCCGCCCAGGCCCCCAGGCCCCAGCCCGCATGGAGGTCGACCAGATCGACGAGGGGCAGCGACCAGCCCAGGGCCAGCGCCAGGACCAGGGTGACGCCGAGGCCGACCACCACGGCGAGGGCGATGAAGGCGAGTTTCAGGCCGCCGATGGTCGGGCTGGTCGTCGGCACGCCGAAGAGGGCAGTGCCGGCGGACGCGAGAAAAACCAGGGCGGTACCGGCGAGCACGGCAGCGGCGGCGAGGAAGAATCCCGGCGCGGCAGCGAGAAACCCGGCCACCAGGGCCAGGGTGCCGAGAACCAGGCCGCCATGGACGACGGTGGCGACGAGGAGCGGCCGTGCGACGTTGGCCCCGGCCACCACCGGCAGGATCTGCACCAGGGCGCCGAGCATGACATGCAGCATGAAGCCGACGGTAATCAGATGGGTTGCCGCCAGGGCCGCGGGGGTCCAGCGCGAAGCCAGTACGCCGGGCCCTTCGACGAGGAGAAGGACGCCGGCTAACAGCGCGAACAGCGGCGCGGTGATGAAAAACCGCAGCGGCGCCGCGAAAGGCGGCGCCCGGTCGAAGGACAGCAAGGCCTGCACCGGCTCGATTCCCTAGGCGCCGGAGCCGTCAGGCGCGCCAGATGAGGATTTCGAAAGTCCCGTCCGCAACCTGCTCGGTTTCGTGCCGATAGCCGTTCTGGTCGAGGACGCGATAGAGCGGATGGGGTTCCCGGAACAGCAGGAGGAGCAGCTTGCCCCCCGCCGGGATGGTATCCAGGGCTTCCATGGTCTTGACGAAGGGTTCGGGCGGTTCGAGGTAGCGGGCGTCGATGACGCGGTCTGACTTGGGGTGGATCATGCTTCGGCCAGTTCTGTTTCCAGGCGGGCGAGGAGTTCGGGCGTCTCGCCCGCGAGGTGCTGGTCGCACATCGGGTAGAGAACGTTTTCTTCCTTCATGTTGTGCTGCTGCATCATGATGAGCAGCGTTTCGGCATGGCCGAGGTAGCCGTCGGCGTCGCCGGCCTTCAGGGCCTCGGCGGCATCGTCCATGAGGGCGCGCATCTGCACGTGTTCCATACGCATGACCTGGGTCGGCCCCATGGTGATGCCGGTCTTGGCCTCGAAGGTCGGAAAGAGGGTCTTTTCCTCGCTGTCGAAATGGGCGAGCACGGCGTTGCGGAAATGCTCGAAGGCGGCAACCGCCGCCCCCAGGTTCTTTTGGGCGATGGCCTGTTCCGCTTCGGCGAACAGATCGTCGCAATGGCGGTGGTCTTCGGTCATGAAACTGCGAATGGTGCTCATGGTTGGGCTTCTCCGTGGGATATGCTCGCATTCTTGCGGGGGTCGGGCGCCGTCACTTTGACACCTGTCAAAAAGGCCCGGCCCGGCTGACAATTATTCAATCATTGACGATTCCTACCGGCAGCTCGTCGAACCAGTTGATAAAACGCTGCACGTCGGCGCCGCGATAAATCGCCCCGTGTTGCGGACAAAGTTGTTCGATCTCGAGGCGGGAAACCCGTTCGCACCACCGCCGCTTGGCTTCGTTCGACCCCATCCAGCGCCGGTGGAAGCCCTCGGCGTGGCCGATGTGGGAGGCAAAATCCTCGACGTAGAGCCGGTCTTCGCCGGGGGGCAGGAGGGCGGCGCCGATGTCGCCGGAGAAAAGAATCTTGGCCGTCTTGTCGTATAGGTTGAAATTGCCCGAAGAATGCAGGTAATGGGCGGGAACCGCCTGGAGCGGCAAGCCGGCCAGGGGGATTTCCTGGCCGGCGTCGGGCAGGGCGACGAAGGTCTGGGCGTTGCCGCCGAAATGGGGAATGAAACTCTCCCACAGCCAGCTCACGTAGCAGCGCAGGCCCGGGTTGAATTCGAGCCACAGGGCAAGGGACGAGCAGATATCGGGATCCTGGTGCGAAGCGAAGATGGCGGTTAGGGCCGAAGGGTCGAATTCCGCCGAGAGGGCGGAAAACACCGCCGGGAAGATTTCGGAGCCGCCCGGGTCGAGGAGCATCCCCTCGCCGCCGTGGGTGACCAGGTATTCGTTGGTGTCGACCAGATAGCCGGGCCGCTTGGGGTCGCGCACGATGGCAACCCACTTGTGGTTCCCCTGCTGGAAGATGGTCCGGGTGGTTTTCATGCCGTTTTCCCTTGTCGTGTCATCCGGTGAAGAAGGCGGAGCGGCGCAGGCTTTCCAGGGAGGTCCGGATTTCTTCGACGATGCCGTCGAATTCGCCGGAAACCTGGGCCAGGGCGCCGGCAAAACCCTGGCCGTAGGCCGCCTCGATCTTGGCCGACTTGGCCAGGACGCCGCCCAGCTCGACCATGCGAAAGGTGTCGTCGAGGGCGCGCCGAAGCTGGCGCCGCACCGCCGCCAGGTGCTCCTCCCGGCGGCCGAAGGCCGTGTCGCGGTTGTCCAGCACGGCACTCGCCCGGGATTGGGGCGCCAGCTCGGCGGCTTCCCGCAGCAGGCGGTTGAAGCGCAAATCCTGGAGCATCAACGAAACCTCGTCGACACCTTCGTGGATGAGGCCGCTCAGGGTTTCCATGCAGGTCCGCAGATCCTGGGAAAAGGCCCGCAGTTCGTTGGAGAGGACGCCGAAGCCCAGGGCCGTGGTGCCGGCCCGCTTGGCCAGGAAAATGGCGTTCAAGGCCATGATGTTGATCTTGAAGGAAACCGCCACCACCTGCTTGATCTCTTCGTTGATGCGCACGATGCGCAGCAGGTCGGTGCCGGCTCGCGGCGCCTGAAGGCTGCTGTCGGGGGTCGTCAGGGCGGTCGTCATGGGGCAATCCTTCGGCGATCAGCCCCTACTCTACCAATTCGCACGGGCGGCGACCAGCCGGGGCGACGACAATTCACAGCGCGCCGCCGCCAGCCCGCCCGGCCGCGGCCGGGCGAAAAGGCCGGACAGGCGTCCGCCCCTTACTCCGGAAGGGCGATGCGGTTGTCCCGGCTGAACTGGTAGTCGCGGAAGACGTGCTCAGCGGTGAGCAGGCGGTAGCTGCCGTCTTCGTCGCGGCGGGTGGTGTCCTTGAGCCGGTAGGTGAGGTGGCCGCAGGTCCACAGTTCGAAGTTGCGCATCTGGGTGCACAGGCAGGTCTTGTCCATCACCGACACCCGGCGGGCGCCGGGGTGGGCCGCCACTTCGCGGTTGTAGGCGGTGATGTAGGAGCAGTTGCCACTGGCGTCGAGGAGATAGCCGTAGGCTTCGCAGTTGGGGCGGATGCCGTCGCCGATGGCGGGGCTGTTGGACAGCATGCGCATCGGGTAGCCGGTGGGGGAAATCTGGTTGACCACGATCTGCTCTTCGCTGGCCTTGAAGTATTCCTGCTTGACCGGGTCGGGCAGGCCGCATTCCTTGGTCACGGTGAAGCGGGTGGCCACCTGGACGGCGGCGGCACCAGCCTCGAGGAAGGCGGCGGCGTCGCTGCCGGTGAAAATGCCGCCGGCCGGAATGAGGGGAATGTCGAGGTGCTCGGCCCGCAGGTACTGGGCGATCTCGGCGACGATGGTGGCCAGATCGTACTGCGCCCAGTCCATGCCGAAGCCCAGATGGCCGCCGGCCAGGGGGCCTTCGACGACGATGTAGTCGGGCAGGCGGTTGAGGCGGGAAGTCTTCTTGAGGAAGAGCTGCAGGGCGCGCAGGGAGGAAACGATGATCCCCAGCTTGGCGTCGCGAAAGCGCGGGTGGTCCTCGATCAAGGCGAAGGAGCCGAGGTGCAGGCCAGCCGCCAGGGTGATGCCGTCGATGCCGGCGTCGAGGGCCGCCCGCAGACGCGCCCGCAGGGTCTCCTTGGGGGCGTTCATGGTCAGCTTTTCCATGCAGTTGATGAACACCAGGCCCGAGCCTTTCTTGGCGCTCATGGCGGCATCGACGTGCAGATGGGTGGCCTCGATCAGGCGGCCGATGTCGAACTGGACGGCCGACTTGTCGGGGTTGGCGACGTTGTGCTTGTAGAGTTGGAGCTTGGCTTTGACGAACTTGGTGTTGTAGCGCCGGTCCGACACCGTCTTCACCATGGCATCCGAAATATGGCCGATGCCGCCCAGGCGGGCCGCTTCCAGAGCCAAATCCACCGTCGAGATATCGACGCCCATGCCGCCGATCATGATCGGCACCAATTCCTGCTTGCCGAACTTCAGACGGTAGTCATCCACGCACTTCATCTATTTTCTTCCCCCAACACCGAGTCCATCGATTTGGACGCGGGGCGCACCGCTCGCGCAAGGGCGCCATTATCCTCCAACGGGGGCACAAACGGCAGCAAAAATCGAACGCCACCCGCCGCGACGAGGCGTTTTTTTGCAACAGGGGAAAACCCGGAGCGCAGCCCGGGGGGCGGGCTGCGGGGGGCGTGCGGCTTATTTTTCCAGGACGTAGGTTCCGGGCGCGTCGGCCAGGGCGGGGAATTTCCGGTTGGCGGCAGCGAAGGCGGGAACGAGTTCGCCGGTCCGCTCGCCAAGCCAGTGCCCCCAGTCGTCCCACCAGGTTCCGGGGCGCTTTTCCGCCCGCTCGAACCACTGCTCCCAGTGCTCGTTGCGCTCCGGCTCGGCGATCCAGTAGGCTCGCTTGGGCGGGTTGGCCGGCGGATTGACGATCCCCAGGATGTGGCCCGAGGTGGAGAGCACGAAGCGCACCGGCGCCTTGACGTTCACGTACTTGCGGATGCGGTAGCACTGCTTCCACGGCGCGATATGGTCGTCCTCGGCGGTCACCGCGTAGAGAGGCTGGGTGATGGCGTTGAGATCCATGGGCTGGCCGGCGATGGTCAGCTTGTCGCGCTTGATGAGGTTGTTTTCCAGGTACATCTCGCGCAGGTACCAGGAGTGCATGGCCCGCGGCATGCGCGTCGTATCCATGTTCCAGAACAAGACGTCGAAGGGCGGCAGCGGCTCGCCGAGGAGGTAGCTATGCACCCAGTAGTGCCAGATCAACGGGTTGGAGCGCAGCAGGCGGAAGGAAGACGCCATGTCGGCCCCGTCCAGGTAGCCGGCCTTGGCCATCTTGTCCTCGATGGCCTCGACGCAGGCCTCGTCGATGAAAACGTCGATGTCGCCGGGGTGGGAGAAATCGGTGAGGGTGGTGAACAGGGTCCAGTGGGCGACCGGCACCTGGTCGGCGGCATAGTGGCGGTTGGCCCAGGCCATGTAGGTGGAAACCAGGGTGCCGCCGATGCAGTAGCCGACGAGGTGGACTTTGGGCGCCTTGCAGAATTCGCAGGCCACCCGCACCGCTTCGTTGACGCCGTCGGTGAGATAGTCGTCGAAACGGGTTTCGGCCATGGCCGCGGTGGGGTTCTTCCAACTCGTGATGAAGACCGAAAAGCCCTGGTCCACCAGATGTTTGACCATGCTCTTCTTGGCCGTCAGGTCAAGGATGTAGAACTTGTTGATCCACGGCGTGGTGATGACGATGGGCATGGCCCGTACCCGGTCGGTGGTCGGGGCGTAGTGGATGACTTCCAGCAGGTGGTTGCGAAAGACCACCTTGCCCGGCGTGGTGGCGAGATCCTTGCCGACCACGAAGGCGTCGGGTTCGACCATCAGGATGTTCTTGGCCTGGGCGTCGCGGACGAAGGCCTTCATGCCCTCGATGATGCTCTGGCCCTGGGTGTCGATGCAGCGCTGCATGGCCACCGGGTTGAGCCAGAAGAAATTGGTCGGCGCCATGGCATTGAGCCATTTGCGGAACCAGAAGGCGGCGCGGCTGCGTTCCTTTTCGGAAAACCCCGGGGTCTCGTAGAGCATGTCCTCGAGGCGGTGGGTGAACGCCAGGTACCACTCCTTGACGATGTCCCAGGTGGCCGCATCCTTCCAAACCGGGTCGGAAAAACTGGCGTCGTCGGGATGGGGTTCGACCACGTCTTCCGAGGGCAGGCCCATGGCCCGCCGCATCAGGTGGCCCTGCAGGGCGAAGAGGTCGCTGGACAAGTCCTGGGCGGCCCGGCTCAGTTCGAGGGGGTGCATGAACCAGGACATCTGGGCATGCAACAACGACGTGGTCACCCCGAACGGGTCCACGGCCTTACCGATCGCCCGCATGGCCGATTCGACAGGGTTGAGATGGTTCAATTGAATGCTCCGGTGGCGGCTGGAAACCTTGGAAGTCATGACTGCCTCGCGAAAGGAAAAGGGGACGGACCCGTCATTAGTCGCGGCCGGGCGCGATTCCTTTCAACCTTGCGAACATATCACAAAGGGACAAACTTTTTTGGGCGCGCCGCTCTAACTTCCGGCCAGCCGTAGCGGCCGGCGACGGCTTCGACGAAGGCCTCGGCCGCCGCCGGCTCGCCGTGCACCACGTAGGTCCGGGGCGGCTTGCGGAAGTGGCCGAGCCAGGCCAGCAGCGCGTCCCGGTCGGCGTGGGCCGAAAGCCCCCCCACCGTATAGATGGCCGCCCGCACCGGCACCGGCTCGCCGAACAGGCGGACCAGCCGGGCGCCGTCCACCAGCCGCCGGCCCAGGGTGCCGGCCGCCTGAAAGCCGGTGATGAGGATGCCGCACTCCGGCCGGGAAAGGTTCTCCCGCAGATGGTACTTGATGCGCCCGGCGTCGCACATGCCGCTTGCCGAAACGATCACCGCCCCGTGGCGGACGTCGTTCAAGGCCTTGGATGCGTCGACGTCGGCCACGAACTCGACCGCCATGCGGTCCGGATGGGCGGCCTGCCAATCCATCAGGTCGCGGGTTTCGGCGTCGAGCAAGGCCTTGTGCTGGTAGGTGATGCGGGTCGCGGCGTCGGCCATGGGCGAATCGACATAGACCTTGAGGGGCGCGAGGCGCCCGCGCCGGACCAGATCGGCAAGGACGTAGAGGATCTCCTGGGTGCGGCCGACGGCGAAGGCCGGGATGACCAGGTTGCCCTGGTCTCGCCGGGTGCGGCGGAAGGCTTCGACGATCTCGTCCTCGGTTTCGGCCAGGGAGCGGTGCAAACGGTTGCCGTAGGTCGATTCGACGAGAAGTACATCGGCCTCGGCGATGGGGGTCGGGTCTTGAAGCACCGGCCGGCCGGGCATGCCCAGGTCGCCGGAAAAGACCACCTTGCGCCCCGCCCTACCCTCTCCCACCCAGACTTCGACAATGGCTGAACCCAGGATGTGGCCGGCGTCGTTGAAGCGACAGCGTACCCCCGCCACCGGCGCCACCGTCTCGCCGTAGGCCACCGGCTGCAGAAGCCGCAGGCAGGACTGGGCCTGGGCGACGGTGTAGAGGGGCGGCACCACCCCGGCCGGCCCCTTGCCCCGCCGGTGGCGGTGACGCAGTTGCCACTCCGCTTCTTTTTCCTGGATGTGGGCGCTGTCCGGCAGGAGGACGGCGAGCAGATCGATGGTCGCGGCCGTGGTGTAGATCGGCCCGCGAAAGCCGAGCAGGGCCAGGCGCGGCAGGAGGCCGGAGTGGTCGATGTGGGCGTGGGTAAGGAGGACGAAGTCGATGTCCCGCAGATCGACGGGCAGGTCGAGGGCGTCGACGTTCTTGCGGTAGGCCTCCCGTCCGCCCTGAAACATGCCGCAATCGACGAGAAAGCGGCAGCCCCCCGTCTCCACCAGGTAGCACGACCCGGTCACCTCGCCGGCCGCGCCGAGAAAGCCAATTCGCATGGTTGATTTCCTCCCGACTTGGCGTAGCATGGGCTTTAGAAGGGCGGCATGCAAGACCGCCGCCACAACATTGTCAATCAAGGAGGCCCGCCATGTTCAAGCACATCCTCGTTCCCACCGACGGCTCAGACCTCTCCCGGGAAACCGTCCGCCGCGCCGTATCCTTCGCCAAGGAAGCCGGCGCCCGCATCACGGCCTTTTTCGCCAAGCCGGAATACCCCATCGCCTATTTCGGCGAAGGCGCCCTGATCGACCCCACCACGCCGGAAAAATACGCCGAACTCGCCGAACAGCAAGCCGCCGAATACCTGGGCGAGGTGCAAAAGCTGTGCGCCGAAGCCGGCGTCGACTGCGCCACCGTCTCCGCCACCAGCGACGTGCCCTACGAAGCCATCATCGCCGCCGCCGAAAGCGCCGGCTGCGACCTCATCTTCATGGCCTCCCACGGGCGGCGTGGCTTCAGCGGTTTTCTCCTGGGCAGCGAAACCAACAAGGTGCTGACCCACTCCAAGATTCCCGTCCTGGTCTATCGCTGAGGGTCGGCCACCGGCAGCGCCGGGGCCGGCTTGACCACAGCCAGCACCTCGCCGCTTTGCCGGTCCAGGAAGCGGATTTCCAGCAGTTTGGCCATCAGGTAGCGCTTTTTCAGGCTGAAATCGACCGGCTTGCCGTAGGTGGCTTTCCAGAAGGTGTTGCTTTCGCTCACCCAGGGCGGGATCAAGCGGGCGACGGCACGCATCGCCACGCCGCCGGCCCGGGCGGCTGGAACGGCGGCGGCAAAGCCGGCATCGTCGTCGCTGCTGCGGGGGTAGAAATCGTAGAGATTCTCGAAGGCCAGGAAGTAATCGTAGCGCCAGATCACCTTGCGCTGCTGGGTGACGCCGATCTTGTCCTCGCCTTCGTACTCGCCGCGCTCGACGGTGACCGACTGCAGCGGCAGGAACTTGTAGTGGTAGTAGTCTTCTTCCGCCGGGTTGGCGAGGGGAAACCAGTTCCAGCCTTCGGCGACGTTGTTGAAGGCCATGGGGTAGCGGACCACGCTCCGGTCGCCTTCGACCTCGACGGAAAACCCGGGGCTGGCGGCAAGATCGATCTCGACTTCGATCGGCTGGCCGGCCGGATCGGCACGGCCGGCGGCCGCGGCGGCGGCGACTGCCTCGAATTGGCTCTCGGCCGGATCGACGGCGTGGACGGGCAAGAAAAAGGCGGCAGTCAGGGCCGCCGCCAAAATATGTCTGAGGTTAGACATGATCACGTTCGCTGTGGAGGCCGCTGGCGCGGCACACGAAGCGCATGGTGCGCCGGCCTGCCGAGGGCTGCCTATGATGCAAATCAACAAAATCCGGCCCGGCGCGAGGCTTGAATCGCCGCCGCGGGAGGGCACACTTCCGCCCCGCCCCCCGATACGCCCGTCGGTTTTGGCACCCCCGCCAGAAGGTCTTGAGGTTTCGGCGCTAGCGTCCCCGGCACCCGGCTGCGCAGCGGTCATAATCCCCCTGGCAGGCGCCGCAGCCTTCGCCCCGGCACTTGCCCTGGCACTGGAAAAGGCGGTCGCCGCACTGGCGGACGCAGGCATCCCAGGCGGCCTGGGCAGCGCTGGGCGGGGAGTTGCGGGGGATGGCGATGGCCGTCTGGCGGGGGCAGGCGCCAAAATCGAAACGGCGCGGCGGGCCGGGGAGCAGTTTCCAGTCCTCGTCGGAAAACACCAGTTTGGCCTGCAGTCTATCCGGGGCAACGCCCTCCCCCGGCACCCCGCCCCGCAGCATCTCGGCCGCCGCGCAATCCGCCGCCCACACCGCCCCCGGGCGGGCGCCCAGGGCAACCCGGGCACACTCGTGGGCAAAGAAGAACTGCCGCGCCGTCGCAGAGAGATCGGGCAGCAGACCCGGGTTGTAACGGATCACCCGCTGGCCGCCCTGCTGCCCCGCCCGCACCAGAACCCCCAGCGCCGGATCGGCCACTCCCGGCACCACGCCACCGGCCGCGTCGGTACAGGTGTCCAGGTCGACCGTCTCGGCGCGGGCCGAGTCCGCCGTCAACCAAAAAATCAGGGCCAAGACTCCCAGCAATCGCCTGTTCATGAACGCTCCTCGTGGTCGTTTCGTCGCCGGCTTGGCGCCGGGGACATGGTAAGACAATTTTCCGCTATCTCGGGAGGGCCGCGCCAATACGCCGGTCGGCCGTTCGCCTGCCCATTGCCAGCAGGCCGCTCCCGGTCCACAATCCGAGCGTCATGGAACCCACGGAACGGCACGATGGCTGCCCAGCGCCCACGGAAGAACCGCAACGAGAAACAACGCGCCGACGGAGCGAACCAGGCTGCCGACACCGCGACTACCGCCTCCGCGCCCGCCGGCACGCGGCGCGCCCTGCTGGTCGCCAACGGCAAGTTCCAGTATTTCAATCACCTTTTGCCGGGCACCGCAAAGGACGCCATGAACCTGGCGGCGGCCCTTTCCAGCCCGGATCGGGCGGGATTCGAGGTCACGGCGCTGGTCGATGAAGGATTCTACGCGGTACGCCTGGCCATCGCCCAGGCCTGCGCCTCGTCAAGGCCTGAGGACACGCTGCTCTTCTACTACAGCGGCACCAGCGTCGTCGATAGCCAGGGGCAGTTGATGCTTCCAGTCTTCGATACCTCCCCGGATTTCTTGAGCGCAACCTCCATCGAGTCGGAGTTCATTTTGTCGCAAATGCGCCAGAGTGCCTGCCGGCGCTTCGTGCTGATTATCGACGGCTGCCACAGCGGCGCCTTTTTCCACAACAACCGGGGCATTCCCGACGGTCTCATCGCCATGACTTCGTGCAGCCCGGAGGAACTGAGCTACGACACTCCCGATGGCGGGGCTTTCACCCAGTCGCTGCTGCGCGCCCTCGCCGACCCGGCGGCGGACCGCGATCAGGACGGCCAGATCACCGTGGACGAAGCCTACGACTACGTGCGCCGCGATCTACTCGCCTCGGACTACGCCAACCACGCCCAGAAATGGGTGTGGAACCTACCCGAGTCCATCGTCCTGGTCCGTGCCTCGGCCCGCATCTTCCTCAGCTATTCGCGCAGCAATGGGAAGGAAGCCAAGACCCTGGGCGATTCCCTGCAAAACCTCGGCATCACCGTCTGGCAGGACGTCTCCGGCATACCGGGCGGCGCCCAGTGGCGCGACAGCCTGGTCGAGGCACTGGGCAAATCGGACCTTCTCGTTTTCCTGATGACCGAGGATTCCCTGGCCTCCAAATGGGTCCGACGCGAACTCGAATTCGCCGACGGCAAGGGCATTCCCATCGTGCCGGTGGTGATGGGCGAAATTGCCGTTCCCGACTGGTTCTCCCTGCAGTTTGGCGGCGTTCAGCAAATCACGCTGCCCGCCCGACCGACCGAAGCCGCGGCGAAAGCCCTGCGGGACGCCATCATGAAGCGCCTGACGGCTGCCCGGTAGGGACGGACTGATCCGCCGGCGGGCGAATGATTTTGCCCGCCGCCTCCCCCATTGCGAACCAAGCGGCAAGCTCCGCCCTCGCCATCAGTTCCGCCAGCAGCCCCCAAGCCGCCTCGGCATGGCCTTCCGCCGCCGGGCTCAGGCCTTCCCCCAGTTCAAAGCGCTCCCCCCGCACGCAGAGGACGAAGCAGGCGGGTGCGGGGCCGGGGCAGGTTTGTTCAAAGACTTTGAGTACCGCCCCCGGTTCCAGGGCGTGGGTGCTGGAACCCAGGCCGGCGGCAGCGTGCAGGCGGGTGAAGGTGTAGGGGGCGGGGGTGCCACTGCCGGCGTCGATGAACAGGGCGAGCCGCCGGCCCTGGAGGTCGAGGGCGTGTTCGATGTTGAGCTGGAAGTCTTCGATCAATTCCACCTCCCCGGCCCGGCCCTGGGCGACCAGCCAGGTTTCCAGCCGGGCCAGGAGGCGGGGTCCGAGGGCGTCGTCGCCGCGGCTGGGGTTGCCGACGGCAAGGACGACGACGGGTGCGGTCATGAACGGCTCAGGCGGTGTACCAGGGCGCCTTCCGCATCGACCAGTTCGACTTCCAGGGGCATCTTGCCGAGGGCGTGGGTGGCGCAGGAGAGGCAGGGGTCGAAGGCGCGGATGGCGACTTCGATGTGGTTGAGCAGGCCTTCGGTGACTTCGCGGCCGTGCAGGTAGCGGCGGGCGACGTGGCGGACGGCTTCGTTCATGGCCTGGTTGTTGTTGGTGGTGGAGACGATGAGATTGGCCATGGTGACGACGTCGTTCTCGTCCACCCGGTAGTGGTGGAAGAGCGTGCCGCGGGGGGCTTCGATGACGCCCACGCCGTCGGTCCGGCGTTCGCCCTGGACGACGAGGTCGGCGCCCAGGAGGTCGTCGTCGTGGAGCAGTTCCTTGATGGCTTCGGCGGCGTGGAGCATTTCGATCATACGGGTCCAGTGGTAGGCCAGGGGGGCGTGCATGGGGGTGCCGCCGGCGTAGTCGACGAATTCCTTTCTTTCGTGTTCGGCGAAGGGGGTGGGAATCTGGTCGCAGTTCTGCACCCGGGCAAGCGGCCCCACCTTGTACCAGCCGTTTTCCTTGCCGATCGAACGCAGGAAGGGAAACTTCATGTAGCTCCAGGGTTTGACTTCCTCTTCGATGTAGCGGTCGTAGTCCTGGTAGTCGACGCCGTCGAAGATGAGCTTGCCGTTGTCGTCCCGGGCGCGCAGGCTGCCGTGGTAGAAATCCAGGTCGCCGTTGTGGCCGACGATGGACATGAAGTTGGAACGGAAGATGCCGAAGCTGTTGTAGAGGCCGGGATCCTGGATATGCACCTTCTGGATGAGGTGTACGGCGTCCCGAGACCAGGCGATGATGGGGTAGATGTCTTTGAGGAGTTCGTCGCGCTCGGCCACGGTGAGTGCCTTGTTGACGCCGCCCGGCACCGAACCGGTGCCGTGCACCCGCTTGCCGGCGGTGTGGCGGATGACCTCCTGGCCGAACTTCCTGAGCAGCACGCCGCGTTTGGCGGTTTCCGGGTGGGCGGCGGCGACGCCGACGATGTTGCGCTTGGTGACGTCGGAATCGAAGCCGAAGAGCAGGTCGGGGGAGCACAGATGGAAGAAATGCAGGGCGTGGGACTGCAGCATCTGGCCGTAGTGCATGAGGCGACGCAGCTTTTCCGCGGTGGGGGTGAGCTTCCTGGCGCCGACGATGACGTCCATGGCCTTGGAAGCGGCCAGGTGGTGCGACACCGGGCAGATGCCGCAGAGGCGCTGGACCATGACCGGCACTTCCCAGTAGGGCCGGCCCTGGATGAATTTCTCGAAGCCGCGGAATTCGACGATATGCAGGCGCACCTGATGCACTTTGTTCTGGTCGTCGAGGAGGATGGTCACCTTGCCGTGGCCCTCGACTCGGGAAACGGGGTCGATGGCGACACGGCGCAGCTTTTCCGGGTGGGCGGCAGTTTCCAGGTTATAGGTCATGTTGGCCTCGCGGAGTTCTGAAGCGCTGCTTTGAAACGCAGAGGCGCAGAGACGCGGAGAAAGACCAAATCGTGTTTAGAAACCTCTGCGGCTCTGCGCCGTTGCGTTGAACCCACTCGGTCATCGTGCTTCGGTCCGTCACGCAACTCCGGTTCCGGGCCACGGCGGGAATTTGCAGCCCTGTTCTGAAACGCAGAGGCACAGAGGCACGGAGAAAACCAAATCGTCTCAAAAAACCTCTGCGCCTCTGCGCCTCTGCGTTGAAATTTGTCAGTCATAGTGCATCAATCCATGGCCCAACTCGGGTTCGCGGCCGGCCAGGAGGTCGGTGAGGAACTTCCAGATGGCGTCGCCGGAGGGGGGGCAGCCGGGGAGGAAGTAGTCGATCTTCACCACTTCATGGATGGGATGCACCTTGTTGAGGGGCAGGGGCAGTTCCGGGTCGTTGGGGATGAGGCCGTTGGCGAGCCCGGGACTGGTGTGATAGACCTCTTCGAGGATGGTCGACAGGGGCAGGTGGTTGCGCTGGGCGGGCAGGCCGCCATTGACGGCGCAGGCGCCGATGGCGACGAGCACCTTGCAGTTCTTGCGGAATTCCCTCAGGACATGGACGTTTTCGGCGTTGCACAGGCCCCCTTCGATGATGCCGAGGTCGCAGTCGGGGCTGACCTCCTTGATGTCGGTCAGCGGCGAGCGGTCGAACTCGATGTAGTCGAGCAGGGTGAACAGGCGCTCGTCGATGTCGAGAAAGGACATGTGGCAACCGAAGCAGCCGGCCAGCGAGGTGGTGGCGACCTTGAGCTTTTTCTTGCCCGGGGCGTCCATGTCAGGTTCCCTCCTGGGCGACGGTTTCGGCGATGGGCGCCTTGTCGTAAGTGCGCTCGCCGATGGGCACGGCAAACCCGGTGCGCTTCCTGAGGATCACCCCCACCGGGCAGACCTGAACGGCCTTGTCGCCGAGGGCGATGTCGGTATCGGCCAGGCGGCCCGATTTGGCATTGACGATGAGGTGGGTCTTGATGCCCCGCCCGGAGAGGGCAAAGACGTTCTTGCCGTCCACGTCCCGGCTGGCCCGCACGCACAACGAACAGAGGATGCAGCGGTTGAAGTCGAGGAGCAGTTCGGGGTGGGAGGCATCCACCGGCCGGTTGGGGAAAAAATGGTCGAAATGGGGCGACATCATGCCCAGATGGTAGGCCGTGGCCTGCAACTGGCAATCGCCGCTCTTTTCGCAGGAGGGGCAGAAGTGGTTGCCTTCGACGAAAAGCATCTGGGTCAGGGCGCGGCGCTCGGCGTTGATTTCTTCCGTGTTGCTCTCGACCTGCATGCCGGCGGCGGCACGCATGGTGCACGAAGCGGTCTGGCGGCCATTAACCTTGACGGTGCACAGCTTGCACGAGCCGTGGGGCTTGAATTCCGGGTGGTAGCAGAGATGGGGGATGAACACCCCGGCGGCCAGCGCCGCCTGGATGATGGTCTGGCCATCCGCGAAGGGAATGGCTTTGCCGTCGAGGGTGAAGGTCTGGGTCATTGGGCACCCCTGGCGCTTCGCGCCTCCCCGCCGAGCGGGGGCAAGCCTTTCTTGGGGCAGTCCGGCAAAAGGCTCATTGGGCACCCCTGGCAAAATGCACTGGTAGGCGGGTTGCGCAGCCGGCCCGGTCCTCGGGCGCGGAACTGCGCTCCGCGAAACCCCCGCTCCGCCCCGCCAGGCGGGGGCGGGCCTTTTTTTCGACGGTCCGGCGTACGGTTCATGCGTCCTCCCCGAATTCTGCGGGAATGTGGGCTCCGGCGTCGTCGCGGCCGGTCATCTGGCGGGCGGCGGCCAGCGCCCGGTCGAGGTCGAAGGCGGGGGTGAAGTCGTTGTGCTCCATGCGCCGCTCGTAGGCCGGGCGGAACTTGGCGATGGTATCGAGCACCGGGTTGCAGGCGGTGTGCCCGAGGCCGCAATGGCTCATGGACTGGAGCAGCTGGTTGAGCTTTTCGATTTCGGCAAAGTCGTAGGGGGAGCCGTGACCGTTGTGGAGCTTGTCCATGAGGTTCTTCAAGAGCGAGGTGCCGACCCGGCACGGCGTGCAGAAGCCGCAGCTTTCGTGCTGAAAGAAATGGACGAAGTTGCGGGCCACCTCGAACATGTCGCGGCTGTCGTCGAAGACCATGAAGGCGCCGGCGGTGGGCAGGTCTTCGAAGCCGATCCGGCGGTCGAATTCGTCGGCCCCGATGCACACGCCGGAAGGCCCGCTGACCTGCACCGCCTGGGTGCGGCCGGCGCCGCAGTCGGCAAGCACCTGGCGGACGGCGACGCCGAAGGGATATTCGTAGAGGCCGGGCCGCTCGCAATCGCCGGAAACCGAAAGGATCTTGGTGCCTGCCGAATGGCGGGTGCCGATGGCGGCGTACCAGTCACCGCCCTTGACCGCGATGAGGGCGGCGGCGGCGAAGGTTTCGACGTTGTTCACGACGGTGGGCTGGTCGAGGTAGCCGTTGGTCACGGGGAAAGGCGGCCGGTTGCGGGGTGTGCCGCGCTTGCCTTCGAGGGATTCGATGAGGGCCGATTCCTCACCGCAGACGTAGGCGCCGGCGCCGAGGTGGATTTCGATGTCGAAGTCGGCTCCGGGGATGCCGAGAATGTCCGGGCCGAGAAGCTTCTGCTCCCGGCGGCGCTTGAGGATGCACTCCAAATGATCGAGCAGGTAGCGGTATTCGCCCCGCAGGTAGAGAAAGCCGCGGCGGGCGCCGATGGTGTAGGCGGCCACGGTCATGCCCTCGAAGACGAGGTCCGCGTGGGCGGTGAGGAGAACGCGGTCCTTGAAGGTGCCGGGTTCGCCCTCGTCGGCGTTGCACACGACAAAGCGCTGCTGGCCGGGTTTGAGCGGCGCGTTGCGGCAGGCTTCCCATTTGAGGCCGGTGGTGAAACCGGCGCCGCCCCGGCCCCGCAGGTTGGCGCGCTTGATTTCGTCGAGGGTGGCGGCGGGGCCGCCCAGGCCGTGGGGCAGGCCTTCGCGCCAGGAGCGCATGTTGGAGGCCGCAATGCCCTCGCTGGGGGCGCGGTCCCGGGCGGCCCGCAGGGCATCGCCGGGCTGCAGGGTGTGGCCGAGCAGAATGTCGGCGCGGCGGACGTTGTCGGCAACGGCAAAATACGCCGCCGGCCACTCGCCCAGGGGAACGGCGTTGCGCACCAGGTCGGCGATCTCGTCGATGCGCCCGGCGTCGAGGCGGGTGACGGCGAGGTTGTTGACCAGGAGGGCCGGCCCCTGGTCGCACATGCCGGTACACGAGGTTTTGTCGACGCTGACCAGGCCGTCTTCGGAGACCTTGCCCGGCTCGACCCAAAGGTTGCCGCAGAGCCGCTCCATGAGCGGCAGGTTGCCCGCCATACGGTCGGTGATGTTGTCGGAAAAGAGGATGCGGTAGCGGCCCCGGGGCCGCGTGTAAAAGAAGGAATAGAAGCCGGCGACCCCCTCGATCTTGGTGCGCGGTACGCCGAGCACCGCCTGCAGGCGGTCGATGGCGGCGGGCGAAATCCAGTCGCAGGCTTCCTGGATTTCCCGCAGGATCTGGACGATGCAGGTGGGGTCTCGCCGGTAACGCTGGGCGACGCGATCGACAATCCCCGCCACCGCTTCGGCATGCAGGTCGGTCAAGGCCACGACAACCTCCCGTTGATTCAAGGCAACGGGCTCAGCCTATCACCTTGCGATGACGATTGCTTGCGTCAGATCAACCGCTGACGACGTTGTAGCCCCCGTCGATGTAGATGGTGCCGCCGGTGATGGTCTTGGCCACGTCGCTCACCAGGTAGGCGGCCAGGGCGCCCACGTCGTCGGCGGAAACCAGGGTGTGGAGCGGCGCCCGCTCGATGGCCTCGTCCATCAGCTTGTCGAAGGACTTGATGCCCGAGGCGGCGCGGGTCTGGAGCGGCCCCGGCGAAATGGCATGGACGCGGATGCCCTTGGGGCCGAGCTCCGCCGCGAGATAACGGGAAGACGCCTGCAGGGCGGCCTTGACCGGACCCATGATGCCGTAGTTCTGGACCACTTCGTCGGCCCCCAGGTAGCTCATGGTGAGGAGGCAGCCGCCTTCCTTCATCAGCGGCTCGGCCAGCTTGGCCATGCGGATGAAGGAGTGGCACGAAATGTCCATGGCGCGCATGAAGCCTTCGCGGCTGCAGTCGGTGACGCGGCCGTGGAGGTCATCCTTGGGAGCGAAGGCGATGGAATGCACGACGAAATCGAGTTTGCCCCAGGTTTCTTGGATGGCGGCGAACACGGCTTCCATTTCGCCGGGTTTTTCCACGTCCAGAGGCATGAAGATGGGGGCAGCGACCATCTGGGCCAGCGGCTTGACGTGGGGTTCGGCCCGTTCGTTCATATAGGTGACGGCGAGTTCGGCGCCGCACAGCTTGAAGGCGCGGGCGCAGCCGAAGGCGATGCTCTGGCCGTTGGCGATGCCGACGACAAGGCCTTTTTTTCCCTGAAGATTGAACATGGTTTTTCCTTGAAAGTGGTATTGGGGATTCCGCCCGCCGCCGATGTTGCGTTTGCACATCGGCGCGGCCAGGCAGTGATTATTGTCTTGCCGGTGTTTCCGTTTATTGACGCAACTCAAACGAAAGTAATAGGGCAATTGTTTGCTGCGACGCAGCAGAATATACTCCCGAAAGTCTAGGCGCCGATAAGCCTAAAGCCCATAAGGAAGAGGGAAATGAGCCAGAGCAGCACCCAGCACCGTTATCTCGTCAACAAGACCTACGATGAAATCCGCATCGGCGACCACGCCTCGCTGCAGCGCACCCTGCGCCCCGAGGACGTCAAGCTCTTTGCGGTCATGACCGGCGACGTCAATCCGTCGGTGGTGGACCCCGAATATACCGAAAGCGGCATGTTCCGCGAGGTCATCGCCCACGGCATGTGGAGCGGCTCCCTGATTTCGACGGTACTGGGCACCCAGTTCCCCGGGCCGGGCACCATCCTGGTGGACCAGACCCTGCATTTCGCCCGGCCGGTGACCATCGGCGACACCATCACCATCACCGTCACCGCCAAGCAGAAGTTCGACCACAACAAGCACGTTGTCCTCGACTGCGTGTGCACCAACCAGGAAGGCCTGCAGGTGGTGCGCGGCACAGCCGAGGTGCTGGCCCCGACGGAAAAGATCGAGCACATGCAGGAAGTGCATATGCCCGAAGTGCACATCGACGACAAACACGAGCGCTACCAGCATCTCCTGGAGCGCGTCAAAGGGCTGGAACCCATCCCCACGGCCGTTGCCCACCCCTGCGACGTAGAATCGCTCAAGGGGCCGGTGATCGCCTTTCAGGAAGGCATCATCGAACCCATTCTGGTCGGCCCCGAAGCCAAGATCCGCTCGGTGGCCGAGGAGCACGGCCTCGACCTTTCCGGCATCCGCATCGTCAACGCCCGCCACAGCCATGATTCGGCGGCCATCGCCGTCTCCCTGGTGCGCAACGGCGACGCCGAAGCCCTAATGAAGGGCAGCCTCCATACCGACGAACTGATGGCCGAGGTGGTTTCCCGCGCCAACGGCCTGCGCACGGCGCGCCGCATCAGCCATGTCTTTCTCATGGATGTGCCGACCTATCACCGGCCGCTGCTCATCACCGACGCGGCGATCAACATCGCCCCCACCCTGGTGGACAAGGTGGACATCATCCAGAACGCCATCGACCTGGCCCACATCATCGGCATCCCCGAACCCAAGGTGGCGATCCTCTCGGCGGTGGAAACGGTCAATCCCAAGATCCAGTCGACGCTGGACGCCGCCGCCCTCTGCAAGATGGCCGACCGCGGCCAGATCAAGGGCGGCCTCCTGGACGGGCCGCTGGCGTTCGACAACGCCGTCTCCATCGTCGCCGCCAAGACCAAGGGCATCAAGTCGGCGGTGGCCGGCCACGCCGAAATCCTGGTCGTGCCCGACCTCGAATCGGGCAACATGGTGGCCAAACAGCTCGAATACCTGGCTAACGCCCTGACCGCCGGCATCGTGCTCGGCACCACCGTCCCCATCGTCCTCACCAGCCGGGCCGATTCCGCCGAGACGCGCACCGCCTCCTGCGTCATCGCCGCCCTCGTCGCCCACGCCAAACGGAACAAGGCCTCATGAACCGCGGCATTCTCACCATCAACGCCGGCTCCTCGTCGATCAAGTTCGCCCTCTTCCCGCTCGCCAGCCCGGTTTCGCCCTGCGCCGAGGTTTCCGGCCAGATCGACGGCATCGGCACCGGCGAAACCCGCCTCGTCGCCAAGGACCGCCACGGCGCCAAGGTGGCGGACGAACCACTGGACGGTACCCAGGTCGCCCACGCTGCCGCCTTCGACCATTTGCTGCGCTGGTTCACCGCCCACGAGGCGGCCTGGCAGATCGTCGCCGTCGGCCACCGGGTGGTGCACGGCGGCGAACTGTATTCCCGGCCCATGGTGCTCGATGCCGGCGTCCTCGACCAACTCGCCGGCTTCATCACCCTCGCCCCTCTGCACCAGCCCCACAACCTCGCCGGGGTGCGGGCCTTGCAGGCCTTGCTGCCGGCCGTCCCGCAGGTGGCCTGCTTCGACACCGCCTTCCACCGCAGCAACCCGGCCGTCGCCCAGACCTTCGGCCTGCCCCGCGCCATCACCGCCGAAGGCGTGCGGCGCTACGGCTTCCACGGCCTGTCCTACGAATACATCGCCCGCGTCCTGCCCGAACACACGCCCAAGGCCGGCGGCCGGGTCGTCGTCGCCCACCTCGGCAACGGCGCCAGCATGGCCGCCCTGGTGGGGGGCAAGGGCGTCGCGTCGACCATGGGCTTCACCGCCATCGACGGCCTGATGATGGGCACCCGCAGCGGCAACCTGGACCCCGGGGTCTTGCTCTATCTCATGGAGAACAAGGGCATGGGGGTCAAGGAACTGACCCGGCTGCTCTACAAGGAATCGGGGCTGCTCGGCGTTTCCGGGCTGTCCCAGGACATGCGCACCCTGCTCGCCAGCGACCGGCCGGAAGCTCAGGAAGCCGTCGATCTCTTCTGCTATCGCATCGTCCGCGAACTGGGGTCGCTGGCCGCCGCCGCCGGCGGCCTCGACGCCCTGGTGTTCACCGGCGGCATCGGCGAACACGCCGCCGAGGTGCGGCGCCGGGTCGGCGCCCAGTGCGCCTGGCTGGGCATCGACCTCGACCCGGCCGCCAACGCCGGCCACGCCACCCATATCGGGCAGGCCGGAAGCGCCGTCGACGTGCTGGTCATCCCGACCAACGAGGAGTGGATGATCGCCCACCACACCCAGACGCTGCTCGGCATCTAAGCCAAAACGACTGGTCAGCCCCCCGGTCAAACGACCGGGGGGCTTTGTTTTTTTGGGCTTTTCGGGGCCATGACGGCGCACTTGGGCGGTCTGCCAAAATACCCATATCTAGTCAACATCTTGCATCGACCCACTAGATATAGTAGCTTTGCACCAATCAAACCAAGATAAATCCGTCACCACCGTAACGCCGAGGAGGGTTCCATGAGTCCAGTTGCCGAACAGCTTTCCCTGACCGATATTCCCGCTGCGCCGGAAATCCCCCCCCTCCTGGAACAGGAAATTTCCGGCGAGGTACTGATCGAAAAATACGCCAAGGGCAAGGAAACCAACGTCCACGACGTGCGCCGCCGGGTGGCCTACGCCCTGGCCCAGGTCGAAAAGGACAAGGACCGCCCCCACTGGGAAGCCCGCTTCCTGTGGGCCCAGGAAAACGGCTTCATCCCCGCCGGCCGCATCAATTCCGCCGCCGGCACCGACCTCCAGGCCACCCTCATCAACTGCTTCGTGCAGCCCGTGGGCGACTCCATCGTCGAAATCACCGACGGCAAGCCCGGCATCTACACCGCCCTGGCCCAGGCCGCCGAGACCATGCGCCGGGGCGGCGGCGTCGGCTACGACTTCTCGTCCATCCGTCCCCAGGGCGCCCACGTCAAGGGCACCCAGTCCCGCGCCTCCGGCCCCGTCTCCTACATGCGCGTCTTCGACCGATCCTGCGAAACCGTCGAGTCCGCCGGCGCCCGCCGCGGCGCCCAGATGGGCGTCCTGCGCTGCGACCACCCGGACATCGAGGATTTCATCCACGCCAAGGATCAGGGCGACCTGACCAATTTCAACATCTCCATCGGCGTTTCCGACGCCTTCATGCAGGCCGTCGACGCCGACGGCGAGGTCGAACTGGTGCACCGCGCCGAACCCAATACCGACATGAAGTCTTCCGGCGCCTTCCAGCGCGAGGACGGCCTCTGGGTGTACCGCAAGGTCAAGGCCCGCGACCTCTGGGATCAGGTGATGAAATCCACCTACGACCACGCCGAGCCGGGCATCCTCTTCCTCGACCGCATGAACAAGGACAACAACCTCAATTACTGCGAGGTGATCGAGGCCACCAACCCCTGCGCCGAGCAACCCCTGCCGCCCTACGGCTGCTGCTGCCTGGGGTCGATCAACCTCACCCTGTTCATCAAACACGCCTTTTCCGACAAGGCCGAGTTCGATTTCGCCGCCTTCGGCGAAGTCGTCCGCATCTCGACCCGCATGCTCGACAACGTGCTCGACGCCACCCACTGGCCCCTTGACCGCCAGGCCCAGGAAGCCGCCAACAAGCGCCGGGTCGGCCTGGGCTTCACCGGTCTGGGCGACGCCCTGGCCATGCTGCGCCTCAAGTACGACAAACCCGAAGCCCGCGCCATGGCGACCCGCATTTCCGAATACATGCGCGACACCGCCTACCTCTATTCCGTCGACCTGGCCAAGGAACGCGGCGCCTTCCCCCTCTTCAACGCCGAGCTTTACCTTTCCGGCGGCAACTTCGCCTCCCGCCTGCCCAACGACGTCAAGACCGAAATCCGCAAGCACGGCCTGCGCAACTCGCACCTTCTCTCGATCGCGCCCACCGGCACCATTTCGCTGGCCTTCGCCGACAATGCCTCGAACGGCATCGAACCGCCCTTCTCCTGGACCTACAGCCGCAAGAAGCGCATGCCCGACGGTACCCTGAAGGAATACTCGGTCGAGGACTACGCCTGGCGCCTCTACAAACACCTGGGCGGCGACGTCGCCAACCTGCCCGACTACTTCGTCACGGCCCTGGAAATCTCGGCCAAGGCCCACGCCGACATGGTCGCCGCCGTGGCGCCCTACATCGACACCTCGATCTCGAAGACGGTCAACGTCCCGGCCGACTACCCCTACGAGGATTTCCAGGATCTCTACATGCAGGCCTGGAAGTCCGGCTTGAAGGGCCTGGCCACCTACCGCCCCAACAGCGTCCTGGGTTCGGTGCTCTCGGTCGAACCGGCCAAGGCCGAACAGCCGGCCGACGCCAAGGCGCCCCAGGATTTCGTCACCACCGACGCCAACCGCCGCCTCTCGATCAAGAACCTGCCCGCCCCGGTGCTCGCCAGCCTGCGCTGGCCGGGCCGCCCCAACCTGCCGGAGGGCAACCTCTGCTGGACCTACATGATCGATTCGCCCATCGGCAAATTCGCCCTCTTCGTCGGCCATGTCGAGCCCGAAGGCCGCGCCTGGCCCTTCGAGGTCTGGGCCAACGGCCCGGCCGAACCCCGCGGCCTGGGCGCCGTCGCCAAGACGCTGTCCATGGACATGCGGGCCAACGACCACGGCTGGCTGGAAATGAAGCTCGAAGCCCTGGCCAAGACTCCGGGCGACTCCTTCGAGCTACCCATGCCCCCCCACGGCGAGCGTAAGCGTGTCCCCTCGGTGGTTTCCGCCATGGCCCAGGTCATCCGCTGGCGCTGCGAACAGCTCGGCGCCCTCGATCACGACGGCCCCACCCCGGTACGGGACGCCCTGTTCAGCGCCAAGGAACCCAAAACCGGCACCGACGGCACCCTCTCCTGGACGGTGGACGTCAACAACCCCTCCACTGGCGAGGATTTCGTCCTCGGCTTGAAGGAAATCACCCTCCCCGACGGCGTCACCCGCCCCTACTCCATGTGGCTGGCCGGCAACTACCCCCGCGCCCTGGACGGCCTGTGCAAGCTCCTGTCGCTCGACATGCGCGTCCTTGACCCGGCCTGGATCGGCATGAAGCTCAGAAAGCTCCTCGACTACCCCGAGCCCCTGGGCGACTTCATGGCCTTCGTGCCGGGTTCCCGCAAGCAGCAGACCTACCCCTCGACGGTGGCCTACATCGCCAACCTCATCATCCACCGCTACGCCATGCTCGGCATCCTCGACGACAACGGCTTCCCGCTGCAGCAGATGGGCATCCTCAAGGCGCCGGAAGAATCGAGCAACACGGTGCTGCCGACCCAGGGCAAGCTGTGCGGCGAATGCGGCAACCACACCATGATCAGGAAGGACGGCTGCGATTTCTGCACCGCCTGCGGCGCCGTCGGCACCTGCGGCTAAGGCGGCCCGGCGGCCCCGCCGTCGGAACTTGTTAGGCGGTTGGCAAAAAAAATCCGGAAACCGGCGGTTTCCGGATTTTTTCTTGTCGCCTCCCCGGGTTCCCCTTTGGCGGCGCCCCGGTTTGCCCTATGATGCGACCATCGTTCCAGCCGGTTGACGCCGGCCGAAGCCAGCGGAGGTTCCATGAAGCTCCTCGCCACGCTGCCCGTGGGTAGCCGCAAGATCGAACTGCTCCAGGGCGACCTCACCCTGCCCGATCCGGCGCATCCCTTCGATCTGCTGGTCGTTTCGGCCTTTCCCAACGACTACCTGCCGACCCCCGGTTCCCTCATCGGCGCCCTGCACCGCAGCGGGATTTCGGTGGCAGAACTGGCGCTGCACCGGGAACTCGACCTGCGGACCCATTTTTCCTGCTGGCTTTCCGGCGACCCGGCCCCGGCCGGCGGCGCCTACCGCCCGACGACCGCCGCCGAGCCGGCCCTGGCGCCGCCGCCCTTCAAGCGGCTGCTCTGTTTCGAACCGCTGGTGCAGGGCGACCCGCCCGAGGTGGTGGGCGACATCTTCCGTGCATTAGCCCCCATCCTCGGCGAACGGACCGATCTGCGCTCGGTGGCCATGCCCATCGTTGCCGCCGGAGACCAGCGCTGGCCGGTGGCCGCCATGCTCCGGCCGCTGCTCGATGCCGCCATCCACTGGATGCGCGGCGGGCTTCCTCTCGATACCCTGAAGATCGTTGCCCATGGCGATACCCAGGTCAGGGAGGCGACGGAGGTATTTGCCCTGGCCCGGTCGGCGGCGGCCGCCGACACCGCCGCGGCCCAGACCGACGAGGACTTCGACGTCTTTCTCAGCTACGCCCGGGAAGATTCGGCCCTGGTGGACGATCTCGCCCAGCGACTCCGGCACAAGGCGCCGGCCATCCGGATATTCCTCGACCGCAAGAACATCAACGTCGGCACGGCGTGGCAGCCGGAAATCTTCGAATCCCTCGACCGCTGCCGCAAGGTGGTCGCGCTGTTTTCTCCCGACTACCTCGCCTCCAAGGTCTGCAAGGAGGAGTTCAACATCGCCTGGGCCCGCAGCCGCGACTGCGACCGGGAGATTCTCTTTCCCATCTACCTGTTCACCGCCAAGCTGCCCACCTACATGAGCTATCGCGCCTATTTCGACTGCCGCGAAGGTGATGCCGCCCGCCTCGAAGGCGCCTGCGACGCCCTCCTCGCTGCCCTCGCTCCCGGCCTATAACTCGGCTTCCTGGCGCTCCAGCCACTTGAACAAGGCGAGGAACAGGGCATCGGGGTCCACCGGCTTGGCGATAAAGTCGTTCATGCCCGCCGCGACGCAACTGGCGCGGTCGTCGGCGAAGGCATTGGCGGTGACGGCGATGATCGGCAGCTGCTCCCGGCCGGGCAGGCGGGTTGCTTCGAGGCCGTCGATTTTCGGCATCTGCATGTCCATGAGAACCAGGGCGTAGTCGTTTCTCCCCGCGAGTTCGACCGCCTCGCTGCCGTCGGCGGCGACATCGACGGCAAAGCCGAGCAATTCGCGGATCAGTTCGAGCATCATCTCCTGGTTGACCCAGTCGTCCTCGGCGATCAGGATGCGGGTTCCGGCGTAGCGGCGGCGCAGTTCCGCCTCGGCATCGAGTCCCGACAGGACGGCCCTGCCCTGCTCCTGCCGATAGCCGGGTGCCGCCTTGGGGAAGGCCAGGGAAAACGAGAAGATACTGCCGACTCCAGGGGTGCTGGCCACGGCGATGTCGCCGCCCATCAACCGGATCAGGCGGCGGCAGATGGCGAGACCAAGGCCGGTGCCGCCGTATTTTCGGGTGATCGAGCCGTCGGCCTGCTCGAAGGGTTCGAAGACCTTGGCCGCGACCTCGGGTGTCATGCCGATGCCGGTGTCGGTGACGGAAAAATGCAGGCCGATGTTTTCCTCGCTCTCCTCGTCGACGTACACCGCCAGCGTCACGGTCCCCCGCTGGGTGAACTTGATGGCGTTGCCCACGAGGTTGAGGAGAACCTGCTGCAGACGCAGGGGGTCGCCAAGGAGTTCGAGGTTTTCCAGCCCCGGAGCGAATTCGTGGCGTGACCGCAGGCCCTTGGCGGCCAGTTTGTCGCCGATCAGGCTTTCCAGGTTGCTGACCAGGCTGCCGACGGTGAATACGGTTTTCTCCAGGGTCAGGCGTTCGGCGTCGATCTTGGAAAGGTCGAGGATGTCGTTGAGCAGTTGCAGCAAGTGGTTGGCCGAACTGGCGATGCGCCCGAGCTTGTCCTGCTGGGCGGGATCGCTGATGCGGCGGGCCAGGATGTGGGTCATGCCGATGATGGCGTTCATCGGCGTGCGCAGTTCGTGGCTCATGTTGGCCAGGAAGCTGCTCTTGGCCCGGTTGGCGGCCTCGGCGGCCTCCTTGGCGATGGACAGGGCGGCGGTGCGGTCGGCGACGAGCTTTTCCAGGTGGTGCCGATGTTGCTCGAGTTCTTCCTCGATCTGCTTGCGCTCGGTGATGTCCCGGGCCGAACCGACGGTGCCGATGATCTCGCCGGCTTCGTTGTAGAACGGCGCCTTGTGCACTTCGAGGTAAACCATGCGCCCTTTGAGGTGGCCGAATTCCTCGAAGGCCGACGCTTCGCCCCGGGCCAGGGTGGCGGCGTCGCTGTCCTGGCAGACCTCGCCGAAGGTGTGCCAGGCGGGGTTTTCCGGATGGCTCTCGCGCTCCCGCCGGGCGAAGAAGAGGTCGGTCTTGCCTTCGGGTTCGGCGGTATCGGTGGCGTTGAGCAGTTCGTCGCAGATCGCCTGGTTGGCGAAAAGGTAGCGCCTGTCCAGATCCTTGGCCCAGATCATGTCGGGCACGTTGTCGCACATCCGGCGCAGCATGGCCGCCAGGTTGCGGGCACGTTCCTCGCTGTCCTTCAGGGCCTGTTCGGCCTGCTTGCGCCCGGTGATGTCGAGAATGGCGCCAATCAGGCCGGCCACCCGGCCTTCGGCGTCGAGGAAGGAGGCCTTGTGGAACATGACGTCGTGGCGGACGCCTGCCGTATCCTCGATCTGGGCTTCGTACACCTGGACCGCCGGCTGGTCGAACAATTCCTTGTCGCGGGCGTGGTAAATCTCGGCCAGTTCCCGCGGAAAACAGTCGAAAACGCTTTTGCCGACGAGAAATTCGCGGGTTTGCCCAAAAAACTGGGTAAAGGCCTTGTTGATCCCCAGGTAGCGCCCCTCCTTGTCCTTGTAGAACACCGGGGCCGGAATGGCATCGAGAAAGACCGTGGTGCGGCGGGTGGTTTCGGCCAGTTCCCGCTCGATGCGCTTGCGTTCGGTGACATCCCGGGCCGAGGCCCAGATTAGCGCCTGACCGCCGACGCGGAAGGCCGAGGCGATGACCTCGACCTCGCGGATTTCACCGTCGATCCGCCGGATCGCCGTTTCATAGCTGAGCGGGTGTTCGACCAATTCGGCCAGTATGGCCCGAACGGCGGCCTCGTCGTTGCGGGCGTCCCACTGCCACAGGCGGGTCGGCTCCACCTCGCTCTTGCGCGACGCCCCGACCAGGCGGAGAAAGCCGTCGCTGATTTCGACGAAGTTGCCCTCTGCGTCGAGGATGACGATGCCGTCGCCGGAATTGCTGAGGATGAGCTGGTAGCGCTGGGTCTTGACGTGGAGCGATTCGACGGTACGGTAATAGCCGAGGATCAGTTCGAGGAGATCGGAAACCGAGTGGATGAGCGTCAGGTCGGCGGCCGACGGCTCGCCGACCTGGCGCCGGTAGATGGCGAAGACCGCCACGACCCGGCCCTCGCCGTCCTTGACCGGCTGCGACCAGCAACTCAACAAGCCGTGTTCGGCGGCCAGTTCGCTGTAACCTTTCCAGTAGGGATGGGTCTGGATGTCGGCGATGACTACCCGCTCACCAAGAAAAGCCGCCGTACCGCAGGAGCCAACCCCGGAACCGACGGGAATGCGGTCCACGGCAAAGCAGTATTCGGCCGGCAGGCCGGGAGCGGAGAGAAGCCGCAGCATCCGGCCGTCGGCCTCGGGCACCATGATCGAGCACAACATGTCGGGGTGCTCGCGCTCGATCATCAGGATCAGTTCGTCCGCCACCCGGTCCAGGGGGTGCTGGCGGGCCGCCAAAGCCAGGATCCGGTTCTGGAAATCGAGGCGGCGGCTGGTGCTTTGGTAGAGATTGTCGAGGTCGAGGCGGCGCAGTTCGGCTTCGATGCGCCGGCCCAGGGCTTCCATGCGGCGATGGAACGCCTCGTCCACCGGCATGGCCCGGGCGAAGAAAAGCCCCAGGTGGCCGATGCATTCGTTCGCCCCGTTGAAATAGGGGTAGCCGAAGAAACTTTCGTGCCCCGACCCCCGGGTCAGGGGGTAGCGCTCGGCCAGGCAATCCTCGATCACCGTGCGCTGCCCCTGGTAAGCCATTTCACAGGGGGTCTCGGCGAGTTCGTACTGATCCGGAAGGCTGGCGTGGTTGGCGGCGACAACCTTGGCCCGGGTCGCCGGATAGTCCAGGGCGCGGGTGATGATGACGGTTTTTGCTCCCAGGCCCCGGGCTAGTTCTACGGCCGAAGCCCGGAGAAATTCGTCGCCGATCAGGCTGCAGGTCGCCTGCCAATAGGCGGATTGAAAACTTTCCCAGTTTATTGTGACCTGGTTTTCCATTCTTTTCCCGTACCGGACTGTAGCGCCATCAGGCAGCGGACCCCAGCTGGAAACGGCGCGGGCCGTCAAGGCTGTTTTCCGGCTATCTGTCCGTTAATAGTAGGCCGATTATCACTTTATGCATAGTTATAACGTTTTCGACCTTCCGTCAAGCCATGCCAGATGGATTATATCGCCCGTTCGTCCACAATCGTTTGCCGACCATCCAGCCCCATGGCTTCGGCCTCTGGGGACGGTGGCGCCGGTTCGTCACGCAAGGCCGCTCCGAGACGGCAAAAAGCCCCGGCAAGCAGGCGCTGGCCGGGGCTTGGTGGGGAAATCCGGGCTGTTTAGACCGCCATGAACACCGATTTCTGTTCCAGGAAGGCATCGAGGACGGTACGCCCCATTTCGCGGCCGAAGCCCGACTGCTTGAAGCCGCCGAAGGGCACCGCCGGATCGAGGAGGTTGTGGCAATTGACCCAGACGGTGCCGGCCTTGATCTTGGGGATCAGGCGGTGCACCCGCGACAGGTCGTTGGACCAGATGCTAGCTGTGATCTCTCTGTAGGTTGTTCACTCGGGGTGTCTCCCCGGAGAATTGGAGGCACCAACCATACAAGCCTCCGAGGCCCCGAATGAACATCCATAAAAATGCCCGATTAACGCCGCACGGTCGAGCCCTACTTG
>SSSZ01000001.1 GCA_009469675.1 Azonexaceae bacterium | reverse complement strand
TACTTCTTGGCCGAGCCGCCGAACTTCGCCGACAGCACCGTCGTGATCGCCGCAGTCAGGGTCGTCTTGCCGTGGTCAACGTGTCCAATCGTGCCCACGTTCACGTGCGGCTTCGTACGTGCAAATTTTTCCTTAGCCATTATCGGTTCTCCAATAACAGGTTACTTCTTGTTGATGACAGCCTCGGCGACGTTCTTCGGCGCTTCGGTATAGTGCTTGAATTCCATCGAATAGGTGGCGCGACCCTGGGACAGCGAGCGCAGCGTGGTCGAGTAGCCGAACATTTCCGACAGCGGCACTTCGGCCTTGACCAGCTTGATGCCGCCGACCTGGTCTTCCATGCCCTGGACGATGCCGCGGCGGGAAGAGAGGTCGCCCATGACGTTGCCCATGTAGTCTTCCGGGGTCTCGACTTCGACCGCCATCATCGGCTCAAGGAGCGTCGGGTTGGCCTTCTTCATACCCTCCTTGAAGGCCATCGAGGCGGCCATGCGGAAGGCGTTTTCGTTGGAGTCCACGTCGTGATAGGAACCGTCGAACAGGGTGAACTTGATGTCGACCACGGGGAAGCCGGCGAGGACGCCGCTGCCGACCGCATCTTGCAGGCCCTTGTCCACCGCCGGAATGAATTCGCGGGGAACGACGCCGCCCTTGATGGCATCGACGAACTCGTAGCCCTTGCCGGCTTCGTTCGGCTCGATCTTGAGCCAGACATGGCCGAACTGGCCGCGACCGCCGGACTGCTTGACGAACTTGCCTTCCTGTTCGACGGCCTTCTTGATGCACTCGCGGTAGGCCACCTGGGGAGCGCCGACGGTGGCTTCGACGTTGAATTCGCGGCGCATGCGATCGACGATGATTTCGAGGTGCAGTTCGCCCATGCCGGAGATGATGGTCTGGCCGGATTCCTCGTCGGTGCGGACGCGGAAGGACGGGTCTTCCTGGGCCAGACGGCCGAGGGCGAGGCCCATCTTTTCCTGGTCGGCCTTGGTCTTGGGTTCGACGGCGACGTGAATCACCGGCTCGGGGAAGACCATGCGCTCAAGGGTGATGACATGCTGCGGATCGCACAGGGTTTCGCCGGTGGTGGCTTCCTTGAGGCCGACAGCGGCGGCGATGTCGCCGGCGCGCACTTCCTTGATTTCCTCGCGCTGGTTGGCGTGCATCTGGAGGATGCGGCCGATGCGCTCCTTGCGGCCCTTGACCGGGTTGTAGATGCTGTCACCGGAATTGACGACGCCGGAATAGACGCGGAAGAAGGTCAGCTGACCGACGAAGGGGTCGGTCATGATCTTGAAGGCCAGAGCGGAGAAGGGCTCATCGTCGGAGGCCTTGCGCTCGCCTTCGGATTCGTTCTCGAGGATACCCTTGACCGGGGGAATGTCCACCGGCGACGGCATCAACTCGATAACGGCGTCGAGCATGCGCTGCACGCCCTTGTTCTTGAAGGCGGTACCGCACAGCATGGGCTGGATTTCGCAGTTGATGGTGCGGGTACGCAGGCCGAGGATGATGTCGGCTTCGGAGAGCTCGCCCTCTTCCAGGTACTTGTTCATCAACTCTTCGGAAGCCTCGGCAGCCGCTTCGACCATCTGCTCGCGCCAGCTGGCGGCTTCATCGGCGAGGTTGGCCGGGATGTCGCGGAAGTCGAACTTCATGCCCTGAGAAGCCTCGTCCCAGTAGATGGCCTTCATCTTGACCAGATCGACGACGCCCTCGAAGGTGTCCTCGGCGCCGATGGGGATAACCATCGGGACCGGGTTGGCTTTGAGGCGAGTCTTCATCTGGTCGACGACCTTGAAGAAGTTGGCGCCGGAGCGGTCCATCTTGTTCACGAAGGCCAGACGGGGCACCTTGTACTTGTTGGCCTGACGCCAGACGGTTTCGGACTGGGGCTGGACGCCACCCACCGCGCAATAGACCATACAGGCGCCATCCAGGACGCGCATGGAGCGCTCGACTTCGATGGTGAAGTCCACGTGACCCGGGGTGTCGATGATGTTGATGCGGTGCTCGGGGAAGTTGCTGCCCATGCCCTTCCAGAAACAGGTGGTGGCGGCGGAGGTGATGGTGATGCCCCGCTCCTGCTCCTGCTCCATCCAGTCCATGGTGGCGGCGCCGTCGTGCACTTCGCCGATCTTGTGGTTGACACCGGTGTAGTACAGGATGCGCTCGGTGGTAGTCGTCTTACCGGCGTCGATGTGGGCGCTGATACCGATGTTACGGTAGCGCTCGATAGGGGTTTTGCGTGCCACGTTGGTAACCTTCGAAAATAAAGAACGATCGTCTTGTGGACGTTAGAAGCGGAAGTGGGCGAAGGCCTTGTTGGCTTCGGCCATGCGATGCACTTCATCGCGCTTCTTGACAGCGCCACCGCGATTTTCGGAGGCTTCCAGCATTTCGGCGGCCAGGCGCTGGCCCATGGACTTCTCGGACCGCTTGCGGGCGGATTCGCGCAGCCAGCGCATGGCGAGCGCGGCGCGGCGGGCCGGGCGGACTTCCACGGGAACCTGGTAGTTGGCCCCGCCGACGCGGCGGGACTTCACTTCGACCATCGGGCGGACGTTGGCCATGGCGGCGCTGAACACTTCCAGCGGATCCTTGCCGCCCTTGGTGGTGATGATGTCGAAAGCGCCATAGACGATGCGCTCGGCGACGGACTTCTTGCCGCTTTGCATGATGGCGTTGATGAATTTGGAGACTTCGACGTTGCCGAACTTGGGGTCCGGCAGGATGTCACGCTTGGGTACTTCACGACGACGGGGCATATTTACCTCACTAGATCACTATTCAGTTGAAAAGCCGGAGGGGGTTTCCACCCATCCGGCCTCTCCCGGCCACCCAACCGGGAAACCCCGGGACGGCCACTTACTCAAGCCGCTTAAGCGATTAAGCAGCCTTCGGACGCTTGGCACCGTACTTGGAACGGGCCTGCTTACGATCCTTGACGCCCTGGGTATCCAGGGAGCCGCGCACGGTGTGGTAACGCACACCGGGCAAATCCTTGACACGACCACCGCGGATCAGGACCACGGAGTGTTCCTGCAGGTTGTGGCCCTCACCGCCGATGTAGGAGATGACCTCGAAACCGTTGGTCAGGCGAACCTTGCAGACCTTACGCAGCGCGGAGTTCGGCTTCTTCGGGGTGGTGGTGTAGACGCGGGTGCACACGCCACGCTTCTGGGGGCACTTCTCGAGAGCGGGAACCTTGCTCTTGGAAACCTCGGCCACACGCGGCTTGCGCACGAGTTGGTTGATGGTCGGCATATCAAAAATCCTTAATGGCCAGGCATTAACACTGGCAATTTTGTTATCCCAAGCGAAGACAATGATTAGCCCTCGCCGACAAAGACCATAGATTTTATGGTCGATCAAGCCCCAAGTCAACGAAACTCGGGGAAAGAGACGCCCGGACGGCGGCCGTCCGGGCGCTCAAACAACGGGTTGACCAGCCGTCAGGCGTTCTGGTCGGCCTCCTGGACAACCGGCTCGCCGGCTTCCTCGAGGCCCCGCTCGGCAGCCAGATCCTCGCCCGCCGCCTGTGCCTTGCGGGTGCGGTGGTAGGCCAGGCCGGTACCGGCCGGGATGAGACGACCGACGATGACGTTTTCCTTGAGACCGCGCAGTTCGTCGCGCTTGCCCATGATGGCGGCTTCGGTCAGAACGCGGGTGGTTTCCTGGAAGGACGCCGCCGAGATGAACGAATCGGTCGACAGCGAAGCCTTGGTGATACCCAGGAGCATGTGCTCGAAGGTAGCCGGCAGCTTGCCCTCGGCGACGGCGCGGTCGTTCTCGGCGAGCAGTTCGGCGCGCTCCACCTGTTCCGACTTGATGAACTTGGTATCGCCCGGCTCGACGATGGTGACGCGGCGCAGCATCTGGCGGACGATCACTTCGATGTGCTTGTCGTTGATCTTGACGCCCTGCAGCCGGTAGACGTCCTGGACCTCGTCGGTGATGTAGCGGGCCAAGGCCTCGACGCCCTGCAGGCGCAGGATGTCGTGGGGATCCGGCTCGCCTTCGACGATCTTCTCGCCCTTGTTCACCACCTGGCCGTCGTGCACCAGGACGTGCTTGTCCTTGGGAATCAAGTATTCGTGGGTGATTCCGTCGAGGTCGGTGATGATGAGACGCTGCTTGCCCTTCGTATCCTTGCCGAAGCTGGTGGTACCGGTGAATTCGGCCAGGATGGAGGCGTCCTTCGGGGTGCGGGCTTCGAACAGCTCGGCCACCCGCGGCAGACCGCCGGTAATGTCGCGGGTCTTGGCGGATTCCTGCGGGATGCGGGCCAGCACGTCGCCGACGCCGACCTGCTGGCCGTCGAGCACGGAAATGATCGAACCGACCTGGAAGGCGATGGAAACGGCGTGGTCGCTGCCGGCGATCTTGACTTCCTGGCCGGCGGCGTCGAGCAGCTTGACGACCGGGCGCAGGCCCTTGGCGGCGGCCTTGCCGCCGCGCTTGGAGTCGATGACCACGAGGGTGGACAGGCCGGTGACGTCGTCGACCTGTTTGGCGACGGTGACGCCCTCCTCGACGTTTTCGAAGCGCACCGTACCGGCGTACTCGGTGACGATGGGACGGGTGTGCGGATCCCAGGTCGCCAGCTTGGTGCCGGCCTTGATGACCTGACCTTCGTCCGCCGACATGATGGCGCCGTAGGGCACCTTGTGGCGCTCGCGCTCGCGGCCGTGGTCGTCGGTAATCAGCACCTCGCCGGAACGGGAGATGATGACCTTCTCGCCCTTGGCGCTGGTGACGTAGCGCATGGTGGCGGAGAAACGCACCGTACCGGCCGACTTGGCGTCGACCTGGGAGGCGACGGCGGCCCGGGAAGCGGCACCGCCGACGTGGAAGGTACGCATGGTGAGCTGGGTGCCCGGTTCGCCGATCGACTGGGCGGCGATGACGCCCACCGATTCGCCGGCGTTGACCAGGGAGCCGCGCCCGAGGTCGCGGCCGTAACACTTGCCGCACAGACCGTAGCGGGTGTCGCAGGTGAGCGGCGTGCGGACCTTGACTTCGTCGATGCCTAGCTTGTCGATGAGATCGACCAGGTCTTCGTCGAGCATGGTGCCGGCGAAGATGACGGTTTCCTGGGTTTCCGGATCGACCAGATCGTCGACCGTGACGCGGCCGAGAATCCGTTCGCGCAAGGGTTCGATGACCTCGCCGCCTTCGACCAGGGCCTTGACGGCAAAGCCGTTCTTGGTGCCGCAATCGTCTTCGGTAATGACCAGATCCTGGGTGACGTCCACCAGACGGCGGGTCAGGTAACCCGAGTTGGCGGTCTTCAGCGCGGTGTCGGCCAGACCCTTACGGGCGCCGTGGGTCGAGATGAAGTACTGGAGAACGTTCAGGCCTTCGCGGAAATTGGTGGTAATCGGCGTTTCGATAATCGAGCCGTCCGGCTTGGCCATCAGGCCGCGCATACCGGCCAGCTGACGAATCTGGGCGGCGGAACCGCG
>SSSZ01000029.1 GCA_009469675.1 Azonexaceae bacterium | reverse complement strand
CTCGGTGTAGTTTTGGCGATGCCCCTGGTGCTTCTGGTAGTGCTTGCGACGGCGCATCTTGAAGATCTTGACCTTGTCGTGGCGGCCGTGGGAAACCACGGTGGCCTTGACGGAAGCCCCAGCGACGAGGGGGGCGCCGACCTTCACCGACTCGCCTTCGCCTACCATGAGGACTTGATCGAGGGTGACTTCTGCGCCAACTTCTGCCGGTATCTGTTCTACTTTGAGTTTTTGGCCGGCGGACACGCGATACTGCTTGCCCCCGGTTTTTACGACCGCATACATGTTGGACTCCGAAAACGTGTTGCAAAGAACCGCGCATTATACGCAAAATCATAGCCGAGTCAAAGCCTTGGGTTTTCCTTGTGATAGACTTCCGGCCTTTCGCAAAGGAGCCTCCCATGCCTGAAATCACCACTGCTTCCGGCCTCGTCATCGACGAGATCGTCGTCGGCCAAGGGGCCGAAGCCGTCGCCGGCAATCACGTTTTCGTCCATTACACCGGCTGGCTGACCAACGGCAGCAAGTTCGATTCGAGCAAGGATCGCGGCGAACCCTTCGATTTCGCCCTCGGCCGGCGCCACGTCATCGCCGGCTGGGACGAAGGGGTGCAGGGCATGAAGGTGGGCGGCACTCGTAAGCTGACCATCCCGCCGCAATTGGGCTACGGTGCCCGGGGCGCGGGCGGGGTCATTCCCCCCAATGCCACCCTGGTCTTCGAGGTTGAACTCCTCGACGTGCGCTGAGCCGGCCATGAGCGATTCCGGCCGCGATGCCAAGCCGCCCCGGCGGGCCGTCAAGCCCGGCGAAGACCCCTGGGCGAAGTGGCGCAAGGCCGAAGGCGGCTCGCCGGCGGAAGCTCCGGCGGAAACCCCGGTCAAGTCCCGCACCCTGCGCCCGGCTCGGCCGGCGGAAAAGCCGGCGGCGCCCAAGCGGCCGGCCCAACCGGCGCATCCCCCGGCGGGCAGGCCTCTATCCGCCCCGGCGGCACCCTATTCCGCCCCGGCCGCCGCAGGGGCGCCGCGGGAGGGCGTCCGCCTCTCCAAGGTCATGTCGGAGCGCGGCATCTGCTCGCGCCGGGAGGCCGATCTCTGGATCGAGCGCGGCTGGGTCTTCGTGGACGGCCAGCGCATCAGCGAACTCGGGACGCGCATCGACCCCTCCGCCGAAATCACCCTGGCCAGCGGGGCCAAGGAGGACCAGGCCCGGCAGGTCACCATCCTGCTCAACAAGCCGGTGGGTTACGTCTCCGGCCAGCCCGAGCCGGGCAGCACGCCGGCGGTGGTTCTCATCACCGGGGAAAACCAGGTCAAGGCCACCGGCGACGCCGATTTCAAGCCCTACATGCTCAAGAACCTAGCCCCGGCCGGCCGGCTCGACGTCGATTCGACCGGCCTGCTCGTCCTCACCCAGGACGGCCGCGTCGCCAAGCTCCTGATCGGCGACGACAGCAAGGTCGAGAAGGAATACCTGGTGCGGGTGAGCGGGCAGATCATCGCCAACGGACTCGAACTCCTCAACCACGGCCTGGAACTCGACGGCAAGCCCCTCAAGCCGGCCCGGGTCAAGCAATTGAACGAAGACCAGTTGCACTTCATCCTCAAGGAAGGCAAGAAGCGCCAGATTCGCCGCATGTGCGAACTGGTCGGCCTCCGGGTGACCGGCTTGAAGCGGGTGCGCGTCGGCCGCCTCAAGCTGGGCGACCTGCCGCCCGGCAAGTGGCGGCTGCTGCGGGACGGCGAGGGGTTCTAGGGGGAAGGGCCGGTGGCGCCGCCGAGGCGCCGGGCGCCCGGTTGAACAGCCGGCGCGCCGGTTTAACCCGCCCAGCCCCCGGGCCGGGCGAGGACTGCCGCCGGAAACCTTTCTCCGCGCTGCAGCGTCGAGGGGGCTGGTCTAGACCAGCCCCCGGTCCGCCAGTTCGCCCTTGAGGTAGGCGTAGTAGATCGGCGCCGCGACCACGCCGGGAACGCCGAACAATGATTCCATGGCGAGCATGGCGAGGAGCAGTTCCCAGGCCTTGGCCTTGATCCCGGCGCCGACGATGCGGGCGTTGAGAAAATATTCGAGCTTGTGGATCACCACCAGGAAGACGAGCGAGGCGACGGCCGCCTCCAGGGAGTGGGAAAGGCTGACCACGACGATGATGGTGTTGGAGATCAGGTTGCCCAGGACCGGGATGAGGCCGGCGACGAAGGTGACGGCGACCAGCGTCTTGGTGAGGGGCAGGTGGATCCCCAGGAGGGGCAGGGCGGCCACCAGATAGATGCCGGTGAAGGCGGTATTGACGGCGGATATCTTGACCTGGGCGAAGACGATGCTGCGGAAGGCGTTGGCGAAGCGCCGGATGCGTTCGGACAGGGCGGCGGCCAGGGGCGCCCGGTCGTCCGCGGCGCAGGCTTCCCGCAGGGCGGCCATGGCGCCGATGACGAGGCCGATGAGGATGTGGGCGAAGGCGTGCCCGGCTTCCTTGCCCAGGGTTTGCAGTTCGGCGGCGTGTTCGCGCAGCCAGTGGCCGATGGCTTCCCGCATTTCGCCGGTGCTGGCCGGCAGCTTGTCGGCCAGCCAGCCGGGGAGCTTGTCGCGGGCGCCTTCGATGATCTCGGCCATTTTGCCGAGAAGCACCGTCAGGCTGCCGGCGTCCGAGCGGAAAAAGGCCAGGGCGCCGACCAGGGCGGCGCTCACCCCGAGCACGACGACGGCCGCCAGCAACGCCACCGCCAGCATCTTCCGCCGCTCCGTCGATCTTGCCCCACCGGGCAGGCGGGCCGCCAGCCGGTGGGTCAGTTCATAGACCAGCAGGCCGGCGAGCAGGGCCGGCAGAAGATGGGCGTAGAGCACTCCGACGAGCGCGACGCCGGCCAAAAGCCAGGCGGCGATCTCGTGGCGGGACGGGGCGGGGGCGGCAGCCACGGGCGGAGGGCGGTCAGGCCGGGCGCTTGGGCGGCATCATCATGCATTCGCCCTCGATCACGACGTTGCCGCCGACGGTGCATACGGTATCCAGGACGACGCGGTTCTTGGCGGCGAGGACTTCCTTGACCGTGACGGTGGCGCGCACGGTGTCGCCGGGGCGGACCGGGGCCTTGAACTTGAGGGTCTGCGACAGGTAGATGGTGCCGGGGCCGGGCAGCTGGTTGGCCAGGACGGCGGAGATGAAGCCGGCCGACAACATGCCGTGGGCGATGCGCCCGCCGAACATCGTGGTCTTGGAATATTCCTCGTCGAGATGGGCCGGGTTGACGTCGGTGGAAATGCCGGCAAACAGGACGATGTCGGCCTCGGTGACAGTCTTGGCGAGGCTGGCGGACATGCCGGGCTGGAGTTGGTCGATGTAATACGTCATGGTGTTCTCCGGGTTGTTGAATGGTCTTGGCGGACGAACTTTACCCCGACTGGCTCGCTTCGGGAAAGCTGGCGGCGTCGAGCACGGGGCGTCGGGGCGGTGGGAGCCTACTCGGCCCGCAGGGCGTCGACGGGATTCAAGCCGGCTGCCCGCCGGGCCGGCATGACGCCGGCGGCAAGGCCGATGGCGAGCGCCACGGCTTCGGCGAGCAGGACGAAGGTAAGGGGGGTATGCACCGGCAAGGCGGGCAGCGCCAGATGGATCGCCTGGGCCAGCCCGAGGCCGAGGAGGAGGCCCAGGATGCCCCCCAGGCCGGAGAGCACCACGGCCTCACCGAGAAAGAGCCCGAGGATGGTCCGCCGCGGGGCGCCGAGGGCGACGAGGAGGCCGATCTCGCCGGTGCGTTCGGCAACCGCAATGGTCATGATGGTGACGATGCCGACCCCGCCCACGAGAAGCGAAATGCCGCCCAGGGCGCCGACGGCCAGGGTCAGCACGTCGAGGATGTTGCCCAGGGTCTTGAGCATCTCTTCCTGGGTGACGATGGTGAAATCCTCGTGCCCGTGGCGGGCCGTCAGGCGCTCCTTGATGGCCCGGGCGACGATGGCCGAGGGGACGCCCTCTTCGGCCGAGAGGTTGATTTCATCCACGCCTTCGCGATTGAAGAGTTCGAGGGCGCGGCCGGCCGGGATGAAGGCGGTGTCGTCGAGATCGATGCCGAGGAACTGGCCCTTGGCCTCCATGACGCCGACGATGCGAAAGTGCAGCCCGCCGATGCGCAGGCGCTGGCCGAGGGGATTTTCGGCACCGTACAACTCGTTCTTGAGCTTGGCCCCGAGGACGACGAAGGCGCGGGCGCTGCCGGCATCGTCGGCGGGCAGGAACTGGCCGCTGCGCAACTTGCCGCGGAAGACCGCCGGCATCTGGCTGTTGACGCCGTAAATCAGGGTGCGACGGGTGCGGCCGTTGCCTTCGACCTCGGAGTTGCCGCGGGCGTTGGGTGTCACCGCGACGACGTGGGGCAGGCGTTCGAGGGCGGCGGCGTCCTCCAGGGAGAGCGGGCGGGCGCTCGAGGGCAGGCCGGAAGGCGTTCCGCCGGTCTTGGTCTTGCCTGGCACGACCGTAATGTTGTTGGTGCCGAACTGGGTGAATTCCCCAAGGACGAAGCGATGGATGCCCTCGCCGATGGAGGTCAGAAGAATCACCGCCGCGATGCCCACGGCGATCCCGAGGAGGGTCAGGAAGCTGCGCAGCCGTTGGGCGGTCATGGCCCGCAGGGCGAGGCGGAGTGCGTCAGGCCAGAGCATGATGGGACGCCGAATTGAAACGCAGACAAGTCGAGATGCAGAGAAATTCCAGAAGCTGGAAGTTTGCGGATTCCGCCTTTCTTTGATTTTCTGCGACTCCGCTTTTTCTCATGGGTTTTCAATGTTTCATCAGCGCCTGTACCGGGTCGAGGCGGGCCGCCCGGCGGGCGGGCATGACGCCGAACAGAAGGCCCGTGGCGAGCGCCGTGGTGAGGCCGGCGACCACCGCCCAGTGGGGCGGGTAGGCGGGAAAGACGGGAAAGGCGAGGCGGACGCCGAAGGCGCCCAGGTGGCCGAGGAGGTAGCCGACCCCGGCGCCGACGGTGGATAACATGGCGGCTTCGGCCAGGAAGGCCAGGCGGATGGTCCGGCCGGTGGCGCCGAGGGCCTTGAGCAGCCCGATTTCGGCGGTGCGCTGGGTGACCGCCACGAGCATCACGTTCATCACCAGGATGCCGGCCACGGCGAGGCTGATGGCGGCGATGCCGGCGACGCCCAGGGTGAGGGCGCCGAGAAGCTTGTCGAAGGTGGCCAGGACGGCGTCCTGGGTGATGACCGTGACGTCCTCCTCGCCCTGGTGGCGGGTCTTGAGGATTTCCAGCACCTCGGCCTTGGCGGCGGGAATGGCCTCCCGGCTCTTGGCTTCGACCAGGATGCGGAAGAGGGTGTTGGAATTGAACATGGCCTGGGCCAGGGCGACGGGAACGATGACCAGTTCGTCGGTATTCATGCCCAGCCCCTGGCCGCTCGACTTGAGGACTCCGACAATGCGCACCCGCCGGTCGCCGATGCGCACCAGTTGGCCGACGGCGGCGTTGGGGCCGAAGATTTCTTCGCGGATCTTGGCGCCGATCACGGCCACCGCCGAGCCCCGGTGCCAGTCCTCGTCGGGCAGGAAACGGCCCTGGGCCAGTTCGAAATTGCGCACTTCGAGAAACTGGGCGGTGGAGCCGGCGACCAGCCCTTCGCGCAGCTTGCCGCCGTAGCTGATTTCCGAGGTGCCGACGGCCAGCGGCGCCAGGCGTTTGACCGCCGGGGCGCGCAGCAGGGCGGCCGCGTCGTCGATGGTCAGATCCCGCGGCGTGCTGGTGATGGCGGTGGCCGGGTTGAAGCCGCCGGTGCCGGTCTTGCCGGGGAGGACGATGACCAGGTTGGTGCCCAGGGAGGCGAACTGCCCGACCACGTAGCGCCGGGCGCCGTCGCCCAGGGCGGTGAGGACGACCACGGCGGCGACGCCGATCGACATGGCGAGCACGGAGAGCGCCGTGCGCAGGGGGTAGCCGGTGGCGGCGACGCGGGCGAAACGCAGGATGTCAGCGGGGCGCATGGGGGCGGCGCCGCGGCGCGAAGCCGCGGAGCAAGGCGGGAAATCCGGAATTCCCGGGGATCGCTTGCTCCGCCGTCGGGGCGTCACCTCGGTTCATGCTGGTTTCCCGCTATCGTGCTGCAGCCGCCCATCCTCCATCACCAGTTGACGCCGCGCCCGGGCGCCCAGGGTGGGGTCGTGGGTGACGACGACGATGGTGACGCCGCGCCCGTTGAGCGCTTCGAGAAGACGCACCACCTCGTCGCCGGTGTGGCGGTCGAGGTTGCCGGTGGGTTCGTCGGCGAGAATGAGGGCGGGGTTCATGATGGTCGCCCGGGCAATGGCGACGCGCTGGCGCTGACCGCCGGAAAGCTGGTCGGGGCGGTGGTCGGCCCGGTTCTCCAGGGCGAAGTCCTGGAGCGCCCGGGCAACGCGGCCGGCCCTTTCCTTGGCCGGAACGCCGGCCAGGGTCATGGGCAGGGCGATGTTCTCGGCGGCGCTGAGCCGGGGAACCAGGTGGAAGCTCTGGAAGACGAAGCCGATGCGGCGGCTGCGCACCTCGGCCTGCTCCTCCGGGGAGAGGGTGGTGACGTCGCGCCCTTCGAGGCGATAGGCGCCGGCGTCGGGCCGGTCGAGGAGGCCGAGGAGGTTGAGGAGCGTCGATTTGCCCGAACCCGACGGCCCCATCACGGCCACGTATTCGCCAACGTCGATGGCGAGGTCGAGGCGGCTCAGGGCATGGACGGTGCTGTCGCCGAGCTGGAAGACCCGCTCGATGCCCCTGAGTTCGATCAGGGGCATGGGCTAGGGACGGAAACGGGAGGAGCCGGCGGCGCGGTGCAGCACGATGCCCGGCCGGCGGCGGGCCTCCCCGGGCATTCGCCGGGCCTCGGCGCCTCGGTGTCGAGTCGGGCCGCTCATTTTCCCTCCTTCCCCCGGTCGTCCGGGATGGCCGCGGCGCCGGCCCTGACCCCCTCCTTTTCCAGGGAGGTGACGATGCGCTCGCCGGCCTTGAGGCCCTCGGTGATTTCGCTGTATTCCCAGTTGGCCAGCCCGGTCTTGACCTTGCGCTCCTCGATCTTGCCCGTCTCCGGGTTGTAGACCAGGACGCGGCCGCCTTCCTGCAGCGCGGCGGTGGGAATGCGCAGGACGGAGTCGCGGGAATCGAGGAGGATTTCCACGTCGGCGCTGTAGCCGACCAGAAGGCGCCTGCCTTCCGGGGCGGTGAAATCGACTTCGATATCTACCGTGCGGGCCTGTTTTTCCACCGCCGAGACGTAGGGCGCCACCCGCCGTACCTGGCCCGCCAGGGTGTGCTTGGGTAGGGCGTCGAGGGTGATGCGCACGGGCTGGCCGGCCTTGATCTTGGGCGCATCGACCTCGTCCATGGGCGCCTTGACGTAGAGGCAGGAATCGTCGATGAGGTCGATGGCCGGCGGCGTCGGCACGCCGGGAGGCGAAGGCGTCGAATATTCGCCCAGTTCGCCGACGATCTTGGCGACGGTGCCGGCGAAGGGGGCGTAAAGGGCGGTGCGGCCCTGTTCGACGCGGGTCGCCTTGAACCGGGCCTGGGCCGAGGCCACGTCGGCCTTGGCCGTCTCGCAGGCGGCGCGCCGGGCTTCGGCCTCGGTGCGGGCGGCTTCTTCCTTGGTCACCGAGACGAAGCCCTGGCTTCTCAGGCTGGCCTGGCGCACCGCTTCCCGCTCGGCGTTGGCGGCCACCAGGCAGGCCTCGGCAACGCGCTTGGCGGCCAGGGTGATCTGGCTGTCGGCCAGGGCCGCTTGGGCCTGCTGGTCTTCGTTCCACAGCTTCATGAGCAGTTGGCCCTTGCTCACCCGGTCGCCCTCCTTGACCCCCAGGTATTCGATGCGCCCGCCGACGATGGTCGACAGCTTGGTGCGCTGGCAGGCTTCGACCGTACCGGCACGGGTGTTGGCGATGGTCGATTCGACCTTGCCCAGGGCCACCTCCTTGAGCACCACGGGAATCGGCTTGGGCCGGGTGAACCACCAGAGGAGGGCGGCTAGCGCCGCCACGACGGCGCCGGCCAGGGCGAGGCGGCGAATGAGAGGCGGCATGGTCTAGGCGAAACCGGGAAGAAAGCCGGAACGGGGCGGCACCCACACCGGCTCCAGGGTGCCCTGGAAGAGGCCTTCGATCACCGGCGGCTCGGGCCAGGGTTCGTCCATGAAGGTGAGGCCGATTTCCTCGACGGTGCGGCCCGACCAGTAGTGCTCGGCCACCTCGTCGAGGGCAGCCAGCGACAGGCTGTGGGGCAGGCGCAGGTAATCGAGCCAGCTGGCATCGTGGAAGGAACAGATGTAAGCCCCCTTGGTCTTGGCCAGGACCAGATCCTTGCCGAAGACCCGTTCCGGGTGCTTGCTGCGGAAGGTCATGGCGTCGGTGCGGGTGGCGAAGAGGATGAGGGCGTGCAGGCGGCTGGGAAAATGGTTGTAGCGCCGCTGGCGGAAATACTCGAGGTGGTATTCGGCGAAGTAGTTCTGGACCGTCACCAACTGGTCGCCGGGGGTGGGTTCGCCGCCTTCCGGCGCTGCCAGCGTGGCGCCGAAGGGGCTGCCCTTCAAGATGTCCCAGCCCGGCAACTCGGTCCCGGGGTCGAGCCAGGCGGCGAGTTCCAGGGTGGCGGTGTCCTTAATCAGGTTATCCATGAAAGCGCGAGGGTGGACGTGGGGTGCTATTGTCCCCCGATCGGCGGCAATTGACCAATCCCCGCAACCCCGACCCGGCCGCGCCTGGATCCGCGGTGCCCCCAGGAGGTCGTGGACCTCGCTCGTCATGACGGCGAGAAAGGCCGTCAATCCCAGGTAGTAGGTGCCGTAGGTCAGCCGGGTTTCGGCGCTGGCCCGGTAATAGGCGGCGTTTTCCGGGGCCGCCGGGTCGAACCGCCAGGCCTTCAAGACCTGGGGTGCCGCCAGGACGGCGACCAGGATGAGCATCGGGCTGGGGCGGTAGAAGAAGAGGCCGACCAGGATGGGCACGCCGAGCAGCCACAGGCGGGGGCTGAGGACGGCGGTGATGCGGCCGCCGTCGAAGAGCGACAGCGGGATGAGATTGAAGAGGTTGAGAAAGAACCCGGCGTAGGCCAGGGCGAGGAGCAGTTGGCTCTCCTGGCTGCGGGCCAGGAAATAGCAGCACAGGGCCGCCAGGGAGCCCGCCAGGGGACCGGCGAATCCCACGTAGGCCTCGGTCTCGGCGTCGTGGGGCTGGTCCTTGAGTTCGATCCAGGCGCCGACGAAGGGAATGAAGGTCGGCGCCCCGACCTTCAGGCCGCGCTGCCGGGCGGCGCCGTAGTGGCCCAGTTCGTGGAGCAGGATGAGGGCGACGAAGCCGGCGGCATAGGGCAGGCCATAGACCAGACCGTAGGCGAAGACCGACAGCAGCATGGTGCCGCCAGTGGTCAGGAGCTTGCCCAGCTTGCCGGCGGCAAACAGGGCGGCGAGGAGCTTCACGGAGGTCAGGCCGGGTCGGCGGCCGCCGCTTTTGCCTTTTTCTTGCGGAAGAAATTGAGCAGCCCGGCGCCGCCGGCGAAAACGGCGACCCCGATGACCTTGGCGAACTTGGCGGCGAAGGCGGCGATTACCGCAAAGAGGCCCAGCTTCTTGGCCGCCACTCCGGCCACCAGGGCGGCCAGGCCGTACTCGGCAACCTTGTCGGTACTCTGGTTGAAATCGGCGTAACGTTTGCCCTCGTTGAATTCGAGAGCGGCGAGGAGGGTGCGGGCGAGGGGTTTCTGAGCCTCGATTTCCTTCTGGCCGGTGACCAGGTTCATGCTGACGTAACCCTCGCGGCCCAGGGCCAGGGTGTTGTAGTTGATGCCGCCGTCGGCGTCGGCCGGCGCGCCTTTGGCGCGGGAGGCGACCGACCACACCAGGCGGTGGCTGGCGGCGTCGTAGTGCGGCGCTTCCACCCAGCCGACGACCTCGACCTCGGGGAGGCCGCGGCTTCTGCGCTCGGCATTGTTGTCGGCGGTGCCTTCGCGGATGCTCCGGATCAATTCGTCGGCCTTCCAGTCGCGGGCGTCGTCGTCCTTGATGTATCCCGAGGCGACGTAGCGCACCACCATGAACCAGCCGGCGTTTTCGTCGTTGGGAACGACCATTCCCGCAAGATCGTCGCCCGGCCGGTTGCCCATGGCCTGGAGGAGCTTCACGGCCGGCCCGGCGGGAACGAAGGCGTAACCCCTGGGCAGGTCGAGGCGGGCCTGGCCGGCCACCGGGATCGAACGCGGCCCGGGTTGCAGGGCGGCGCTGGCTGCGGCGACGGCGGCGGCCATCTCGGCCTGGGGGGCGTTGCCGTCGGCCCGGGTGGGGCCGGCGAAAACCAAGGCGGCGAGCAGGGCGAAAAGGAGGCGAAGGGGGAGCATGGCGATTCCTGGCACAGGGAGGGGGCGGGGGTTTCCGGGTGATGACAAATGCGCAGCCGCATTGTATGCCATCCGACTTGCTTGGGGGCGGTTTTTCGCGGCCCCGGCCGCCGCGGGTATCAGGCCGGCCGGCGCCAGAGAGGAAAGAGCCCGGCCAGCCCGAGCAGCGGGCCGGGCAGGAGCAGCCAGGCGATGGCCGTTCCCCAGTCGCCGATCCAGGCCGTCCCGAGCTGGATCGAACCCATGGTGATGGCGAAGCCGAGGGAATTCTGCAGGGCCAGGGCGCTGCCCACGATCTCGGGCGGGCAGGCCCGGGCCGAGAGGGCGGAAAAATGCGGCGAGTCGGCCACCACGGCGGCTCCCCAGGCGAGCAGCAGGGCCGTCCTGGCGGCGGCCGGCCAGCCGCCGGTGAGGGGAAAGAGGGCGCAGCACAGGGCCGAAACCGCCAGGGCCGCCGCCGCGACCCGGGCGCTGCCGATGGTGTGGCTCCACTGGCCCCCGGCGATGCAACCCAGGGCGCCGATGCCGATGATGGCGAAGCTCAGCCCGGAAACCGCGGCCGTCCCCGCCGGGGCCAGGCTGGCCAGGACGACGAGGGCGGGGGTCAGGGTCCAGAAGGCGTAAAGTTCCCACTGGTGGCCGAAGTAGCCCAGGGCGGAGGCGCGGAAGGCGGGCAGGGAAAAGGCGTGCAGCACCCGTCCCAGGCGCAGGGGAGGCGCATCGCGGCGGCGTTTGAGATGGGGACCGTCGCCCAGGTGGTGGATGAGCCCGGCGGCGACAACGGCCAGCCCCGACGAAACGAGGATCGTCGCCTGCCACGACCAGCCCGTCCCGGCCAGCCGCACGCCGTGGGGCAGGGCCGTGCCCAGGGTGAGCATGCCCACCAGCTGGGCCAGGGCCGCCCCGGCCCGCTCCGGTACCCAGCTCACCACCAGCTTCATGCCCAGGGGGTATACCCCGGCCAGACAGAAGCCGACAGCGAAACGCAGTGGCACGCCGGCCGCGAGGCCGTCGGCGAGCAGGGCAAAGGCGCCGTTGAAGGCGGCCCCGAGCACGGCGCAGACGGCGAAGATGCGGCTGGCGGGAAAACGATCGGCCAGCCCGGAAAGGGCAAAGGTCAGGGTGCCGAGAATGAAGCCCAGCTGCACCGCGTTGGTGAGCGTGCCGATCGCCGCCGGGGCCATGCTCCAGGCCCGGAGCAGGTCGTCTGCCGCGCTGTTGGCGGAGAACCAGAGGGAGGTGCCGAAAAGCTGGGCGACGACGATGACGGGAACGGGGTTTTTCATGGTCCGGCGGGAAAGGGTCTGGGCGGCAGCATACCGCAGGTCGCCGCCGCCGGGGGCGGCTCCCGCCGGGGGCGCATGGCATAATCCGGCCCGGTAAGATCGACAAACAAGCACGGGAGCACCGCGTTGGCTTCAATCATTCCGGCGATCGGCACCTGCCTGGCGAAAATGACCGCCGGCGAGCGGCGCCTGGCCCGCCGGCTGGAAGACAAACTCGAAGCCGACTACCTCGTCTGGTACGACGTCCCCATCGGCCGCTCGAACATCCACCCCGACTTCGTGGTCTTCAACCCGCGGCGGGGCATTCTGGTCCTCGAAGTCAAGGATTGGCGGCTCGATACCCTGCGGGAAATTGACCGCCAGAGCGTCGCACTGCTCACCGCCGACGGCTTGAAGCGCCAGGCCAATCCCCTCGAACAGGCGCGCCAGTACGCCCACACCGTGGTCGATATCCTCAAGGCCGACTCCCAGCTTGTCTTTGCCAGCGGTCGCCTGCAGGGGCAGCTGGTATTCCCTTGGGGCTACGGCCTGGTCCTTGCCAACATCACGCGCAAACAATTCGAGACCACCGACCTCGGCGAGGTCATGGAACCCCATCGCGTGCTGTGCGCCGACGAAATGACCGAAACCGGCGAACCCGCAGCCCTGCAGGAGCGCCTGGGGGACATGCTGCCTTATGTCCGGAGCGTCCCCATCTCCCTGCCCCAGATCGACCGCATCCGCTGGCACCTCTTTCCCGAAATCCGCATCGCCGAACCTGCCCAGGCCGATCTCTTCGCCGCGGACGACGGCGCCGCCCCCGACCTCGTGCGGGTCATGGATGTGCAGCAGGAGCAGCTCGCCCGCAGCCTGGGCGACGGCCACCGGGTCATCCACGGTGTGGCCGGCAGCGGCAAGACGCTCATTCTGGGCTACCGGGCCGAGCACCTCGCCCAGGTTTGCACCCGGCCCATCCTCGTCCTCTGCTACAACAAGACCCTGGCCCGCCGGCTGCAAAGCACGTTCACCGCCAAGGGGCTGGCGGAAAAGGTCGAGGTGCGCACCTTTCACCAGTGGTGCCGGGCCCAGCTCCTGGCTTTCGACGCTGGGCTGCCGGAGCATGGCGGCGGCGCCGACCGGTTTTTCGCCGCCCTGGTCGAGCGCGTCATCCGCGCCGTCGACCGCCAGCTCATCCCGGCCGGCCAATACGATGCCGTGCTCGTCGACGAGGGCCACGACTTCGAACCGCACTGGCTCAAGCTGGTGGCCCAGATGGTCAATCCGGCGACCAATTCGCTGCTCGTCATGTACGACGACGCCCAGTCGATTTATGGCCGCCACCGCCGGGCCAAGCTCAGCTTCAAGAGCCTGGGCATCCAGGCCCAGGGCCGCACGACCATCCTCAAGATCAACTACCGCAATACCCGCGAAGTGCTGGAACTGGCCAGCGGCGTGGCCAAGGAACTCCTCGCCCCGGCGGCCGCCGACGAAGACGGCGTACCCCTGGTGGCGCCGGTCAGCGCCGGCCGCTCCGGCCCGGCTCCCCTGGTCGTCAAGCTGCCGAGCCTGCGGCAAGAGGCGGATTATGTCGCCGACCATCTCAAGGCCGCCCACCGGACCGGTACCCCCTGGCGCGACATGGCGGTCATCTACCGCGATTACCGGAGCGTCGGCAAGGCCGTGCTGGCCACCCTGCGCCGGGCCGGCATCCCGGTGACCTACCACGCCGACGCGACCTTTGGTGAGGCCGAGGACACCGTCAAATTCCTCACCATGCATAGCTGCAAGGGGCTGGAATTTCCCCTGGTGGTCATCCCCGGCGTGCCCCGGCTTGACGCGTTGGAAGCCGACCAGCGGGACGACGAGGCGCGCCTCCTCTACGTGGCGATGACCCGGGCGACGCGGGAGCTGGCGCTGATCGGCGCGGCGCCGGCCGACGAGGGGGCCGCCTGACGGCGACCCGCCGGGGCCGCGGGGCGCCACCCGCCGTCGTCAGAGGATTTCCAGCACCCGCTCCGGGGGGCGGCCGACCACGGCGCGGTCGCCATGGACCAGGACTGGGCGCTCGAAGAGTTCGGGCGTGGCCGCCAGGGCGGCGATCAGGGCGGATTGCGTAAGCTTCGGAGCGGCGAGGCCGAGGTCGCGGTAGGCCGGTTCGCCCTGGCGCATCAGTTGCCGGGCGTCGGCAAAGCCGAGCTTGGCGACGAGGGCGGCGAGTTCGTCGGCGGTGGGCGGGTGGGCCAGGTATTCGACGATTTGCGGTTCGACGCCGCGGCTCCTGAGGAGGTCCAGGGCCTGGCGGCACTTGGAGCAGCGCGGGTTGTAGTAGAGGATCGAGGGGGGCATGGTGGGGACTTGGCCGAACGAAGAGGCGATGGAGGGCGGCATTGTCGCCTATCGCGCCGGGCCTGTGTCGACCCGCCCCTCAGACGGCGCCGCGCCGGTCGCCGCCGCGGCGCCGGTCGTCCCCGACTTCGGCGGGGGGCATGCAGACGCCCTGGCCGTAGGGGTTGCGCCGATAGTCGGCGCGCCGGTCGGGATGGTCGGAATAACGGCAGTGGCAAGTCGCCCGCGAACAGCCCGGCAGGGGCAGCGTCGGCGCCCCGTCGGGCAGAAAGCGCGCCGCCCCGATGGCCCGGGCGGCGTCGCAGGCCGGTTCGACGGCGACGACCCCGACGCAGCGAAAACTCGCCGGCGCGACCGGCGCCCCCCGGCCCTCCGCCGCGGGTGCCCCGGGGCGGCGCCGGGCGAGCACGACGATCCCCACGAAAAGCAACGCTGATACCAGCAGCATGGCGAAAGTCATGGCCGATCTCCTTCCTGGGTTGGGGGGGCGGGAAGCTGGTGCCGGGCCGGGAGCGAGAGCGAGAGCGGGTTCCCGCTGCCGGGCCGGGGCGGTCCTGGCTTTCATTAAAGCCCATCCCGGGGAAAAAAGCGCGCTTCATTTTCTTCTCCCGCCGGGCGGTGCTATCGTTTTGTCGTGGAACCCCTCAAAAACCATTTCGGCCCGGCCGTCGCAATACGCCTTGCCCAGACCATCACCGCCGTCCATCCCGGCTTTCCGGCGGCGGCGTTTCTCGCCGACGCCCTGGCCGGCTTCGACGAACTCGAACTGATGCCCCGGGGGCGCCACCTGGCGCGGGCCTTGCGCCGCCACCTGCCGGCCGACCCTGAACAGGCCATGGCCATCCTGGTCGCCACCCTCGGGCCGCCCCTGGCCGGCACCGGCGGCGCCGGCATGGCGCCGTTCTTCTACCTGCCCCATGTGCTTTTCGTCGGCGAATTCGGCCTCGACCACTTCGAGGCGGCGATGGCGGCGCAGCACGCGCTGACCCAGCGCTTCACCGCCGAGTTCAGCATCCGCCCCTTCCTCACGCGTTATCCCGAGGCCACCCTGGCCCGGCTCCGCCTTTGGGCGGCGGACCCCAGCCCCCACGTGCGCCGGCTGGTTTCCGAAGGCACCCGGCCGCGCCTGCCCTGGGCGCCGCGGCTGCCGCAGTTCCAGGCCGACCCGGGGCCGGTGCTGGAACTGCTCGAACTGCTCAAGGACGATCCCGAGGGCTATGTTCGCCGCTCCGTCGCCAACAACCTGAACGACATCGGCAAGGATCATCCCGACCGCCTTGTCGCCACTGCCCGCCGCTGGCTGGAGGGCGCCTCGGCCAACCGCCGGCGCCTGGTCGCCCATGCCTTGCGCAGCGCCGTCAAGCGGGGCGAGGCCGGCGCCCTCGCCGTTCTCGGTTTCGCTGCGGCGGCGCCGCTGCGGGTCGAGGCGCCGGCCATCGTGCCGGCGGTGGTGCGGGTGGGCGCTGCCGTGCGCATCGCCTTCGACCTGGTCAACCCCGGGACCGGGGCCGAGGCGGTCGTTGCCGACTTGCGCATCCATTTCGTCAAGGCCCGGGGCGAAACCTCGCCCAAGGTGTTCAAGCTGCGCCAGGTCGTTGTCGGGCCGGGGGAGCGCGTCGCCCTGGGCAAGACGGTTTCCCTCGCCGTCCTCAGCACCCGCCGCCCCTACCCCGGCCACCATCGGGTCGAAGCCTGGCTCAACGGCCAGCCGGTGGCCCTGGGGGGGTTTGACCTGGTGGCCGGCGATGCCGACCAGGCGTGACGCGCCGCGGCGCCGGAGCGCCGGCCCGGGTGAATCGGCTGGCCCTCGGCCCCGGGCAATTGCCCCGGGGGCCCGTCGCGGCAACGCGTTTCTTCCCGTCTCCCCGCCTCCGAACCGAATAGAACCGGCCCGCCGCCCCGGGCATCTTTCCCAGCCGCCCCGGGAAGCCTCCCGCCAATCAAGGGGGTTCCCGGGCCGCCCGTCGACGGCCCCCGGAGCGAGGTATCATGCGCTGCCATGGAAACGCCGCAAGACCCCCGCCTCGTCCTGATCGCCGAGTCCTACCGCCGCCTGACCGGCCGCCCCCTGGTCGCTGCCGCGGGCAACCTGGGCGAGAGCCTGTGGACGGCGCCGCGGGTGGTCGTCGCCCACGGCACCGAGGCCGATCCCGTCTTCTTCTACGGCAACCGCCTCGCCCTCGAACTGTTCGAACTCGACTTCGCCGCCTTCACCCGCCTGCCTTCGCGTTTTTCCGCCGAACCGCTGGCCCGGGAGGAAAGGGCGCGGCTCCTCGCCCGGGTGGCCCGCGACGGCTATATCGATGACTACGCCGGGGTGCGCGTGTCCAGCCGCGGCCGGCGTTTTCGCATCACCCAGGCGACGGTGTGGAACCTCGTCGACGCCGCCGGCGTGCTGCACGGCCAGGCGGCGACCTTCGACCGCTGGCTGCGCCTTGACTAAAATTCCGGGCCGCCGGAAAAGCGCGGGGTGACCGGGCCGGCCCCGTCGCCCGGCATCGCCCATACTCCAACCGTTTCCGCCGCCTCGGCACGCCGCCCCGATTGGGGGCACAATGGCGCAGTCGGCATTTTTTTCGAGACGCCATGGCTGAGTCCCCGACTTCCCGCTTCTCCGACCCCGCCGCGGCGCTGCTTGCCCTTGCCGCCGCTCTGGCCAAAGAATTGCGCCCCGCCGCCCCGCCCCGGGACTATCGCCTCGACGATTCCCTGGAGCGGGACTTCGGCCTCGACAGCCTGGCCCGGGTCGAACTCGTACAGCGCATCGAAGCGGCCTTCGGGGTCGGCCTCGGCGAAGGCGCCTTCGCCGAGGCCGAAACGCCGGCCGACCTCCTGCGGCTCCTCGACCGCGCCCGGCCCGCCGCGGCCGGGGTGCCGGCCCCGGCGCCCGCCGACACTCCCCCGGTGGCCGCCGGCGAATCCCTGCCGGCCGGCGTCACGACCCTGGTCGAGGCCCTCGACTGGCATGCCGCGGCCCACGGCGAGCGACTCTCGGTGCTGCTCTATGCCGACGACGCGCCGCCCTGCCGCCTGACCTACGCCGATCTGCGCGCCGACGCCCGCGCCCTCGCCGCCGGCCTGGCCGAGCGCGGCATCGGGCCGGGGGCGCGGGTGGCGATCATGCTGCCCACCGGCCGCGGCTTCCTCGCCGCCTTCTACGGCGCCCTCTACGCCGGCTGCGTGCCGGTCCCCCTCTACCCGCCGGCGCGGATATCCCAGATCGAGGACCACCTGCGCCGCATCGCCGGCGTCGTGGCCAGCGCTGGCGCCCGCATCCTCGTCACCGTCGACCGCGCCAAGCCCCTGGTGCCGCTCCTGCGCGCCGGGGCGCCCGAGCTGCGGGAGGTGGCGACTCCCGAAGACCTGGCCCGGCCGGCCGGCATCGTTCCCGTCGTGGCGAGCCGGGGCGATGATATCGCCTTCCTGCAGTACACCTCGGGAAGCACCGGCAATCCCAAGGGCGTGGTGCTCACCCACGCCAACCTGCTGGCCAACCTGCGGGCCATGATCGCCGCCGCCCGGGTCGACTCCCGGGACGTCTTCGTTTCCTGGCTGCCGCTTTACCACGACATGGGGCTGATCGGTGCCGTCCTGGGCAGCATGGCTGGGGGGTTCCGCCTCGTCCTGATGTCGCCGCTGGCCTTTCTCGCCCGGCCGGAGCGCTGGCTGCGGGCCATCGCCGAACACCGGGGCACCCTGTCGGCGGCCCCCAATTTCGCCTACGAATTGTGCGCCACCCGGCTGCAGGACGCCGATCTGGCCGGCCTCGACCTGTCGTCCTGGCGGCTCGCCTTCAACGGGGCCGAACCGGTCGCCGCCGCCACCCTCGAGCGCTTCGCCCGGCGTTTCGCGCCCTGCGGCCTGGCCCCCACCGCCCTGACGCCGGTCTACGGCCTGGCCGAAAGCTCGGTGGGCTTGGCTTTCCCGCCCCTCGGGCGGGGTCCGCGGGTGGATCGCATCGAGCGCCGCGCCCTGGTGGATCGGGGCGAAGCCCGTCCCGTAGACGCCGACGGCCTGGCCGTGGTCGCCGCCGGCCTGCCGCTTCCCGGCCACGAAATCCGCGTGGTCGACGGCGACAACCGCGAACTTCCCGAGCGCCGCCAGGGCCGGGTCCAGTTCCGCGGCCCTTCCTCCACCGCCGGCTACTACCAGAATCCGGCCGCCACCGCCGCCCTGGTCGTGGGCGAATGGCGCAATAGCGGCGATCTCGGCTACCTGGCCGGGGGCGAATTGTTCATCACCGGCCGCGAGAAGGATCTCATCATCCGCGGCGGCCACAACATCCACCCCCAGGAACTGGAGGAAGCCATCGGCCGCCTGGCCGGGGTGCGCAAGGGCGGCGTGGCGGTATTCGCCGCCAGCGACCCCCGGGCCGGTACGGAAAAGCTGGTGGCGGTGGTGGAAACCGACCTGGCCGGCGACGCCGAGCGGGCCGCCCTGGCGACTGAAGTCTCCCGCCTGGCGGTGGAACTCACCGGCGGCCCCGCCGACGACGTCGTCCTGGCCCCCGCCCGCACGGTGAGAAAAACGTCGAGCGGCAAGATTCGGCGGGGGAGCTGTCGCAGCCTTTACGAGAGCGGCGAACTGGTGCGGCCGGCGGCGGCGCCCTGGCGGCAGTTCCTGCGCCTCGGGCGGGCCGCCCTGGCGGCGGGGGCGCGCCGCCAGGCGGAGCGCCTCGGGGCGTCGCTCTTTGCCCTGCGCGCCTGGGGGGCGGGGCTTCTCGTCCTGCTGCTGGCCGCCCCGCCGGTACTGCTCCTGCCCGGCCTCGGCCTGCGCCGCCGCCTGGCCCGGGAGGCGGCCCGGATCGGCTTGGCCCTGGCCGGGCTGGCGCCCCGCGTCGAAGGCGACGTGCCCGCCGGCGGAGCCATCTACGTCGCCAACCACGCCAGCTATCTCGACGCCTTCGTCCTGGCCGCCGTCCTGCCGCCGGCCGTGGCTTTCGTCGGCAAGGCCGAACTGGCCGGGCGCTTCGGCGTCGGCGCCCTGCTGCGCCGTCTGGGCTGCCATTTCGTCGACCGCCAGGACGCCACCCGGGGCGTCGCCGCCGCCGGCAGCCTGGGGGACGAGGCCCGCCGCGGCGCCTCGCTTCTGTTCTTCGCCGAAGGCACCTTCGGCCGGGCGCCGGGGTTGCGGCCCTTCCGCCAGGGTGCCTTCGTCGTTGCCGCGGGCAGCGGCCGGCCGGTCGTGCCGGTGGTCCTCACCGGCACCCGGGCCGCCCTCCGGGACGGTAGCTGGCGCCCTCGCCGCCACCCCATCGGCGTGCGCTTCGCCGCCCCCCTCGCCCCCGCCGGCGCGTCCTGGGAGGCCGCCCTGGCACTGCGCGACGCCGCCCGGGGCGCCATCCTTGCCCACCTCGACGAACCGGACCTGGGGTAGTTCGCTTTCGGGTTCACTCTGGCTTCCCGTCACCCACTTCGGCATCGCTGTCACAGCCCTGGCCGGCGGCGATCCAGCGGGCGAAGATGCGGGCGGCGGCACCCGACCAGGCGGCGGGCAGCCAGCCGAGATGGGCACCCGGTCGGGTGAGGAGCCGGCAGCGGTAGCGGCCGTCGGCTTCGTCCCAGGCCAGCGCCGGGCAGGGGCCGGCCCGGCGGCGGAAGATCAGGCGGCCGGCCGGGCAGGTTTCCGCCGCGCAGCAAACGCCACAGCCGTTGCAGGGCTGGCCGGGGGCCGGTTTGACGGGGGCGGTGGCAATGAGGCGGATGACGCGGGGCATCTTTTTCTGGCGCAATGAACTCTCGTCGACTAGAGTAATCCAACTCCAGTCTTCCACTCCCAGGAGCCTCCCATGAAGAAACTGATGTACGGCCTTTTGGCTGCGCTGTTCGCCCTTTCCAGCCTGTCCGCGGTGGCGTGCCCCGGCGATAAGGCCAAGGACGAAAAACAGATGAGCACTCCGTCCAAACCCAAGGTCTGAGACGTTTTCCGCAGGACTGACGGGGCGCCAAGGGGGCGCCCCGTTTGCGTTGACGCCGGGCGGTTTTGTTCGCGCCGGGCGGCTACAATAAGAAGGGCCGGCGCATGGTTTCCGCGCTCCGCTGCCGGATTTCACCGCGGAGCCGGCAAGCCACGCTCCGCCAGGGGTATCGACCATCGTTTTTTTTAGAGCCGGGACCGGGGGCCATGCTCGACGACGACAACGCCGATTTCATTCAGACCGGGGTGGCCATCAGCCTGGCTTCCAGCGCTCCCGGCCAGCCCCCCAACTGCACCCGGGCGCTGGGCTGCCGCCTGACCGCCGGCGGTCAGGTTGTTCTCTTTCTGCCTGCCGCCCAGGCCGCCGGAGTCCTCGCCGACATCCGCCAGAACCACCGCGTGGCGGCGGTCTTCGCCCTGCCTAGCAGCCACCGGACCGTCCAGCTGAAAGGGGAGGACGCCCGGGTTCTGCCCTTCGACCCGGCCGATCACGCCATCGTCGCCCGCCATCTCGAAACCTTCGTCGCCGAACTGGCCCACCTGGGCATTCCCGAGGCCATCATCCGCACCGTTTACGGCTGCCCCGGCAGCGACCTGGTGGCCGTCGCCTTCACCCCGTGCGCCGCCTTCTCCCAGACCCCGGGGCCGCGGGCCGGGCAACCCCTGGGGGCGGCGCCGTGAGCATCCGCATCGAAACCATCCGCGAATGCCTGGAGGGCGTCATCCCCGGGCTGATCGCCACCTCCGACGCCGACGGCGTGCCCAACATGGCCTACCTTTCCCAGGTCCAGTACGTGGACAACGACCATGTGGCGCTGACCTACCAGTTCTTCAACACGACGCGCCGCAACATCCTGGTCAACCCGACGGCCCGCCTGATGTTGACCAGCCCCTTGACCGGCGCCGTCTATCGCCTCACCCTGCGCTACCTGCGCACCGAAACCGCCGGGCCGCTTTTCGAGCAGATGCGCGCCAAGCTCGCCGGCATCGCCTCCCACACCGGCATGAACGGCGTGTTCAAACTGCTCGGTTCCGACGTCTACCGCATCCTTGACATCGAGCAGGTGCCCGGCCCCACCCTGGCGCCGCCGCTCCCCCCGGTCAACTACCTGACGGCATTGCGCCGCGCCGCCGCCCGCGTGGCCGCCTGCGACCACCTGCAGACCCTCCTCGACAACGCCCTCGACAGCCTGGGCAGCGAATTCGGCATCCGCCACGTCATGCTCCTCATGTACGACGAAGCCGGCCAGCGGCTCTACACCCTCGCCAGCCGCGGCTACCCGGAATCGGGGGTGGGGTCGGAAATCCCGGTGGGGGCGGGGGTGATCGGCATCTGCGCCCGGGAGCGCACGGCCATCCGCATCGGCTACATGACCAGCGAGTACGCCTACGGCCGCGCCGTGCGGGCCAACGTCGCCGCCGCCGGCCTGGCCGACGCCTTGGAAACCGCCATTCCCCTGCCCGGCCTGCCCGAAGCGCGCAGCCAGCTGGCCGTGCCCGTCACTGCCTTCGAGCGCCTGATCGGCGTCCTCTACGTTGAGAGTACCGCCGACCTCCATTTCGGCTACGACGACGAGGACGCCCTCGTCGCTTTCGCCGCCCAGCTTGGCCTGGCCATCCACCACCACCAGCACAGCGCCGAAGCCGAAGACGAAGGCGCCGGCAGCGAACCCGGCCCCGGCGCACCGGCCGGCCGGCCCGTGACGGTGCGCCACATCACCGGCTGCGAGAGCGTCTTCCTCGACGACGACTACCTCATCAAGGGCGTTGCCGGCGCCATCCTCTGGGCCTTGGTCCGCGACTACGCCGAGCGGGGCAAGACCGGTTTTTCCAATAAGGAACTGCGGGTGGACCCGCGCATCCGCCTGCCCGGCGTCAGCGACAACCTCGAAGCCCGTCTCGTTCTTCTCCAGCGCCGACTCGACGAACGGGCCGCCGGTCTCGCCCTGGTCAAGACCGGCCGCGGCCGCTTCGCCCTTCAGGTCGAACGGCCGCTGCAGCTAGTGGCCGGCTAGGACCGGGGCGGCACCGGGCCGCGCCGGCAACGACCCGCCAGCGCGCCGGACGATCGGCAAACGATCATTGCCATAATATCCGGATGTAATGTAGTATCGATTCTCAATCAAAAAAATTGCTGCGGAGAACGGTAACCCCTCGGAGGTGGCTTCCTATGTTTTCTGCACTATCGATGTCCTTGGGTCTGGCCAAGAAGCTGGCCGTATTGGTGCTGGCCGGACTGGTTGCTCTTGCCGTGGTTGCCGTCGAAGGCATCATCGGCCTCAGATCGAGCGGCGAGATGATCGAAGAGATCGCCAAGAACCGCATGCCGTCCGTCCTCGGGCTGGAGATCGTCAACGAGGGACAAACTGCTATCCGGGCCGAGAATCGGCTGGTTGCGCTGCTCATCCTGCAGGCCGCCAAACCGGAAGAGATCGGCAAGATCGTCCAGAAGAAAAGCAAAATCTGGCAACGCATCGACGCCGGCTGGAAAATCTACGAGCCGCTGCCCCAAACCAAGGAGGAAGAGGTGCTCTGGAAGCGCTTCCTGGGGGAATGGGAAGCGTGGAAAAAATCCGATGCCACCCTGTCGCAGGAAATCGAGAAGCTTGCCGCCGCCCCGGCCGGCGAATCCCGGGAGCAGCGCATCGCCGCGTTTCTCGCGGCCAGCCAGGCGGAGCGCCCCCTGGCCCACAGTGCGGCGGCCACCCTGGGTGAAATCGTCGACCTCAACGTCCGCCTCGGGGACGAAGCGGCCAAGGCGGCCGCCGGGCAGGGCCAGCGCGCCATGACCGTAATGCTGGTCGTCAGCCTGGCCGCCGGGATCGGTCTCGCCGTCCTGGGCACGGCCCTGGCGCGCAACGTCTTGCACACTATCGGCGGCGAGCCGGCCCTGGCCAAGGCCGTCGTCGAGCGCATCGCCGCCGGCGACCTCACCCAGTCCCTGGAGGTCAGGGAAGGCGACGGGAGCAGCCTCCTCGCCTTCCAGAAAAAAATGCAGATCAACCTGCACAGGATGGTCCGCAGCATTTCCGACGCGGTCAACCAGACGGAAACTTTCGTTTCCTCCCTGGCCCTGGCCGCCGGGGAGGTGGCGGCGGCTTCGGTCGATACCAGCGATTCGGCAGCCGCCATGGCCGCCTCGGTGGAGGAGTTGTCGGTGAGCATCAACCTGGTATCGGAAAACGCCGCTTCGGCCCTGACCCTGGCCGAGCAGACCGGCGCGCTTTCGCTCAACGGCGGCGCGGTGATCGAGCGGGCCATCGGCGAAATCAACCGGATCGCCGACACGGTTCGGGCCACGGCGTCGAACATGGCGGCGCTCAGCGACAATTCGGTGCAGATCTCGTCGGTGGTTCAGGTCATCAAGGACGTCGCCGACCAGACCAACCTCCTGGCCCTCAACGCCGCCATCGAGGCGGCCCGGGCCGGCGAGGCGGGCCGCGGCTTCGCCGTGGTCGCCGACGAGGTGCGCAAGCTGGCCGAACGGACCACCGCCGCCACCGTCGAAATCGGCAACATGATCGGCCGCATCCAGTCCGACACCCGGAATTCGCTGGCCACCATGGACAGCGCCGTGCTCCAGGTCGATACCGGGGTCGGCCTGGCGAGCCAGGCGGGCCAGGCCATCCAGGACATCCGGACGAGCGTCAATCAGGTGGTGGCGACGATGAACGACATCGTCGGTTCGATCCAGGAACAAAGCGCGGCCAGTCTGCAGATCGCCCAGCGCGTCGAGCGCGTTGCCCAGGCGTCCGAGGAAAACAACGCCGCCGCCCGGCAGACCTCGGAATCGGCCAATGCCCTGCGCGAACTGGCGGGCGGGCTGAAAAGCGCGGTCGGGCAATTCAAGGCCGCCTGAGCGCGGGGCTTGACGGCAGCCGACGGCGGGGCCGGGGCGGTTTTTCCCTAGCCTTGCCCCTCGGTATGGAACCAGTTGAGTTTGCGCCGCGGCAGCAGGTAGTCGAGTTCGTCGTCGGGGCGGTCCTGCAGGCGCAGGGAACGGTCGATCGCGAGGCGGGCCTCCTTGGCCAGGTCGACGATGATGGCCTGGCGGCGGGGGATCTCCGGCGCGTAGACCATGACCTGGGGGGCAAGCGGGGTATCGGTGCCGGCCGAGGCGACGACGGCGCCGACCCGGCCGTCGCTGAGCAGGACGATGGAGCCCGGGGGGTAGACGCCCATGGCGCGGATGAAGAGCTGCAGGAGCACCGGATCGAAGGCGCTCCGTTCCTTGCTCCACAGGATGGCCAGGGCCTCGGCGGGAGACACGGCGCGGCGCGGGTCGGCGGGGTTGGCGAGGTTGTCGAAGCGATTGGCGATGGCGACGATGCGGGCCGCCACCGCAATGTCCTTGCCCGCCAGGCCGTCGGGAAAGCCTTTGCCGTCCAGCCTTTCGTGGTGGTGCAGGATGGCGTCAAGCATGGGCGGGGTGAGGCGCCCGGCCCGCTTGGCGCTGTCGTGACCGAGGCGGCAGTGGGTCTGGTAGAGCGCTTCCTCGTGCTTGTTGCGGGAGGGGTTCCGCAGGATCGACGGGTTGATTGTCGCCTTGCCGATATCGTGGAGCAAGGCGGCGATGCCCAAGGCGTGCAGGGCGTCGTCGGGGAGACGGGCCTGCTTGCCGAGGAGAAGCGCCAGGGTCATGACCGACAGCGAATGGGCGGCGTGGCCGTCGGTCTGGGCTTTTTCGGCGATGAGGACGATGGCGCTGTCGGGGTCGGCAAGAAGCGCCGCGGTGGAGAGCCGGCTGACCTCGGAAACCTGGCGGACGCTTTCTTCCGGATTGGCGTCGAAGGTCTTGAAGGCGGCACCCACGGCCTTGGCGGCGCCGGCGTAGTGTTTTTGCGCCCGGTCAAGGCGGCCGCGCAGCACGTTCATGGCTTCGGTGCGGGCCAGTTTTTCCGCCATCTGGGCGGCGCGCAGTTCGGCCAGGCGGGCGTTTTCGGCTTCACTCGCCGGGTCCGGCGGCGGCGCCTCGGCCGGTTTGGGCAGGGGCGGCACGCGGCAGCGGGCGGGGTCGCAATAGAGGGTCTTGAGGCCGAGGGCGGCGATTTGGCGGACCTGGTCCTGGTCGGCGATGACGAAGGCGCTGAACATGAACTGGTGTTCCAGCCAGGGCACCGGCAGGCGCACGTAGACGCCGGGGCGCAACTGCGACGCTGCAATGCCGATTTCGCCCGGCCGGGCCGCGTGGTCTTCGTCTTTTGCCGCCATTGCCCTGGGTTCCTTGCTGGGGAAAGGCAATTATCCATCAGCCGAGGCCTTGGAGCGATCCCCCCGGGGCGGCGTGGCCCGGCGGCCGGCCCCGCCGGAGCGGGTTTTCTTAAATCTTCCCTCAAGGCTCCTTAAAAGATTCTTAAGCGCCCCGGCCGGGCCTTGCGGCATTTTTGCCCCGGCTTAGACTGGCATCGTCATCCCCGAACAAGGAGTTGCGATGCCTGCGAATCACCCCCTTCCCGACGAACTGGCGCTATTCGAGCAGATGCTGCGGGTGCGCGCCTACGAGGAAACCATCGTGGCCGGCAGCGCCGCCGGCAAGGTGCCGGGCACCTGCACCTCGGTCGGCCAGGAGGCCGCCGGAGTCGGCGTGGTCAGCGCCCTCAGGGCGGAAGACCTGATCCTCACCAACCACCGCAGCGCGGCCCATCTGCTCGCCCGCGGGGCCGATCCGGGGCGCCTCCTGGCCGAAGTGATGGGGCGCCGCGACGGCTACTGTAAGGGCAAGAGCGGCTCCCTGCACATTTCGGTCAAGGCCCTGGGGGTGATTCTCACTTCGACCATCGTCGGCGGCGAACTCTCCCTCGCCACCGGCGTCGCCCTGTCCCAGAAAATGCTCGGCCGGCCCGGCATCGTCGCCTGCTTCTTCGGCGACGGCGCGGCCTGCGAAGGCATTTTCCACGAATCCCTCAACCTTGCCGCCGTATGGCAACTGCCCGTGCTCTACGTCTGCGAGAACAACCAGTGGCAGGCCTTCGTCCATCGGCGGGAAACCATGCACCGCGATCACGTTTCGGAGCGGGCGGCGAGCTACGGCATGGAAGGCGCCACGGTGGACGGCAACGACGTCCTCGCGGTGCAGCGCGCCGCCCTGGAAGCGGCGGAACGGGTGCGGGCGGGCGGTCGCCCCTTCCTGTTGGAAACCTACACCTACCGTAGCCGCGGCCACTTCGAGCCGGACGACCAGGCCTACGTCGACGCCGCCGAACGGGCCGCCTGGCTGGCCCGCGACCCCATCGACCTGGCGCGACGCCGGCTGATCGAAAGCGGCCGCTTGAGCGCCGCCGCGGCTGATGCCCTGGAGCGCCGGGTGCGCGACCACCTGGCCGCGGCCTTGGCCTATGCCGAAGCCTCGCCCTACCCGGATGCCGCCGAAATGCTCACCGACGTTTACGCCTGAGGTCACCCCATGCCCACCCTGACTCCCTTTGACGCCGTCGGCGCCGCCCTCGCCGAGGAAATGCGCCGCGATCCCACGGTTCTCGTCTTCGGCGAAGGCGTCGCCACCAAGCGCCAGGATCTCCTCGCCGAATTCGGTGCCGCCCGTGTCCGCAACACCCCGCTGGCCGAAGGCATCATCGCCGGCACCGCCGCCGGGGCCGCCGCCACCGGCCTGCGGCCGGTGATCGATCTGCTTTTCGCCCCCTTCCTCACCTACGCCATGGATGCCCTGGTCAACAGCGCCGGCAAGCTGCGCTTCGTCTCCGGCGGCCAGTTTTCCTTCCCCCTGGTGACCCTGGCCATGACCGGCGGCGGTTGGGGCGTCGGCGCCCAGCACAACCACAACCTCGAAGCCTGGTTCGTGCACAGCCCCGGCCTCAAGGTCGCCATGCCGTCCACCGCCGCCGACTTCAAAGGCCTGTTGAAGACCGCCATCCGCGACGAAAACCCCGTGCTTTTCTTCATGGACATCGGTCTCCTTTACCAGCCCGGCGAGGTCCCGGCCGGCGAGCATCTGGTGCCCTTCGGTCAGGCCCGCATCGCACGGGGGGGGAACGACGTCAGCCTGGTTTCCTACGGCAAGACCGTGCATCACTGCCTGACGGCCGCAGAAACCCTGGCCCAGGAAGGCATCGACGCCGAAGTCATCGACCTGCGCAGCCTCAAGCCCCTGGACGAGGCCGCCATCCTCGCCTCGGTGGAAAAGACCGGACGCCTGGTGGTGGTCCACGAAGCCGCCGCCCGGGCCGGGCTGGGGGCCGAAATCGCCGCCCTGGCGGGAGAAAAGGCCTTCGCCCGCCTGCGGGCGCCGGTGGTCCGCCTGGGCGGTCCGGATGCCCCGGCCGCCGCAAGCTACCCCCTGGAGCAGGCCTTCGCGCCTTCGGCCGAGGCCATCGCGGCGGCAGCGCGCCGGCTCTGCACCTGAAGCCAATCCCAATCCCAACCCCAATGGAGAAAACCATGAATACCCCGACTTCCCTGACCCTGAAGTTCCCGATCCTGGCCCTGGCCGCCCTGACCATGGCGTCGTCCGCCTCCGCCGCCGACAAGGCGACCCTGCAACGGGGGGCGCTGCTCGTCCAGGTGGGCGGCTGCCAGGATTGCCACACGCCCTTCAAAATGGGCCCCAAGGGGCCGGAGAAGGACGTTTCCCGCGGCCTTTCAGGCCACCCAGAGAATCTCCGCCCGGCGGCCCCGCCCAAACTCGACAACGACTGGAACTGGGCCGGGTCGGCGACCATGACGGCCTTTGTCGGCCCCTGGGGCATCTCCTACGCCGCCAACCTGACGCCGGACAAGGAAACCGGCATCGGCAACTGGAAGGAGGCCGATTTCATGGCGGCCCTGCGCAGCGGCAAGCATCTCGGCGTGGCCCGGCCGATCATGCCGCCCATGCCCTGGGAGGCCCTGGGCAAGCTGCCGCCGGAAGACCTCAAGGCGCTCTACGCCTACTTGTCCGCCCAGCCGCCGGTGAAGAACAAGGTGCCCGACTACCAGCCCCCCGGCCGTTGAGGCGAGTGCCGGCAGCTCAGCCGGCGCCGGCCAAGGCGGGCGCCAGGGGAGCGATGACCGTCCGGACTTCCGCGGCGTAAGCGGCGGCGCCGGCCAGCACATCGCCTTCCAGGGGCGGCGGGAAGAGGGCCGCGGCGAGGGCGGCGGAGTCCGCCTTGGCGAGGGCGGAATCCAGGCGTTGACCGGCGTCCGGGACGGGATGGCGCTCCCAGTAGGGGCGCCAGAATTCCCCCAGGGCCGCAGCGAGGGCGTGGCTGCCGGCCCGGTCGTCGGCGGCCAGGCGGGCGGTGCTGCGGGCGATGCGGCCGGTGATTTCGCAATAGAAGGCCATGGTGTAGGTGTCGGCCGGTTCGGGGATGGCCTGGAAGGCGTAGGCGTAAAAGGCGGCCCGGTTGAAATGGCGGGCCGCGTCGGGGATTTCGCCGCAGGCCAGGGCGACGTCGCCGAGGAGCCGGAAGGCGTTGGCCAGGAGTTCGGAGTCGCGTTCGGCCAGGGGGGCGTCTTCGCCGCCGGCGGCGCTGCCGGCTTCGCCGAGGGAGCGCCGGGCGTAGTCGGCGGCGCCGGCGAAATCCTCGGCTTCGAGCTGGAACTGGGCGACGTAGAACCACAACCAAGCCGCCACCCAGAGGTCGCCGTCGGCCCGGAAGAGATCGTGGGCGGCGGTGTAGCGCTTCAAGGCGCCTTCCGGATCGCCGCGGCCGTAGCCGTAGGCCTCGGCCAGGAGAAAATCGGTGAAGCCCCTCACCCGGCGGGCGTCTTCGTCGTGAATGGCGGCGCTCTCCCCCGCCAGCCCGAGGCTTTGGCGAATCTTCGTGAGGCTGCGTTCAACTTCGGGCCAGTCGCCCTTGGCGGCTTTTTCGTAACCTTCGGGGTAGGCCGCCTGGAAGCTTGCCAGCAGTTCCAGGCCCTGGCGCACCCGCGGGTCCACCCCGCGGCGCTGGCGCCATTCGGCGAGCAGGCGTTCGCAGAAGGGGAAGCGCTGGTAGTAGCCCCACCACCAGAAGGCGTCGAAATAGACGCGCAAGAAGGCGAGCATGGCGGTCACCGCGTTGCCCGTGTGGGCCAGATGGTAGAGCCAGGCGTCCTTGGTCGCCTGCCAGTCGGTCTGTTCGAAGCGGTACCAGCCGAGGTAGGCCACCGGATGGGCGTCGAGGTCGCCCTGCAGTTGTCGGGAGTAGTAATCGAGGGCCTTGTGGTGGAGCGCCTGGGATTCGGGCAGGGGTAGCCGGGTGCGGGCGTATTCGGCGATCACCCGGTGCATGGTGTATTTGCCGTCGCCGTAATGCTCGATGAGGCCGATGTCACTCAGGTCGTAGAGGATGCCGGGCTGGGTGCCGGCGACGTGGAGGGCGATTTCCTTGCTGAAGGCGTCGGGCTTGGGGCGGAAGATCGACAGGGCGAGCATGGCCTGGCGGGCGGCGTCAGAGCGCAGGGCGGAAAAGCTTACCTCGATGATCTCGGCCAGGGAGCGGGAGCCGTCCTCTTCGCCGGGGTTGATCTCGAGGCGGTGGCCGGCTTCCGAGACGGTCTGGAAGGCGGCGGCGATGCGGTCGGGGTCGCCCTCGGCGGATTCGCGCCGCAGGTACTTGCCGATCAGGACCAGCGCCAGGGGCAGGCCGCAGACGGCGCCGACCAGGTTGGCGGCGGCGTCGGGGTCGGCGGCCACGGCCCGGGGGGCGATTTCGCCGAGGAGCCGCAGGCCGGTGGCCGAATCCAGTTCGGGCACCAGCTCGGGGTCGCCGAGCATGGCGGCGACGTCCTTGCAGCGGGTGGTGACGACGAAGACGCCGTTCGGCACGAGGTGCATGAATTCCCGTGCCGTCTTCTTCTCCCAGACGTCGTCGAGCACGACCAGCAGGCGGCGGTCTCCGATGGTGTCGGCGAGGAGCGCCTTCCAGTCGTCGACGCTGGCGACGCTGGCCTTGCGCTCGGCCGGCACCTGGAGGGCGGTGGCCCAGCGGCGGAGCTGTTCGCCGACCTGGGGCTGGCGGCCGAGGTCGGCCCAGAGCACGCCGGCGAACCGTTCGAGAATGGCGCCGCGGTCGGCCAGCAGTTCCTGCGCCACGGCGGTCTTGCCCACCCCGGGGAGAAAGATCAGGCTCTGGTTCTTGCCGGCCAGCACCTTCCGGCGCAAATCCTCGACCAGGGCGCTGCGCCCGACGATGCCGTGGTCCCGGTCGGGTTCGGGGACGAGGAAGGGCGGTGGCGCGGCCGGCCCGGGGGGCGGGCCGGCTTCCCCGGTCGGCCGGCTGTCGAGGCGGGCCGTGAAGTAGGCGGCCAGGAGTTTCCGGAAGAGCTTGCCGAAGGCCGCCGGATCGGCGTAGTCGTGGCGGCCCCCGGCGGCCGAGCCGTCGGCGTTCTTGAGGCGCTCGAGAAAGGTCTCGACGGCCCGGTACTGGGCCTTGCCGGCGGCGATCTTGTCGTCGGACAGGTCGAGGTCGATACGTGGCTTTTCGTTGCGGCGGAACAGCCAGACCTCCTTGCCGGCGGCGAGGGCATCTTCGAATTCTGACACGGTTCCCGATTCGAAGCGGCTCCCGTCGGGCCGCAGGATGTCGGCGGAAACCGGCGTCCCCAGGCGGCTCCAGAGGATGACCACGGTCAGATCGCAGGCCCCGGCCGGCCCCTTGTAGCGATTCACCGCCAATTGCGGATTGATGCCGGCGGGCATCGGCGATGGCGCGTCCGGGTCGTCGTAGGCGATGGCCTCGGTGGTGATCTTGCCCCGGTAGGCGATGTCGCCGGGCAGGCTTTCGATGATCTCCCGGGCCAGGCGGCGCTCTTCCGGCACGTCGCCGGGGGAGGAGATGAAGACCTTGAGGTGGAGGGGGGCGCCGCTTCCCATGGGGCGCCCTCAGCCCTCGCTGCGGCCCGCCCCTTGGGCGAAGCGATAGCTGCGCAGCGGCGTGCACACCTGAACTTGATAGTCGGCGAAGAAATCCCGCCGCCCGGCTTCCTGGGCGGCAAGGTGTTCGGGATGATGGCGCCAGGCGGCAAGGGCTTCCAGGCTTTCGAATTCGACCAGGGAGACGTTCTCCCCGTCGGGGGCGGTGAAATCCTTGTAGGCGATGAAGCCGGGCATCGCCGTCGCCAGAAGGTGCATGCGCTCGCCCAGGGCGCCCAGCGCCGCCTCGTCGATGCCGGCCTTGAGCCGGGTGCGGAAAACGACCACCACCATGATCTCCTCCTTTGCCGAAACCCCCTGCGCTCCCCTTCTTATAGATCAATCATAGACCAAGGGCGCTGGGGCGTGTCGGCCCGTCGGCCGGTTTCAGGGGAGCGGGAGAAAAAGCTCCGGGTCCACCGCGGCGCCGTTGAGGATCACCGCCCAGTGCAGGTGGGGGCCGGTGACCCGGCCGCTGGCGCCGGCCGCCCCCAGGCGTTCGCCCCGCCCCACCACCTGGCCGGGCCGGACATCGATGCGGGAAAGGTGCATGTAGGCGGTAATGAGCCCCTGGCCGTGGTCGACAAAAACAGTGTGGCCGTTGAAGAAGAAGTCGCCGACCTCCGCCACCCGGCCCGGCGCCGGCGCCCGGACCGGCGCGCCGCTGCCTACCGCCACGTCGAGTCCGGCGTGGGGATTGCGGGGCAGGCCGTTGAACAGGCGTTTCAGGCCGAAACGGGAAGAAAGCGGCCCGGCGGCGGGCAGGACGAAGGCGGTTTCCGGCTCGGCCGGCGAAAAACTCGCCTTGATCGCCTCGGTGACCGCTTTTTCCCGCTCGATGCGGGCGAGATCGTCGGCGTTGGGTTCGACCTTGCGCCGGTCCCGGATGGTCAGGCGCTGGGTCGGGTAATCCTTGGCGGCCACCGCCACCGTCAGCCGCCGCTCGCCGCCGGCCAGGGCGGCGGCGATTTCGCGGCTTCCCGGGACGGCGTCGAGGGGAATGCCGAGCAAAGCGTACCAGCGCCCCCGTTCTTCGACCACGGCCAGCGAGCGCTGCCCCAGGCGGGCCTTGGGGGCGGCCGGCGCCGGACCCAGGTCGACGACGGCCACGCCCCCGGGAACCGGGGCGTGGCGGGGCAGGGCGCCGGCGCCGCCGGCCAGGCAGAGGCCGGCCAGCACGGCGAGGGCGGTGCGGCGGGCGGTCAGAGGTCGCGGGTGTTGAAGGTGTTGCACTGGTTCATGTCGCCACTCTCGAAGCCCCGTTTGAACCACCGTACCCGCTGGGCCGACGAGCCGTGGGTGAAGCTTTCCGGCACGATGCGGCCGCGGGCCTGCTGCTGCAGCCGGTCGTCGCCGATGGCGGCGGCGGCGGTGAGGGCCTGCTCCAGTTCGCCGGGTTCCATGACGTGTTTCATGGTGTCGGTCCGCTTGCCCCAGACGCCGGCGAGGCAGTCGGCCTGCAGTTCGAGGCGTACCGACAGGGCGTTGCCTTCGGTTTCGCCGGCCCGTTGCCGGGCGTGCTGGACCTTTTCCGAAATGCCCAGGAGGTTCTGCACGTGGTGGCCGACCTCGTGGGCGATGACGTAGGCCTCGGCGAACTCGCCGGGGGCGTGGAAGCGTTCCTTCAGATCGCGGTAGAAGGCGAGGTCGATGTAGACCTTGCGGTCGCCGGGGCAGTAGAAGGGGCCCATGGCGGCCTGGCCGGTGCCGCAGGCGGTAGGGGTGCTGCCGGTGAATAGGACGAGCTTGGGGTCTTCGTAGTGCTTGCCGGCGGCGCGGAAAATGTCGCGCCAGGTATCCTCGGTGGAGGCCAGCACCTTGGCGACGAAACGGGCCATGGCGTCGTCGGCGGGGGGCTTGTGGGCGGCGGGGGCGCTGGCCTGGTGGTGAACCGGGGCCTGGTCGATGATGCCGAGCAGCGTCATGGGATTGATGCCGGTGAAGTAGCTGACCACCAGGGCGAGCACGATGCCGCCGAGGCCGATGCCGCCCCGCCCGCCGGGAAAGCCGAAGCCGCCGCCACCGCCTGCGCCGCGGCGGTCCTCGATGTTGTCGCTTTCGCGTTCGTCGTCCAGGCGCATGGCGATTCCTTTCAGCGGCAGCAGTTGATGGCGTCGCGGGTATCGAGGGCCGCCTGCCGGGCGGCGGCGGCAAAGTCCTCGCCGCGGCCGGCGTAGAGAATGGCCCGGGAGGAATTAATCATCAGGCCGGTGCCGGCGGCGCTGCGCCCGGCCTGCACGGTGGCCTCGATGTCGCCGCCCTGGGCGCCGATGCCGGGGACGAGCAGCGGCAGGTCGCCGGTAATGGCCCGGACCCGGGCGATTTCGGCGGGGAAGGTGGCGCCGACGACGAGGGCGCACTGCCCGGTGGTGTTCCATTCTTCGGCCACCAGGCGGGCCACCCGTTCGTAGAGCTTTTCCCCGCCGACGTCGAGGAACTGGAGGTCGCTCCCCCCCGGGTTGGAGGTCCGGCAGAGCAGGATGACGCCGCGGTCGGGCCAGGCCAGGTAGGGCGCCACCGAGTCGCGGCCCAGGTAGGGGTTGACCGTCACCGCGTCGGCGCCGTAGCGCTCGAAGGCCTCGACGGCGTACTGCTCGGCGGTGGAACCGATGTCGCCGCGCTTGGCGTCGAGAATGACGGGGACGCCCGGGTGCCGGGCGTGGATGTAGGCGATCAGGGCTTCGAGCTGGTCTTCCGCCCGGCGGGCGGCGAAATAGGCGATCTGGGGCTTGAAGCAGCAGACCAGGTCGGCGGTGGCGTCGGCGATGGCGGCGCAGAACTCGAAGATGGCGTCGTCGCGGCCCTTGAGATGGGCGGGAAACTTGGCGGGGTCGGGGTCGAGGCCGACGCAGAGGAGGGAATTGTGGCGCGCCCAGGCGGCGGCAAGGCTGGCGGTGAACGACATGGTATCCGGGCAAAGGGGAGAAGCCTCCGAATATACCGGCAATGCCGGCGGCCGCGAACCCCCCGGCGAGGGGGCCGGGGTATGATGGCGGCGGGCGCCGCCTGGGCCGCCCGCCGACCATTCGATAGGGATAGCAGCGTGGGGCGATTCGGCCGACTTCTCGCCGTCGTGGCTTTCCTGGCGCTTCTTCTGGGGCTGGCCGAGGTGGCGGGCCTGCGCCAGCACGTCAGCTTGGAATACCTGCAGCAGCAACTCGCCGCCAACCGGCTGAGCGGGCTGGCGCTCTTCGTCCTGCTGTTCATGGTCGGCAACCTGATCCAGATCCCCGGCTGGCTCTTCCTTGCTGCCGCCGTGCTCGCCCTGGGGCGGACCTGGGGCGGCCTGGTCACCTACCTGGCGGCGAGTTCGTCCTGTGCCGCCACCTTTTTCGCCATCCGCCTGATCGGCGGCGACGCCCTGGCCCGCCTGGAAAACAAGACGGCCCTGCGCCTCCTGGGGCAGCTCAAGAGCCATCCCGTCCGCAGCATCGTCATCCTGCGCACCCTTTTCCAGACGCTGCCGGCCCTCAACTACTCCCTGGCCCTGTCGGGGATCGGGTTTGCCCCCTACATGCTGGGCACTCTGCTCGGGCTGCCGCTGCCCATCGCCGCCTACTGCATCTTTTTCGACTTCCTGGGCGCCCTGTTCGGCCACCACTGAGGGCGGCCGCGGCTATTCCCGGCCTTTGCCGCCGCCGGTGCAGAAAGGCAAAGCCAGGGCCTGCAGGAAGCGCCGGCCGTCGGCGCTTTCGACCACGGCGGCGACGCCCGAGCGGGCGGGGTCGAGGTCGGGCCGGGCGATATCGCGGCGGGCGGCGAGATGGCCGCCGGCGTCGAAGACGTAGGGGCCGAGCCATTCCCGTACCACGTAGTCGTGGGCCAGCCGGCGGCCGACGTTCTCGCCGGCGCTGACGGCCGACGACTGGCCGTTTTCATAGACCGCCAGATAGGCCACCGACTGGGCGGGGGTGAGGCCGGACTCGGGTTTGAGGTCCACCTCCAGGCTCACCGTCTGGCGGCCGGGCTGGCCGCGGATGTCGAGGCGGATGTCGGCGCCGGCCGGGACCGGCGGGGTGAAGCGCAACTGGGCCGGGTGGGTGGTGCGCCGCCAGTTCCGGGCGTCGCGGCCGTCCACCGTGACCTGGGGCGTATACATGAAGGTGCCGCCGGTGGCCAGCTTGCGGGCGTTTTGCCGGGCCGTGAAGACGGGCGAGGCAAAGCGGTCGCGCCAGCCGATGTAGTCCCAGTAATCGACGTGGAAGGCCAGGGCGACCACTGGGGCGGCGGCCGGCGGCGCCTCCCGGACCAGACCGGAAAGCCAGCGGTCGGCGGGCGGACAGCTATTGCAGCCCTCCGAGGTGAAGAGTTCGATGTAGGTGGCCCGCGCCGGGCCGCTCTGGGCGCTGCAGGCCGTCGCGGCGGCCGGGCCGGTGGCGGCGGCGAGGGGAATGGCGGCGGCGAACAAGGCGGACAAGCGACCCATGGCGATCTCCTTTCGCCATTAGTCGGGGCCGGCCCGCTTTCCTTACGGCCCGCCGGCGGTCAGCGCAGGTGGGCGAGGGCCTTGAGGGTTTCCTGGCGCATCGCCTCGATGCGCTGGGAGATGGCCTTGTTGGCCGCTTCTTCGCTGAGCTGGCCGACGTGTTCGCTCCAGGAATCCTTGAGTTTCGCCGCTTCTGCTTCGAGGGCCGCCGAGGTCAGGTGGCTCAGGTCGCCGATGAAGATGACGTGGGTCCAGCCGGCGATTGGGTCGCCCTTGTCGCGCTCGCTGCCGTAGGTGATGTGGTCCACCAGGAGCTGCAGGCTGGCCAGTTCCTTGAGGGCGGCGAAGCCGGCGGCCCGCTGGTTGCGGTTGAGTTCGGTGGCGTCGTTGCGCCAGGTGTTGTACGACAGGCTGACGATGGCCAGGGTCAGGCTGATGAGCGCCAGGATGTTGCGGCGGAGGAGTTTGAGAATGGGCGTCTTTCTTTCCATGGGCGCTCCCGGGGTCAGCGGATCGAGGCCCGCCCGGCCGCCCGCTGGCGGCGAAGGGGCGGCGGGCGGCAAATTATTTCCATGCGTCCTTCAACGTGACGGTGCGGTTGAACACCGGCGCCCCGGGCCGCGAGTCGACGCGGTCGGCGACGAAGTAGCCGTGGCGTTCGAACTGGAAGCGTTCCTCCGCCCCAGCGTTTTGCAGGGCGGGTTCGAGCTGGGCGGTGATGACGGTTTTGGAGGCGGGGTTGAGGTCGTCGAGGAAATTGCGTTCGACCTCCGGCCCGTCGCCCTCGCGCCGGGCGCCTGGGGCGGGGACGCTGAACAGGCGGTCGTAGAGGCGGATTTGGGCCGGGTAGGCGTGGGCCGCCGAAACCCAGTGCAGGTTGCCCTTGACCTTGACGCTGTCGGCTCCCGGCGTGCCGGATTTGGTGTCGGGCAGGTAAGTGCAGCGCACGGCGACGACCTTGCCGGTTTCGTCCTTGTCGCAGCCGGTGCATTCGACGACGTAGCCGTATTTGAGGCGGGCCTTGTTGCCGGGAAAGAGGCGGCGGAATCCTTTTTCCGGCACTTCCTGGAAATCCTCGCCTTCGATCCACAGTTCCCGGGAGAAGGGCATCGGGCGCTGGCCGAGTTCCGGGTGCAGCGGGTGGTTCGGGGCCAGGCACTCTTCGACCTGGCCGGCCGGATAGTTGTCGATTATCAGCTTCAGGGGATCGAGGACGGCGACGCGGCGCTGGTCGGATTCGTTCATGACTTCGCGCATGGCGTCTTCGAAGAGGACGTAGTCGATGTTCGAGTCGTTCTTGGAGACGCCGATGCGTTCGGCGAAGAGGCGAAAGCCCGCGGGGGCATAGCCGCGGCGCCGCGCCCCGACCAGGGTGGGCAGGCGGGGGTCGTCCCAGCCTTCGACGTGTTTTTCCTCGACGAGCTGGATGAGCTTTCTCTTGGAAAGCACGACGTAGGTCAGGTTGAGGCGGGAGAACTCGATCTGCTGCGGCAGCGGGCGCTGCAGCAGGCCGCCCTCGGCCAGGCGCTCGAGGAGCCAGTCGTAGAAGGGCCGCTGATCCTCGAATTCGAGGGTGCAGATGGAATGGGTGATGTTTTCCAGCGCGTCCTCGATGGGGTGGGCGAAGGTGTACATGGGGTACACGCACCATTGGTCGCCGGTGTTGTGGTGGGTCGCATGGCGGATGCGGTAGATGGCCGGGTCGCGCAGGTTGATGTTGGGCGAGGCCATGTCGATCTTGGCCCGCAGGATGTGGGCGCCGTCGGGGAATTCGCCGGCCCGCATGCGGGCAAAAAGGGCGCTGTTCTCGGCGACGCTGCGCTGGCGGTAGGGGCTGTCCTTGCCCGGTTCGGTCAGGGTGCCGCGGTTGGCGCGCATTGCGTCCGCCGACTGGCTGTCGACGTAGGCATGGCCGGCCGAAATCAGGTACTCGGCGAACTGCGCCATCCAGTCGAAGTAGTTGGAGGCGTAGTAGAGGTTGGTTTCGCCCCCCTGCTCCCAGGAGCAGCCTAGCCACTTGACCGCGTCGACGATGGAATCGACGTATTCCTGCTCTTCCTTTTCCGGGTTGGTGTCGTCGAAGCGCAGGTGGCAGCGGCCGCCGAACTGCTCGGCCAGGCCGAAATTGAGGAGGATCGACTTGGCGTGGCCGAAGTGCAGGTAGCCGTTGGGTTCGGGCGGGAAGCGGGTGCGGATCCGGGCCGGGTCGAGAGGGCCGGCGGCGTGGTCGGCGGCGGTGCCGGGGTGGCCGGCCCAGTGGCGCTGGGCGTGCTTGCCGGCGGCGAGATCGGCCTCGACGAGGTTCTTGATGAAGTTGGCGGCGGGGGCGGGCGGGGTCTTGTCGTGGGGGGCGGTCATCTCGGGATGCGGCAGGGAATAATCCCGGCATTTTACCCCGGGCCGGCCCGGCTTAGCCGTCCTGGCCCCGGGTTTGCAGCCAAGCCAGGAACTGGTCGCCAGGCAGCGGGCGGGCGTGCAGGTAGCCCTGCTGGTAGTGGCAGCGGATGTCGCGCAGGAAGGTGCTCTGGGCCTCGGTCTCGACCCCTTCGCCCACGGTTTTCAGGCCCAGGCCGTGGGCCAGGGCGGCGATGGCGCGGGCCAGGACGCGGTCCTGGGGGCTGTTGTCGAGCCGGGCGACGAAGGAGCGGTCGATCTTGAGCATGGTCACCGGCAGCCGCGACAGGTAAGAGAGGGAAGAGTAGCCGGTGCCGAAATCGTCGATGGCCAGCCCGATGCCCAGTTCGCGCAATTGGGAAAGATTTTCCGTGGCCTGGGAGTCCGGGCTGACCAGCAGGCTTTCGGTGATTTCGATTTCCAGGCGGGCGGCGGGCAGGCCGGTGGCGGCGAGGATGCCCCGGACCTCGGCGGCGAAATGGGGGCGTTTCAACTGGCGGGGTGAGATATTGACGGCAATGCGCAGCGGCTTGCCGCCGGGTTCCGGCCAGGCGGCGGCGCGCCGGCAGGCTTCGCCAAGCACCCAGTTGCCGATGGGTTCGATGAGGCCGGTGCTTTCGGCGATGGGGATGAACCGGTCGGGGGGGATGTTGCCCAGTTCCGGGTGTTGCCAGCGCAGCAGGACTTCGGCGCCGACCACGGCGCCGTCACCGGATTCCACCAGGGGCTGGAAGACGAGGTGGAGTTCCTGGCGGTCGAGGGCGCTGTGCAGGGCCTCTTCCAGCCGCATGCGCTCCTGGACGCGGTCGGAGAGTTCGCGGTCGAAGAGGCAGGCCAGGTTGCGGCCGCTTTCCTTGGCCCGGTACATGGCGGCGTCGGCGCTGGCCATGAGTTGTATCGGATCGCCGCCGTCCTGGGGGTAGGTGGCGATGCCGATGCTGGTGGTGACGGTGATTTCCTTGCCGCCGAAGCGCATGGCCTGGTTGAACTGCTGCAGGATTTTGGCGGCGATGGCGCCGGCGTCGTCCTCCTGGCGAATCTCGGGCAGCAGGACGGCGAATTCGTCGCCGCCGAAGCGGGCCACCGTGTCGCTTTCCCGGACCGAGGCCTTGAGCCAGGCGGCGGTGGTGCGCAGGACTTCGTCGCCCATGGCGTGGCCCAGGGAATCGTTGATGCGCTTGAAATTGTCGAGGTCGATGAACAGCAGGACGAGGGACCGTCCGGTCCGCTCCGCCGCCTGCAGGGCCTTGCGCAGGCGGTCTTCGAAAAGAAAGCGGTTGGGCAGGCCGGTGGCGGCGTCGTGGTTGGCCTGCCAGGCGATGCGTTCCTGCAGTTCGCGCTGGTTCTGGCGGTGGCGCAGGGTCATCACGACCAGGGCGAAGATCACCGCCAGGCCCAGGCTGCCGACGATGGCCGGCAGCCAGAGGTTTTTCCGCCACGCCATCTCGACAAACTGCTCGTTGGCCGATACGTTGATGACCAGGCCGTAGGCCGGGATGCTGCGGTAGGCGACGCTGCGCGGTACGCCGTCGATGGAGCTGACCGCCCGGTAGAAGCCGTTGGGCGATTCGGGGAGATGGGTGCGGAAGAAGGCGATGCCCGAATAATCCTTGTCGAAGGCTTCGGGCACCAGGGGGTAGCGGGCCAGGAGCCGGGCGTCGCGGCGGTAGAGGGCGACGGCGGCGCCTTCGAAGGGGATGACGTTGCGGAAATAGTTGTTGAGCTTTTCCAGGTCGATGCCGGCGTAGATGACGCCGAGGAATTCGCCCTGCTTGTTTTCGCGCCGCAGGGTGACGGAGATGGCCCAGCGCTTGGAGCCGCGCCCCAGGAGCGGCTTGCTGATGTTGATCCGCCTGCCGTGCAGGCCCTGGCGGGCCGCCACGAAATAATCCCGGTCGCCGTAATAGCTGGCCGGGTTGGCGAAGGAACTCGCCACCAGTTCGCCTTCCTTGCCCAGGATGTTGATGCTGAGCAGGTTCGGGAAGTCGGCGATGCGCTGCTGCAGCATGCGCGACGCCGCCTCGAAGCCGGCGGAGCTGGCGAGGTCGACGCGGGCGAGGTCGGCGTCGATGTTGTGGACCAGAACGTCGATCGACTGGACGGTGCGTTCGGTGTATTCGGCCAGGGCGGTGACGAGGAGTCCGAGGCTGGCCTCCATGTCCTGGTAGGCGCGTTCTCGGCGGGTGAAGGTCTCGTAGGCGGTGAGGGCGACGATGAGTCCGACCAGGACGATGCCGCCGACCAGCAAATTGAAGACGGGCAACGGCTTGGCGAAGGTGAGGGGACCGATCTTGTTCACTGGATGCTCCGGTTTGCCCCGAATATAGCAGCCATGATGGCAGACGGCGACGCCCCCGTCTATGCCGTTAGTCCTAGGTGGCTGTCTTTTCGTCCCGGGCCGCCGGCGGGGGGCGCTTCCGGTAAAATGGCCGGTCGGTCTTGGGGAGGTCGGGGATGAACGCAATCGGATTTTTTGCCGTGGGATGCGGCGCCGCGCTGGGGGCCTGGGTCCGCTGGCTGCTCGGCCTCGCCCTCAATCCCCTGGTTCTGGCCCTGCCCCTGGGAACCCTGGCAGCCAACCTGATCGGCGGCTACCTGGTCGGCGTGGCGGTCGGGGTGTTCCATCTCAATACCCACTACCCGCTGGCCTGGAAACTCTTCGCCATTACCGGCTTCCTCGGCGGCCTCACCACCTTTTCCACCTTTTCCGCCGAAGTCGTCGAGCGCCTTCTGGCCGGCCAGCCCGCCTGGGCCATCGGCCTGGCCGCGGTGCACCTGGCCGGGTCGCTGCTCGCCACCTACCTCGGCCTGCTGACGGTGGGGGCGACGCGCATCTGGGGCTGACGCCCGCCGGGCGAACCGCGAATTGCCGTGCATTTTCGCCGGCGCGGGCTATGCTTCAGGCCAGCCCGCCCCATTGCCGGCGGGCTGGCGCCGGGGCTTCGCCGTCGGCTTCCCCCGGGGGAGCGCTTCGGCACCGGCGGCTGCCATCCTTATGCCGACTATTTCTAGGAGATCGATCATGGCGACTTTCATTGTCCTCGCTAACTTTACCGACCAGGGAATCCGCAACGTCAAGGAATCGCCGGATCGCTTCGAGGCCTATCGGGCGATGGCGGAAAAACACGGCGTCGTGGTCAAGAGCGTCCATTACACCGTCGGCCGCTACGACATGGTGGTGGTCCTCGAAGGGAGCGAGGAAGCGGTCATGGCCACCGGCTTGAAATCGGCGACGCTGGGCAATGTCCGCAGCGAGACCTTGCGCGGCTTCTCCCTCGACGAAATGCGCAAGTTGGTCGGCTCGATGCCTTAATCCACCCCGATCCGCTGGTCTCGCCGGCCGGAGGGCCTGGGCGGCGCGGTGGAGGCGGCGATGGAAGAGGCGGGCCTTGCCGGCCGGCGGCAGGGGCGCCGGCCAAGGGGGCGGCGAGGGGGAGGTGGCGGGGCCAGGGATGGCCAAGCGTCCCGCCCCGGTTTCTAGGATAATGCGCAGCTCTCGCCTGCCGTTTTTCCATGACCCGCCCTCCCCAGCGTTCTCCTTCCCGCCCGCCGGATGATTTTCTTGCCGATTGCCTCGCCGCCGATGTCCGCCGCCTGCGCGCCCTGACCCGGGAAATGGGGCAGGCCGGGCCGCGGCGGGAAAAGGCCCAGGCCGACTTCGGGCAGTTGCTGGAGAAGTCGCAGGCGGCTGTGGCCGCCCGGCGGGCGAGCCTGCCCCGGCCGGCCTTCCAGGCCGACCTGCCGGTCAACGAGCGGCGCGGCAAAATCGCCGAACTGATCGCCCGGCACCCGGTGGTCATCGTCTGCGGTGAAACCGGCTCGGGCAAGACCACCCAGTTGCCCAAAATCTGCCTCGAACTGGGCCGCGGCGCCCGGGGCCTCATCGGCCACACCCAGCCGCGGCGCCTGGCGGCCCGCTCGGTGGCGACGCGGCTCGCCCAGGAGCTGCAGACCCAGGTCGGCGCCGGGGTGGGGGTGAAGATCCGCTTCCACGACCGGACGGCGCCGGAATCCTGGGTCAAGCTGATGACCGACGGCATTCTGCTGGCCGAAAGCCAGGGCGACCCCTACCTCTCGGCCTACGACACGATCATCATCGACGAGGCCCACGAGCGCAGCCTCAATATCGATTTCCTGCTCGGCTACCTCAAGCAGCTGCTGCCCCGGCGGCCCGATTTGAAGCTCGTCATCACCTCGGCGACCATCGACGCCGAGCATTTTTCCCGGCATTTTGGCGGCGCGCCGGTGATCGAGGTTTCCGGCCGCCTCTACCCGGTGGAAGTGCGCTACCGGCCCGTCGAGGAAATCGAGAAACAGGACGACGAGCGCGATCTCTACGACGCCATCGTCGATGCCGTGGACGAACTCGCCCGCCTCGGCCCCGGCGACACCCTGGTCTTCCTGCCCGGCGAGCGGGAGATCCGCGAGGCCGCCGAGGCGCTCCGCAAGCGCCATCCGGCCCATGCCGAGATTCTGCCGCTCTTTTCCCGCCTTTCGGCCCAGGAGCAGGACCGCATCTTCAAACCCGGCGGCGGGCGGCGTATCGTGCTTGCCACCAACGTCGCCGAAACCTCGCTCACCGTGCCGGGAATCCGCTACGTGGTCGATACGGGTCTGGCCCGGGTCAAGCGCTACTCCTACCGCAACAAGGTCGAACAGTTGCAGATCGAGAAGGTGTCCCAGGCGGCGGCCCGGCAGCGGGCCGGGCGCTGCGGCCGGGTGGCGGCGGGGGTGTGCATCCGCCTTTACGACGAGGCCGATTTCAACGCCCGGGGGCCGTTCACCGATCCGGAAATCCTGCGCTCCAGCCTGGCCGGCGTCATCCTGCGCATGAAGTCGCTGAAGCTCACCGAGGTGGAGAATTTCCCCTTCCTGTCGCCGCCGCCGCCCAAGGCCGTCGCCGACGGCTATGCGCTGCTGCAGGAGCTGGGGGCGGTGGACGAGGCCAATGCCCTCACTCCGGTCGGCCACTCCCTGGCCAAACTGCCGCTGGACCCGCGCCTCGGCCGCATGCTCGTGGCGGCCCGGGATCTGGGCTGCCTCAAGGAGGTGCTGGTCATCGCCGCCGCCCTTTCTGTGCAGGATCCGCGGGAGCGGCCCCAGGAGCGCCAGCAGGCCGCCGACGAGAAACACAAGCAATTCGCCGACGAAAAATCCGAGTTCCTCGCCTGGTGGAAACTCTGGTTATGGTTCCAGCAGGCCGTCGAGCACAAGAAATCGAACAAGCAGCTCATCGACAACTGCCACGCCCATTTTCTTTCCTACCTGCGCCTGCGGGAGTGGCGCGAGGTGCACACCCAGCTCCACGCCATGGTCACCGAACTGGGGTGGAAGGAAAACCAGGCCCCCGGCGGCTTCGACGCCATCCACCAGGCCCTGCTCACCGGCCTCCTCGGCAACCTCGGCTGCAAGGCCGACGAATCGGGCTACTACCTGGGGGCCCGGGGCATCCGCTACCTCATCCATCCCGCTTCGCCTCTCGCCAAGAAGGCCGGCAAGTGGATCATGGCCGCCGAGATTACCGAAACCACCCGCCTCTTCGGCCGCTGCGTCGCCCGCATCGAACCGGAGTGGCTGGAGAAAGTGGGCGCTCACCTGATCCGGCGCAGCTATTTCGACCCCCACTGGGAAAAGAAATCGATGCAGGTTTCGGGCTGGGAGCGCACCACCCTCTACGGCGTGGTCATCAACCCCAAGCGGCGCATCCACTACGGCCCCCTAGCCCCGGCCGAAGCCCGGGAAATCTTCCTCCGCCAGGGGCTGGTGGGGGAGGAGATCGACGACGCCTACGCCAGACGCTGGCCCTTCTTCCAGCACAACCAGAAGCTCATCCGCGAGATCGAGCATCTCGAGCACAAGCAGCGCCGCCAGGACGTGCTGGTGGACGACGAGTTAATCTACGCCTTCTACGACCACCTGATTCCCGAGGGTATCCACAACGGTGCCGCCTTCGACCACTGGCGCAGGTCGGCCGAGCGGGACAACCCCAGGCTCCTCTTCCTGGCCAAGGACGACCTCATGCGCCACTCCGCCGCCGGGGTGACGACGGAGGCTTTCCCCCACCAGTTGCGGGTAGGCGGGGCGGAGTATGCGCTCACCTACCACTTCGAACCCGGATCGCCCCGGGATGGCGTCACCCTCACCCTGCCGCTGGCCCAGCTCAACCAGATTCCCGCCTCGCGCATGGAATGGCTGGTGCCGGGGTTGTTGAAGGAAAAACTGGTGCAGCTCATCAAGACCCTGCCCCAGAAAATCCGGGCCAAGCTGGTGCCGGTGCCGGAATTCGTCGACGAATTCATCGCCGCGGTCGGCGGCGACGAGAAGAAGATGGGCCAGGGGCTGATCGGCCCCTTGATCGACCATATCCTCGAAGCCCGCGGCCTGAATGCCCGGGGCTGGGCGGTGACCCCCGACGCCTTCCGCCCCGACGCCCTGCCCGAGCATTTTTCGATGAATTTCAAGCTGGTGGACGAACACGGCCGCCAGCTCGACCTGGGGCGCAGCCTGGTGCAGCTGCGGGCCGCCTGGGGGCGGGAGGCCAAGCAGGAATTCGCCGAACTGCACGAAACGCCGTCGCAATACGCCAACCTCACCGACTGGACTTTCGGCGAGTTGCCGGAGTTGATGGAGGTTCCCGTGGCGGGGCAGACCGTCCTGGGCTACCCGGCTCTGGCCGACGCCGGCGAGACGGTGAGCCTCAAGGTCTTCGACAGCCAGGAAGAGGCGGAGCGCGTCCATCGGGCCGGCTTGCGCCGCCTCTTCATGCTGCAGTTCCGGGAGCAAGTGAAGTATTTCGACAAGAACGTCCCCGGCCTCACCCAGATGGCCATGCAGTACATGGCCCTGGGCAGCAGCGAGGAGTTGAAGCGCCAGATCGTCGACCTCGCCTTCGAGCGGGCCTGCCTCGGCGACCCGCGTCCCGTCACCGCCGCCGCCTTCAAGGCCCGCTGCCTGGAGGCCAAGGCCCGGCTGGGCCTCATCATGCAGGAAGTCTGCCGGCTGGTCGGCGCGGTGCTGACGGAATGGCAGGCGGTGGTCAAGAAGCTGCCGGCCTGCAAGGCCCACGGGGCGGCGGTGGCCGATATCGAGGCCCAGGTGAAGCGCCTGCTGGGCAGGAACTTCGTCGCCGACACGCCTTTCGAGCGCCTGCAGCACTACCCGCGCTACCTGAAGGCGGTGCAGGTGCGCCTCGACAAACTGAAGGCCAATCCCTCGCGGGATGCCCAATTGATGGCGGAATACGGACCGCTCTGGAGCAATTATGAGCGGCGGGCGCTGCAACTGGCCAAACTGGGCGCCGCCGACCCCCAGATCGAACAATTCCGCTGGCTTCTCGAGGAATTGCGGGTGAGCCTCTACGCCCAGGAACTGAAGACGCCGGTGCCAGTTTCCCTGAAGCGGCTGCAAAAACAATGGGAAGGAATCCAATATGGCTGAGGTCGTCCTCGCCCTGATGCGTACTTTCGCCAGCCTGCGCGACCCCAAGGTCTGGGGATACGTCCTGGGGCCGGCGCTGTTTTCCCTTGTCTTCTGGATCGGCCTCGCGGTCTGGGGCCTGGGCCTCCTGGTGGACTGGCTTCTCGGCCATCCGCCGATGACCGTGCTGACCGGCTGGGGCGTCGCCTGGCTGGCCCACATCCTGGCCTACCTGGGGGGGTGGATGGCGATTTTCGCCTGCGCCTACCTGACCGCGTCGCTTCTTGCCGCGGTCTTGGTCATGCCGCTGCTCCTCAAGCACCTGGCGGCGGGCGAGTACCGCGACGTGGCGCCGATGGGGGCCGACAGCTTCGTCGCGGCGACGGTGAACAGCCTGCTGGCCTCGCTGTTCTTCGTCGCCGGCTGGTTCCTGACCTTGCCGTTCTGGCTCATTCCCGGCTTGTCGCTGGTGCTGCCCCTGCTCCTCATGGCCTGGTTCAACCGCCGCACCTTCGCCTACGACGCCACCTCGCTCCACGCCACCGCCGACGAATGGCGGGGCTTGCGGCAGCAACACCGGCGGCCCCTCTTCCTGCTCGGGCTGGTCATGGCCATCCTGGCCCACCTGCCGGTGGTCGGACTGCTCGTTCCCGCCCTGGCGGCGCTATCATTCGCCCATTACGGACTGGAGGCCCTGCGCCGCTCCCGCGGCGGCGCCGTCGTCACCATCCAGGGGGAGCGGTTATGAGCAATCAACGTACTTTCGGCGCCTTCATCATCGGCGACGAAATCCTGTCGGGAAAACGCCAGGACAAGCATTTCGAAGCCATCGCCGCCTGCATGGCGGCACGGGGCCTGCGGCTGTCCTGGGTCGAGTACCTGGGCGACGAGCGGGAGCGCCTGGCCGCCACCTTCCGGCGCACCCTGGCGGCGGGCGACGTGGTCTTTTCCTGCGGGGGCATCGGCAACACCCCGGACGACCACACCCGCCAGGCGGCGGCCCTGGCCCTGGGGGTCGGGCTGGAAATCCACCCCGGGGGGGTCGAGGAAGCCAAGGTCCGCTTCGGCGACGACATGACCCCCCAGCGCCTGCAACTGGTGACCTTCCCGGCGGGCGCCCGGATCATCCCCAACCCCTTCAACCGCATACCCGGGTTTGCGCTGCAGGAACACTATTTCGTTCCGGGATTTCCCCAGATGGCCCACCCGATGATCGAATGGGTGCTCGATACCTACTACCGCGATCAATTCCGGCCGGTGGACGCCAAGGTCGAAAAGGCCTTCTACCTGACCGGCCCGGCCGCCTACGAGAGCGCGCTCCTCGACCTCATGGAGCGCATCGTCGCCGACTACCCGACTCTGCGGCTCTTTTCACTGCCCTCCATCGTCGGCAACGAGCGCCGCCACCTCGAACTGGGGGTCGAGGGGGAACCCGGACTGGTGGACCAGGCCCTGGAGGAAATTCGCGTCGAAGTGGAAAAGCGCGGCATCACCTGGGTCCGGCGGCCCTGACCGGAACGCTGGGGTAAACGCAAAAAACCCGGCCAGGCCGGGTTTTTCGTGGGCTGCCGGAAGAGCCGGATTACTTGCTCTTCTTGGCGGCGGCAGCGGTGGCGCTGGCGGCCTTGGTGGCGGTCTTGGTGGCGACCTGCATGTTGGCTTCGGCGATGTCGGAGAGCTGCTTGGCCATCGAGGTCATGTTGTCGAAAGCCTTGGTGGAAGCGCTCAGCATCGACTTCATGGCGGCCGCGAAGACGTCGCCGCCGACGGGGGCGCCGGCAGTCGCCTTGTCAACGGCGCTGGAGGCGTTCTTGGTGAAGCTGCTGTACTGGGATTCCATGACCGAGGTCACTTCCTTCTGCATCTGGGCGACCAGGTCGTAGATGCTGCGGGAGTACTCGGTCCACTTCTCGACGTTCGGCTTGGCCAGTTGGCTGTTGAGCTTGGCGACTTCGGCGGGATCCTTGGCACCCATGAGCTGCTGGGTGTTGTTGACCGCATTGTTGAAGAACTCGCGGGACGCTGCCATGTTGAGGGCGGTGAGACGCTCGACGCCGTTGAAAGCGGTGCGCAGCAGGGCCATCATGACTTCGGCGTTGGCTTTCTGGGCAGCGGCGAGTTGATCGATGTTCGGGTTGCTCATGGGTGATTCCTCCGGATAAGTGTGAAAAGAGAGTTTTCCTTGTCGGGGGAAGGAAAAACCCCCGCTCTGGGGCGGGGGTCGTACCGGGAAATTACTTCTTCTTGCCGGCAGAGACGGCCTTGACAGTGGCGTTGGTCGCGGCGGCCACGTTGGCTTCGGCGATTTCGGCGACTTGCTTGGCAGCCTTGTTCATGTTGTCGAAGGCCGAGTTGGCGGCAGCGATGGCGCTCTTGACGGCGGCGACGGCAACGTCGGAACCGGCGGGAGCGGACTTGGCGGCCTTGTCGAGCAGGGCGGCGACTTGCTTCTGGAAATCGCCGAACTGGGCTTCGACCATCTTGGACAGTTCTTCCTGGGTCTGGGCAGAGATTTCATAGACCGAACGGGAATAGGCAACGGCCTTCTCGACGTTGGGCTGGGCCAGGGAGGCCTGGATGGAGAGGGCTTCCTGCACGTCCTTGGCGGCCAGCAGGGCCTTGGCGCCGGAAACGCCGTCTTCCAGGATGGAGCGGGCGGTGTTCAGGTTGAGGGCGGCGATGCGCTCGGCGGACGCCAGGGCGGTGTTGGCCAGGGACAGCAGGGAATCAACGGTGGCCTTGTTGGCGGAAGCGAACTGCTCGGGGGTGGTGAACATGTCAAATCTCCTAAGAATAATCATGCAAACTGGGGTAACCCGTTGCAGTGCTTTGTACCTCGATTGCTGCACTGCACCATAGCGACAATTATAGAAATGTTTTAAGCGATGTCAAGCCTTTTTTGTGCGCTGCACAAAAATATTTTTTCGTGAATGCGAACAGGTGGTTAGGTCGAGAATTCGCCCCTGTTTCAAACGCCGCTTTTGCGGCGCGAAAGCGGTGCTGTTTGAATCCCCGGCGGGCGATTCCGCCGGGGGTTTAGTGTTCCGGCGCCTGATCGAGGGACGCCGCGCCCTTGAGGCCGAGATGGTCGCCCTTGACTGGCGTGTCTTCCGGCGCGGCGCCCTTGTTCTTGGGCTGAATGACAGCGCGGACCCGGGGCGGCGGGGCTTTCGGGTCGCGGTTCTCGCCCGCCGTCACCAGGTATTTTTCGTGGATCGAGTCGTACCAGATGTAGTCCCCCTTGACCTGATCGTCGCCGCTCTTCACCCAGGCCCGGCGGAACAGTTCGGCGATTTCGCTGCGCGTGTCGTATTCGATCCGTTCGGCCTCGCCGTCGATGTATTCTTCCTTGCCCTCGCGCTTCTGGCGGAAGCGGGCGAGGCCGCCCTTGCCGCCGAAGGCGGTGCCGCGCTGAAAGCCGTACTGGTCCTCGGTGACCACCACCTTGTCGGACTGGATGATGAGGGTGCCTTTGATGAGGACGACATCGCCTTCGAGGATTTGGATTTTTTTGGCGTCGTCCACGGTGACGCGCTGGGCTTCGAGCTGGATCGGCTTGTCGCGGTCGGCCCGTTCGGCCTGGGCGGCCGGAGCGAACGCGGCCAGGACGAGGAGAGGGAGGCAAAGGCTGGTTTTCATGGTTTCGCCTTGGGTCGGTAGAAAAGCCCGGTGACCTGGGATTTCAGCACGAGGATCGAGGTGTTGTTGTCGAGGTGCATGCCGACGCCCTTGGTCCACGACTGACCCTGGGTGATTTCGACGGCGCTGTCGGTGAAGGCGATGCCGTCGTCGGGCTGCACCGTGAGATTCGGCATGCGGGCGACCATTTCCGGGCGGGTCGCCGTGGGGGCGCGGGTGGCGACGACGTCGTCCCAGAAATAGACCGTTTCGCCCTCGGCGGCGACGAAGGCGTGCTGGCCGGAAAGGGTCATGTCGGGGGCGTCGGGGCGGTAATAGACGAGGCGCGGCTGGTCCACCAGAGAGCTGTCGTCGTCGGCAAAGTGCAGCATGCGCGGCGAGCGCAGGCGATACTGCAGAATCCCGTCGGCGCTGAAGCGCCGGACGACGAAGTTGTCGACGAAGGTGTCGGGGTCGTGGCGGGTCTTGCCGTCGCGTTTGGTGGCGGGGAGGTCGATGGCCCGTTCGAGCCAGAAACTGAGCGCCGCCAGGGCGACCAGAATGACGATGGGGTAGAGTTGGCCGGACCAGCGCTTCATTGCGGGTCGAGGTAGGGGGCGAAGACGGCGTCGAGCTTGCCCTGGGCAGCGAGTACGAACTCGACGGCTTCGCGCACGGCGCCGCGGCCGCCGCCAGCCTCGGTGACGGCGTGGGCACGTTCCTTGACGAGGGGGTGGGCGTTGGCGGGGGCGACGGCAAAGCCGCAGCAGGTCATGACCGGGAGGTCGATCAGGTCGTCGCCCATGAAGGCGACTTCAGGCCAGTGGATTCCCAGTTGCCCGATCAAGCCACCGACGGCGCTGCGCTTGTCCTCGCTGCCCTGGAAGACGTGGCGAATGCCGAGATCGGCAGCGCGGGCGGCGACGACGCCGGAGCGGCGGCCGGTGACGATGGCCAGTTCGATGCCGGCCCGCTGCATGAACTTGAGGCCCAGCCCGTCCATGACGTTGAAGATTTTCAGTTCGTGCCCGTCGTCGGTATAGATCAGGCCGCCGTCGGTCATCACGCCGTCGATGTCGAAGGCCATGAGCTTGATGCGGGCAGCGCGCTGGCGGGCATCCATCAGATCACCCGGGCGGTGAACAGGTCGTGCATGTTGAGGGCGCCGACCAGGGTGCCGTCGCCGGCGGTGACGAGGAGGGCGTTGATGCGGTGGCGCTCCATCATTTCGACGGCCTCCACAGCCAGCCGGTCGGGGCCGATGGTGCGGGGGCTGGGGTGCATGAGCTGGTCAATGGTGGCGTGTTGCAGGTCGACGCGCTTTTCGAAGGCGCGGCGCAGGTCGCCGTCGGTGAAGATGCCGCGGATGGCGCCGTCGGCCCCGATGATGACGACCAGGCCGAGGCCGCCCCGGGACATGGCGAGGATGGCCTCGGGCAGCGCCGTCTCCGGCCCCACCGTGGGAACCGCGTCGCCGCCCCGCATGACGTCGCGGACGTGGGTGAGGAGGCGCCGGCCGAGGGAGCCCCCCGGGTGCGAGCGGGCGAAATCCTCCTCGCTGAAGCCGCGGGCGTCGAGCAGCGCCACCGCGAGGGCGTCGCCGAGGGCCAGGGCGGCGGTGGTGCTGGCCGTCGGCGCCAGGTTGTGGGGGCAGGCTTCCTGGGCGACGCCGGCGTCGAGGTGGACGTCGGCTTCCTTGGCCAGGGACGATGCGGCGTTGCCGGTCATGGCGATGAGCTTGGCCCCCTGGCGCTTGACGATGGGGACGATGCGCACCAGTTCTTCCGATTCGCCGGAATTGGAAAGGGCGAGGAGGACATCGTCGCGGGTAATCATGCCGAGGTCGCCGTGGCTGGCCTCGGCGGGATGGACGAAGTAGGCCGGCGTGCCGGTGCTGGCCATGGTCGAGGCGATCTTGCGGGCGACGTGGCCGGATTTGCCGATGCCGCTGACGATGAGCCGGCCGCGGGCTTCCAGGACGAGCCGGACGGCGGCGGCGAAGGCGCCGTCCAGCCGGTCGATCAGGCCCGATACGGCGGCGGCTTCGATGGTCAGCGTCCGGCGGGCCAGTTCCAGAGACCTTTCGGGCGAGAAGTTCTGGGTGGGGGCGCGTGGTTCCATGGGTTTCATGCGATGATGATGGCCGGAGTATACCCGAGTTCGCTTTCCGACCTTGAACGCCCTCTCGCTCGTCCTCGTCCTCCTTGGCGCCTCGGTGGCGGCGGTGGTGCTCTTCCGGCGCCTCAACCTGCCGCCTATCCTCGGCTACCTTCTGGTCGGCACGCTGATCGGCCCGCACGCCCTCAATCTGCTCCAGGATGTCTCCCGCGCCGGGCAACTCGCGGAGTTCGGCGTCGTCTTCCTGATGTTCTCCATCGGGCTGGAATTCTCCCTGCCCAAGCTCTACGCCATGAAGCGCATCGTCTTCGGCCTGGGGCTGTTGCAGGTCGCCGTGACCATGGCCGTGGTCGCCGGCGGCACGCTGCTGCTGGGCTACTCGTGGCACCTGGGGGTGGCGCTGGGAGGCGTTCTCGCCATGTCGTCCACGGCCGTGTTGACCAAGCTCCTGGCCGAGCGCCTGCAGGTCGATTCGCCCCACGGGCGGGAAATCATGGGCGTCCTGCTCTTCCAGGATCTGGCGGTGGTGCCGTTGCTGGTCCTCATCCCGGCCCTGTCCCAGCCCCCGGAGATGCTCGCCATGCTGATGGGCAAGGCGCTCCTCAAGGCGGTGGCGGTGCTCGCCCTCATCCTCTACTTCGGCCAGCACCTCATGCGGCGCTGGTTCCATGTGGTGGCCCGGGCCAAGTCATCGGAGGTCTTCGTCCTCAATGTCCTCCTCATCACCCTGGGGCTGGCCCAGATCACCGAACTGGCGGGCCTGTCCCTCGCCCTCGGCGCCTTCGTCGCCGGCATGCTGATTTCGGAAACCGAATACCGCGTCCAGGTGGAAGAGGACATCAAGCCCTTCCGCGACGTGCTCATGGGGCTTTTTTTCGTCACCGTCGGCGTGCGGCTCGACATGCAGACCCTGATCGCCAACTGGTGGCTCGTCCTGGTCGCCCTGGCCGCCCTCCTGGCCGTCAAGGGGCTGGTCGTCGGCGTCCTCTCCTGGCGGCTGGGGGCCACTCCCGGCAACGCCATCCGCTCCGGCCTCTGGCTCGCCGCCGGCGGCGAATTCGGCTTCGTCCTCCTGGGCGAGGTCGGCGCCATCCCCAAGGTGGTCGAGCAGGTGGTCCTCACCGCCCTCGTCCTTTCCATGCTGCTGGCGCCCTTCATCGTCCATTACAGCGAAAAGGTCGTCATGCGCTTCGTGGCGAGCGAATGGATGCTGCGCTCCATGCAGCTCACCCAGATCGCCGCCCAGAGCATGTCAACGGAAAAACACGCCATCGTCTGCGGCTTCGGGCGCAACGGCCAGTACCTGGCGCGCTTTCTGATGCAGGAGGGGGTTAATTACGTCGCCCTCGACCTCGACCCCGACCGCGTGCGGGAGGCCGCCGGCGCCGGCGAAAACGTCGTCTTCGGCGATGCGACCCGGCGGGAAAGCCTTACCGCCGCCGGCCTCATGCGGGCCAGCGTGGTCATCGTCGCGGTGGCCGATGCGGTGGCGGCGGAAAAAATCCTCCACCACGTCCACGACGCCCGCCCCGAACTGCCGGTGGTGGTGCGCACCCTCGACGAACGCGACATGGACCGCCTGGCCCGCGCCGGCGCCGCCGAGGTCGTGCCCGAATCCCTAGAGGCGAGCCTGATGCTTGCCTCCCACGCCCTGGTCCTGGTCGGGGTGCCGCTCAACCGGGTGCTGCGGCGTATCCGCGAGGCCCGCTCGCAGCGCTACAAACTGCTCCGGGGCTTCTTCCACGGCCTTTCCGACCGCGACGATGACGAAGCCGGCCAGCCCCGCCTGCACTCCATCTGGCTTGGCCGGGGGGCGGCGGCGATCGGCGCCAGTCTGGCCGAACTGCGCCTCGATGCCCTGGGCTGCGAAGTCAGCGCCATCCGCCGCCGCGGCATCCGCGCCGTCGAACCGGCGGCCGAAACCCGCTTGGAAGAAGGCGACGTGGTGGTGCTGCTGGGCGGGCCGGAGGCGGTCGACGCCGGCGAGCAGCGGCTGTTGAAGGGGTGAAAAAACAAAGCCCGCCGGGCGGCGGGCTTGTGTCGGCGTGGTCGGCGGGTCAGAACCCCAGGCACACGGTGTAGGAACTCCCATCGACAATGGCGGCGGTGGCTTCCGCGGCGTGGGTTGCGCCAACCGCTGATAGATCGCTCATTTTCGCAGCCTGCATCGATCCGGTGGCGGTATTTCCGTCGTCCATGGTGATGTCGAGCTGCTTGACGAATTTGCCCAGGATGCCTTCTGAACAAACGATGTAGGAGGTCTTGGTCATGGTTGTGATCGGCAGGTTTGCCCCGCTTTGCAGCCCGATCTTGCCGCCGTCGGCATTGGTGGGAAGCAGGCCCGCCGTGGTCGCAGCCCCCGAGTAGTTCGTCGGCCCGGGTGCCAGATTGGCCAAGCGGACGTGTTGCCAGAAAACGGCGGTTTCGTCGGTTGGCGTACCGGTGTTCCAGGAGCCCTCGATCACGCCGTTGCCAACGGTGCCGTTGGTTCCAACCACGCCGCCGACGTTGGTGGCGGCATTCTTGTCATCTCCGGGGAGGGCGCGGAACTTGTCCTGATACCCGTAGATGAACATGGGAATGTTGCGGAAATCGCTGGCGAAATTCTTCACCTTGGCGCTGTTGATGAGTTCCTGTCCCTTGAGGACGCCGCCCAGCAGCAGGCCGATGATGACCAGCACGATGGCGATTTCCACCAGGGTGAAACCCATTTGTTTGTTTTTCATGGCATGCTCCCGCTAAGCTTGTAGTGCTCAACTCTAAGCAATAGTTGTGCCTATGAAAAAGGTAATAAATGACCTGATTTCGCCGCCGGGGCTGGCCTAGGCTGTCGAAAAATGGACACTGTAGTCGAAATATGAACGATTTTCCCGGGAAGAAGCTTGCCGATTGGGCCTTGCGTAAACCCAATGCCCTATTGGCGGCCCATTTGCTCATCCTCCACGTCATCGCCTTTGGCGGCTGGCAGCTTTCGGCCGTTCGCCTGCTCTGGCCGGTGGCGGTCGGGCTGATGCTGCTGTGGCAGCCCTTCGTGGCCGGCGAGCGGCGGATCAGCGCCTTGCACGGCGCGGTTCTCCTGGCCGTCGTGGCGCTCAGCACCCTGACCCTGACCCCCTGGCTCCTGCTGATCTGGTGCGGCGCCTTGGGGGCGGTGATCGGGGGGCGGGTGTTCTGGACGGGCAAGCGCTTCGAACGTGTCGGATATCTTTACGCCTTCGGGTATCTGCTGGCCCTGGTGATCCTCGGCGTCGTTCCCGAGGTGGCGCCGGGTTCCCTCACCCTCGAACCCCTGTCCCGCGACGTTCTGGCCTTTCAGTTGCCGGTGCTGCTGGTCGGACTCGTCTTCTTCCCGGCCCATCAGCCCCAGCGCCGGGCCGGCGATGCCTTCGATTTTTTCTACGGCGTCCTGCTCTTTCTTTTTCTCGCGGTTTTTGTTCTGGGCAGCCTCGCCTACATGCTGATCGGCCGCGTCCATTACCTGGAAGCGGTGTTCCGGACCTCGCTCTCGCTTGCCGGTGCGCTTCTCGTGCTGGCCTGGGTCTGGAACCCCCGGGCCGGGGTGGCGGGGATCGGTTCGGCCTTTTCGCGCTATGTGCTTTCCCTGGGGATGCCTCTTGAGCAGTGGCTCATCGTCATCAAGGAAGAAAGCGAGCGTGAACCCGACCCGGAGCGTTTCCTCGCGGCTGTAATGGGACGTCTGCTGCGCCTGCCCTGGGTGACGGGGGCGCGCTGGGAGGCCGGCGAGGTGGTCGGCGAATGCGGCAGCGTTTCGTCCTTTATCCATGAATACGCCCGGGGCGACGCCTTGCGACTGACCCTGTGCTTCCGCCAGCCGCCCTCGCCGGCGGTCCATTGGCACGTCGATTGGCTGCTTCGCCTGGCCGGCGAGTTCTATCTGGTGAAGCGCCAGACGCGGGAACTCAACCGGGTGAGCTACCAGCAGGCGGTCTATGAAACCGGGGCGCGGGTGACCCATGATGTCAAGAATCTGCTCCAGTCGCTGCACACGCTGTGTTACGCCGCCACCCAGCCAGGCGAACCGGAAGCCATCGCCGAACTGCTGGGACGCCAGTTGCCGCAGATCGCCGAGCGCTTGAAATCGACCCTGGAAAAGCTGCAGCGCCCGCCCCGGGTGGCCGACGACCTGATCGACGCGTCCGAGTGGTGGGCCGGCCTGCAACAGCGCTACGGGGGAACCCGGGTGGTCTGGGTCGCCGGCTATTGGCAGCGGGGAGCGCTTCTCCCCCGGGGCTTGTTCGACAGCGTGGCGGAAAACCTGCTGCAGAACGCCCTGGCCAAGGCGCGGCGGGAAGATGGCATCGAAATCGTCGTCGAACTTTCCCCCGGTCCGAAGAGCCTTTGCCTCAAGGTCGGCGACAGCGGTTCAGCCATCGCCGATCATCTGGCCAACCGCCTGCTGCGGGAGCCGGTGACCTCCGACGACGGCCTGGGGATCGGCCTTTACCACGCGGCCCGACAGGCCGAGGAACTCGGGTTCCGCCTGCTCCTCGACGAGAACCGGGACGGCCGGGTCGCCTTCAGTCTCGCAATCCGGCCATGACTTCGAGCCGGGCGGCCGGTTCCGGCGGCCGCAGCTTGCGGCCGATCAGCCGATGCACTACGGTGTCGCCCTTGCCCTTGAGGTAGAGGGTCTGGGGTTCGTGGAAATCGAAATGGTCGCGCAGGCGCTTCCAGGTGGTGTCGTCCACCTGGATCATGCCCGGCACGCCTTCGCTGGTGATGCGGCTGGCCAGATTGACGGTGTCGCCCCAGAGGTCGTAGATGAACTTTTTCTTGCCCACCACCCCGGCGACCACCGGGCCGGTGCCGATGCCGATGCGGATTTCCAGGTGCAGGCGGTTGACGCTGAAATCCCGGTGCAGCAGGTCGCGCATGGCCAGCGCCAGTTCGGCGATGGCGACTGAATAGTTGTCCTGCTCGTTGTTGAGGCCGCCGGCCACCATGTAGGCGTCGCCGATGGTTTTGATTTTTTCCATGCCGTGTTTTTCCGCCAGTTCGTCGAAGGAGGAAAAAATCCGGTTGAGCATGGCGAACACCTGCTGCGGCGACAGGCCTTCGGCCACCTTGGTGAAATTGACGATGTCGGCGAACATCACCGTGACGTCGGCAAAACCGTCGGCGATCGTCTGCTTGTCGTGTTTAAGGCGTTCCGCCACGGGGCCGGGGAGGATGTTGAGGAGCAGGCGTTCGGAACGTTCCTGCTCTTCCTTCAGGAGTTCGTGGGCGGCTTCCAGCTCGCCCTGGGCCTTGGCCTTCTCCTGGGCCGAATAGCGGAGCAGCAGATAGGTGATGGTCGAAATCGCCGCGAAATTGAGGGCGAAGAAGAAGACGCTGGTGCGGATCGAAACCGTCGGCGAAGCCGCAGGAACGATGCTGTCGGCGAGAAAGTAGTCGAAGAATCCCGACAGCGCCGTGAGGAAGATATAGGCGATGAACCAGGCCAGGGATTCCCGCGGCCCCAGGATGAGCACTGCGCCGATCGGCGCCAGCAGGCCCCACAGGCTGGTGCCGCTGGCCGTGATGAAATTGCCGATACTCCACTGGATGATGAAGGGGACAAAAAGAAACAGCGCCAACTGGGTGTAGCGGAAAAAATCGAAATGGCGCGTCTTGAAATAAACGAGCAGGTTCCCGGCCAGCAGCAACTGGAAGGCAATGGGCGGCGTCGCCGAAAACTGGGGGCCTAGCTGCCAGTAGAGAAAAAGCCAGAGCATCGCGCCCAGGCTGACCAGGCCCGTGGCGAAAATGAGCAGCGACTTCTTGAGCCGCGTTTCGGCGTCGTCGCTGGGATCGAACCCGGTGTCGCGAAAATTCAACTCAAATACCCCTTCTCCGTCCCCGCCGGCGAGAACGCCAGCATGGGCCAGTTTGGCAGCGACGCCGGACTAGGTCAATAAGATAACGGTGATGTAACGGCCGCGGCGCTCAGGGTAGGCGGCCGGCGGCGATCATGCGGTTCATCAATATCGGGAGTGGTATCCAGACAACTTCATCATCAAAACTTGTTGTTTGGGCGTGGGCAATGAATTTGGTGTCATTATTGGCATTTTCCAATTCTTCGCCGCTTGCGCCGGAAATCGGGGTTCCGTCCTGGAGGTAGGCGCCAAGGCCGTTTTTGCCATGGGAGACGACTATGGCGGGCAGATTGGTGGCGATGTCCACGAGACCGTCAGATACCGTTATGTTGCCTGCAGAGCACAAGGCAAAGGTGGCGAGTGCAGGAAGCGGCGTTGGGGTGCAAGTGGGAATCGTAGCGCCCAAAGGCAGATCGGCGAATTCGGTGCGCACTCGGTAGGTGTAGCGCCGCCCCCACGGGTCTGTTTCCGGCAGTCCGAGGGTGGCCCAGGGTAGAACGCCAGTGACACGACCCTCGTCGATCAAACCCGCCCCGGCCGTGGAAGTGGCCTTGGTCGGGTCGGCGGGCGGGGGAAGACGGCCGTTGGAGACGGCATAACCGAGTAAAGCTTCGCGAATGTCTGCCATTTGGCGTCTCGTTTCGGCTAGGCGCTGGATATCCTGTTGCGCGGAAAGCGTAACGACGAGGCCGCCGGCCAGTAGGGCAAAAATTACCAGAACGATAGCTAATTCGACCAGCGTGAAACCACCGCTTCCGGAATTGCATCGCGAATGCTGTTCTTGCAGGCAGTTCATTGCAGAGAGACGCTCCTCCCGTTAAGGCTCAAGGTCTTTGCGACCCGATCATAGCTAATTAGTGAATACCAGTTATTTGCTTGCAAGAAATCCGGAACCGGAAGGAAGGGGGCGTAGAGTGGATTCTTATATGGAAATTTCCCGCTGGTTACGCCAGCATCGCTAAACCCATCTCCGTCGGTGTCGGCGTCTTGGAGCATACCGCCCGCAGCGATGATGGCAGCCCGCACTGTGTAGAGGATGCGAGGAGCGACGGCGTACATGAGGCTCGCAGAATCCAAAGCAACAATCTGGTCGTTGAAAGTGTTGCTTTGGGGGCCAGAAATGAAATTGCTGGTTCCGGAGGTGCCATTTACACCGTCGAGATAGTCGCCGATGTTGTTGCTGGGTCGATTTTTTCCCGGCAGTGCCGGTCCGGGTGCAATGACCAAGGCGGCGACTGGCCCTTTGCCGTCTAAAGAAAGGGTGGAACTGGTCAGGGTATTGATTGGCTGAGCCGCTACGAAGTCGCGGAATGTTGGCGATAGGACATACCAGAATCTTTCTCCGGAGCTGTCTCGCAAATCCGGAAGATCGAGGGTTCGCCAAGGTAACCAGCCGCTGAACTGGACGCAGTCGCTTGGTGTTTGCTCAGGCGTGCCGTCGCCGTTGATATCCGGACAGGGAAGGCTTCCTGGCCGATTCAGGTCGGCGACTGCGCGGGCGATCAATGCTTCCCGAATTTGCAGCAGGGCTTTGTAGGATTCCGCTTCGCGGTTCGAGCGGGTAAATCCTCGATTGAACTGATTCAACAGCATCAACGTTGATGCCAAGGCGAGAACCGCGACCAGGCCAAGGAGCACGATTCCGTCCTGGTGTTTTGCCGTGGAGCGTTGGGAATGGGTGGTTGGCACAACTACTGGTGGTTTGAGGTCGGTGGTCGCTTGACGGTGATCGTGCCGCCATTGAGCAAATCCGTTTTTTCGCCGGGGGTCGGGCCGAAGGTGGTTTCGCCGGGGCGGGCCGGTAGGGGGCCGAGGCTCCGGGCTTCCTGCTCGTCCAGGGGAACGCCGTTGATCCAGGCGGTATTGCGACCGCCGCTGCGGGTTACCCGGCCGTTGAGGGTGAGGGGCGCGTTGTCGGGGCTGGCGCTGCGGCCTTGCAGCCGCAGGCGGTCAAGGGCGCTGCGCTGTTCGGGCGTGTAGAACAGGCGGCCGAGGGGTTCCGTCTGGGCGGCGGCGGGGGCGGCCGCGAGGGAGAGGGCAAGGAGGAGAAAGCCGGCGGGTTTCATGGCTGCTTGGCCTGGTTGCCGGCGCCGCGGATGGTGATCCAATCCATGTCGCAGTCGGCGGTCAGTGCGATGCCGGGAGCGGCCGTCCCGGGGGGGCGGAGGAGCGTGCAGCTTCGGACCAGGACCAGGGCCTTGGCTTGATTCTGCAGGGCGCCGATGAAACCGAGGAGGTCTTCTTCGTGCAGCAACTGGAGGCGGATCTTCATCGGGCTGGCGTAAAAGCGGTAGTCGGATTCGGCCGTGCCGGCGCTGGTTTGGGGCGCGAATTCATAGCTCATGCCGGGCAGGCGGAGCTGGGTCTGGATCTGACGCAGCAATTCGGTCCATTCCAGGCGCTTTTCCTCGCCGATGATTCCCGCCGCCGTCAACTGGAGAAAGACGGCCGATTTTTCCTTGGTTTCCTGTTCCTCGGTGCGGACCTGCTGCAGGCGCAATTCTGCTTGCCGATGGCGGGCGGCCACGGCGGTGCGTTCGGCGGCCGATTGCCGGGCCGTCTCGCGGGCTTCGAAGGCGATCAGGCCGCCGATGGCGAGGAGCGCCAGGAAGACGGCGAGGGGCCAGCGCAGTTTTTTCAGGTCGCGCAGTTGCAGGTTCATGCTGGCAACTTCCGGGCGAGTTGAACGGCGAAGCTTCGGGGCTGGGCGCTTTGGTCTTCGCGGTCGCCGCCTTTGAGCGTGCGCCCGGATTCGATGTCGAAGGGGCGCTGGAGTACCGTGACGCGGATTTCCGGGCCGCTCTGGAGCAGGGAGACGAATTGCTCGAAGGCGGCAAGAACCTGGCGCGGCTGGGCGTCGGGGGCGACCCGGACGACGCCTTTGACGACGGCGATTTCTTCGCCCGCCTGGAGCAAAGGGCTGCGGTTGGACGGCGAATTACCGCCGGGGCCGCTGTCGGCGCCCAGGCGCCATTCGATGGCTTCGAGTTCGATCGCCGGGGACTGGTCCATGGCCCGCCCGATGTGGCGATAGGTATCGCCGGGCTGGCGCTGGACCCGCCGCCACTCCTGATAGCGGCCGACGACCCGGCGCAGGGTGTCGTTGCTCACCCCCAGTTGCGGGAAGGCGGCGGTGATCTGCCGGTAGCGCCGGTCCATATCGTACTCGGCGGCGATCAGGTCGGCGCCTTCGCTGCGGTTCTGGTGGGTTTCGGCCAATTGCTTGCCGGCAAAGAGCAGGGCTGCGAGCAGCGCGAGCACGCCGGCCCCGAGGAGTCCCCGGCGCAACTGATAGAGGCGGAAATCGCGGCGGTTTTCCTCGGCCACGAATTGCTCCCGGGGCGGCGAGGTGGCCAGCAGGTGGACGAAGAGATTTTCGCAATGGGCGTCGGCGGGCGGGTTGCGCAGCCCCAGGCGCGCCGCGGCCTGGCCGCTGTCGACAATCTGGTAGTCGGTGGCGCCGGGGGCCGAGCAGACCGAGCGGACGACCTCGACGGCCTCGGGGTGGATGACAACAAAGACTGGCAGCCGATCGTTGCGGCCGATCTGCCGCTGGCTGACCAGGTATTGGTGGAGTTTGGCCCCTTCGGTGGCGAAGGTGGTGGCGATTCCCGCCAGGCTGCCGTCGAAGAGCGGCGCCATGCGGGAAAAAACCGGTACGCCGTCGGCCAGATAGCTTTCCCGGATCGAATGGTCCTGCAGGGTGAGCAGAAGGCACCGGGGTGGCACCTGGGCGATGCGCCGCAACAGGCGGCCGCCCAGTTGGGAGATGGTATATACCCCGGCCAGCGGCACCTCCGCTTCGGCGATGCCGTTCAGCCACGGTTGCAGGTGAAGGGGGTTGGTGAGGGCCGAGACGAGAACCCGTTCGTTCTTGCGGCGATCCTTTTCGTAGCCCAGGGAGGTGGAGGCGGTGAGGGCGGTGCCGAAGAAGAGCTGGCTCGCCTTGCGTTCGAGCAGGAGTTCCCGGTCGGCGCCGCGGAGGAAGGGGATGGTCTCGACCTGGTGGCTTTCCTCGGCAACGTTGCACAGGAGGCGCAGGGGGCGGCGCGAGTGGCGGCGCAGATAGGCGGTGAACCGCCCCTGGTCCTCGGGCGTCGCCTCGAACACTTCTTCCAGCGCGACGTGGCCGCTGTCCCAGGCGTAGGCCGACAGGCGGTGGGTGTTGAGGTAGAGGATGCGCTGGACGGTCACGGCTTGAGCCTGGCGATGACGTCGTAGATGGGGCCGATGACCGAGAGCATGATCCAGCCGAGCAGAGCGCCCATGATGAGGGTGAGCAGCGGTTCGATCATGGCCTGGGCGCGTTCGACCGATTCCTTGACGTCGCGGTTGTAGAAATAGCTGACGTTGCGCAAGGCCTTGTCGAGGCCGCCGGTGTTTTCGCCGACCCGCAGCATGCGCACCACGAGGGGCGGGAAGAGACCCACGTCATGGAAGGCGATGGCGACGTTCTTGCCTTCGCGGATCGACTGTTCCACCCGTTCCAGGGCGATCTGGACCACCCGGTTGCCGACCACGTCCTGGGTGCTCCGGATCGAATCGAGGACCGGGATGCCCGAAGCATAGAGCATGGCGAAGGTATTGGCGAAGCGCGAGAGGATGATCTTTTTGAGGATTTCGCCGAGTACCGGAATGTGCAGCTTGAGGCCGTCGACCCGGGCGCGGGCCAGGGGGTTGGTGCGCAGGGCGATTTGCAGGCCGACGACGGCGACGACGGGGAGTGCCGCGAAGACGAACCAGTACTGGGTGAGCAGGTCGGAAACGAAGAACAGGGCCTGGGTCTGGGGCGGCAGCGTCTGCCCCATGTTGCGGACGAAGACCTTGAGCTGGGGCACCATGTAGACCATCAGGAATAGGGTTGCCGCGAGCACGATGGTGCCGACGAAGGCCGGATAGAGGAGCAGCTTTTTGCTGTGGGAGGCCAGTTCGTCCTCCCATTTGAGGGATTGGGTCAGATTTTCCAGCACCTGGGGCAGATCGCCCGAGGCTTCGCCGGCGCGGATGAGGCTGACGAAGACCTTGGAAAAGACGTGGGGATGCGTGTCCATCGCCTGGGACAGGGTCTGGCCGCCTTCGATGCTTTCGATCAGGCCGGCGACGATTTCGCGGAAGCGCGGGTGTTCGAGGGAGTCCCGCAGATCGGACAGACCGTCGAGGATGGGAACGCCGGAGCCGGTGAGCTGTTCCAGATGAAAGCAGAAATTGATGAGTTCCCGGCGGGGAATGCGCCCGCCGCCGAAGAGGCTGCGATAGAGCACGGGTTGCCCCGTGATGAGATCGAGCTCCATGCGCTTCAGGCGCATTTCCAGGTCGATCAGGTTGATCGCGTCGATTCGCCCCAGAACCCGGCGGCCGTCGGCACTCACGGCTTTGTAGTCGAAGAGCACGGCTACATCCGGTCGGTGAGGTCGACCACCCGCCCCAGTTCCTCCAGGGACGTGGTGCCGTCGAGAACCCGCCGCAGGCCGTCGTCGGCCAGGGTGGTGAAGCCCCGCTGTTGCGCCTTGGCACGGATTTCGTGCATGGTGGCGCGGCGCGAGATCAGTTCGTCGATGCCGCTTTCGATGCGCAGGAGTTCCATGATCGCCAGGCGGCCGCGGTAGCCCTGGAAGTCGCAGTGCTCGCAGCCGGTGGCGCGGTAGAGCTGGGGGCGCAGCGCTTCGGTGGTGACGCCGATCAGGCGCATTTCGTGGGCTTCGGCGTTGTAGGGCGACTTGCAGTGGTCGCAGAGGCGCCGCACCAGGCGTTGGGCGATGATGCCGATGATGTTGCCGGCCATCACATCGGGGACCACGCCGATGTCGAGCAGCCGGGGAATGGCGCCGATCGCCGAGTTGGTGTGCAGGGTGGTATACACCTGGTGGCCGGTCATGGCGGCGCGGAAGGCCATTTCGGCCGTTTCGGCGTCGCGCACCTCGCCCACCAGGATGACGTCGGGATCCTGGCGCATCATCGAGCGGATGCCGTTGGCGAAGTCGAGCTTGGCGGCGTCGGCCACCGAGGTCTGGCGGACCAGCGCCATGGGGTATTCCACCGGGTCTTCCAGGGTCATGATGTGGATGCCCTCGCTGTTGATGTGATTCAACACCGAGTAGAGCGTCGTCGTCTTGCCGCTGCCGGTGGGGCCGGTGACCAGGATGATGCCCTCGGGCCGGGCGATCATCAGCTTCAACTGCTGCAGGTGCTCGTCGGCCAGCCCCAGGCCTTCGAGGGGAACGATGCCCTTCTGCCGGTCGAGGACGCGGAGCACGATGTTCTCGCCGTGGATGGTCGGTTGGCAGGCCACCCGGAAATCGACCTGGCGGCCCGAGACGGAAAGGCCGATGCGACCGTCCTGGGGGGCGCGCATCTCGGCGATGTTCATGCCCGAGAGTACCTTGATGCGCACCGTCATGGCCGGCCAGTAGGATTTGTGCAGGGCGCGGATCTGGCGCAGCATGCCGTCGATGCGGTAGCGGATGCGCAGGAAGTTGGCTTCCGGCTCGAAGTGGATGTCGGAAGCCTCCCGCTTGACGGCGTCGGTGAGGATCGAATCGATGAGCCGCACCACCGGCTGGCTGTATTCGTTGTCGGTGACGGCGAGGCTTTTCCAGTCGATCTCGCCGGTTTCGATCTCGTGCAGGATGCCGTCGATGGAAAGCTCGTGGCCGTAGTACTGGTCGATGGCGCGGTCGATTTCCGATTCGCCGGCGAGCAGGGCGTCGATGTCGACCCCGTCGGGGATGATCGAGCGCACCCGGTCGAGGCCCACGATGTCGTTGATGTCGGCCACGGCCAGGGTGAGGCGGTGGTTGGCCCCGTCGAAATCGAGCGGCAGGAGGTGGTGCCGCTTGGCGACTTCGCGGGGAACCAGCTTCAAGGCCTGGGGGTCCACCACGGCGTGGCTGAGGTCGACGCTCTGCTTGCCCAGGCTCTCCGAGAGGGCTTCGCGCAGGGTGGCCTCGGAGACGAATCCCAGGGAAACCAGCAGCTTGCCGATCGGCTGGTTGGATTTCATCTGCTCGAGCAGGGCGATGCGCAGCTGGTCTTCGGACAGGATGCCTTCCGCAATCAGGATCTGGCCGAGGGGGCGGCGCTGCAGCGTGGGCGCGTTCATGGCTCTAGGGCTGAAGCTCTTGCAGGCGCTTCCTGATGCGCTCCCGCTCGAAGGCGGGGGGGCGCTTCTCGGCCGCCTCCAGGGCCAGCCTGTAATGCTGGGCGGCGAGCCGGGGCTGGCGCAGATGATCGAGGCTGACCGCCAGGTTCATCAGGTAATCCGGGTTGTCGCCATCGGCCGCGACGGCGTTGAAATAGGCCGGCTGAGCATCGGCCCAGCGGCCCTGGCGGGCGTAGAGATTGCCCAGGGCGAAGTTGAGGGCCGCCGACTCCGGCTGGGCGGCCAGCAGGGTTTTCAGGCGGCTTTCTGCCGCCGTGGGATCGACCGCCGCGTTGCCGCCGATCACCGCCGCCAGGGCGGTGGCATCCTTGGGATCGGCCTCCAGGGCCGTCTGGTGCAGGCGGTCGGCATCGCCGCCGCGGCCCTGTTTCTGGGCGATGGCGGCCAGGCCGAGCAGGGCGTCGACGTTCCTGGGGTCGGCCTGCAGCGCTTTTTCATAATCCCGCCGGGCGGCTTCGAGGGCGTTGCCCTGCAGGTTCTGGTAACCGCGGCTGACGTTGGCGTCGGGTTCGGGCCGGGTTTTGACCAGGCGTACTCCCGGGGGCGCCCGTTCGGCCGCGTTGTCGGCGGGGTGGTGAGGCGCCGCTGCCGGGGTGCCGCTAGTTCTGGTCGCCGGAGCGAACGCCGCGGGCGCCGCCGGGATGGCCTGGGCCGGCGGCGAAGCGGCCGCCGGGAGGGCTGCCGGGAGAACGCTCGGTGCCGGTGGCGCGGGCGCTGTCGCCGCCGGCGGCGGAGGGGCGGCGGGGGCCGGCCGGGCCAGGGAGCCGCCCAGGTGGTTCAGTTCGTACCAGACGTAGGCGCCGATCCCGGCTGCGGCGACGACGAGGATACCCAGGGCGATCCACATCGGCTGGCGGCTGGGGGCTGGGGAGGTCTTGGCGGCAAAGGCGTTGCGTACGGCTTCCCGGTTGGCATCGTCGGCGAAGGCCGGGCGGGGCGGGGCCGCGGTGGGCGCCGGGCGGCCCGCGGTGGCGGCCAGGTCGGCGTCGAGGGCGTCGATATGGGGGCCCAGTTCGGGCAGGGTCTGGGGTGGCGCCCCCAGCGGCTCAAGGGCCAGGTTGCCGGGCGCCGGACGGCCGCCGTTGGTCATCTGGCGGGCCGCATCCTGCTTGGTTTCCTCGGCCCGCTTGAGGGCATCCATCAGGAGGCTCATGGACCCTTATTCCTAATGACGCGGCGCCACGTTGAAGGGCTGCGCCTCGGGGGGCGCCCGGAAGAAGTCACCGTCCGGCAGCAAATCCCGCAGCCCCGCGTAATCGCCGCTCAGGCTGGCGTCCTTGATGACCACGGGGCGGAGGAAGATGACCAGTTCGGATTTGCTGGCCGAGTTGTTGCGGTTGTTGAACGCTTCGCCGATGAGCGGGATTTGGCCGACCACGGGGACACGATTGTTGTTGTAATCGACACGGTCTTCCATCAGGCCGCCCAGCACGGCGATGTCGCCATTGCCGACGCGCATGACCGACTCGATCTCCCGGGTGCGAATCTGGGGGATGCTGTTGCTAACGGCGGTGAGGTTGGGGTTGGGATCCTTGACGAAATCGGCGACGCTGGTGATGGTTGGCCTGACGTTGAGAATGATCGAGTCGGTTTCTCCGATCTGCGGCGTCACGGCGAGTACCATGCCGACCGACACGGTTTGCGGCGTGGTGGTAAAGGCAATGACCGGGTTGGCGTTGAGATTTCCCGCGGTCACGTCGGCCTTGACGTTGAAATAGACCAGGTTTTCCACAACCTTCAGCAGGGCGGTTTGATTGTTGAGCACCGACAGGCGCGGGCTGGAAAGTACCCGGGCGTTACCGAAGGTTTCCAGGAGGCGGATGCCCGTCTCCACGGTGGTTCCCTTGTAGGTCAGGTTGTTGGCGCTATTGGTGGCGCGCAGCGTATTGAGGGCCAGGGCAAACTTTCCCGGTCCGATCAAGCGGCTCCAGTCGATTCCTTGTTCGTAGCCTTTCCCCAGGGTGACTTCGACGATCGTCGCTTCGATCATCACTTGCCGCCGGACCGAACTGACCACGCGGTCGATGAACTCCTGGATGCGCTCGTGTTGACGTCCGGTAGCGCGCACCGTGACGATGCCGCTTTCGGCGTTGACGATGACCGAGGCCGCTTCGCGAATGGTGCTGCGGCGCACCACGGTCGTTCCCAGCCCCTGGCTGGTGCTGGCCGGCGAGGGGTTGGCGGCGAGCGCGTTGGCGACCGCCTGGGCGGCCCGCTGGCCGGTGGCGTGGGGCAGTGCGGCGACGCCCGTCGCACTCTGATTGACCGATTGTTCGGTCACCGTTTCGCTCGACCCCTCAGGAAGGATTTTGTCGGTTTCCCGCAGGATGTCCTTGATGTTCTTTTCCAACTGCTCCCAGAACTGGTTTTTTGAGACATTTTCGATACGCGTACTCGAGATATTGCCGCTTGCTCCGGGGCTGGCCGCGCCGGTGGGCGTCGCTCCGGTGGCGATCTGGCTGTTCGCCGAAACCGTCGCCGAGATGGTGCGCGCCATGTTCACATAGTCGACTTTGTAATGCTTGAGGAAAGGCGAATCGGGCATGACCGCCAGGTTCGGGCCGTCGAGTTCGAACCGCATATCAACCTGCTTTGCGATGCGCGACAGGAGTTGGGGCAGGGTCTGGTCGATGGCGTTGAGGGTGACGTTGCCGCTGATGCCTTCGTGGATATCGACGTTGAGCTTGGCATCCCGGGCGAGAACAAAAAGCAGATCCTTGACCGGGACATTGTTCACCACCACGCTGTAAGTTTCCGCCTTGGGCAGGGCGCGGGGCTTGGGCAGGGCCAGGGTCTGCTGGACCGGCGCCGGGATGTCGCCGGCCGGTGCGGCGCGCACGGCCTCGGCGGCGAGGTGCCCCTTGGTGGGTTCCCGCGGCGTCGGTGCGGCACAGGCCGCCAGCAGCAGCGCCATGGCGATCGCACTGGGGATTGTGCTCTTCATCCCTTTCCCTCGTTCAAAATGAGCGCCCTGGGCGCTCTCCCTCCGGCAGAATCACAGCATCTTAGCATGGCTAGCTTACCTGTCTTCAGGTCCGACACCGCTACTGCAGGCGCGCAACTTGCCGCGGGTAAGGCTGCAGGTGGCGCAATGCCTCCGGCAGTTCGGCGATGGCCGCCAGGGCCGCTTCGCGGCTTTCGTATTCGCCCAGGATCAGGCCCAGGCGGTCGCGGCCCGAGCGGTCGGAACGGTAGGCGCGCACCTGCTCCGGATCGAGCAGGGCCTGGTGGCGGCGGAGCAGGGCCTCGAGGTCGCCGGCGTTGCCGGCATTGGTGGCGTAGAGCTGGATGAAATAGCGCTTGGGCGCCGCGCTGCCCAGCCAGGGTTCGAAATTCGCCAGGTAACGCTGGGTCAGCGGGCCGAAGTGCGGTTCGGCGGATGGGCGGTCCAGTTTGCCCGGGTTGGGCGGGGCGGCCTGGGGCGCCGGGGCGGCCTGGGTCGCCGGGGCCGGCGCCGGGGCGGCGCCTTCGGGTCCGGGCGGGTCGGCGGGCGGGCCGAGGGCGTAGATGAGGATTCCGACCAGAGCGGCAAGGGCGGCGCCGACGCCGATCCAGGCCAAAGGCGCCATGCCGCCGCGGGGGCCGGGGGTGCCGAGGGGCGAGAAGCGGGCGTCGCGGATGGCGGTTTGCACTTCGTCCTGGCCGATGCGGTGGGTGCCTGCCGAATAGGCGGCGAGAAGCGCCTTGTCGGCCAGGATGTTGACGCGCCGGGAAAGCCCTTCGGAAGCCTTGGCGATCAGCTCGACGGCGCGCTCGGCGAAGGGGTTGGGGCCGCGGTAGCCCGCCGCCCGCAGGCGGAATTCGAGGTAGGCGGCGACGTCGCCCGGTTTGAGCGGGTCGAGGACGAAATGCTGGGTGATGCGTTCGCGCAGTTGCCGCATGGTGCTGGCGGCCAAGCGTTCGTCGAGTTCGGGCTGGGCGAAGAGGGCGATCTGCAGAAGCTTGTTGCTCTTGGCTTCCAGGTTGGAGAGGAGGCGCACCTCCTCAAGGGATTCGGCCGGCATGGCATGGGCTTCGTCGATCAGGACGACGACCCGCTTGCCCTGGGCGTAGCGGGCGACCAGTGCATCCTGCAGGGCGCGGGTCAGGGAGTGGGTGGTCTGGCCGGTGGCGGGAATGCCCAGTTCGTCGGCGATGGCGCCGAGGATTTCCTGCCGCGACAGGGAGGGGTTGGCGAGGTAGAGGGTTTCCACCTCGGCCGGGAGTTTTTCCAGCAGCATGCGGCAGAGCATCGTTTTGCCGCTGCCCACCTCGCCGGTGACTTTGACGATGCCCTCGTCCTGGGTGATGGCGTAGATCAGGGCGTCGAGGGTGGGGCCGCGGTTGGCGCCGGCGAAGAAGAAGTCCGTATGGGGGGTGATGCGAAAGGGTGGCTCGGCGAGGCCGAAATGGGCGAGGTAGAGGCTCATGTCAGGCCTCCTGCCGGCGGACTGGGTTCATCCCCGCCCTCCCCCGGCCATGCGGTTGTACAAAGTGGTGCGGTTGATGCCCAGGCGCCGCGCCGCCTGGCTGACGTTGCCGTTGCTGAGCTGCAGGGCGGCTTCGATGTAGCCGCGCTCCCAGAGCGCGAGGGCGGCGTCGAGGTCGACCTGGTCGTGCTGGCGCAGGTGCTGGGCGGCCGCCTTGGTGATGCTTTCCAGGTCGGAAGCGGCCAGGGCCGCTCCGGCCGGCGGCGGGCGCGGTTCGTCGCCCTCGTCGAGTTCGCCGGCGAGTTCCGCCGGGCCGATGGTCCGGCCGGGGTATTTGGCGGTGAGGCGGATGACGATGTTGCGTAGTTCCCGCACATTGCCAGGAAAGGCGTAGGCGACCCACATCGCTTCGGCGCCGGCGTCGAGGGCGAAGGGGCGGACCTGGGCCTGGTCGGCGTAGAGGCGGCAGAAATGGGCGAGCAGGACGAGGCGGTCGTCGCCCATTTCCCGCAGGGGCGGCACGTTGATGGTGAATACCGAGAGGCGGTGGAACAGATCGGCGCGGAAGCGGCCGGCCTTGACCTCCTTTCGCAGGTCGCGGTTGGTGGCGGCGATGATGCGGGCCTTCGACGTCCGCGTCTGGGTTTCGCCGACCCGTTGGAATTCGCCGTTTTCCAGGACACGCAGCAGCTTGGGCTGGAGGTCCAGGGGCAACTCGCCGATTTCGTCGAGAAACAGGGTGCCTTCGCCGGCGTCTTCGAAATAACCTGACTTGGCGGCGTTGGCGCCGGTGAAGGCCCCCCGGGCGTAGCCGAAGAGGGTGGGTTCCACCAGGTTGGGGGAGATGGCGGCGCAGTTGAGGGCGAGGAATGGGCGGTCGCGGCGCCGCGTCAGGCGGTGCAGGCAGGCGCTCGCCACCACGTCCTTGCCGCTGCCCGATTCGCCTTCGATGAGGATGGGGAAGTTGGAATCGCCGTACTGGGCGATCTGCAGGCGCAGGCGCTGGAGCGGCAGGCTGTCGCCGATCAGGCCGCGGCCCTCGCCGGGGCCGGCCGCTTCGAGCGGGGCGGGCCGGAAGGCCAGGGCCTGGCGCAGGAGTTTGAGCAGATCGCCGGGGTCGCAGGGTTTGCCGACGAAATCGATGGCCCCCAGGGTGCGGGCGTGGCGGGCGTTTTCCTCGCCGTTCTGGCCGGAGAGGACGACGATCTTCAGGGCCGGGGCGAAGGCCAGGAGGTCGCCGATCAGGGCGAATCCCTCGTCGGGCCGATGGGGCAGGGGGGGCAGGCCGAGGTCGACGATGGCGGCTTCCGGCGCCTGTTTGAGCTGCCGCAGGATCTGCAGGCAGTGGGGGCGCGAATGGCTGGTCAGGACTTCAAAATCCCGCGCCAGGGCGAAACCGAGGGAGTCGCTGATGAGCGGGTCGTCGTCGACGAGCAGCAGCAGGGGTTTGGCGCCGGGTGGAGTCAAGGTGCGGACCGTGTAATATTTCACGGGATTATAGCGCCGGCATCGCTCGGGACCGGCAGCACCTTCTGATAATATACGAATCTTTTCAAAGGACAGCGTTTTGCCCGCCGACAACCTGGTCGACATCGAAGACTTGCATTTCACCTACGACGGCCGGCCGGTGCTCCAGGGGATCGATATGAAGATCCCGCGGGGCAAGGTGGTGGCGATCATGGGCGGGTCGGGTTGCGGCAAGACGACGCTGCTGCGCTGCATCGGCGGCCAGTTGAAGGCGACCCGCGGCGAAATCCGCCTGGGCGAACATCGCATCTCGCAAATGGGCCACGCCGAACTCTACCGGGTGCGGCGCAAGATGGGCATGCTTTTCCAGTTCGGCGCCCTGTTCACCGATATCTCGGTTTTCGACAATGTGGCTTTCCCGCTGCGCGAGCATACCGACCTTTCGGAATCGATGATCCGCGACTTGGTGCTGATGAAGCTCGAGGCGGTCGGCCTGCGCGGCGCCCACCGCCTGATGCCCAACGAACTCTCGGGGGGCATGGCGCGGCGCGTTGCGCTGGCTCGGGCGGTCGCCCTCGATCCCCTGCTCATCATGTACGACGAGCCCTTCACCGGCCTCGACCCCATCGCCCTCGGGGTGATCGGCCAGTTGATCCGAAAGCTCAACGACGCCCTCGGCGCCACCTCGATCATGGTCACCCACGACGTCCAGGAGTCGCTCCTCATCGTCGATTACATCTATTTCGTCGCCGAAGGGCGCATCGTCGCCCAGGGTACGCCGGACGAGATCCGGGCTTCCCGCCATCCCTTTGTGCACCAGTTCGTCCATGCCGAGGTCGACGGCCCGGTGCGGTTCGACTACCCGGCGCCCAAGGCCCGGGACGAATTCCTGGGGGCGGCCCGTGCCTGAGCGCATCGATCCCTTGCGCCGGCTGGGCCGCGGCATGGTCAACGGGGTCTGGCGCCTGGGTTTCGCCAGCCGCTTCCTGTTCGCCATCCTGATGTTCTCGGGGGCATCCTTCCGCCGCCTCCATCTCACCCTGCGCGAAGTCTTCGTGAGCGGTGTCCTGTCGCTGCTCATTATTCTTGTTTCGGGGCTTTTCGTCGGCCTGGTCCTCGGTCTGCAGGGCTACGAAACCCTGCAGCGCTACGGGTCCACCGAAGCCCTCGGGGTGCTCGTCGCCCTTTCGCTGACCCGCGAACTGGGGCCGGTGGTGGCGGCGCTCCTCTTCGCCTCCCGGGCCGGCTCGTCGGTCACCGCCGAAATCGGCCTGATGAAGGCGACGGAACAGTTGAAGGCCATGGACATGATGGCGGTCAACCCGATCGCCCGGGTGGTGGCGCCCCGCTTCTGGGGCGGCGTCATCTCCATGCCCCTTCTGGCGGCGCTGTTTTCCGCCATGGGGGTGCTCGGCGGCTGGCTCATCGGCGTGGTCTTCATCGGTGTCGACGATGGGGCCTTCTGGTCCCAGATGCAGGCCTCGGTCGATTTTCGCTACGACGTCTGGAACGGCGTGGTGAAAAGTTTCGTTTTCGGCGTCGCCGTGTCGCTCATCGCCGTTTTCGAGGGTTACGACTCGGTGCCGACGGCGGAGGGGGTCTCCCGCGCCATCACCCGTACCGTGGTGACCTCCGCCCTGGCCATCCTGGCGCTCGATTTCGTCCTCACTTCGTTTATGTTCCGGGGAACCTCATGAACCGTTCCGTCGTTGACCTCTGGGTTGGCATTTTCGTTGCCATCGGCATCGCCGCCCTGTTGTTTTTGGCGCTGAAGGTGGGGAATCTTTCCACTGCTCATTTGTCCGAAAGCTACGTCCTGACCGCCAAGTTTGATAACATCGGCGGACTGAAAGTGCGGGGGCCGGTGAAAAGCGCCGGGGTCGTGGTCGGGCGCATCGACGACATCCAGTTCGATAGCAAGACCTACGAAGCCGTGGTGACCCTCAAGATCGACCAGCGCTACCGTTTCCCCAAGGATACTTTCGCTTCGGTGTACACCTCCGGTCTGCTTGGCGAACAATACGTCGGGCTTGACGCCGGAGGCGACGAAAAGATGCTCAATGCCGGCGACGCCATTGCCAAGACCCAGTCGGCGGTGGTGCTGGAAAAGATGATTAGCCAGTTCCTCTTCAACAAGGCGGCGGAAGGACAGGAAAAACAGTGATGGCCAACGACAACAAGAATCGCGATCCCCGACGGAGCCGGCGCCTCGCTCTCGGCGCCTGCGCCCTGGCGGCCCTCGTTTCCGGGTGTGCCAGCACGGCGAACAACCCGAAGGATCCCTACGAAGGCTTCAACCGAGCCATGTTCTCGGTCAACGAGGGGATCGATACCGTTCTTGCCAAGCCGCTCGCCAAGGGCTACGACGCCGCCGTGCCGCTGCCGGTCAAGGCCGGCGTCGGCAATTTCTTCGGCAATGTCGGTGACCTCTGGATCGGCATCAACAACGGCCTGCAGGGCAAGCCGGCCGACGGCGCCAGCGACCTCGCCCGCCTCCTCATCAATTCGACCATCGGCATCTTCGGACTCTTCGACGTGGCCAGCGAAATGGGTTTTGAGAAACACGACGAGGATTTCGGCCAGACCCTGGCCCGCTGGGGCGTCGGCGATGGCGGCTACCTCTTCTGGCCGATCATCGGCTCGCGCACCCTGCGCGATACCGGCGGCTTCGCTGTCGACGCCTATGCCGACCCGGTCCGCTGGGGCATCGACAACATTCCGGTGCGCAACAGCACCTACCTGGTGCGCTTCGTGGACGTCCGTGCTAGCCTGCTTCCCGCCGACAAGGTGGTCGAGGAGGCGGCCCTCGACAAATATTCCTACATCCGCGACGCCTACCTGCAGCGGCGCCGCAGCCAAATCTACGACGGCAATCCGCCGCGACAACTCGAAGACTGATCCCGCCCCAACAAAGGTTTGCTCCGCATGAAACGCCTGTTCGCCTGCCTGTTTTTTGGTTTTGTCGCCGCCTCCGTGGCCGCCCAGGAAGCCCCCGATGCCCTGGTCAAGCGGGTTACCGACGAAGTTCTCGAAATCGTCCGCAAAGACAAGGACATTCAGAACGGCAATGCCCGGAAGGCCATCGAACTGGTCGACGCCAAGGTGCTTCCCCATTTCAACTTCCAGCACATGACCGCCCTGGCCCTCGGCAAGGAATGGCGCAAGGCCACGCCACAGCAGCAGGAGCGCCTGACCCAGGAGTTCAAGACGCTGCTCGTGCGCACCTACTCCAACTCGCTCACCGCCTACAGGAACGAAGCGATCAAGTACAAGCCCTTCACCCTGCCGGCCGGGGCCACCGACGTCCTGGTGCGGACTGAAATTCACCAGCCCGGCAACAAGCCCGTCCAGCTCGATTACAACCTGGAAAAGGGCGAGGCCGGCTGGAAGGTCTACGACGTGGTGGTGGCCGGCATCAGCCTGGTCACCAACTATCGCGAACAGTTTGCCCAGGAGGTACGCAACGGCGGCCTCGACGGCCTCATCGCCTCCCTGGCGAGCAAGAACAAATCCCTTGAATCCGGGACCGCCAAGGCCGAGAAAAAATGATCGAACGGCAAGGGGCCGGTCTGCACGTCACCGTGCCGATGGTGATGGCCAACGCCTGCGGCCTGCTGGAAGCAGGCCGTTCTGTTTTCGCCCAGGCCGACGAAGTGATCGATCTCGGCGCCGTAACCGAAGCGGATTCCTCCGCCCTGGCGGTGATGCTCGGCTGGCTGCGGCTGGCCGAAGCCAGCGGCCGTCGCCTGGCCTTTGCCAACACGCCGGCGGGCGTGCGTTCCCTGGCGGACCTCTACGGCGTCGTCGATCTGCTCCCCCTCGTCTGAGGGGTGGGGTATGGGTACCGCGGTTTCCATCGTCGATGTGGTCAAGCGTTTCGGCGCCCTGACGGCCCTGGCCGGCGTTTCCCTGGAGATTGCCGAGGGCGAGTTTTTCGGCCTGCTCGGCCCCAACGGTGCCGGCAAGACGACCTTGATCTCCTGTCTGGCCGGCCTTGTCCGCCCCGATTCCGGGACGCTATCGGTGTTGGGGCGCGACGTCGGGCGCGACTACCGCGAGGCCCGGCGCCTTCTCGGGGTGGTCCCTCAGGAACTGGTGTTCGACCCCTTCTTTTCGGTACGCGAGACGCTGCGCATCCAGTCGGGGTATTTCGGCTTGCGCCACAACGACGACTGGATCGACGAGATACTCCACAACCTCGACCTGACGGGCAAGGCCGCGGTCAATATGCGCCGCCTTTCGGGGGGGATGAAGCGCCGCGTCCTGGTCGCTCAGGCCCTGGTGCACAAACCGCCGGTGATCGTCCTCGACGAGCCGACCGCCGGAGTGGACGTCGAGTTGCGCCAGGGACTCTGGCAATTCATCCGCCGGCTCAACGGCGAGGGGCACACCGTCATCCTCACTACCCACTACCTGGAAGAGGCCGAGGCCCTGTGCGGCCGCATCGCCCTGATGAAGCAGGGCGGGGTGATCGCCCTCGACACCACGGCCAACCTCATGGCCGCCCATCCCGGAGGTTCCCTCGAGGACGTCTTCGTCCAGGCGATGAATCGATGATTAGCTTCTGGACCCTCTTCTACAAGGAACTGCTGCGCTTCTGGAAAGTCAGTTTCCAGACCATCGCCGCGCCGGTCCTGACGGCGCTGCTCTACCTGCTCATCTTCGGCCACGTCCTTGACGAACATGTGCGGGTTCTTGGCATCCGCTACACGGCATTTCTGGTTCCCGGTCTGGTCATGATGCAGGTGCTGCAAAACGCCTTTGCCAATTCGTCGTCTAGCCTGATCCAGTCCAAGGTCACCGGGTCCATCGTCTTCGTCCTCCTGCCACCGATTTCCTACGGCGCCTTCTTCGCGGCCTACGTCCTGGCAGCGGCGGCCCGCGGGCTGATGGTCGGCCTGGGCGTCCTGGTCGTGACCGCCTGGTTTGCTCCGCTGCAGATCGAAGCGCCGCTCTGGATCTTGGCTTTCGCCCTCTGCGGCGGCGCCGTCATGGGCGCCCTGGGGGTCATCGCCGGCATCTGGGCGGAGAAGTTCGACCAGCTGGCGGCCTTCCAGAATTTCCTCATCATGCCGCTGACCATGCTCTCCGGCGTTTTCTATTCGATTCATTCGCTGCCCGAATTCTGGCAGCGCGTCTCGCATTACAATCCTGTCTTTTACATGATCGACGGCTTTCGTTACGGCTTTTTCGGCGTCTCCGACGTGGCGCCCCAGAACAGCCTCGCAGTCGTCGTCGCCAGCTTCGTCGCCGTGTCTTCCCTGACGCTGTGGCTCTTGAAGCGGGGCTGGAAACTTAGGGCCTGAAGCCATGATGCACCCCGACCAGATCAAAACCCTCATTCTCGCCGGCCTCCCCTGCGAGCACCTCGCCATCGACGGCGACGGCCATCACTTCGAAGCCCTCGTGGTCAGCGCCGAATTCACCGGCAAGAGCCGGGTCCAGCGCCAGCAGCGGGTCTACCAGACCCTCAAGGCCAAGCTCGATTCCGGCGAACTGCACGCCCTGTCCTTCAAGACCTTGACCCCGGAAGAATGGAGCGTGCAACGTGGATAAGCTGCTCATCCAAGGCGGCCGGCCCCTGGCTGGCGAAGTCGCGATTTCCGGCGCCAAGAACGCGGCCCTGCCCATTCTTTGCGCCGCGCTCCTCACCGCCGAGCCATTGCGCCTGACCAACCTGCCGCACCTCAACGACATCGCCACCATGCTCCGCCTCCTCGGCCAGATGGGCGTCGGCGTCACCCTGGAAGGCAACGACGGCCTGGTCCTCGACGGCAGCGGCCTGGACAATCCGCTGGCCTCCTACGAGATGGTCAAGACCATGCGCGCCTCGATACTCGTCCTCGGCCCCCTGGTGGCCCGTTGCGGCGAAGCCCGGGTGTCGCTCCCCGGCGGCTGCGCCATCGGCGCCCGGCCAGTGGACCAGCACATCAAGGGCCTGCAGGCCATGGGTGCCGAGATCAAGGTCGAACACGGCTACGTCCATGCCAAGGCCACCCGCTTGAAGGGCGCTCGCATCTGTACCGACATGGTCACCGTCACCGGCACCGAAAACCTGATGATGGCGGCCTGCCT
>SSSZ01000028.1 GCA_009469675.1 Azonexaceae bacterium | reverse complement strand
TGAGCGAGATGCTGTTTGTCGATTCGGCCCGACGTTACCTCGAGGCCCTGCCCCCGGACGCCTCGGGATGGCTGGCCGCCCTGCGGGACCGCTACACGGGAAAAGCCATCGGCCTGATCCACGCTCGGCCGGCGGACCCCTGGACGATCGACGAGTTGGGCCGCCAGGTGGGGCTTTCGCGCTCCGCCCTGCACGAGCGTTTCGTCGCCCTGGTCGGCCATCCGCCCATGCAGTACCTGACCAATTGGCGCATGCAACTGGGCGCCCAGTTGCTGCGCCAGGGCCGAGCCACGGTGGCGACTGTCGCCCAGGAAGTGGGCTACGACTCGGAAGCCGCCTTCGCCCGCGCCTTCAAGCGTCTGGTCGGGCTACCCCCGGCCGCCTGGCGGCGGACCCAGCTGGCGGCGCCATAAACGAAGCCCGGGTTGCGGGCGGGATCACTCCCACTCAATTATTTCCTGCACCTGTAAACCCGCATAAACACTAGCTATTTGAGCGATCATATTGCCGTCTACCGTCACTTTTACCGTCATATAGCAGGCGCTTTTGCTGGCGTGGAAAATGGACACGTTTTTGACGGGCAACTACTCCAGCATACCCATCGTCGGCTATCGCCGCCAGTCTGACTGCGCCGTCCGCTTTGTGCAGGCCATCACCTATGCCAACAGCGCCCGAAGATTGCCACGAATGACGTTCGCCACGTCGGCCGTAGGTAGACCATGCAAACGGCCCAATGCTTCCGCCACGGCCGCCACATCCGCTGGCTGGGAGGGCCGATCACCCGTGCGAGTGAACGGGCCGTCCGTTTCCGTCAGCATCCGATCCAAGGGGATGGTCTGCACCATCGGAGCGTGCCTCTCATTGTCCAGCATGCCCGCGTTGATCGAGAAGTAGCAACCCAACTCCAATGCCCGCTTCGCCTCGCTCTTGGTTCCCGTGAACCAGTGGAGAACGATCTTCCCGCGCTCCGGCGGCAGATGCGTCTCGACAAGATCGAGCACCGCCTTGGCCGACCTGATGCTGTGGACCGTGATGATCTTGCCACCAGCCTCCGCGCAACGCTGCAGCACATGCTGGAACACGCGCTTCTGCGCATCGAGTGACCTGAAGAACCGAGGACCGGCGTCCAATCCGACCTCGCCGACATAACGAGTCTCTGAAAGGTGCCGGTCCCATAGTTCGATCTCGTTCTCGCGCTCCGCGACCAACTGCGGGTGCAGTCCAAGCGCCGCCCGGACATGCTTCGTGCGCTGTGCGAGTTCGTGGTTGCGAGGCCAGGCGCGAGGTGTTGTCGTCACCGCCAGCGTGAACACCTCAGCCGCCTCAGCTTCCCGAACCGCCACTGCATGGTCTGGGTAAAGATCGAGGTGGCAATGGAAGTCCACGAGACCGGTTGTGGCGATCATGCGCTCACCCTCGTCAACTCGGTCTCGCCTCGACGCCATCGATGAGCCGCGCGACTTCTCGAAGGCCGCGCCGGTAGACATTGGCGAGTTCGTCGAGGTGCGCGGCCTCGTCGGCAAGCGAACCAGGTTTGTGAATCAAGAGGTTTGCGAGCTGCGGCTTCCCTTTCATGCGCTCAATCGCATACTGAAACGACCTGACCTGCATTCCGGTCGATTCGCGCGTGTCCAGTGGCTGCGTGCGGAGGTCCGGCACGGTGTACGTCGTCGCATCGTTTCCGGCGCCCCATGCCGCCATCAGCGCTGCGCGGCGAATCAGGCACGGCAAGCAATAACCGCAGTGTTCGATGCCGAGCCCCTGCCACCGGCCCTTGGTTGGTGACGAGCACGACAACGAGTCCGTTGCCAGCTGCTTCAACAGTGCAGGGTTGCGACACCCTGCGGCCATCTCGCCCTTCGTCTTGTCCCAGTAGGGATTCCAGATCTCACCGTCTATGCCGAGGGCACCGAGCAGGTCGTTCCACCTTGCCATGTAGTACGGATGCGTCGTGCGGGTGCTGTTCGAGCCCAGTCGCAGTGGGTCCAACGGCACATTCAGCGCGATCAATCCGTTCTCAGGGACGCGCAGCGTGAAGCGCTTTCCCAGTCCAGTACCGGCGAACACCCCGAGAGCGAAGAACAGGAACGACCTTCCGCGCGTGCTGTTCTCCGAGCCGACACCCTCCACAAGGCCATCGTCGAAGGTCATTCCGACGCGTAGTCGCTCGAACGACAATTTGTCGTAGTGCTCCTTCAAACCCGCGAACAACTTGCCTTGTGCATCGCTGGTGGCGCCTTCACCGAAGTGACTGACCAGCAAAGGGGTTTCGCCCTCTTCCAACAGGTCTATGGCGCCGATCAGGCTGTCCAGCCCGCCCGAAAACAGGCTGAGGGAATCGAAGGGTGGAGCGATCAGGCTAGGAGGCGCCTCCTGGGCGATCGTAGCGAACCGAGCCGGGCGCGCCCTGAACCCAATCGTCCATCGGTCCCCCGTCAAGAAGTCCAGCGACTTCTTCAACGTCGGTGCCGCAGTTCCCCAGCGGGCCGGATCACTGACCGGAACGACCAGTCGTATCTCGCGCGTCCAGGAGTCTTGCGACTGCTCGGCACGAGAGATGCGTGTGTCCGCGGCATGCACATGAGCGGCCAGCACCAGCAGGTCGATGCCGATCTCCGAGGGAAATACGCCGAACTTCTTCAAACTGGTCAGCGCACTCCCGATGCCATGATCCAAGGACTTCTCACCGACAACGAGCTGCAGGTAGGTCCTTTGTTCGTCGGGGCCGACCGCTACATCGAAGCGGTCATCCGGACCGAAGCGGCCCGCCAGCAGTTGTCGCTTCATGGATTGGCCTCCGCGTCACCCAGAGTCTGCAAGATCGCGAACGCGGACTCGTACACGGCATCCACGAAGGTTTGGATCCGTTCGGGCGTGAGATTCGGCGACTCCGCCCGCGCCCGCGTCAGCGCGTCGCTCACCCCGCCCCGGATGAAGTCACGCAACTGCTGTTCGACGCGGTGCGCCGCTTGGGCATCCGCCGGCATCGTCACGGCCTTGGTGCCGATGTCATTGCAGATTCGCGCTTCGATCGCATGCGTGGCGTAGAGCTCGAAGACCGTTTGCATCTGATCGGGCGTGAAGGTGGTCAGATCGGTTAATCCTTCGCTTGCCAGTTCAACGATGGTTTCGATGTAGGCCTCGCGGGCAATGCCTTCATCGACGGTGCCTGCGCCCGGGCAGATGTAGTCGGCCAAGCCCACGAAAATCTCGGCGATCGGGCGACCTGCCAGGGACTCCAAGTCCAGCGCGCGCAAGGCCTCGCGCACGCCCCGCGCTTGCGCGTCGGCCAGGAAACCGAGGAGCCGCGCACCGGCACCCCGAGAGGCACCCATGCGCTGGGCGGCCTGTCGCGCACCGCCGGCGGATGTGGAGACATACCTTGAGACTGCTCGGCCGAGGCTGGCCCGGTCGCTGCCGCCAGAACCGGCAAATCGTGTGAAGTTGTTGCGAGCGCCGGAGAAGCGTTGAGGGTCCGCCGTGCTCGGAAGGGGCGGACGATTCGGCGGCACCGGCGGTGCGGCGCCATCCGCCGGCGGCTGACCATCCCGGCCCACGGCCGTGCCCGAAGGAGGAGCGGAAGCGTCACCGTCATCACCGCCGCCCAGCCATGACGGAACAAGTGGAGTGCCACCCCCAGGACCACCGTAACACGAACAGTCGGATCGCTGACAGTTTTTTGAAGGGCATGGTCTGCATCCGTCATTCTCTAAATTTTCTTCTCCGCACCGGAGATCGCATGCACGTAGATGAGCCCTTTGGTTTGCGCGGCTTTGACCTTCCGATCGATCATCTCCCGCAAACTCAGGTGCCCCTCCAGCACCAGGATCAAATCCTCCCCGTCGATAAACAGCGTCTGAATCTCTTTACCCATGACGAGGCTGCGAATGACTTCCGGGCTGAAACCATTCACGGAAATGAAGAGGCCGCGTCCATAGAGTTTGCCCGCCACCTTGCCCGCGAACTGGTAGACCGGCTCGTTGCTTGCAGACTTTTCCTGCCATTTGGCTTCGATGAGGTAGTGCTCTCCGTCGAACTTCACCGCGCCGTCGACCTGTTCACCGTTGACGCGGAACGCCTCTGTGGTCTCCAGGCGTGAAAGGCGAGACAGTTCCGCGAGGATGCGTTCCAACGCGTAGCCGCGTTGTTGCCGTGAGGTTTTGTTGGCGAGCAGGTCGAGATATTCGGTACGCAAATCAGCCAGCGAAGCGGTCGGTTGCTGGCGCACCGCTTCCTGGGCGGCACGTCGTTCGCGATCTGCTTTGATCTTGGCGTCACGAATCTCCTGTAGCTGACGCAGGTGTTCAAGGTTCTTGGTCGCCGTGGCTCGGTCCAGCTTGCGAAGCTTGTCGAAGTAGTACGGATCAAAATGCGACCAAGTCAATAGCGACTGCAGCATGGCGCGAAACGGGCCCAGCCCGTTGTCGGCACGCGCCGCCAGCGTATCGAATAGCGCATCGACGATCTCATGGCGCTTGAGCGCGTTCTCGCCCTCGATCTGCAAATGGCCGACTTCGGTCTTTGTGCAACCGTGCTTCTCGAAGAAACCGACGATGTCTTTGCGGGGCCAGAATAGCGACAGGATGCAGTCCTTCATGCACCCCCTGATGTCCGCCGGAAAACTCATGCCGTGCCCTCCCCGTCAACCGATCCGACCAAGGAGTTGCGCGATCACGTCGCTGGCCTGACGCTGGCGCAACGCCCTCGCTTCCCGTTGCTCCGGCTCGTCGCCCTCACCCAGCTCGAACTTGGCGACCGATACGGGGCCATCCTTGCGGTAGCCTTCGGTCTTCTCGTCGTCCGCGAAGCGTCCGCGCAGGATCGCCAGCGACGCCTCGATCACCGCGCCGTGTTTGCCGCCGCGCTCCTTGTGGAAGGCCTCCGCCACGGCGTCCATTCCCTCGGGTGCGTGCTCGATGCAATAGATCAGGTCGTGCGCATCCTTGCGTTCGAAGCGCTGGTCGAACGCAAAGGACTTCAGGCAGGTGAAGCTGACGAGATTGGCGTGCTTGATCTTTTCGGTCGCGATCCC
>SSSZ01000027.1 GCA_009469675.1 Azonexaceae bacterium | reverse complement strand
GAACTTGATGCGCAGCAGTTCATCGACTTGTGACATGCAGGGGCCTCCCGTCAGGCGATGGTCAGAACGCCGGCGGAAGCGTCGAAGTCGACCGTGATCGATTCGCCGTCGGCCAGGGTGATCGATGATCCGTAGTCCCAGAACCCGATCAGCTGGTCGGACGCGGCGGTGTCGTCGTAGAGCACCGCGTACCGGAACGGCCCGATGGAGCCTCCGCTGGCGGTGATCGTCACGTCGCCGAGTACGAGCTTGTAGGTGCCGGAGGTCTGAGCCGAGGACGAGATCGACGCGGTCGCGCCGCCGGCGGTGTAGCCACTGCCGGCAGAGATCTCGGTCAGGTCGCTCTTGACACCGTTGGCCGCCGCCGGTGCCGAGTTGGTCAGCAGCACCTTCAGGGTGTCCGACCCGAGGTTGAAGACCTTCTCGGCCAGGTTCTCGACGAACGGCTGGAACTTGTTGAACGAGGCCATCGGCGCTCCAGAAATGGAAGGGGCCGCCCGAAGGCGGCCCGGTCAAGGGGCGAGTGGCGATCAGTCGGCCAGCGGATTGGCGCCGTTGTAACGGGCGCCATACAGCACGTACGACACGAGACCGATGGCGTTGGCCATGCTGGCGACATCGACCCGGAAGCAGTCGAAGCCGTTGTTCGCGTCCAGGTCCGCGGCCTTCACGTCGATCACGTAGCGCAGGCGCTTGCTGTTGGTCGTGTCGGTCGTGAAGGTGTTCGATGACACCGCCGTTTCGGTCAGCGTCTGGCCGGCACCGACGTCGATGTTCGCCAGCATCCGCGTGAAGTCCAGCGCCTTCTCGTCGGTACCGGCCACGGCCTTCGCCTGCTTCAGCGTCACAGCGCCGCCGGTGACCGTGGTGGCATTCAGCACGTCGATCGTCACCATGGCGCCGGCGTAGTTCTTCAGCGACACGTAGGCCGCGTCGCCGGCGGTCGAGGTCAGCGCCACCAGGGAGGTGGCTTGGACGAGTGCGACCTGTTCGTCCAGTCGAGTGTTCAGGTTCATTCGAGACTCCGGATGGGTGGGTTGGGCGCGAGATCAGCGGGCTTCGAGCGTCACGAAGTGCGACTGCGTGCTCGACCCGTTCTTGCGGGCGATCGGTGCCGACAGCCACGGCTGCCCGCCCACGCGCATCACGAACCGGAAGGCGCGCAGGTTCTGGTCGAACCACAGGTGGATCGACTGATCCGACTTCATGCCGCCCTTGGTGAGCGCGATGTACTGGCTGAAGTCGGCGAGCAGGATGTCGCCCAGGTCGCCGACCGCGGCCGACGATTCGGTCGTGACCACGGGCCGGCCGAGCAGCATGCTGGTGGACACGCCGTTGGCGCCGCTCGGCAGGTAGATCGGCACGCCGCCCACGTTCTCCGTGCCCGCCACATTCTTGATCGGGATGAAGAGGCCCGGCAGCAGCAGCTCGACATCCGAGTGCATCACCCAGACGGACTGCGCATAGTTGCGCGCCGGCATGCGTGACTTCATCTTCAGGATGTTCTGCGCGAGCAGCGAGTCGGCGGCCTGCGACGGTTCCTTCGATACCGTCACCAGGCACGGCGCATTCATCACGCCCAGCGGCGAGCCAGCGCCCAGGCCGTTCAGGATCGCGTCGCTGACCTTGAACGCCATCTTCTCGCCGGCTTCCATCTCGACCCATGCGCCGGCGGCCGGCGAGTCCTCGAGGAGTTCCTCGGTCATCGGCACGAGCGCGGTGATGCGATGCACGCGCGCGGTGGACAGCTTGAAGGTCGCCTTGGACTGGGTGATCGTGTCGGCCTCGTCGTCCCAGTACGCCTGGATGCCCGTGGTGCCGTGCGCGGTGGTCTCGTTCTTGGGGAACGACATCGTCGTGCCTGAGATCGGGATCTGCCGGCACCGCGACAGCAGGTTCTCCGGCGATTCGATCACCGACAGGATGCCCGCTGCGTACTCGGGCGGCACCAGGAAGCCGCCGTCCGCGCCCGACGATTCGTTGCCGTAGGTCGACGCTGCGGCCGCGCTCAGAGTCATCAGGCGCTGGTCATGAGCGCCGGCGCCCGTCGAGGCGTTCAGCACGGCTCGCGCGAACTGGCCCATGTGCGCGAAGCCCCGACGAGGATCCTGCTCGATGTTCTCGTCGACGGTGATGTGCGGCTGCCGGCCGCCGGCCGGCGCCGGCAGGCCCGGCTGGCTGCGCTCGGCTTCGATCAGCGCGCGTTCGCGGTCGATCGAGGCCTGCAGGGCATTGGCCTCATCCATCAGCGCGTCGAACTTCGCCTGGTCGTCGGTGGACAGTTCGTTCTCGCCAGCGGCCGCGGTCAGCGCTTTCGCGGCGTCGATCTTGGCCTGCTTCTTGGCCAGCAGGGCACGGAGACGTGCATTCATGATTTCCAGTCCTCTGAAAATGAAAGGCCCCGACGGGGCCTGGATCCACCGACCATCGGGCCGGAAATTCAGTCAGCTCACTTGGGCGAGCCGCAGTGCATTGGCATTGCTCATTCGCGCGCGGCGGCGCGGGTTCTGAAGCCGGGCGATCGTCTCGTCCAGCGTCTCGATGCGGTCGACCATGCCGGCGGCCAGCGCATCTTGCGCCGTCATCGTTCGGCCCTCGCCGAACCGGCTGCGCACGATCTCGGGCGCCACGCCGCGGCCGCGCGCGATGCTCTTCGCCATCACGGCGTAGAACTGGTCGACCATCGCCTGAGCGTAGGCGCGACCTTCGTCGGTCAGCGGCGCGGCGGAGTTGCCCTCGGCCTTGAACCGGCCCGCATGGATGAAAGTCACCTTCACGCCATCAGCAGCGAGCTTGGCTGACTTGTCCTCGTGCGCCGTGATGACGCCGATCGAGCCGACCAGCGCCGAAGGCGTGGCCACCACCTCGTCGGCGGCCGAGGCCACCCAGTACGCGGCGCTCGCGGCAGTGGCGTTGGCGATCGCCACGATCGGCTTGCCCTGGCCGCGCGCCGCATGGATGCGGTCGGCGAGCTCCTGCGTGCCGTGCACCGATCCGCCG
>SSSZ01000026.1 GCA_009469675.1 Azonexaceae bacterium | reverse complement strand
GCCACCGCACCGATGACCTCGGAGACCGTTAGCTTCAGCCCGTCGAAGAATCCTTGCACCGCGCCGATGACATCGGACACCACGGTTCGCATGGCGCCCATGCTGATGCCCGTCTTTTCTTCCACGAAGGACAGCACCGTATCGACCACCGTCCGCACCTTGCCGAGCGCGGTGTCGATGGCGTCGAAGATGTTCGACCATGCCTCGGTCACGATAGCCAGGTACTTGGCCACCATCGTTTCGATGACCGCGCGCGCCGCGTCGAAGGCGTCTGATATGATCTTGCTGATGGCGTCCAGCTTGGCCGACAGATACTCCCCGATGGCGTCCCACTTGGCGGAGATCATCACGCGGATCATCTCGACTGTAGCCATAACACCGGCCTTGATCGCCTCCCAGGCCGCGAACACCGCTTCGCCCAGGGAGCCGAAGGTCGAAACGACCGTGGCGATCATGCTTAGGACGCCCGCTACCAGTCCTTCCAGCAGATTGATCCCGAAGTCCGTGAATACCTGCGACGGGGAAGCGATCCCGAGAAGAGACTTGAACGTGTCGATGATGGCATCGACAACGGCCGTAACGGCATCCACCACCCCGCCAACAAGCGCCCCGATCCCGCCGACAAGCCCGGTCCCGATGGCCGTTACCCATTCCCCGATCTTCGGGCCGAGCGCACCGAGCACCGTGAACGCCGCCACCACCGCGCCGATGGGGCCGGTCAGTGCCAGCAGCAGCAGGCCGACCGCTGCCAGCACGCCCGTGTGCTCCTTGAAGAAGCCGAAAACGGATTGCAGGACCGGCCAGAGCACGTCCTTGAAGATCGCCGCCACGATGGGCAGGACGACCATCAGCCCGTCCTTGAAGTAACCCGCGAAGGTCATGACGGACTGGCCGATGGCTTGCCAGTCGATACCGGCTATGGCCGCTTGGACGGACGTGAACGCCGATGTTATGGCCGCCGCGATGGCGTCCCACTTACCCGCTGTTCCCTCGTCCTCGTTTCCGTACAGGAACTCGTAAGCACCCGTCAGGTCGATCCCCGTAAACCGCTCAACCGCCGTTATCAGGTTGCCGAGCACATCTCCGAGCGCCGATATACCGCCGGCCGTGTCCCCAGAAAACAACCGACTAAACGTCTCTCCCAGGTGGCCGGCAGCGAACGCGACCTGCGCAATGCCCTCGCCCACTGGGCCGAAGGTCTCCTTCAGGCCCTTCAGTGCGTCCGTTGCGCCCTGTCCCCAGTCTCCAGAGAATGACGCCTTGACCAACGTAATCGCCGGACCAATAGCACCGGTCAGCATGGACGCCAGCCCCGCGAACTTCTCCGCCAGCGGTGCCAGGACAGGCAGCAGCGCGTCGCCTATGGCCGCCTTGGCGTCCGTCATCGCCGCCGACACGCGGGCCATGCTCGTTTCAACGTCGCCCGAGTTGCCCGCCCAAGCCTTCTGCGCTTCGCCGCTCTGCTTCAGGACCGCGTCATAGACGAACTGCGCCTTCGCCGCATCGTCCAAGCCTTTGGGGATGTCACCGACCACAATCCCCATGTCCTTGAGGCCCTTGGTCGCGCCAGTGAGGCCCTTGGTTAAGGCTGCGCTGGCAGACTCCACGTCCATCCCGGTATAGGCCGCCAGCTTGGGCGCAAGGTCAGCGAAGCCGGCCGACATCTCGGCGGCCTTCTCCTTGCCGATCCCCATGGACGTGACCAGGTCGCCGGTCTTTGCGGCGGCGGCGATGTACGCCTCTTTGGTGAGGCCCAGTGCGTTGGCCTGGCTCTCGGCAGCCGAGACGATGGACGCCGACGCGGGGCCGAACACGCCCTCGCTCCGGGCCACAGCATCACCCAAGCCTTCGGCCGCCCCGATGCTGTCCATCAGCGGGCCGACCACGGCGGACGCCGCGTCCTTGATGACGCCGAAGCCCATACCCGCCAGGCCCAGCTTGCCAAGGCCATCGACCAGGCCACCGATGAGCCCCTTGGACTCACCGGTCGCCTTGTCCAGCCCGGACGTGTCCCCTTTAAAGAGGACCATCAGCTCAGCGGCAGACGCCACGAGGCCCCCTTAGAACTCCAAGGACTCGGAAGCGGCAAGCTCCGCCATTGCTTCCGAGTCGTCCGGTTCGCCCCCGGCTTCGTCGTCCACTATCTCGATGTCCTCGCGCTGGATGTACAGCAGTTCCACCTCGCGGAGCAGTTGCATCTGCCCGATGGATGGCTTGCCACCCTCGCGCCGGAACTCCTCGAACGCCTCCTCTAGCGCCGTCACTTCCATGACGCCACTGAGGAGCGCGGCCTGCCCCCGGCGCGTCAAGGGACCGCGCCCAAGGGCAAGCCATGCCCGGTAGGGGAGGCAGGAGTAGCGAGCGCATACTCGGGAGACCGCGATCTCTACCGACGCCGGGGGGCGGCGCTTGAGCTGCGGGTCTTCTGGCCCGAAGACCTTCGGGTACCAGATCCACCGCGCCGCCCCGTAGAGCCGTTTGGGCGGTCTGCTGGCGTCTCCCCCATGGCCACCGTCTGGATGATGTAATACAGCGCCTCGGTGGGCAGCTCGCGGATGGCGGCCGGGTTGCGCCACGGCTGGTCAAGGGGATCGCCCGTCACCGGATCGATGACATCCCAGCCCACGAGGCAGCGGCTCAGGCCCTCGCACAGCGGGTCGAAGGCGTCCCCAACGCGCCCCAGGTTCTTGCCCTCGCTTGCGCCCGCCATGCTCATCCATGCGTTGGTCAGCGTGGCGGGGATGACCGGATGCACCCAGAACGATTGCCCCTCGAACATGTACAGCTCGCGGTCGCCGCGCTTGGTCACGCAGCCGTCCAGGGAGAAGCGGTCAATCTCATCGGCCCACTGGCCGAAGGTGGCCGGATCGTAGGGCAGGTCTTCATCGTCTGAGTAGGACACGGGGACGGGCACGTCCTCGGTGTCGTCCTCGGGATCGTGTGGGATAAGGCGGCCCATGGTGCGCTCCTGTATCGCATCGTCCCCCACCGTAGGGAGCGCACCTCTCTACGGTGGGGGAATCGATGCCGGTCGGTCGGAATGCTCGGGCCGGTGTGCGACCCGTCAGACCCCGTTAGGAGGTGGCGCGGCTCAGAGCACCCGTGCCCTGGAGGGACATGGACGCGCGCACAGCATCGTCACCGAAGTCCAGCGAGTAGCCGGTGACGAAGCTGGACACGGTGTACAGCGGGTTGGTCGTGGAGGTCGAGGCGTTGCTCGGCTTGACCGTCATGTTGGCCGCGCCGCCGGTCAGGCCGGCGAAGGCGGTAGCATCCCAGCCCGAGGACGCGAAATCCGCCGGGCCGTCCATGCTGGCGCTGTAGCCGGGCTTGCCCTGGAGGTGCACCTCTTCGGCGTCACACGAGGTGGTCGCGTTGGCTTCCCCGACCTTCGCGTCGAGCTTGGCCTTGTCGGCGCAGATCGTCACCGAGTTCCAGGTGGCGACGAACCGCTTGCCATGAACTGGCGTTCCCATTGATTGCTCCTGTTACTGCGCTGCGGTGCCGATGGCCACAAGGACCGTCGCGTTGGTGAATCCCGAGAACGCGGTCACGTTGGTCCGCTTCCACGCCTCGGTTACTCCGGTGAAGGTCTGCCGGCTGGCCGACCCTGCCGTGGTCAGTGTCGATGTCATGCCCGAGATGGTGGCGTAGGCGTCGCCCGCCCCGTTGTCGGACGACTCCTGCGTCACGATGGTCAGCGAGCCGGACCCGGTCACGGCCGTCAGGAGGACGTGCACCACCGTGGTCTGAGAGCTGGTCGTGGTGCCGATGTTGATGCCCGTCTGCGCCCCGGTCCCGGTCACGGTGGTGCTGGCCGTCAGCACCCTCCCGCGCGCGATGGGTCCGGTCAGCTGCCCGGCCCAGTCCAACATCACCGCGTCGTTCACGTCGTAGGACTGCGGGGTGCCTACCGTGAACCCGTACAGCAGCCAGGCCGGGGACGACGCGGTGATCCCCGTAGGGGCCAGCGTAAGGACGTGGCTGGAGTCGGTGAGCGACGTATTCGCCAGCGTGTCCCAGCCACCCACCGCCACGTCTAGG
>SSSZ01000025.1 GCA_009469675.1 Azonexaceae bacterium | reverse complement strand
GCTGCGGGCACCCCTGGCGCTGCGCGCCTCCCCGCCGAGCGGGGGCGAACCGGGCTTGGAGCGGTCCGGCGCCCGGCTGCGGGCACCCCTGGCGCTGCGCGCCTCCCCGCCGAGCGGGGGCGAACCGGGCTTGGAGCGGTCTGGCGCCCGGTTCATGCGGCTTGGCAGGCGCGGACGAGGCGGGCCAGGGCTTGGTCGAGGGTGGAGCGGGGGCAGCCGAAGTTGAGCCGTACCCAGCCCGGGGCGCCGAAATCGGCGCCGTCGGAAAGTCCCAGGCCGTGGGCCTCGAAATGGGCGACCGGCGCGGCCAGCCCGAGGGGGCGCACGTCGAGCCAGGCCAGGCAGGTCGCCTCCACCGGCGCCATCGACACCCCGGGAAGCGCGGCCACGGCGGCCTGCACCCGGTCCCGGTTGGCGCCCAGGTAGGCGATCAGTTGCCGCCGCCAGTCCTCGCCCTGGCGGTAGGCGGCCTCGCAGGCCACCAGGCCGAGAAGGTTCATCTCCGGAACGATGCCGCGGCTGGCGGCGATGAAGCGGCGGCGCAGCGCCGGGTCGGGAATGACGGCGAAGGAGCAGCCCAGGCCGGGAACGTTGTAGGTCTTGGACGGCGCCATGAGGGTGATGCTGCGCCGGCGGGCATCGTCCCCCAGGGCGGCGAAGGGGAGGTGGCGGCGTCCCGGGTCGAGGACCAGGCCGCAGTGGATTTCGTCGGAGCAGACGACGAGTTCGTGCTGCCTGGCGAAGGCGGCGAGGGCGTCGAGTTCCTCCCGGGACCAGGCCCGGCCCACCGGGTTGTGGGGGTGGCAGAGGAGGAGCAGCCGGGTTTGCGGCGTCAGCGCCGCGGCCAGGGCGTCGAGGTCGAGGCGCCAGGCGCCGTCGGTCAAGACGAGATCGACGGTCAGCAGGCGCCGGCCGGAAAAGCGCGGCGCAGAAAGCAGCCCCGGATAGACCGGGGTCGGCACCAGGACGTCGCCCTCGACGGCGCGGCAGGCGACGTTGAGGCCGGGGACGACGCCGGGCAGCCAGACCAGCCAGTCGGGATCGACGGGCCAGTCGTAGTGGGCGGCAAGATAATCGACGACGGCGGCGACCAGGGACGGCGCGACCTTGGGATAACCCAGGACGCCGTGGTCGAGGCGGCGCCGCAGGGCCGCCAGAACGGCCGGCGGGGCGGCGAAATCCATGTCCGCCACCCATAGGGGGAGGATGTCGCGGCCGGCGTAGCGGCCCCATTTGATCGAGTCGGAGCCGCGCCGGTCGGGGGGCGCGTCGAAGGGACTCATCGCCGCTTCGACCCCCGTGTAGAGAGCGCCGCAGGCCGTCCCGGCGCCGGGTGGCCGAAACCTGTTGACGAGCCGTGGGGACGCCGGGGAAAGGGCCACAACCCAGTCCGGGCGAAGGCCGCGCCCGGCCGAAGCCAACACCGGGCCAGGCCGCGAGCGCATGGCACCGCGGATGGGTTCACCGGCCCTTAGACCTCAAGATGCTGGAAGAGGGCCGTGGACAGGTAGCGTTCGCCGAAGGACGGAATGACCACGACGATGAGCTTGCCCGCGTTTTCCGGCCGCCGGGCGAGTTCGAGGGCGGCCCACACGGCAGCGCCGGAGGAGATGCCGACCAGCAAGCCCTCTTCGGTGGCCATGCGGCGGGCGACGGCAAAGGCATCGTCGTTCTTGACGCGGATCACCTCGTCGTAGATCGCCGTGTTGAGCACGGCGGGAACAAAGCCGGCGCCGATCCCCTGGATCGGGTGCGGCCCCTTGGCGCCGCCGGAAAGCACCGGCGAAGCATCGGGTTCGACGGCGACGATCTGGACTCCGGGTTTCCGGTCCTTGAGCACTTCGCCAACGCCGGTCACGGTCCCGCCGGTGCCGACGCCGGAAACGAAAATATCGACCTGGCCGTCGGTATCGCGCCACACCTCCTCGGCCGTCGTGGCCCGGTGCACCGCCGGATTGGCCGGATTTTCGAACTGTTGGGGAATGAAGTAGCGGGAATCGGCGGCGGCCAGATCCTGGGCCTTCTTGATCGCCCCGCCCATGCCCTCGGGACCGGGCGTGAGGATCAGTTCGGCGCCGTAGGCCTTGAGCAGCAGGCGGCGTTCGCGGCTCATGGTTTCGGGCATGACGAAGGCGCACTTGATGCCGCGGGCGGCGCAAACCATGGCCAGGCCAATGCCGGTATTGCCCGAGGTCGGCTCAAGGACGACCGTGTCGGGCCGGATGAGGCCGGCGGCCTGGGCGGCGTCGAGCATCGACACGGCGATACGGTCCTTGACGCTGTGGCCGGGGTTGAAGAACTCCAGCTTGGCGACGACGGTAGCGCCGCAGCCGGCGCTGACGCGGTTGAGGCGGACAAGGGGGGTATTGCCGACGAGTTGGGTGACATCCGAGGCGATTTTCATGGGGCGACTCCAGGTGAGAAGTGGGCGGAAGTGTAGGCCGGCACCGACCGTTGGTGGGTTCCGACGCAGGCCGGGGCGGCAGGGCCGATCAGCGTACCCTGGGCAAGGTCGGCGGCGGACCGGCGGGCGGCTTCGAGCTGTTCGGCCGTGGCGAGGTGTTCGGCGACCACCGCCGCACCGGCAGCGTGCACCCCTTGGACCAGGGGAATGGGGTCCAAGTTTGCCGCCGCCAGGCGGGAAAAATCGAGTTTGACCACTTCCGGGCGCAGGGCCAGCAGATCGTCCAGCCGCGCCGGGTCGCTGCGGCCGCAATCGAGGGCAAGATGGTAGCCGCGCTGCCGGTAGGCGGCCAGGGCGGCGTGGACATGGGGGTCGCCGGCCAGTTCGGGGGCGTCGACTTCGAGAAAGATGTCGTCGGGGCCGAGGCCGCAGCGCTTGAGGACGGCTTCAAAAACCAGGCCGTGGCGGGAGGGCACGGCGCGCAGGTGGCGCGGGTGGATCTGCAGGTAGAGGTAGCCGCCGGCGTGGTGGCGCTGGGCAAGGAAATTGAGCGTGTGCAGGGTCCGCACCAGCCGGTCGAGGCGAACCACCCGGGCGGGGTCGGCGGCCTGGGCGAAAAGCGCCTCGGGCGCCAGCGGCGCGCCGTCGTCGCGGCGCACACTGAGGAAGGCGACGTGGCCGATGACCATGCCGCGTTCCAGGGGGACGATGGGCTGGTAGGTCGAATCGGCCTGCAGGCCCGGCATTTTCGCCACCACGCGGCCCCCGGCGGCGGCCAGGACTGCGTCGCCGCGATCGGCGGCGGCGTTGAATTGGTCTATGAGCTTGTTGAGCGGCACGCTGTCTCCTGTTGGTCCTACGACGCTCTGCGGCGCCGGGGTCGGCAAAGCAGCCGCGGGCCACCGCGCCGACCCGTGGAGTCTAGAGCCGGCCAATTATTCCGCGCAAGAATAATTCGTCACAACCATATAACCGCCGGCGATCAGCAGCCGGGCGCTATCCGAGGAAAAGCCGATACGCCGGGTTCTTGCTTTCATCCCAATGGGCGTAACCCAGGTTCTTGAGGAAATCCCTAAATTCGCCCATTTCCTTGGGGGGAACCTGCATGCCGACCAGCACCCGGCCGTAGTCGGCACCATGGTTGCGGTAATGAAAGAGGCTGATGTTCCAGCCGGCGCTCATGTGGTTGAGGAAGTTCATCAAGGCCCCTGGCCGCTCCGGGAACTCGAAGCGATAGAGCAGTTCGTGCATGCCCTTTTCGCAGACCTGGGGCGCGTGGCCGCCGACCATGTGGCGGATGTGATTCTTCGCCATTTCGTCGTCGGTGAGGTCGAGGGTGGCGTAGCCGTGCTTGATCAATTGTTCGACCAGCTTGGTCGATTCGGCCCGGTTGGCCACCTGGACCCCGACGAAGACGTGGGCCTCGCTGCTCTGGTGGTAGCGGTAATTGAATTCGGTGATGCTGCGCTTGCCGATCAGGGCCAGGAACTTCTTGTAGGCCCCCGGTTTCTCGGGCAGCGTCACGGCCAGCACGGCTTCGCGCTGCTCGCCCAGTTCGGCCCGCTCGGCAACGAAGCGCAGGCGGTCGAAATTCATGTTGGCACCGGAGGTCACCGCCACCAGGTTCCTGTCCTTCAATTTGTGCAGGCGGGCGTACTCCTTGGCCCCGGCCACGGCCAGCGCCCCCGCCGGCTCCAGGATCGAGCGGGTATCCTCGAAGACATCCTTGATGGCGGCGCAGATGGCGTCGGTATCGACCAGCACCATTTCGTCGACGTATTCCTTGGCCAGGCGGAAGGTTTCTTCGCCAACGAACTTGACGGCAGCGCCGTCGGCAAAGAGGCCGACCTGGTTGAGCCGCACCCGGTGACCCTTGGCCAGCGACTGGGCCATGGCGTCGGCGTCCTTGGCCTCGACGCCGATGATCCTGATTTCGGGCCGCAGGCGCTTGACGTAGGCCGCCACCCCGGCGATCAGCCCGCCGCCCCCGACACAGCAGAAGATGGCGTGGATCGGCCCGCTGTGGCGCGAATGCTGGCGCAGGATCTCCATGCCGATGGTGCCCTGGCCGGCGATCACCTCGGGGTCGTCGAAGGGGTGGACGAAGGTCAGTTTCTCGGATTTTTCCAGTTCGAGGGCATGGGCGTAGGCCTCGTCGTAGGAATCGCCGTGCAGCACCACCTCGCCACCCCGGCGGCGCACTGCATCGACCTTGATGCCCGGCGTCGACACCGGCATGACGATCACCGCCCGGCAGCCCAGCTTGGCCGCCGACAGGGCCACCCCCTGGGCGTGGTTGCCGGCCGAGGCGCAGATGACGCCGCGCTTGAGCTTTTCCGGCGAAAGACTGGCGATCTTGTTGTAGGCGCCCCGCAGCTTGAAGGAAAACACCGGCTGCATGTCCTCGCGCTTCAAAATGATGCGGTTACCGACCCGGGCCGAAAGGTTGGCGGCAGGCTCCAGCGGCGACTCGATGGCGACGTCGTAGACCTGTGCGTTGAGTACTTTTTCGAGATAATCCGGGTGCATGGCGCGGGCGGGGAAGGCAAAAGGGGAGATTCTAAGGGGTGGAGTGGTTAAACGTCACGGCGGAAACGGGGCTTTGGGGCATTCTGCTCGTCAGTTTTCTTTCGGCGACCCTGCTCCCCGGCGGCTCCGAGGCCGTTTTCTGGGGCTTCCTGCAACTCCACCCCGAACAGCTCTGGCCCGCCCTCGGCCTCGCCACCCTCGGCAACACCGCCGGCGGCATGGCCTCCTGGCTGTGCGGCCGGGTTCTCCCCCAATGGCGCCGCCTCGACACCCTGCCCCACAAGGACAAGGTCGAGCGCTGGGGCAGCCCCATCCTCCTCCTCGCCTGGACCCCCGTCGTCGGCGACCCCCTCTGCGTCGCCGCCGGCTGGCTGCGCCTCTCCTGGCTACCCTGCTGCCTGTTCATGGCGGCCGGGAAGTTCTTGCGCTATTGGGTGGTGGGGCAGGCGGCTGGTGGGTGGTGATTACGGGAGTTTGTGAGGCAAAACCTGACTCCGGATCCGTTCGCGGCGATCCTCGTTGACCCAGGCAAACGGCTGCTTACGTAGGTGTGCCGACGAGGCGTAGACGCATGACTCTTCGAGTAAGGGTAGATATTCATGCGGTCAACGCAATCGCCGGGATTTCCAGCCAAGCCGGTTCTTGCACACCCAGCTCTCCCGCATCAGCCCCGGCACCCGCTCGAACTCCCGCAAATTGCTGGTGACCCGGTTCATCCCCTGGGCTCGGGCCTGGGCGGCAATGTGGAGGTCGTTGACGCCGATGGGCTGGCCCTGTTTTTCCAGGGCGGCACAGATGCTGCCGTAGTGGTAGGCTTCCCGCCCGCCGTAGGGCAGGACGCTTAGGCGGCTGCAGAAATCCTCGACGACGGGCAGGCTGCGCGACGGATCGCTGCGCTTCTCGGCGCCGTGGACCAGTTCCGCCAGGGTGATGGCGGAAACAGCCAGGCGTCCGCGGTGGCGGTTGAAGGTGGCCAGGGCCTCGATGGGGCGGCGCTTGATGACATCGATGACGAGGTTGGTGTCGAGCAGGTGCGTCAACACGGTCGGCCCCCTACAGCGCTTCGCGTTCGCCTTGGTTCTGGCTGGCCCATCCGCTCAGAAAATCGTCCGGAACGCTCTTGTCGCCAAGGAAGACGCTGTCCCAAGCCGCTTCGGCGGGGACGACGATGCGCTCCTGGCCGACGATGCGGACCTCTACCTTCTTGACCGAGTCGGGATAGCGCATTTCGGCGGGAATCCGCACGGCCTGGGTGCGGTTGTTGGTGAAGACGGTGCTGTCTGCCATGGCGGGCTGCTCCGGTTGCAATATACGCAAACTATATCCATGCGTGCCATGGAGGCCAAATCAGCGCGGCAGGGCGTCGTCCCAGCCCCCAATCGGCAGGCCTTGAAACCTTCGGGCCACCGGCCGGTCTACCAGCCCCGCGTGTTGCGCCGCAATACGCTAAAATCCACCTTTTGACGGACCCCGGCCGCTGCCATGACCGCCCGCCTGCGCGAAATCCCCTACAACTACACCTCGTTTTCCGATCGCGAGATCGTCATCCGCCTGCTCGGCGCCGACAACTGGGCGGTGCTCGACACCTTGCGCAGCGAGCGCGTCACCGGCCGTTCGGCCCGCATGCTCTACGAAGTGCTGGGCGACATCTGGGTGGTGCAGCGCAATCCCTACCTGGAAGACGATCTGCTGGCCAACCGCGAGCGCCGCGACGCCCTGGTGGGCGCCCTGCGCCATCGCCTGGCCGAGGTGGAAAAGCGGCGGCGGGAAAGCGAAGGCGACGATGCCGAGCGTTCGGCCAAGGTCAAGCGCCTGGTCGATGCGGCCCACCAGGCGGTGGACCGTTTCGCCGCCCATTTCGGTGAAACCCTCGATCTGCGCCGCAAGGTGCTCAAGGCTCTGGGCAAACACACCCGCCGCGACAACATCTGCTTCGACGGCCTGTCCCGGGTTTCCCACGTGACGGACGCCACCGACTGGCGGGTCGAGTACCCCTTCGTCGTCCTTTGCCCGGATACCGAGGAGGAGATCGGCCCCCTCGTGCGCGGTTGCATCGAGGCCGGCCTGACCATCATTCCGCGGGGCGGCGGCACCGGCTACACCGGCGGCGCCGTGCCCCTCACGCCCTATTCGGCGGTCATCAACACCGAAAAGCTGATCGACCTCGGCCCCGTCGAGGCAACCGTCCTGCCCGGCCACGACAAGCCCTACGCCACCATCCGCACGAGCGCCGGCGTGGTCACCGAGCGCGTTTCGGAAGCCGCTGCGGCGGCCGGCCGGGTGTTTGCGGTGGACCCCACTTCGGCCAGCGCCTCGTGCATCGGCGGCAACATCGCCATGAACGCGGGGGGCAAGAAGGCCGTGCTGTGGGGCACGGCGCTGGACAACCTGGCCTGGTGGAAGATGGTGACGCCGGACGGCAACTGGCTGGAGGTCGAGCGCCTCGACCACAATTTCGGCAAGATCCACGAGCAGGAAACCGTCCGCTTCCGCCTCAAGCGCTTCGACCCCGGCGGCAAGAAGGCCCTGAGCGAGGAAATCCTCACCCTGCCCGGCGCGTCGTGCCGCAAGGACGGCCTGGGCAAGGACGTCACCGACAAGTTCCTGGGCGGCATCCCCGGCGTCCAGAAGGAAGGCTGCGACGGCATCATCGTCGCCGCCCGCTGGGTGCTGCACAAGATGCCGCCCCACGTGCGCACCGTCTGCCTGGAATTTTTCGGCCAGGTGCGCGAGGCGGTTCCGGCCATCGTCGAGATCACAGACTACTTCAAGCCGGGGGGTGCCGGCAACGGCGCCGGGGTGTTGCTGGCCGGCCTCGAACACCTCGACGAGCGCTACGTCAAGGCCGTGGGTTACGCCACCAAGGCCAAGCGCCACGGCCGGCCCAAGATGGTGCTGATCGGCGACATCGTCGGCCACGACGAAGACGCGGTGATGGCCGCCGCTTCCGAAGTGGTGCGCCGGTGCAACCTGCGGGCCGCCGAGGGCTTCATCGCCGTATCGCCGGAGCAACGCAAGAAGTTCTGGCTCGACCGTTCCCGCACCGCCGCCATCTCCCGCCACACCAACGCTTTCAAGGTCAATGAGGATGTGGTCATCCCGCTGCCGCGCATGGGCGAATACTGCGACGGCATCGAGCGCATCAACATCGAACTGTCGATCCAGAACAAGCTCGCCCTGTGCGCCGCCCTCAAGGCTTACCTGCAGGGCGATCTGCCCGTCCACGCCGGCGACACCACCCTGGACAAGGCCGTCCTCATCGGCGACCGGCGCCAGGCCGCCCTCGACTACGTCGGTGCCGTCAGCACCCGCTGGCAGTGGCTGCTCGACCATCTCGACCTGCCCCTCGCCGAGGCCGAGGCGCGCTTCGCCGAATTCGGCATCCAGGCCGGCGAACTGAGCAACCGGGCCGCCAACCCTCGCCTCTTCCATCGCCTCCAGGATTATTCGCTGCGGGTATCGTGGAAGCACGAACTGCAGCCCCGCCTCGCCAAGATTTTCGACGGCGTCGTCTTCGCCCCGGTGCTCGACCGCATCGCTGCGCTCCACAAGGAGGTGCTGCGGGGCCGGGTGTTTGTCGCCCTGCACATGCACGCCGGCGACGGCAATGTGCACACCAACATCCCGGTCAATTCGGACAACTATGCAATGCTGCAGACCGCCAACCGGGCGGTGGAGCGCATCATGCACCTGGCCCGCTCGCTGGACGGCGTGATTTCCGGCGAACACGGCATCGGCATCACCAAGCTCGAATTCCTCACTCCCGAGGAAATCGGGCCGTTCCGCGCCTACAAGCAGAAGGTCGATCCGGAAGGCCGATTCAACAAGGGCAAGCTGATGCCCGGCGGCGACCTGGCCAACGCCTACACGCCCTCCTTCAGCCTGCTCGGCACCGAGTCGCTGATTATGGAGCAATCCGAAATCGGCAACATCTCGGCCATGGTCAAGGACTGCCTGCGCTGCGGCAAGTGCAAGCCGGTGTGCTCGACCCACGTGCCCCGGGCCAACCTGCTCTATTCGCCGCGCAACAAGATTCTCGGCACCTCGCTCCTGATCGAGGCCTTCCTCTACGAGGAGCAGACCCGGCGCGGCATTTCCCTCATGCATTTCGACGAGTTCAACGACGTCGCCGACCATTGCACCATCTGCCACAAGTGCAAGAACCCCTGCCCGGTGGATATCGACTTCGGCGACGTTTCGGTGGCCATGCGCAATTTCCTCCGGGAACAAGGCAAGAAGAAATTCGTCCCAGCCAAGGCCGCCGCCATGGCCTTCCTCACCATGAAGGATCCGGCCACCATCAAGGGCGTGCGCCTGGCCATGATCGGCTGGGGCTACAAGGCCCAGCGCCTGGCCCACGGCGTCGCCAAATCCCTGGGCCTGATCCAGGATCAGGTCAAGCATCCGCCGGCCACCCTCGGCCGCCCCGACATCAAGGCCCAGATCATCCACTTCATCAACAAGCCGATGCCCGGCAAGTTGCCCAAGCGGACTTCCCGGGCCTTGCTCGACATCGAGGACGACACGGTGATTCCGGTCATCCGCAACCCGCAGAAGACCACCGACGAATCCGATGCCGTCTTCTACTTCCCCGGCTGCGGCTCGGAGCGGCTCTTTTCCCAAGTCGGCCTGGCCACCCAGGCCATGCTCTACGAAATCGGCGCCACCACCGTCCTGCCCCCCGGCTACCTGTGCTGCGGCTACCCGCAGACGGCGGCGGGCGAAGCCGACCAGGGCCAGAAGATCACCACCGACAACCGGGTGCTCTTCCACCGGGTCGCCAACACCCTCAACTACCTCGACATCAGGACGGTGATCGTCTCCTGCGGCACCTGCATGGACCAGTTGCAGAAGTACCAGTTCGAGAAAATCTTCCCCGGCTGCCGGCTCCTTGACATCCACGAATACCTCATGGAAAAGGGCGTCAAGGTCGAGGGCGTCAGCGGCACCCGCTACATGTACCACGAACCCTGCCATGCGCCGATGAAGACCTATTCCGGCATCAAGGTGGTCAATGACCTGATGGGCAGCTCGGTGGACCTCTCCGACCGCTGCTGCGGCGAATCCGGAACCCTGGCCGTGACCCGGCCCGACGTCTCGACCCAGGTTCGCTTCCGGAAGCAGGAGGAGGTCGAAAAAGGCGCCGCCAAGCTCCGGGCCGACGGGTTCACCGGCGACATCAAGCTCCTGACCTCGTGCCCCTCGTGCCTGCAGGGCCTGTCCCGCTACGAACCCGACGCCGAAGTCCAGGCCGATTATGTGGTGGTCGAGATGGCCCGCCACCTGCTCGGCGAAACCTGGCTTCCCGACTACGTCGCCAAGGCCAACCGGGGCGGCATCGAGCGGGTTTTGCTTTAACGCCTCTAGCGCTTCCCGGGCACGGCAAGACCGCAACGGCATGGCGCCGTTGTGGTTTTTGCTGCATTGCACCGTGAAATAGTACCTTTGGCCTAGCATTGCCCTTGCACTATCCTCAAGCCACGATATGCTTCGAGTCAAAGGGAAACCCGGATGAATCCGTGTGAATTGTGCGAAACGCTAGGGGGCGCGGTGCTGTGGCAGAACACGGCCTGTCGTGTCGTGCGCGTCGCCGATCCCCACTACCCGGGTTTTTGCCGCGTCGTCTGGAATGCCCATGTACGCGAGATGAGCGATCTCGACGCCCCTTCCCGTCAATATCTCATGGCCGTGGTCTTCGCCGTCGAAGCCGCCGTCCGTCAAACCTGCCGTCCCGACAAGGTCAATCTGGCCAGCTTTGGCAACGTCACGCCGCACCTGCACTGGCACGTCATTCCCCGCTGGCGGGAAGACCGCCACTTCCCCGAGCCGGTCTGGGGGCAGGTACGGCGGGAAAACGCCACCCCCCGCCTCGAAATCGCCGACAGCGTCCTGCAGGAGGCCCTGCTGGTGGCGCTCGGCGACCTCGAAGCTCCGCCAAGGAGTTGAATCATGGCTGCCCTTCCCACTTCGCCGATGATTAACATTCCCGACCTCCAATCCGGCTTGAACTACCTGGCCCGCCTGCCCCTGGCCAATCCCGCCGCCTCCGAAAAGCAGCTCATCCAGTTTCTCGACTGGATTCTGGCGGCGCCGCCCGATGCGGGCGATCTCTTCGCCCTCCTCGAACAGGCCCGCGTGCCGCTCTGTTTCGTCGAAGAGGAAATGGCCCGCCGCTACCACAACAAGCCGCTGATTCTCGGCGACGTCGAGGAATCGGCCTTCCAGGACGTGGTTGCCGCCTGGCGCCGGATGGGGCGTGCCTATGCCCTCTGCGCCCAGCTGCAATCGCCCGACCCGGCCAATCCGGAATACCAGGCGCGAATCGCCACCATTCTCCACCGCTGCATCTATTACACCGGGATGATTATCCTCGAGCACTACCGGGCGCGCCGCGAACTGCCGCCGGGGATCTGGCTCGACCTCCACGGTTACTTCGAATCGGCCGAGGAGTGGGGCGTCGCCTTGACGCCGGTCGAAGACAGCCTCGAAGGCGATCGCCCGACCACCCACTGTACGGCCGCCTACGTCGCGCTCTTGCTGGTGGACCTGGCCAGCCCCTACAGCCACAGCGTTCGCGACCTCAACCTGATCCGGCGCTGGGCGCTGCTCTGGGCGCCCCTGGTGAATGTGCACAAGATCGAGGACGCGGCCCACATTCCGGCCTTCGTCATCGAACTGATGTGCGACTTTCCCATGCACCTGGCAAGCCAGGGGCAAACCCTCGGCGCCGACGGGCGCCGCCTCGATACCACCCGCCTTGCAGCCCAACTGGGCCAGGCACTGACCCAGTTGCGCCAGCGCGTTCTGCCCTCGCAGCTCGGTCTGGGCGAAGAAACGTCGAGCCACGTCACCCGCCTCCTCGACCAACTGGTCCGGCCGTGGACGCAGCAGGCGGCACCCCGCCGCTTCCGCCGCTTTGCCTCTTCCGGCGCGGCACGGATGGCGCTGGGTTTCGACGCCATGCACTATTTCGTTTCCGGCCAGGAATTCGTCCAGCCCGAGGTGGCGCGCACCTATTCCCGAGGCGAATTCGACACCCTGTTCACCTTCCGCGACCGGATCAACCCCCAGGCCCCCCTGTCGATACGCGAGCAGGTCAATTTCCCCGCCGACGACTGGGAGGTCATCAATCACTCGGCCAACGGCTTCCGCCTGATCCGCAGCGAGGCCGGACAAAAAATCGGCCACGGTCAGCTCATCGCGGTCTGCCCCCACGACGGCGACCACTTCATCCTCGGCCACACCAGCTGGCTGATGCAGGAGCAGAGCGGTGGCATCGTGGCCGGCATCGCGGTCCTGCCGGGCCTGCCGCTGGCCGTGGCGATTCGCGCTGAAGGCGGGCACGCCACCGGGCAGCCCTTCGTCCGCGCCTTCATCCTGCCCCCCGTTCCGGCCATCAACGAACCGGGTTCCCTGGTCATTCCCGTTGGCCTCTATCAGGCCAGCCGCGGCCTCGACGTCCAGGGCGATAACGGCCCCTGGCGGGCGCTCATGAAGAAACTGCTGTACCGCGGTGCGGATTTCGAGCGGGTAAGCTTCGAGGTGGCTTGATCCTTCTTTCCTCCGTTGGCGCGGGAGTGCGTTAAACTAGCACTCTTGCTTAGGAGGAAGCCATGGCCGGACTCGACAAGGACACGCCGATCCCGACCGACATCAGGTTGCACCAGAAATCCCGGATCGTCGAACTGGCCTACGAAAGTGGCGAGAAGTTCGAACTGAGCCACGAGTTCCTGCGCGTCTTCACGCCCTCCGCCGAGGCCCGGGGCCACGGCCCGGGCCAGGAAACCCTGCAAACGGGAAAACGCGAGGTCAGCATCGAGCGCATCGAGCCGGTCGGCACCTACGCGTTGCGCTTCGTCTTTTCCGACGGCCACGACAGCGGCCTCTACTCCTGGGATTTACTCTACAACCTGGGGGTCCACCGCGACACCCTGTGGCAGGACTACCTCGACCAGCTTGCCGCCCGAGGCGCCTCCCGGGACGTCGACACCACCACCAAACCCGCAACCCACGGCGGGTGCGGTCACTCGCACTGAATCATGGAAGACAACAAGACACACTTCGGCTACCAGACCGTCGCCGAGCGGGAAAAAGCCCGCCGCGTCGCCGACGTATTCGACTCGGTCGCCAGCCGCTACGACCTGATGAACGATCTCATGTCGGGCGGCATGCATCGCCTGTGGAAGGCCTTTACCATCCAGCGCAGCGGCGTCCGCGAGGGGTCGCGGGTGCTCGACGTGGCCGGCGGCACCGGCGATCTTGCTTTGGCCTTCGCCAAGCGGGTCGGCAAGAGCGGCCAGGTCTGGCTCACCGACATCAACAACGCCATGCTGGCCCGGGGCCGCGACCGGCTGCTCGACAAAGGTTACCTGGTTCCCGCCGCCCAGTGCGACGCCGAGAAACTGCCTTTTCCCGACGACTGGTTCGACTGCGTCACCGTCGCCTTCGGGCTGCGCAACATGACCCACAAGGATCAGGCCCTGGCCGAAATGCGGCGCGTCCTGCGCCCCGGCGGACGGCTTCTGGTTCTCGAATTCTCCCAGATCTGGAAGCCCCTGGCCCCGGTCTACGACTTCTATTCCTTCCAGGTGATTCCCCGGATCGGCAAACTGGTGACCAATGACGACGCCAGCTACCGTTACCTTTCGGAATCGATCCGGGTCCACCCGGGGCAGGAGGAACTCAAGGCCATGATGGAACAGGCCGGCCTGGAGAAAGTCGAATACTTCAACCTAGCCCTCGGCGTCGTGGCGCTCCACCGCGGGTACAAATTCTAAAGCGCCGACTGGAGGAGACCATGAAAAAATTGCTCACCATGACCTGCGCCGCCCTCTTGGGGTTCGCCCTCACCATCGGCGACGCCGACGCCAAGCGCTTGGGCGGCGGCGGTTCCAAGGGCATGCAGCGGGATTCCGTCACCCAGCGCCAGGCCACTCCTGCCCCAGCCGCGCCGGCCCAGCAGGCGGCGCCCCAGGCCGCTCCGCAGCAACCGGCGGCGGCCGGCGCGGCAGCACAACCCAAGCGCAACTGGCTCGGCCCCCTGGCCGGGCTTGCCGCCGGTATCGGCCTGGCGGCGCTGCTTTCGCACTTTGGCCTGGGTGAAGGCGTGGCCAACTTTCTGATGATCCTGCTTCTTGTGATGGCCGCCATTTTTGTCGTCAAATTGCTCTTGCGCCGCAAGGAAATCGACCGCGGCCCGATGAGCGAACCGATGCGCTACGCCGGGGTCGGTGGACCAGGCATGGCGCCCGTCCCGCCGGCGCCGTCCGAGCCGACAGTCAGCGGCAGCGCCGCGCCCCTGACTCCGGCGGCGGCGGTGATACCGCGGGCCATTCCGGCCGATTTCGACACGGACGGCTTCCTGCGCGTCGCCAAGGTCAATTTTCTGCGCCTGCAAGCGGCCCACGACGCCGGCAATCTCGACGATATCCGCGAATTCACGACGCCCGAGATGTTCGCCGAAATCTGTCTCGACATCGACGAACGCAAGGGTTCGGGCCAAACGACCGACGTGTTGTCGGTGGAAGCGGAGCTGCTCGAGGTGGTCACCGAAGGATCGCGCCATATCGCCAGCGTGCGCTTCCACGGCAACATCCGGGAAGAAAAGAACGGCCCGGCCGAGGCTTTCGACGAGGTCTGGAATCTGGTCAAACCGGCCGACGGCGGCCGAGGCTGGGCGGTGGCCGGTATCCAACAACTGAACTGACCGTCCGATGCTGGAACGGGCGGCCCTGGCGGCCCTCAACCACGTGCTGGCCGACGCCGCTTGGGCGCGGGATCGCCTGCGGCCCTTCGCCGGTCAGCACGCGGTGGTCGAGGCCGGCCCCCTGGTCCGCTTTGTTTTCGCAGTGGATGGCGCCGGTTGGCTGGTTCCAAGCGAATCCCCGGGGGAGCCGGCGGTAGTGGTGGCCCTGCCCGCCGATGCGCCGTTACGCTATCTGGTCGATCCCGGCTCCGTATTTGCGGCGGCCCGCCTGAGCGGCTCGGCGGACTTCGCCGAAAACCTGGCCTTCGTTTTTCGCAACTTGCGCTGGGACATCGAAGGCGATCTGGCCAAAAAGGTGGGCGATATCGCCGCCCATCGCCTGGTCCGCGGCGGAAAAGCCCTGGCGGCGTGGCAGAAAGACGCCGTCGGCCGCGGTTTGGCGAACGTAGCCGAATTCGCCACGGAAGAACACGGACTGCTGGCGCGAAAAGACGAGTTGTCGGGTTTTTACGCCGCCGTGGACGAGCTGCGGGACGACCTCGCCCGCCTGGAAAAACGCCTGGCCCGGCTGGCTTAAAGGCCTTTCGTGCCTTACGCCCCTCAGGGATGAGGTAATAAAAAAGGTTCATCGCGGCTTTCCGGGGAAGGCCGCCTTGATCTTCAGAAAGAAATAGGGGTAGCGGGAAGGTGACGGGGCAGAGGTTGTTAGATTGGCCGTCGCCAAACACACCAATCTAAACGTACCCCATCATGC
>SSSZ01000005.1 GCA_009469675.1 Azonexaceae bacterium | reverse complement strand
TAGGGCTCGACCGTGCGGCGTTAATCGGGCATTTTTATGGATGTTCATTCGGGGCCTCGGAGGCTTGTATGGTTGGTGCCTCCAATTCTCCGGGGAGACACCCCGAGTGAACAACCTACAGAGAGATCACATCTAGCGCGGTGATGCCAAGGGCGCGAAGGGTCTTGACCGTCAGGTAGCCGGCTTCGTTGGAAGCCGCCGACGAAGCGAGGAAAGCCGTGGTCGGCCAGCGGTTGACCGTCACCCCGTCCTTGTTCTGGGCGACGAAGTTGGCATCGCGGTCGGCCTTCATGTGCTTGGCGATCCGTTCGATGGCGTCGTTCCAGGAAATCCGCTTCCACTCGCTGCTGCCCGCCTCGCGCACCTCCGGCCACTTCAGCCGGTTGGCGCTCTGCACCATGTCGCGCAGGCCGGCGCCTTTGGGACACAAGGTGCCGCGGTTCACCGGATTGTCCGGATCGCCTTCGATGTGGATGATCCCTCCAGTCGCGTTCTTCGAGCGGTCGCCGGTGGAGTAGATGAGGACGCCGCAGGACACCGAGCAATAGGGGCAGGTATTGCGCGTCTCGGTGGCGCGGGCCAGCTTGAATGTCCGGACCTCGGCAAGCGCCGCGGTCGGCGAGAAGCCCATCGTCGCGATGGACGACCCCCCCAGGCCGGCGGCACAGATCCGGAAGAACTGTCTCCGTGTAACGTTCATGGTCTCAACCCTCATACAGGCGACCCGGGGTCGCACTTTCAGGCTAGTGCAAGGCCTATGCCATTTCCAGTAAACATTTGTCGGGAAAACACAAATCGATGTTATTCACAGCTTATGAACAGGACAATTTGCCCCAGGCACGACAACGGCCCGGACAAAATGTCCCAGCCCGGCTGAAAAAGCCGGCCACTACGTGATTTACGCAATGGAAAAAGGAAAGCACTGCCCGTATACTCCGCGCCACAAAATCCATAACCGGTTTTTCGGAGCCCAGCCATGAACGTCAAAATCCACTATCGCATCACCCAGGATCGCGCCGGCCTGCCCAGCGAATACGTCGGCGCCCGCCACGTCGTCCTGCACGAAGGCCACTCGGCGGAAGATGTCGCCAAGACCCAGTTGGCGGCCGATTACCAGGTTCCCCAGTCGGCCGTGGAAATCATCCGTATCGAACAGTAAGGCAGCACAAAAAGGGCGGGCCAGGCCCGCCCCTCGCCGTAGGCGACGTGGCCGCCGGGAACGGCCGGATGCCCTGGACCCAGGAGCGTCAACCCGATCAGGCGGCGATACTGTTGTAGGCCGCTACGCCAACCTTGGCAAAACCCGTCGGCGCCGGCCCCTGGCCCGTCCCTGCCGATTCGCCCAGGCCGCTCAGGCTGACCTGGGTCGACGGCTCGACCGGCGCCGCCGGGGCCGCCGTACTGATCGAAGCGGCGGCCGGATTGATGCTGGGCAAGGTGATCGGTGGCGGCCCTTCAAGTCGGCGAGCGATTGGATGGCGGGGTCGGCGGTGATGAACCTGGAGGTGAATTTGGCGTCCTCCTCCCGCTGGGCGATGGGGATGGCGCCGCCGTTGGTGCGCAGCTTGGCCTGCACGTAGGTGAAGCCCCCCAGCCAGGCAAGGTCGAGTTTCCGGTTAGCCAGGGACTCGACCACGGCGGCGTAGTCGGATATCGTCGAGCAAGGCGATAAGTTCCTGGGCGACCCGGTTGGCCTCGGCCTGCTTGCGCTGGGACCACAGGAGCAGGGCCGGGTCACCGCTGGTCAGGGCGTCCCGCAGGAGTTCGAGGGATTCGCGGCGCAGGCCGATAAGGCGGGCCAGCGGGTCGCGCAGGGCGCGGCTGGCCGGGCTGACGCGGACGATGGCCGCCAGCCGCGCCTCCTCCGCCTTCCAGCCGGCGATGACCTCGCCGTCGAGGCGGCGGGCGGCTTCCCGGCGGGACCGGTCGGCAGCCGCCAGGGCCTGCCGGGCGCCGGCTTCGAGCCGCCCCTCGCGCTGAGAATAATCCGCCAGAAAGCGCTTGAATTCCATTTCGTCCCGCAGGGGTTCGGCAATCTGGTGGGCGCGCACCACACCGACCGCCACCAGCACCACCAGGGCGGCGGCAGCCAGACGGCCGGCCGGAGGACGAATCTGGTACGCCGCCGCGGCCAGGGCGCCGGCCACCAAGCCTCCGATGTGGGCGGCGTTGTCGATCTGGGGGTGGAGAAAGCCATTGACCAGCGAATAGGCGATGAAGAGCAGGGCGCCGTTGCGCAGCCGCACGGCGATGGTCGGCGGCAGGAGGTGGCGGTTGGCCACGAGGGCCATGGCCAGGGCGCCGTAGATGCCGAACACCGCCCCCGAGGCGCCGATGCCCACCTTGTCGGGATGCCAGTTGATGCTGGCGATGCCCCCGGCCAGCCCGGCCGCCAGGTAGATCGCCAGGTAGCGCCGGCGCCCGAAGAGGCGTTCGCTGATCGAACCCGCCTCCCACAGGGCCGCCATGTTCAGCCCCACATGGAGAAAGCCGGAATGGAGGAACATGGCGGAAAAAAGTCGATACCACTCGCCGCTGGCCGTCACGGCGCCGAAATTGCCCCCCAGGGCAAAGAGCCGCAGGGCGTCGCCGCTGGCCCAGCCCGCCCCGGCCAACCCGGCGGCGACAAATACGGCGAGGTTGGCGGCGATCACCGCCAGGGTGGCGTAAGCCCTGCCTCGCCGGGCGTTAAAGGCGGCGTAGGCGTCGATGTCCTGTTGGACCTGGGAAGTCGCCGCGGAGCGCCGCCCCGGCAGGCAGGCAGCCAAGGCCCGGGCCGCCTCCGGCGCGGCCAGCCGCAGTAGCCGCGGCCGGCGGCGGGGTTCCCCGCGGCGGTCGAATTCGACCAAGCGGCCGTCCACCACGACGTTTTCGACCGCCGCCACGGGGATGCGCTCGTCTTCCCGGCGCAGGGCGAAAAGCCGGCGACGGCGCCCGTGCAGAACCAGGTCGCCGCCTTCGATGCGGACGCTGCCCCGGCCCAGCCGCACGGGGTCGGCCTTGCCGGCGAAGGTCTGGAAGTGCACCGGCTGCGTCGGCCAATCGGCCGGCCGGGGCGCGAACAACCCGGGCAGATCGCCCGCCACCAGTTCGCTTCCGTCGGCGCCGCGCAGGCGGCTGTCGACGGTGAGCACGCCGTCGCCGGCGAAACGGGCGAGCTGGGCAAAGGTGAAGGGGCCGAATTCGCGCTCCGACTGCACGAGCTTCCACTGAGAACCAGGAAGGGAAAGACTTTCCACTAAGGCAGGAGAGTCGCGGCCGGCGACGAGAAAAAGGCGCAGCAGTGCGAGGGACAAACCCAGGATGACGACAAGAAGGAGTCCGGGAAGCATGGGCGACAGTCTATCTGCCTAAGGAGTTCGCTGGATTGGCGCGGCGCTGCAGAGGAGCGCCTCCTGCGCTGGAGTGAGTTGGCCGCCCAGGCAATAGCTAGAACGCAGCCGGTCGCGGGCTGTCCAGAGAACGATGACGGTGGGCGTATAGTCGGGAGCGGCAGTCTGGACCAGACCACTGTCGATGACCCGAAGCAGGATGGCGCCGCCGCCAGTGTCTCGCCCCAGGGTACCGGCATTTTCCCCAGGTAGACCGGCAAACCATTGCCGCAGGGCCGGCCATTGTTGGCTGGCGAATTCGAAGCGCACGTAGCGCAGACCGTCGGCTCCGAAGAAGAACGCCAATACCCGGGAAGGGATTCCATAAATGGTGCTGGGAATGGTCCAGCACACGTGGGTGTCGTCGTCCTGGATCTTTTCATTGGGTCCAAGATTGCCAAAGCAGCGCAGCTTAAATCCGGCAGCGCCCATTTCCTTCTGAATTTCGGCCATTGCGGTGCCACCTCGCAGGGCGGCAAGGGGCGTGTTCCAGGCCGGAGCCTGCCGTTGCTCTTCGGCATCCTGCGGCCGCCAGGAATCGAGGCGGCTGACCGTGAGGTACCAGAACGCGGCGAGTGCCATAAGAAGGAGCAAACAGACCCGTATGGCTCGCCACCCCCGCACCGTATCGGCCGCCCCGTTCCGACTGCAGGCGTTGGCGGCTCCTGCCAGGCGCATTAGGCGGCCAAGAGTGACCACAACGATGCCGATCCCGGCACCGACTAGGCCGAGAAACTCGGTACCAGGAAAAAGCAGTAGCAGCGCGTACGCGATTATTGCCACGCCCGCCGCGAGAAAAATCGCTCCCGTTCCGGCCAGTTTCGTCACCCAAGGGCCGGCCTCCGTGCGCCTGCTTTCCCTTTCCAACGCCCGCTCAACCACACCAGCAAAGGCGGCGATGGGGATGAGGGGAAGGGTACACAGGAATATCGAGCCGCCATCGCTACGACCGATCGCCCAAGCGCTCCCCAGGCCGGCCGCCGACCAGCCGGCGAGGCGGACGAACCTGCCCAGGCGAACCGTTCCCGGAGCGGCGCCGGCAAGCCACGCCTGCAGGGCCGCCAGCAATCCACCTCCGACCGCCGCCACGAACAAAGTGTCTGGAACCCGAGCGGAGAGGGAAGACGAAACGTCGGCGGGGAGCAGGAGTTCGGCCAGTAGGCGGCTGGCGACCGCGACCAGTAGAATCGCCAGGCCGGCGAGGGCGCCGAGAAGCCGCATTGAAGGCGGCACTACGGGAGCGTCTGATGTCATGTCGCTAAGAGAATGGCCGGCAGCAACCGTGCAATATTACTTCGACATTGTACCCGCCCCGCCGCCCCTCTGCCCTCCTGCCCTCCTGCCCTCCTGCCATCTCGCCGTCGGTTCCGGCGGCGGCTGGCCGGTGATATGCTGCCCTCCCCATGGGCCACACCCTCGGCGAAGCCTTCGCCCTTCTCGCTTCCCTCGATTCCCGGCTGCTTCAGGTGGTCGGGCTGTCGTTGCGCGTCAGTCTGTCGGCCCTCGCCCTCGGCACCCTGCTTGGCCTGCCCTTGGGGGCCTGGTTGGCGGTTTCGCGGTTTCGCGGGCGGGGGGCGGCGATCGTCGCCATCAACGCGCTGATGGGCCTGCCTTCGGTGGTGGTGGGGGTGCTCGTCTATCTGCTCCTGTCGCGCTCCGGCCCCTTCGGCGGCTTCGGCCTGCTCTTTTCGCCGGCCGCCATGGTGGCGGCCCAGACCGTGCTGGTGGTGCCGCTGATCGCCGCCGTCAGCCGGCAGATCGTCGAGGAGGCCTGGCGCGACTACGCGCCGGAGCTGTCCCTGATCGGCCTGTCGCGCTGGCAGAGTGCCTTCCTGTTGCTGGCGGACTGCCGCTTCGCCCTCAGCGTCGCCACCCTGGCCGGGTTGGGCCGAGCGATGAGCGAGGTGGGGGCGGTGATGATCGTGGGCGGCAACATCGACGGCTATACCCGGGTGATGACCACGGCCATCGCCCTGGAGACGAGCAAGGGCGATCTGGCCCTGGCCATCGCCCTGGGCCTCGTGCTGATGGCCGTGATCCTGGCCCTCAACGCCGCCGCCTACGGCCTGCGGGCCTGGGCCGGCCGCAGGTACGGCTGATGTTCCCCCTGCGCATCGCCGGCCTTGCCTTCGCCCCCAACGGCAAGGCGGTGCTCGACGGCGTCGACCTCGAACTGTCCGGCGAAGGCATCACCGTCGTCCTCGGCCCCAACGGGGCGGGCAAGACGGTGTTGCTGCGGCTGCTCGCCGGCCTTCTGCCGGCCGGGCGGGGCCGCCTCGACTGGGGCGGGGCGGCGCTGCCCAGCGGCCGGCTGGCCATGGTTTTCCAGCAGCCCATGGTGCTGCGCCTGTCAGTCTGGGCCAATGTCGAATTCGCCCTGCGGCCCCAGGCCCTGAGCCCGGCCGAAAGGCGGCGACGCACCGCCCGTGTGCTGGAAAGAGTGGGCCTCGCCGAACGCTCCCGGGACAGCGCCCGGCTCCTCTCCGGCGGCGAGCGGCAGCGTCTGGCCCTGGCCCGCGCCTGGGCCGTGGCGCCGCGCCTGCTTCTGCTGGACGAGCCCACGGCCAGCCTCGATCCCGGCGCCACCGAAGCCGTCGAGCGCATCGTCCGGGAAATCCGCACCGACGGCGCCAAAATCCTCATGACCACGCATAATCTCGGCCAGGCCACCCGGCTGGCCGACGACATCGTCTTTCTGGCGGCGGGACGGGTCCAGGAACACGGACCGGCCAACGCCTTCTTCGCCCGGCCGCAATCCGCCGCCGCCCGCGCCTACCTGCAAGGAGAATTGCCTTGGCGTCTGCCTTTCGCACGCTGATCGCCGCCCTGCTGCTGGCCGCCGGGCTGCCTGCCCTGGCCCAGGACGCCCTGGTCGTGGCCTCGACCACCTCCACCGAGCAATCCGGGCTTTTTTCCTGGCTCTTGCCCAAGTTCGAGGCGGCCACCGGCATCCGGGTCCGGGTGGTGGCGGTGGGCACCGGCCAAGCCATCGACATCGGCCGCCGCGGCGACGCCGACGTCCTCCTGGTGCACGACCGGGCCGCCGAGGACAAATTCGTCGCCGACGGCTGGGGCATCGCCCGCCGCGACGTCATGGTCAACGACTTCGTTGTCGTCGGCCCGCGGGACGACCCGGCCGGCGTCCGTTCCGTCCGCGGTGCCGCCCAGGCCCTGCAGCGCATCGACGCAGCGCGCCAGGGTTTTGTCTCCCGCGGCGACAAGAGCGGCACCCACGCCGCCGAACTGCGCCTGTGGAAGGAGGCGGGCATCGACCCCAAGCGCTCTCCCGGCTACAAGGAGGCGGGCGCCGGCATGGGGCCGACCCTGAACCTGGCGGCGGCGATCAACGCCTACACCGTCGCCGACCGCGCTACCTGGGCGGCCTTCAAGAACCGGCAGCAACTCGACCTGGTGCTGGCCGGCGACCCGGCCCTGTTCAATCCCTACGGCGTCATTCCCGTGAACCCCGCACGGCACCCCCATGTCAAAAAGGAGGCCGCCGAACGCTTCGCCCAGTGGCTCACCTCCCCCGCCGGCCAGGAGGCCATCGCCGCCTTCCGGGCCGACGGCCAGCCGGTCTTTTTCCCCAACGCCCGCTAGCCGACTCATGCCCTGCACCATCGACCACCTCACCGTCACCGCGCCGACCCTCGCCGCCGGGGTGGCCTACGTGCAGGATCGCCTCGGCGTACCCCTCGACCCGGGCGGCGCCCATCCCCGCATGGGCACCCACAATGCCCTGCTGCGCCTGGGGGAGGGCCTCTTTCTCGAAGTCATCGCCGTCGACCCGGCGGCGCCGGCCCCCGCCCACCGCCGCTGGTTCGATCTCGACCGCCTGGGGGCCGGCGCTTCACCCCGCCTCGCCGCCTGGGTGGCACGCTGCGACGACATCCACGCCGCCATCGCCGCCTCGCCCGTTTCCCTCGGCACGGTGCGGACCATGACCCGGGGTGCCCTGGAATGGCGGATCGGCATCCCTGAATCGGGCCGGGCGCCCCACGACGGGGTCTTGCCCATGCTCATCCAATGGCCGCCCGGCGTCCACCCCGCCGCCGCGCTGCCGGAGCGGGGCTGCTCGCTCGTCGCCCTGCAGGGCTTTCACCGGGAGCCGGCGGGCGTCCGTACGACCCTTGCCGCCATCGGTTTCAGCGGCGATTTTGCCGTGGCCCCGCCCGCCGGCGACGAGCCGCCGCACCTGGTGGCCACCTTTCAAACTCCTCTTGGGATTCGTCAGTTATGAATACGCCCCCTTCGTCCTCCAGTCCGGCCGCCCTCTCCGCCCAGGAAGCCCGGCAGCACCTCCTGGCCGCCGTGGCACCGGTGACCGGCCGGGAAGTCCTGCCGCTGCGCGAAGCCCTGGGCCGCATCCTGGCCGCCCCCATCGTCGCCCCCCACGACGTGCCGGCCCACGACAATTCCGCCATGGACGGCTACGCCCTGCGCGCCGACAGCCTTGCCGGCGAAGGCGAAACCCGGCTCCAGGTGGTGGGAACCGCCTGGGCCGGGCGGGCCTTTTCCGGCCTCGTCGGGACGGGCCAGGCGGTGCGCATCATGACCGGCGCCGTGCTGCCGGCCGGCGCCGATACCGTCGTGGTGCAGGAAGTGGCGCGGCAGGAGGGGGACACGGTGATCGTCCCCGCCGGCCAGAAGCCGGGCGCCAACACCCGGCTGGCCGGCGAAGACCTGGCCCGGGGGCAGGTGGCGCTGGCCGCCGGCAAGCGCATCGGCGCCGCCGAACTGGGGTTGATCGGGTCGCTCGGCATCGCCGAGGTGACGGTGCGCCGCCGCCTCAAGGTGGCGTTCTTTTCCACTGGCGACGAGTTGGCCTCGATCGGCCAGCCCCTGGCGCCGGGGCAGATCTACGACAGCAACCGCTACACCCTGTTCGGCCTCCTCACCCAGCTCGGAGCCGAGATCATCGACCTCGGCGTCGTCCGCGACCGGCCGCAAGACCTTGAAGCCGCCCTCGGCGAAGCCGCCGCTGCCGCCGATGTGGTGCTGACCAGCGGCGGCGTCTCGGTGGGGGAGGCCGATTTCGTCCGGGAAATCCTGGCCCGTCTGGGCCAGGTCCATTTCTGGAAACTCGACATCAAACCCGGCCGCCCCATGGCCTTCGGCCGCATCGGCAAGGCCTGGCTGTTCGGCCTGCCGGGCAACCCGGTGGCGGTGATGGTGAGCTACACCCAGTTCGCCCTCGACGCCCTGCTGCGCCTTGCGGGCGTCGACCCGCTGCCCGAACGCCCGCTCCTCAAGGCGGTCTGCCGCGAAGCCATCAAGAAGCAACCCGGCCGGCGAGAATTCCTGCGGGGCCGGGTGGGGGCGGCGGCCGACGGCGGCTGGCAGGTCCGCCCCTTCGCCCTGCAGGGGTCGGGGGTGCTGCGTTCGATGTCGGAAGCCAACTGCTTCATCGTCCTGCCTGAAGAAGCGGCCAGCGTCGCCGCCGGCGACCCGGTGGACGTGCAGCTCTTCGAGGGCCTCCTGTGAGCATCGCCCAGGCCGAACTCGAAGCCCTCGCCGGCGAAGTCGGCCGCCGCCTGCTGGCCCGGGGCGAGGAGTTGGCCGCCGCCGAATCGTGCACCGGCGGCTGGGTGGCCCAGGCGGTGACGGCGGTGGCCGGCAGTTCGGCCTGGTTCGACCGCGGCTTCGTCACCTACTCCAACGCCGCCAAGGAAGAGCTTCTCGCCGTGCCCGGCAGCACTCTGACCCGCCACGGCGCGGTTTCCGAACCGACCGCCCGGGCCATGGCCCAGGGGGCGCTGGCCCGCAGCCGGGCCGACTGGGCCGTCGCCGTCACCGGCATCGCCGGCCCCACCGGCGGCACGGAGGAAAAACCAGTGGGCACGGTGTGTTTCGCCTGGGCGCAGAAGGACGGTGGCTGCGAGGCCCAGACCTGCCATTTCGCCGGCGACCGCGCCGCGGTGCGCAGCCAGTCGGCCCGCCACGCCCTGGCCGGCCTGATCGAGCGGCTCGACGCCACCCCGGTGACGGCCTGACCGGCCGCCATGCCTGCCCGCCGCCTGCCCCGCACCGTCCTCGTTCTCGGCGGCGTCAGCTTCTGCAACGACCTGGCTTCCGAGATGGTCACCCCGCTCATTCCCGTGCTGCTCGCCGCTGTCCTCGGGGCCGGCCCGGTTGTGCTGGGCGCCATCGAGGGTCTGGCCGACGCCGTCGCCGCCGCCCTCAAGCTCTGGGCCGGCCGGCGTTCCGACCTCTGGGGCGGGCGGCGCAAGCCCTTCGTCCTGGCCGGCTACGGGCTGTCCAACCTGGTCCGGCCCCTGCTCGGGATCGCCGGCAGCTGGCCGGCGGTGGCGGCGCTCAGAAGCCTCGACCGGGTCGGCAAGGGCCTGCGCACCGCGCCTCGCGACGCCCTCCTCGCCGATGCCACCACCCCGGAAATCCGCGGCCGGGCCTACGGCTTCCACCGCGCCATGGACAACGGCGGCGCCATGGCCGGCGCCCTCTTTGCCGCCGCCTGCCTCGCCTGGACGCCCCTTTCTCTGGCCGGGGTGATCCTCGTCTCCGCCGTTCCCGGCGTCCTCGCCGCCCTGCTCGTCGCCTTCGGCATCGCCGACCGCCCCGCCGCCGAACCGCCCCGGACCGCCGCGCCGCCCCTCATCTGGCGCAGCCTCGCCCCGGAATTGCGGCGGGTGCTGCCCCTAGTCGGTCTGTTTACCCTGGCCCGGGCGTCGGAAACCTTCGTCGTCCTGCGCGGCCACGAACTGGGCGGCGGCGTCGCCGAACTTCTCCTCCTGTGGGCCGCCTTGAGCGCCATGAAAGCGCTTGCCGCCTGGCTGGGCGGCGGCCTTTCCGACCGCCTCGGCCATGGGCGGACCACCGGACTGGCCTGGCTGGCCTTCGCCGTCGCTTTCGCGTTCCTGGCGCTGCCCGCCACCCTGGCCGGCCTGTGGGCCGCCGGGCTGGCCTACGGCCTCCTGGCCGGCCTGGGCGAGGGGGCAGAACGGGCGCTGATCGGCGAACTAGCCGGCCCCGACCAGCGAGGCACCGCCTTTGGCTGGTACAACGCCGTGGTCGGGGCAGTCGCCCTGCCCGGCGGGCTTCTTTTTGGCGGTCTGTGGCAGGCCGCCGGCGCCGCCGTCGCCTTCGCCTCTGCCGCCGGACTCAGCGCCCTGGCGGCTTTTCTCTTGCTGCCGGTGGTTTTAATAAAGCCGCGATAACACGCCGCCGGCAACAATCGCCAGCAACACGGCGATGATGGTCAGCCAGCGGTTCTGCCGTTGCTGTTCGGCGATCAGGCGTTCCAGTTGCGGTTGCAGGTCGGTTTTGGCGGGCTGGGCCAGGGACTGGTGCACCAGGCGCGGCAGTTGCGGCAGGGTCCGGGCGAGGTAGGGGGCTTCCTGCTTGAAGGTGCGGAGCAGGCCGCGCCAGCCCACCTGTTCGCTCATCCAGCGCTCCAGGAAAGGCTTGGCGGTTTTCCACAGGTCGAGGTCGGGGTCGAGCTGGCGGCCCAGGCCTTCGATGTTGAGGAGGGTTTTCTGCAACATCACCAGTTGCGGCTGGATCTCGACGTTGAAGCGGCGCGAGGTCTGGAAGAGGCGCAGGAGCACCCGGCCGAAGGAGATTTCCTTGAGGGGGCGGTCGAAAATGGGTTCGCAGACGGCGCGGATGGCGGCCTCGAATTCGTCGACCCGGGTATCCTTGGGCGCCCAGCCGGATTCGATGTGGGCCTCGGCGACCCGTTTGTAGTCGCGGCGGAAGAAGGCGAGGAAATTCTGCGCCAGGTAGTTCTTGTCGGAATCGGTGAGGGTGCCGACGATGCCGAAATCGAGGGCGATGTAGCGGCCGTCGGCATGGACGAAGATGTTGCCGGGGTGCATGTCGGCGTGGAAGAAGCCGTCGCGGAAGACCTGGGTGAAGAAGATCTCGACGCCGGCGGCGGAGAGCCGCGAGAGGTCGATGTTCTGCTCCCGCAGTCGGTCGATCTGGGAGATCGGCGTGCCCTGCATGCGCTCCATGACCATGACGGTCGATGTACACCAGTCCCAGTGGACCTCGGGCACGATGAGCAGGTCGGATTCGGCGAAATTGCGCCGCAGTTGCGAGGCGTTGGCCGCTTCGCGCATGAGATCGAGTTCGTCGTAGAGGTATTTGGCGAACTCGGCAACCACTTCCCGGGGTTTCAGGCGCTTGCCGTCGGACCACAGTTTTTCCAGCAGCAAGGCCAAGGTGTCGAGGAGCGCCAGGTCGTGGCCGATGACGCCATGCATGTTGGGCCGCAGCACCTTGACCGCCACGTCGTGGCCGCCGTCCTCGGTCTTGAGGCGGGCAAAGTGTACCTGGGCGATGGAGGCCGAGGCCACCGGCACTGGATCGAATTCGGCAAAGACCTCGGAGGCGGAGCGGCCGTAGGCCTTTTCGATTTCCGCCAGGGCAAGGTGGGATTCGAAAGGCGGCACCCGGTCCTGGAGCTTGGCCAACTCGTCGGCGATATCCATGGGGATGAGATCGCGGCGGGTGGACAACACCTGGCCGAACTTGACGAAAATCGGCCCCAGTTCCTCCAGGGCCAGGCGCAGCCGCACGGCCCGCGGCGCCGAAAGATCGCGCCAGAACTGCAGGGCGTTGGCGAACCGCACCAGGCGCCCGCTCGGCTCGTGTTCGAGCACCATCTCGTCGAGGCCGTAACGGCTGGCGACGGAGGCGATCTTGAGGAGGCGGAAAAGGCGCAAGGGGAGACCTGGTAGCAAAAACGACAAAGTCTACGCACAAACCAAAGACAGGGGAAGCGTGGCGCGGCTACAATCCATCACTAGGCCAATGGCATGGGTGGCCTGCCTATCATAGAAGGAGAATCGTCGATGCGTGGCGTGGGGCGTTTTCTAGCAATGTTGTGCCTACTACTGGCAGGGTGGTCGATCGCTGATGTCATGGCTGAGCCGGTTGTCGATGGCGCGGAAATCAACATGTCTTCCGACCGGTTCGTGCGGGGAGCAGCGCTGCCCTCATGGGTGCGGCCACTGGCACCGCTGCCAACCAAGCGGTTGAGTCCGGTGGTGATTCGTTTGCACGACACGCAGTTCAAGATGGCTCCGACACCAACGGTGTACGTCAATAAAGTGATCCAGGCCAACGATGCATCGGTGCTGGGAGCCATTGGTCAGATTCAACTGCAGTTTGTACCGCAGTACCAGAAGCTTAGTCTGCATTCAGTTCGGTTGCTCCGCGGCGATCGGGTCATCGACCGAACCCGCGAGGTGAGTGTTCGCTTCCTCCAACGGGAAGGGCGCTTGGAGCAAGGTGTCTATGGCGGCACAGTAACCGTAGCCATCTTACTCGACGATGTCCGGGTCGGCGATTCCTTGGAAATCCAATACAGCGTTGAAGGTCAGAACCCCATTTTTGAAGGAAGATTCAGCGATTTCGCCGGTTGGGATCAGGGGGATCCCATTGAATTGCGCCGGGTATCCGTGCTGCACCCATCCGAGCGGGCATTGCGCTGGCGGCTGCTGGGCGACTTTCGTCCTATCTCGATAGAGCCGAAGGTAAGCGATTTCAAGGGTGAGCGCCTGGTTGAATTCGAGGAGCGTGGTATCGAGGGTTTGACCTTCGAACCCTTCATTCCCGTCGATTACTTGCCAGCCCGCATGATCCAGTTTTCGGAATACGCTGATTGGGCAGAAGTCAATCGATGGGCCATGCGTTTGTTCGAAACCCCAGTTGCCTTACCTGAGGAGGCTGTCCAGCAGGTCACCAGACTTCGCAAGCTGTCGTCCGCCGAAGCGCGCATTGCGGCGGCTCTGCGCTGGGTGCAAGGGGAAATACGCTACTTCTCGGTATCCCTGGGCGAGAGCTCGCATCGTCCCTACCCACCGACCCAGGTTCTCGCCCGGCGCTACGGGGATTGCAAGGACAAGACTTACCTGCTGGTCGCCATGCTACGTGAATTGGGTGTCGAGGCCGATCCAGTCTTTGCGTCGCTACGGGCGCCGAAGGTGCCGGCAAAGATGTTGCCGGCGCCCGATGCCTTTGACCACGCCATAGTCCGGGTGCGCGTAAACAATCGCGACTATTACCTCGACCCTGCTGCGCAGCCCCAATCCGGCGCACTTGATCGACTCGGTCCCTACGTCGAGGGTTCGGAAGTCCTTGTCATCGCACCTTCTACCAAGAACTTGGAGACTGTAAGCCAGCCCGGGATTCGGGATCTAGTGCAGGTCGAACTGTTCGAGGAGTTCACAGTCAAGGAAATGGGCGCTGCCGGTACCCTGCAAGTCAAGCAGGTATGGCATGGCAACGGCGCCGACCGGATTCGTCTGCTAATCGCCCAACAAACGCCAGAGCAATTACGAAAATTGGCTATGGGCAACTACGAGCGCCAATACAACGGCGCTGTGCTATCCGGCGACCCAGTATTCGAGGACGACCTGGAAATCAATGCAATCACCTTCAAGGCGCGTTATACCATCCCAAAGTTGACGCAAGAGGCGGACAAAGCCTGGGCATTAGGGTTCTTTCCGGCGAATTTGCGCGGCATTTTCAACGTACCGGATAAACTTGTTCGCAGCTATCCGCTGGCGGCCCAAGCAGTGCCCTACGAGGCGCGGTACCAATTGAACGTCGACTGGCCTGAGGCAGTTAGCGTCCTGCAGGATCCCAGCTTGCAGCGGGTGCGCGGCGACCAGTTCGAGGCTACCGTGGCCAAGAGCTTCCGGGGAAACAAGACGCAAGTGACAGTGTCTTTTAGTTCCCGTAGCGCCGAAGTCCCGGCGGCCAGAGTTCAGCAATTCTCCGACGACATCAAGAATTTGAACAAGGCGGTTGGCGGCGTGGTGATGGTCGACAGAAATTCGATCAAGTCGGTTGGGTTGTTCGCATCTTCGTTGCAGGAGTCGCTCAAAGTGCGACTGACAAGGCAATGGGAGAACGTGGACCGTGTCATCAAGGCAAATCGACTCAAGGATGATGATTTAGTCGAAGCACTTTGCAGCCGGGCGGAAACCCTGGCTGACCTGGAACGGTCGACCGAAGGCATACCCGATGCCGAGGAAGCGGTCCGAGTTGGACCGGCCATGCCGCGCTCATGGATGTGCCGGGGAAATCTTGGATTCGCAAGCGGGCGCTTCGGGAAGGCTGTCTCCGACTATACCAAGGCGCTCTCATTAGGGGCGGATCCCTTCATGACCCATTACCGGCGCGGCCATGCACGTTTCTACCTCGGGCACCTGGAACAGGCAGCACAAGACTTCGCCAAGGCTGTCGAGAACGCTCAGCAGGAAGCTGACCAAGTTTACGCCAAAATCTGGTGGGCATGGACCCTGCAGAGGCTCGGGCGACCACTGCCAGACACTTTGACCAAGCAGGGACGCGAATCGCTCGATGCGCCGTGGCCAAGTCAGGGGCTTGCAATGTTCGCTGGGGCGCTGACGCCGGATGACCTGATTTCCGCAGTCAATCGAAAATCAGGCGACGAACGCGAAATGACCTTGGCGGAGGCATGGTTTTTCGTGGGCCAGCATCACTTGGTCAATCGACGCCCCGAGGACGCGAAGAACGCGTTCCGCAACTGCAGGGACAAGGGAATCACAGTGTATATAGAACACGTGGCGGCAGGATACGAACTGGAGCGCCTGGAGGCGGCCCGTTGATCCATTCGGCATTATATCACTCAAGTATAGGTGAGCGCCGTGCGCGAGCCTAGGGCCAGCGTATAATCATCCCTTTGCTTTTTCGCCAAAAATCAATGGCCCAAGACGTCAAGACCCAGCTCGCCGAGTTGCTCAAGCAATCCCTGGCCAGCGTTGCCCCCGCCGCCACCGCCACCCCGATCCATCTCGAACGCCCGCGGGACGCCTCCCACGGCGACTTCGCCACCAACCTGGCAATGCAGCTGGCCAAGGCGCTCAAGAAGAATCCCCGGGAAATCGCCCAGCAGCTGGTCAATGAACTGCCGGTTTCGACGCTGGTCAAGAAGGCCGAGATCGCCGGCGCCGGCTTCATCAATTTCACCCTCGATTCCTCCGCCAAGACCGCCGCGGTGACCGCCGTCCTGGCGGCGGGCGAGAATTACGGGCGCTCGGCCCTGGGCGGCGGCCGGAAGATCCAGGTCGAGTTCGTTTCCGCCAACCCCACCGGGCCGCTTCACGTCGGCCACGGGCGCGGCGCCGCCTACGGGGCTTCGCTCTCCAGCCTGCTCGCCTTCGCCGGCTGGGACGTGACCCGCGAGTACTACGTCAACGACGCCGGACGGCAGATGGATATCCTGGCCGTATCCACCTGGCTGCGTTATCTGGAATTGAACGGCGTCGACCTGCCTTTCCCGCCCAACGGCTACCAGGGCGACTACGTGCGCGAAATGGCCCGCCAGATGCAGGTGGCCCACGGCGACAAGTACTGGCGCCCGGCTGCCGCCGTCCTCGACGGCACCCCCGGCCTGCCCGAAGCCGGCCGTGCCGACGACGAGGCCAAGAACCAGCGCGAACTCCACCTCGACGCCCTGATCGCCAACGCCAAGGATCTCCTCGGCCCCGACTGGATCTACGTCCATCAGCACGCCCTGTCGGAACAGCTGGCCGACTGCCGCGCCGACCTGGAGGAATTCGGCGTCCATTTCGACGTCTGGTTCTCGGAGAAAGCCCTTTACGACACGGGGCTGGTCGCCCGCTGCGTCGACCTCCTGGAAGGGAACGGCCACCTCTACCTCCAGGACGGCGCCAAGTGGTTCAAATCCACCGCCTTCGGCGACGAGAAGGACCGCGTCGTGCAGCGCGAGAACGGCCTCTACACCTATTTCGCCTCCGACATCGCCTACCACCTCAACAAGTACGAGCGGGGCTTCGACCAGGTCATCAACATCTGGGGCGCCGACCACCACGGCTACATCCCCCGGGTCAAGGGCGCCATCGCCGCCCTCGGCCTCGACACCGGCAAACTCGAAGTCGCCCTCGTCCAGTTCGCCGTGCTCTACCGCAACGGCCAGAAGGCTTCGATGTCCACCCGCTCCGGTGAATTCGTCACCCTGCGCGAACTGCGCGGCGAGGTCGGCAACGACGCCTGCCGCTTCTTCTACGCCCTGAGGAAATCCGACCAGCACCTGGACTTCGACCTCGATCTCGCCAAGAGCCAGACCAACGAGAACCCGGTCTATTACATCCAGTACGCCCACGCCCGCATCTCTTCGGTCATCGGCCAGTGGGGCGGCAAGCTCGCCGACCTGGCCAAGGCCGACCTGGGCCGCCTCGACAACCCGCGGGAACTGGCCCTGGCCAACAAGCTCGCCGAGTTCGCCGACATCGTCAATGCTGCCGCCCGGGATCTGGCGCCCCACCAGATCGCCTTCTACCTCAAGGATCTGGCCGGCGAATTCCACGGCTGGTACAACGCCGAACGCATGCTGGTCGAGGACGAGGCGCTGCGCGACGCCCGCATCGCCCTGGCCGCGGCGGTCCGCCAGGTCATCAGGAACGGCATGGCGCTGCTCGGCGTCACCTGCCCCGAATCCATGTAAAGGAAACCATGAGCCGCGACGTGAAACCCCGCAAGGCCAAGGCAGCGCCCAGGAAAGCGGGCGGCGGCACCCTGGTCGGCATGTTCATCGGCCTGGTGCTCGGCGTGGCCATCGCCGCCGGTGTGGTCTGGTACCTGAACAAGGCGACCATGCCCTTCGTCACCGGCAAGTCCCAGCCCAAGCCCGAAGCCCCGGCGGCCGCCGGGGCCAAGCCGAACGCCCCCGGCCAACCCGCCCAGCCCATGGCCCTGCCCGGCAAACCCGGCGACCCGGTGCCGGAAAAACGCTTTCAGTTCTACGACATCCTGCCCGGCAAAGCCGACGCCATCCCCGACAAGGCCGGCCAGAAACCCGCCGAAGCCAAAAAGGAAGACGCCAAGAAGGACGAGGGCAAGGAAAGCAAGGGGCCGCTCTTCCTCCAGGCCGGTTCCTTCAGCACCCCCCACGACGCGGACAACCAGAAGGCCAATCTGGCGTTAATGGGTCTGGAAGCGTCGGTGCAGCAGGTGATGGTGCAGGACAAGACCTATTACCGCGTCCGCCTCGGCCCCTTCGGCCGCGTCGAGGAGGTCAACAAGGTGCGGGCCGACCTCGCCAAGTCCGGGATCGAAGCATCCCTCGTCAAGAACAAGGAGTGAGCATGAACAATTCCCGTCGCGGCGCCGTCCGCGCCCTGCTGGCCGGCGCCCTCGCCGCCAATCTCCCGGCCTTCGCCCAGACCGCAGGCAAGGACTACGTACCGGTCCAGCCGGCGCAGCCGGGCGACACGCCGGGCAAGATCGAGGTGCTCGAATTCTTCAGCTACGGCTGCCCCCACTGCAACGACTTCAACCCCCTCATCCATGCCTGGGCCGCCAAGCTGCCCGCCGACGTGGTCTTCCGCAAGGTACCCATCACCTTCGGCCGCGCCGCCTGGGCCAATATCGCCCGGCTCTACTACACCCTCGAAGTCACCGGCGACCTCGGCAAGCTCGACGGCGAGGTCTTCAAGGCCATCCACGTCGACCGGGTCAACCTGTTCGACGACAAGGTGGCCGCCGAATGGGCCGCCAAGAAGGGGGTCGATCCCAAGAAATTCGCCGACGCCTTCGCCTCCTTCGGCGTCATGAGCAAGGTCAAGCGGGGCGACCAGATGGCCCAGGCCTACCGCATCCAGGGCGTACCTTCGCTGGCCGTCGACGGCAAGTACCTGGTCAGCGACAAGAGCCACAACGACATGCTGGCCATCGCCGACCAGCTCATCGCCAAATCCCGCAGCGAGAAAGCCGGCAAGAAGTAAGCGAACCGGCGGCGTCCGGCGCAGCCTCTCCCCATGACGCTGAAGGTCTTCATCACGGGCGCCTCGTCGGGCATCGGCGAGGCCCTCGCCGCCTACTACGCCGGCCGCGGCTCCCGCCTCGGCCTGGCCGGGCGCCGCAGCGCGGCGCTGGCCGACCTCAACGCCCGCCTGGGGGGCGGCCACGCCTGCTACTCCCTCGACGTCGCCGACGCCCCGGCGCTGCAGGCCGCCGCCGCCGATTTCCTGGCCCGCTTCGGCCCGCCCGACATCGTCGTCGCCAGCGCCGGCGTTTCGGTCGGCACCCTGAGCGAATGCGAGGAGGATCTGGCGGCCTTCCGGCGGGTCATGGACACCAACGTCTACGGCATGGCGGCGACTTTTTCTCCCTTCATCCCGGCTCTCAAGGCCGCCGCCAACGGCGCCCGCCTGGTGGGGCTGGCGTCGGTGGCGGGAATCCGCGGCCTGCCCGGGGCGGAGGCCTACTCGGCGTCGAAGGCCGCGGCCATCGCCTACCTCGAAAGCCTGCGCCTGGAAATGCGGCCCTACGGCATCAAGGTGGTAACCATCGCCCCGGGCTACGTCGCCACGCCGATGACCGCCATCAACCCCTACCCCATGCCCTTTCTCCTGCCGGCGGCGGAATTCGCCCGCCGCTTCGCCCGCGCCGTCGAAGCCGGCGTCAGCTACCGCGTCATTCCCTGGCCGATGGGCCTGGTCGCCAAGGGCCTGCGGCTTCTGCCCAACTGGCTCTACGACCGCCTTTTCGTCGACGCCCCGAGAAAGCCCCGAGGCTTGATAAAATAGGCCGATGTTGCACATCACCCTCAACGGCGAACCCCGCCAGTTTCCCCAGGCCCTCACCGTCGCCGGCCTCACCGACGCCCTCGGGCTGACGGGCAAACGCATCGCCGTCGAGAAAAACGGCGAAATCATCCCCAAGAGCCAACACGCCAGTACCGGCCTCGCCAGCGGCGACCGCCTGGAAATCGTCGTCGCCGTCGGCGGCGGCTGAACTTCTCCGTTTCACCCTTCCGGGAAAAACCCATGGATCAATTCACCATCGCCGGCCAGCCCTATTCCTCCCGTCTTCTGGTCGGCACGGGCAAATACAAGGATTTCGCCGAAACCCGCGCCGCCATCGACGCCTCCGGCGCCGCCATCGTCACCGTCGCCATCCGCCGCACCAACATCGGCCAGGATCCCGGGCAGCCCAACCTGCTCGACGCCCTGCCGCCGGCCCAATTCACCATCCTGCCCAACACCGCCGGCTGCTATACCGCCGACGACGCCGTCCGCACCCTGCGGCTGGCCCGCGAACTGCTCGACGGCCACCCGCTGTGCAAGCTCGAAGTCCTGGGCGACCCCAAGAGCCTCTTCCCCAACATGCCGGAAACCCTGAAGGCGGCGCAAACCCTGGTCAAGGAGGGGTTCCACGTCATGGTTTATTGTTCCGACGACCCCATCCAGGCCAAGATGCTGGAAGAAATCGGCTGCGTCGCGGTGATGCCGCTGGCCTCGCTGATCGGCTCCGGCATGGGCATCCTCAACCCCTGGAACCTCCGCCTCATCATCGACAACGCCAAGGTGCCCATTATCGTGGACGCCGGCGTCGGCACGGCGTCCGACGCCGCCATCGCCATGGAGCTGGGTTGCGACGGCGTCCTCATGAACACCGCCATCGCCCACGCCAAAGACCCGGTGCTCATGGCCAGCGCCATGAAAAAGGGCGTCGAGGCCGGGCGCCAGGCCTTCCTCGCCGGCCGGATGCCAAGAAAGCTCTACTCCGCCGATCCCTCGTCCCCGACCAGCGGCCTCATCGGTTCATGAGCGAAGGCGCCTACACCGCCGGCCGGGCCGGCGAACCCCACGGCCACATCAAGAGCTTCGTGCGCCGCGCCGGGCGCATGTCGGAGGCCCAGGAACGCTACTACGCCGAGATGATGCCGCGCATCGGCGTACCCTACGCCGCCGCGCCCCTCGACCTCGACGCCACCTTCGGCCGCCGCGCCGGGAAAATCCTCGAGATCGGCTTCGGCATGGGGGAGACCACGGCCAAGATCGCCGAAACCTGCCCCGGCAACGATTACCTCGGCGTCGAGGTGCACACCCCCGGCGTCGGCGCCCTGTGCAAGCTCATCGCCACCCGGGAACTCGCCAACCTGCGCATCTGCCAGCACGACGCCGTCGAAGTGGTGCGCCACATGCTGGCCGTCGACAGCCTCGACGGCATCCATATCTTTTTCCCCGACCCCTGGCACAAAAAGCGCCACAACAAGCGCCGCCTCATCCAGCCGCCCTTCGTCGCCCTGCTGGCGTCCCGCCTCAAACCCGGCGGCTACCTGCACTGCGCCACCGATTGGGAGGAGTACGGCGCCCAGATGCTGGAAGTCCTTTCCGCCGAGCCGGCCTTGCAGAACACCGCCGACGGCTTCGCCCCCCGTCCCGACTACCGCCCCCTCACCAAGTTCGAGAACCGCGGCCTCCGCCTGGGCCACGGGGTGTGGGACGTGATTTTCCGCAAACGCTGAGGAGCCGAACGCCGTGATCGTCTGGAACGCCCACCGCACCACCGCCATCGTCATCCGCCACGACGGCAGGAGCGTCCGCCTGGTGCCCATGAAATCGGGGCGCCTCTCGGTCAGCCGCTACAGCCGGGAAAAGTTCGACGCCGAGTGGCGGGAATACGACTACCCCCTCGACAAGGCCATCGCCTCCTTCCTCGACCACGCCCACCAGCAGGGCGCCACCGTCGAGGCCATGAAGGGCCTGGAAAACCTCGCCCAGCGCGACCGCTGGGTGGTCAACAACCTATTCTGAGAAACACCATGTGGTTTAGAAACCTGCAGCTTTACCGCCTGCCGGTGCCCTGGGGCATCGATCCGGCCAAACTCGAAGAGCAACTGGCCCGCGGCCCTTTCCAGCGCTGCCCCAGCCACGAAGCCATGAGCCGCGGCTGGGCGTCGCCCCGGGGCGACGGCGCCCTGGTGTACGCCAGCCACCGCCAGTGGCTCATCGCCCTCAAGGTCGAGCAGCGCCTCCTGCCTTCGTCGGTCATCAACGACGAGGTCAAGGAGCGGGCCGAGGCCGTCGAGGCGCAGCAGGGCTACAAGCCCGGCCGCAAGCAGTTGAAGGAACTGCGCGAGCGGGTCACCGAGGAATTCATGCCGCGGGCTTTCACCAAGCGCCGCACCACCTCGGTCTGGATCGACCCCCAGGCCGGCTGGTTCTGCGTCGACGCCGCCAGCCCCGCCAAGGCCGAAGAGGTCATCGAACACCTGCGCTGGTCCCTCGACGAATTCCCCCTGCAACTCCTCCACACCCAGCTCTCGCCGACCTCGGCCATGGCCGACTGGCTGGCCGGCGGCGAAGGGCCGGCCGGCTTCACCATTGACCGCGACTGCGAATTGAAGGCGGTGGGCGAAGAAAAGGCCGCGGTCCGCTACGTCCGCCATCCCCTCGAAGGTGACGAGGTCAAATCCCACCTGGCCGGCGGCAAGCTGCCGACCCGCCTGGCGCTCACCTGGAACGACCGCATTTCCTTCATTCTCACCGAAAAGCTCGAAATCAAGCGCCTCACCTTCCTCGACCTCGTCAAGGAAGAGGCCGAACAGAGCGCCGAACACGCCGACGAGCAGTTCGACGCCGACTTCGCCCTGATGACCGGCGAACTCGCCCGCTTCCTGCCCCAGCTGGTGGACGCCCTGGGCGGCGAGGTCGCCGAGGCGGCCGTTTCGCCGGCAAGCACCGCGGCGGGGACGCCGCCCTGGGAAGCGTGAAGCCCGGCGACTGCTGCCCCTGCGGCAGCGGCCGCCCCTACGCCGCCTGCTGCGGCCCCTGCCACGCCGGCGCCCCGGCCGCCACCGCCGAGGCCCTCATGCGCTCGCGCTACAGCGCCTACGTTCTCGGCCTCGAAGCCTACCTCCTCGCCACCTGGCACCCCTCGACCCGGCCGGACCGGCTCGGCCTCGGCGAAGACGGCCCCTGCCGCTGGCTGGGGCTGGAGGTGCGCCGCCACGAAATGTTCGGCGACGACCGGGCCGCGGTCGAATTCGTCGCCCGCTGCCGGGTCGCCGGCCGGGGCCGGCGGCTGCACGAATTCAGCGATTTCCGGCGGGAAGATGGCCGTTGGTACTACGTCGACGGTTCGTTCCCGGCCCAGGAAAAGTAGCCGGAATAAGGCGAAAACCTGCCGTTCGTCATATTTACGAACGGCGGCGCCTCCCCTAGAATGATGCCCAAAATGAGCCGGCGGAAGCGACGCCGATTAGCCCAGGGGAGAGGCCATGAAGAAAAAGGACGAACGGCGCGGCGGCGCCGACCGACGCAAACGCGATGTCGGACCGCCCAAGGGATGGACCGAGCGGCGGCGCACGGTGGAGCGGCGGATTCCCGAAATCGAGCTGGTCGAGATTTCCGATACCGACTGGGCCAAATACTTCGCCGGCGCCAAACCCGTCGCCACCCGGGAGTTCCAGGAACCCCAGACGGTGGTCGAAACCGCCGCCGAAGTCCTCGACCGGGTCCGCGACTGACATGGCCGCCCCCGGCCCCCCTTGGACCGACCGCCGCCAGGGCAGCGACCGCCGCCGGCTCGACGGCGGGCCTCCGGCCGGCCGCAGCGAGCGCCGCCTGATCCTGCAGCGCCGCGTCCTCGACCTGCCCCGCCACTGGCTGGCCGATCGGCCGGCCGAGGCGCCGCCGCGGGAAGCGCACCGGGCGTTCTGACGGGGCGGCGTTTGCCTCGGCAACCGGTTGTTTGCGATCATCGGCAAAACAATCGGAGGAGCGGATGAATTCGACCGAACCCGTGGTCGCGGCGGTGCCCTGGAAACACTACTCGGTTCTCGTGGTGGACGACGAGCCGGGCATGGTCAGCTTCATCCAGCGCGCCCTCGAATCGCGCTGCGGCGTGGTGGAAGGCGCCGACAGCGTGGAGGCGGCGCTGCCCCTGGTGCGGCGGCGGCTCTACGACCTGATCGTGCTCGACATCGCCCTGCCCGGTCGCTCCGGCATCGACTGGCTGCACGAACTGCGCGACGAGGGCTACGCCGGCGACGTCGTCCTGATGACCGCCTACGCCGACCTCGACACGGCCAGCTCACCGCCGGCGTCGCCCACGAAATCAACAACCCGGTGGCGGTCATCCAAGGCAACCTCGACGTCCTGCGGGAACTCCTGGGGGCGGCGGCCGAGCCGGTGGATCCGGAAATCAAGCTCATCCAGGAACAGGTGCATCGCATCCGCCTGATCGTCGCCAAGCTCCTCCAGTTCGCCCGCCCCCAGGATTACGTCGGCTACCTCGAACCCGTCGCCCCGGCCCAGCTTTTCCAGGACAGCCTGGTTCTGGTCGGGCATTTGCTCAAGCGGGGAACCATCACCATCGACCAGCACCTCGACTGCGGTCGCGAGGTCTTGTGCAACCGCAACGAACTCCAGCAGGTGCTCATCAACCTGATGGTCAACGGAATCCAGGCCATGCCCGAGGGGGGTACCCTCACCCTGGCGACGGAGGAGTGGGACGAAGCCGACATGCCACTCGGTTTGAAGCTCATCGTCGGCGACAACGGCCCGGGAATCCCCCAGGAAGACCAGGCCCGCCTGTTCCAGCCTTTCTTCACCGCCAAGAAGCCGGGCGGCACAGGCCTCGGCCTCTGGGTGAGCCTGTCGCTGGTCGAACGCTGCGGCGGCTCCATCACGGTGGATAGCGCCGCCGGCCGCGGCACGCGATTTACCGTCTGGATGCGTTTCGAACCGCTGGCCCTGGATCGTGTACAGTAATGCCAGGCGGCTGACCGCGGGCGACGGCGGCCGGATGTAACCACGGGCGATCCGGCCCATGCGGGAGGTGAAAGCTATGAACAATCTGATCTTGTGGCTGGGGCGCCTGTCGGGGCTGGCCGGCGCAACCCTGTGCCTGGTTTCCGTCGTGGCGCGGCTGGCGGGAAAATTCTGGCTGGGCAATTTCCAGGTCGGCACCTTCCTCGGCGCCGGCACGGCGGCCCTGGCCTTCGGCTGTTTCTGCTTCCTCGCCCTGCTGATCGATAAGCCCCGGGGCGACACCCGCGGCTGAGCGGGGCCGGCGGCTCAGCCGGAGGAGTCGTCGGCGAGGAAGCGCTGCAGCAGCACGTTGAGAAAGCGCCGGCCGCGCAGGGTCGGCGCAATGCGCTGGGGTTCCACGACCAGCAGGCCGTCGGCTTGGGCGGCCCGCAGTTCGGCCAGAACCGCGGCGATCGGCCGGGCCGTGCGAGCCTCGAAAAGACCAGGCGGGAACCCTTCGGCAAGCCGCAGGGCGTTCATGAGAAATTCGAAGGGCAGGTCGGCGCCGCCGACTTCGCTTTCTTCCTGGAGTGGCATGCCGGCGGCGGCGTTTTTGAGATAGGCGGCCGGATGCTTCCAGCGCATCTGGCGCAGCACCCGGTCGTGCAGGGTGAGCTTGGAATGGGCGCCGGCGCCGATCCCCAGGTAGTCTCCGAAATGCCAGTAGTTGAGGTTGTGGCGGCAGGCGTGGCTGTGCCGGGCGAAGGCCGAGGTTTCGTAATTGGCGTAGCCGGCCTCGCCCAGCCGCGCCTCGATGGCCTCCTGCATGTCGGCGCAGGCGTCGCCGGCCGGGAGGTCGGCGGGGGGGCGGGCGGCAAAGCGGGTGTTGGGTTCGAGGGTGAGCTGGTAACACGAAAGATGGGGCGGGGCGAAAGCCAGCGCCGTCTCGATGTCAGTGAGCGCTTGCTCCTGCGTCTGACTTGGCAGACCGTACATCAAATCCAGATTGAAGGTGGGAAAGTGGCGGGCGGCGAGTTCCGCCGCGGCCCGCGCCTCGGCGCCGCCGTGGATGCGGCCCAGGGCTTGGAGGTGGGTGTCGGAAAAGCTCTGGATGCCCAGGGATACGCGATTGATCCCGGCGCTGCGAAAGCCGGCGAAACGCCCGGCCTCCACCGTCCCGGGGTTGGCCTCCAGGGTGATTTCGGCGTCCGGCTGGAGGGGCAGGAGGGCGCGCAAGGCGGCGAGCAGGCGGTCGAGGCCGGCGGGGGATAGGAGGCTGGGGGTGCCGCCGCCGAAAAAGACGCTGACCACCGGCCGCCCCCAGACCAAGGGCAGGGCGGTCTGAACGTCGGCAATGAGGGCGTCGAGATAGGCGGCCTCGGGGATTTCTCCGCCGGCTTCATGGGAGTTGAAGTCGCAATAGGGGCATTTCTGCACGCACCAGGGAATGTGGATATAGAGCGAGAGCGGCGGCGAGACGCGAAATTCGAGGGGCGCCGCGGCCGCCGGCCGGGGCGCCGCGGCGATGGGAATGACGCGGGCCATCAGCCTGCCCGGGCGAGGCGCTCGACCAGGAGCGCCATGGCCCGCCCCCGGTGGGAAATGCGATTCTTGGCGGCCGGCTCCAGTTCGGCCATGGACTGGTCGAAATCGGGGAGCCAGAACAGGGGATCGTAGCCGAACCCGCCGGCGCCCCGGGGCGCCGTCAGGATTTCGCCGGGGCAGTTGCCTTCGGCGATGATCGGCTGCGGGTCGTCGGCCCCCCGGACAAGCACCAGAACGCAGGCGAAATGGGCGCGCCGGCCGGCGCCTGCGGGGATGGCCGCAAGGTCGGCGAGTAGTTTGTCGTTATTGCGGGCATCCGACTTCGGCTCGCCGGCGTAGCGCGCCGAAATCACCCCCGGCGCGCCGCCCAGGGCATCGACGCAGAGTCCCGAATCGTCGGCCAGGGCTGGCAGCCCCGTCGCCAGGGCGGCGTGGCGGGCCTTGGCCAGGGCATTCTCGACGAAGGTGCAATGGGGTTCCTCGGCCTCGGAAACCCCCAGTTCGCCCTGGGTGACGACGGCAATGCCGAGGGGAGCGAGCAAGGCCTGCAGCTCGGCGACCTTCTTTTTGTTGTTGGAGGCGAGAACCAGCCTGTTCATGACGCCAGGGCCGCCTCCTGGGCGGCGATGAGGCGGCGGATGCCGGCTTCGGCAAGGTCGAGGAGGGTATTCATCTGCGCCCGGGTGAAGGGTTCGCCTTCGGCCGTGCCCTGGATTTCGACTAGGCCGCCGGAACCGGTCATAACGACGTTCATGTCGGTATCGCAGCCGGAATCTTCGGGGTAGTCGAGGTCGAGCACCGGGGCGCCCTGGAAGAGGCCGACCGAAATGGCGGCGACGTGCTCCCGCACCGGGTTTTCAGCGATTTTGCCGGCCCCGACCAGGGTTTCGCAGGCGTCGTAGAGGGCGACCCAGGCACCGGTGATCGAGGCGCAGCGGGTGCCGCCATCGGCCTGCAAGACGTCGCAGTCGAGGGTGATCTGGCGTTCGCCCAAGGCCTTGAGGTCGGTGACGGCCCGCAGGCTCCTGCCGATCAGGCGCTGGATTTCCTGGGTGCGGCCGGTCTGCTTGCCCTTGGCCGCCTCGCGGGCGCTACGGGTATGGGTCGAGCGGGGGAGCATGCCGTATTCGGCGGTGACCCAGCCCTGGCCCTTGCCCCGCAGGAAGCCGGGCAGGGATTCGTCGACGCTGGCGGTGCACAGCACCTTGGTATCGCCCATTTCGACCAGGACCGAACCTTCGGCGTGGCGGGTAAAACGGCGGGTGATGCGAACCGGGCGGAGTTCGTCCGGCTGGCGCTGGCTTGGGCGCATGGGGAGTCCTTAGAGGCGGGCAGAAAAATCGGAGGGCCGCTCCACTACGGGCGGCGGGCGGCGGGCCGGCCGATGCCGCGCAAGGCGGCGGCGCAGGGCGCTGGCGAGTCGCGGCATATCGGCGAGAGGCGTCACTTCCTGGGGTTGAACTTGTCGATGGCGGCGCGGATTTCCTCGATCGCCTTCTCGATTTCGTCTTCGCTCAAATCCGACTTGTAGGCCGGATTGCGCCCGAATTCTTCGAGTTTGGTGGTGACTTCGTCGAGGGCCATGGTCTGGGTCGACACCGAACTGGCCGACGGCTCGACGTAGCTCTCTTCCCAGCGCACCGCCACCACCGACAGGTTGTCGCCGTGGGGGCCGCCCTTGATTTCGGCCTGGGCGAGGAGCATGGGCACCGCCTGCAGCAGATTGGTGCCCTTGAGGGCAGCGGCCATCGACTCGCCGGAAATGACCCCCCACAGCCCGTCGGTGCACAGCATGACGATATCGCCGTCTTCGAGGGGAGTCTTGCGGGAGAATTCGATCTCCGGCGACTGGTTGCCGCCCAGGCAGCTATAGATCTTGTTGCGTTCGGGATGGACCGCCGCCTGGGCTTCGGTGATGACGCCTTCTTCCATGAGGAGCCGCACCCGGGAATGGTCCTTGGTCTGGGCCGTGACCTTGCCTTTGCGCATGAGGAAGAGGCGGGAGTCGCCGGCGTGGGCCCAGTAGGCGACGCTGTCCTGGACCAGGCAGGCGACGCAGGTGGTCCGCGGCGAATCGTTGAGGCGGTGTTTGGCGGAATAGTCGAGGATGGCATGGTGGGCGTTGGTCATGCCCTTCTGCAAGAACCGGAAGGGGTCGTCCACCGCCGGATGGGCTTCCTGCTGGAAGCTGTCGGTCAAGGTCTGAACGGCGATCTGGGCCGCGATCTCGCCGTAGAAATGGCCGCCCATGCCGTCGGCCACGACCATCAGCAACGCGTCGCGGGAATAGCAGTAGGCGATCCGATCTTCGTTGTTGGAGCGGCCGCCCTGGCGGCTTTCCTGATAGACGGTGAATCTCATTTCTTGGCGGTTCCCTTGAGTCTCCCGACCACGCGGTCAATCCAGCGCGGCGGCTTTTTCTCCGTCGGCGGGGTGATGGCCTCGACCAGCGCCTTCTGCAAGGCGAAAACGCTCTGGGGGCGGTAGAGATGATTGAGATTGAGGCACCAGTCGATAATCTCGAGGAGCCGGTCGGAATACTGCCCGTCCCAGCGCACCATGGCGGGAGTCAGGCTATCTTTCTTGATGCGGTCGTCGGCGGCCTGGGGGGCGCAGCCGGCGAGGCAGGCATACATCGAGGCGCCGACGCTGTAGATGTCGCTCCAGGGACCGAGATCCTTGCGCGAGCCGTAATGTTCGGGCGACGCGAAACCCGGCGTATACATGGGCTTCAGCATCGGCTGGTCGCTCGCCAGGGTCTGGCGGGCGGCGCCGAAATCGATGAGCACCGGCGCGTTGTCGGTCCGCAAATAGACATTGGAAGGCTTCAAATCGAGATGGAGCAGCTTGTGGGAATGCACTTCCCGCAGGCCGTTGAGCATGCGGGTGAAGACGCCGCGCATGAAGCGCTCGGAAATGTGGCCCTGGTGCTTCTGGATGAATTCCTGCAGGGTGCGCCCGTGTTCGTATTCCATGACCATATACACGGTGTCGTTGGCGCGAAAAAAATTGAGCACGCGGATCACGTTGGGGTGCGACAGGCGGGCCAGGGCGCGGCCTTCCTCGAAAAAGCACTTCATGCCGTAGCGAAAGGCGCCCATGTGGTCGGAGGCGATCTGCGGCTTGATCTCGCCCTCGCCGCGCAGGGCGAGACTGTTGGGCAGGTACTCCTTGATCGCCACCTGCCGTCCCTCCGGATCCTGGGCAAGATAGACGATGGAAAACCCGCCCAAAGACAGCTGGCGTTCGATCGTGTATTCCTCAAGCTGGAAACCGTTCGGCAGGGCGTGGTTGGCTTGTTGGGCCATCGGAGTCCCGGGTATGATGCAAGTCCCAGCCATTTTCGGGTCTTGGGCTCCACCTGTAAAGCCGAGATTCCCCCATTTCCATGATCTATAGCATGACCGGCTACGCCGTGAAGACCCGCGATGTCGAGCGGGGCACGCTGCAGCTCGAACTCAAGGGCGTCAATTCCCGCTACCTCGACCTCCATTTCAAGGTCGGCGAAGAATTGCGCTTTCTCGAAATCCCGCTGCGCGAGCTGCTCGCCTCCCGCCTCGCCCGCGGCAAGATCGAATGCCGCCTGGCCTTCAACGGCGCCGCCGCCCGCGGCGACCAACTGCTCCTCAACGGCGACCTGCTGGCCACCCTGAAAGACCTCAACGCCCGCGTCCGCGCCGAACTGCCCGAGGCCCAGCCCCTGTCGGTCAATGAAGTGCTCCGCTGGCCCGGCGTCTTCGGCGACCAGACCATCGATTTTGCCGCCATGGGGCCGCTGGTCCTCGAACTGGCCAGGACGGTCATCGACGAATTCGCCGCCACCCGCGGCCGCGAAGGCGAAAAGCTGGCGGCCATGATCCGCGAACGGGTCGCCCGCATGCGCGACATCGTCGCCGCCGTCGGCCCCCGCATCCCCGAGGCCCAGGCCCTATTCACCGACAAGTTGAAGCAGCGCCTGCTGGAAGCCCTGGGCAACGCCAGCGACGACCGGGTGCTGCAGGAGGTGGCGGTCTTTGCCACGCGCATCGACGTCGCCGAGGAGCTTTCCCGCCTGCTCACCCACCTCGACGAGGTTGAACGCATCCTCAAGCAGGGCGGCGCCTGTGGCAAGCGCCTCGACTTCCTGATGCAGGAACTCAACCGCGAAGCCAACACCCTGGGGTCGAAGTCGGCGATCACCGAAGTCTCCCAGGCGTCGATGGAATTGAAACTCCTGATCGAACAGATGCGGGAGCAGATCCAGAACCTGGAGTAGGCATGGCAGGTAAGCTTTACGTCGTCGCAGCCCCCTCCGGCGCCGGCAAGACCACCCTGGTCAGGATGCTGCTGGCGAACGAACCGGAGGTCCGGCTGTCCATTTCGTATACGACCCGCGGCCCGCGGCCGGGTGAAGTGTCCGGCCGGGAATACCATTTCACCGGGGTCGAGGCCTTTCGCGAGATGATCGCCCGGGGTGACTTTCTGGAATGGGCGGAGGTACATGGCAATTACTACGGCACATCGAAGACGGGGATCGCCGACCAGTTGGCCGCCGGCCACGATGTCCTGCTCGAGATCGACTGGCAGGGCGCCCGGCAGGTGCGGGCGCTGTTCCCCGCCGCCCTCGGCATTTTCATCCTGCCGCCTTCGCCGGAAGAGCTTTCCCGCCGGCTGGTGGGCCGGGGCACCGACAGCACCGAGGTCATCGCCCGGCGCCTCGCCGCAGCCCAGGCCGAGATGCGCCATGTGGGCGAATTCGACTATGTTATTATTAACGACGTACTGGAGCGGGCGCTGGACGATTTGCGCTCGATCCTGCGTGCGTCGCGGCTGCGACTGGATGCCCAGCAACTCCGCCACGCCGCGCTTTTCGCCCGTTTGATCTGACCGAGGTTTAGCATGGCTCGCATTACCGTTGATGACTGCCTGAAAAGAATCCCCAATCGCTTCCAGATGACCCTGGCCGCCACCTACCGCGCCCGCCAGCTCGCCAATGGGGCGACGCCGCTGGTCGACCCCGACAAGGACAAGCCCACGGTCATCGCGCTCCGCGAACTGGCCCTCGGCAAGATCGGCCTGGAAGTCCTCAACCGCGGCCAGGCCTGAAGGTGGAGGCGGTGAAGCCCGATGGAATCTGCCTCGTCGCTGCCGCCGCCCGCCCTTGAAGATCCGGCCTACCGGGTCTTCATCGATAGTCTCGACTACCTTTCCCCCAAAGAAGTAGACCGCATCCGGGAGGCTTACGTCTTCTCGGCGCGGGCCCATGCCAACCAAAAGCGCCTTTCGGGCGAGCCCTACATCACCCATCCCCTGGCGGTGGCCGGGGCGGTGGTCGAATGGCGCATGGACGCCGAGGCCATCGTCGCCGCCCTGCTTCACGACACTCTGGAAGACACCGGGGTCAGCAAGCGCGAACTGAGCGACAAATTCGGCCGCGAGGTTGCCGACCTGGTGGATGGCCTCTCCAAGCTCGACAAGATCGAATTCGCTTCCTACCAGGAGGCCCAGGCCGAGAATTTCCGCAAGATGCTTATGGCCATGGCGCGGGATTTGCGCGTCGTCCTCATCAAGCTCGCCGATCGCCAGCACAACCTGGCCACCATGTCGGCGGTGCGGCCCGACAAGCGCCGGCGCATCGCCGCAGAAACCCTCGAGATTTACGCCCCCATCGCCCTGCGCCTCGGCCTCAACAAGCTTTATCGCGAGCTGCAGGACGCGTCCTTCCGCCTCATCCACCCCCATCGCGCCGACGTGCTGGCCAAGGCGGTACGGGCGGCCCGCGGCAACCGGCGCGAACTGCTCGCCAAGATCACCGACGGCATCAAGGGCAAACTCAAGGCGGCCGGGCTGGAGGCCGATGTGTTCGGCCGTGAGAAGAGCCTTTATTCGATCTTCCGCAAGATGAAGGAAAAGCAGCTTTCCTTCTCGCAAGTGCTCGACATCTACGGCTTTCGCGTCGTCGTCAAGAACGTGCCCGCCTGCTACCTGGCGATGGGGGCGCTGCACGCCCTTTACAAGCCGGTGCCGGGCAAGTTCAAGGATTACATCGCCATCCCCAAGGCCAACGGCTACCAGTCGCTGCACACTACCCTGATCGGCCCCTACGGCACGCCGGTGGAGGTGCAGATCCGCACCGTCGAGATGCACCACGTCGCCCAGGAGGGCATCGCTGCCCATTGGCTCTACAAGGACACCGAGCAGAGCGGCGCCGACCTCCAGATCAAGACCCACAAATGGCTGCAGTCGCTCCTCGAGATGCAGAGCGGCGACTCGTCGGAATTTTTCGAGAACGTCAAGATCGATCTCTTCCCCGACGAGGTCTACGTCTTCACCCCCAAGGGCAAGATCATGGCCATGCCGCGGGGCGCCACGGTGGTCGATTTCGCCTACGCCGTCCATACCGACGTCGGCCACCATTGCACCGCCGCCCGGGTCAATCACGAACTGGCGCCGCTGCGCTCCGAGCTGCGCAACGGCGACCTCGTCGAGATCATCACCGCCCCCCACGCCAGCCCCAATCCGGCCTGGCTGACCTACGTCAAGACCGGCCGGGCGCGCAGCAAAATCCGCCACTTCTTGCGCACCATGCAGAACGAGGAGTCCGCCGCCCTCGGCGAACGCCTCCTCAACCAGGAATTGCTCGCCCTCGGCGTCGTCCCGGCCATGGTGCCGCCCCAGGCCTGGGACCAGCTTCTGAAGAGCAACGGCAACAAGACCCGGCAGGACGTATTCACCGACATCGGCCTAGGCAAACGCCTGCCCTCGGTGGCGGCGCGCCGCCTGCTCGCCCGCGACGACGGCGCCGCGCCGACCCACGGGGCCAGCGCCCTGGCCATCCGCGGCACGGAGGGTATGGCCATCCAGTTGGCCAAGTGCTGCCAGCCCATTCCGGGCGACCCCATCGTCGGTTCGATCCGCAAAGGCCACGGTCTTCTCATCCACTCCCACGACTGCCCGTTCATCCAGCGCTCCCGCAGCAGCGAGCCGCAAAAATGGATGGACGTGGACTGGGAACCCGAGGCAGGCGCCCTGTTCGACGTGCGCATCAAGGTCGAGGTCAAGAACAGCCGCGGCGTCCTGGCCCAGGTCGCCGCCGCCATCGCCGAGGCGGGGTCGAATATCGAGCACGTCGGCATGGACGCCAGTCCGGAACAGCTATTCACCGCGCTGGCCTTCACCATCCAGGTCGCCAACCGCGTCCACCTCGCCCAGGTCATGCGCGGGTTGCGGCATATTCCCGAAGTCAGCCATATCTCGCGGGATCGCGGGGGCGGGGAGTGATGCGAAGGACGGTTTGTGCCGCCGGCGGCGGAGGTCGTGCATGAGAGTTCTGGTGCTCGGGGCCGGCGTCGTCGGCACCGCCAGCGCCTGGTATCTCGCCCGCGCCGGCCACGAGGTCACGGTGGTGGAGCGGCAGCCCGCCGCCGGGCTGGAGACCAGTTTCGCCAACGGTGGCCAGATCTCGGTTTCCCACGCCGAACCCTGGGCCAATCCCCACGTCCTGCCCAAGGTGCTGCAGTGGCTAGGCAAGGAAGACGCTCCCCTGCTGTTCCGCTGGCGCCTCGACCCCGCCCTGCTGCGCTGGAGCCTGGCCTTCCTGCGCGAATGCTTGCCCGGCCGGACCCGCGAGAATATCCGCGCCATCGTCGCCCTGGCCCTCTACAGCCGCTCCCGGCTCCAGGCCTTGCGCCAGGAGGTGGCCCTCGACTACGACCAGCGCCAACGCGGCATTCTCCACATCTACACCGAGGGCGAGGAATTCGCCCGCGCCATCGCCGCCGCCCGGCTCATGCAGTCCTTCGGCCTCGACCGCGAACCGGTGAGCCGCGAGCGCTGCGTCGAAATCGAACCGGCCCTGGCCGACGCCGCCCCGCGGCTAGTGGGGGGAGACTACACGCCGTCCGACGAATCGGGGGACGCCCACAAATTCACCCAGGCCCTGGCCGGGCAGTGCGCCGCCCGGGGCGTCGTCTTCCGCTACGGCACGAGCGTGGACCGCATCGCCACCGCCGCCCAGCAGGTGGCCGGCGTGCTGGTCAGCGACGCCCGCGGCAGCGAACTCCTCACCGCCGACGCCTACGTCCTGGCCCTGGGCAGCCATTCGCCGCTGCTCGCCCGGCCCCTCGGGCTGCGCCTTCCGGTCTATCCGGCCAAGGGTTATTCGGCCACCCTGGCGCTCGCCCCGGACAGCGCCGCCCCCACGGTGAGCCTCACCGACGACGGTTACAAGATCGTCTTCTCCCGCCTCGGCGACCGGCTGCGCATCGCCGGCACGGCCGAATTCAACGGCTACGACCTGGAACTCAACGCCGTGCGCTGCCACGCCCTCCTGCGCCGCGCCCGGGTTCTTTTCCCCCGCCTGCAGACGGCAGGGGAACCGGAATTCTGGTGCGGCCTGCGTCCGGCCACCCCGTCGAATGTCCCGCTGGTCGGGCGATCCGGCCTGCCCAACCTGTGGCTCAACACCGGCCACGGCACCCTCGGCTGGACCATGGCCTGCGGTTCCGGTGCCGCCCTCGCCGACCTCATGAGCGGCCGGCTGCCGGACATCGACTTTCCCTTCGCCGCATGCTGATCGACACCCACTGCCATCTGGATGCCGCCGAATTCGCCGCCGATCGCCCGGCCGTCCATGCCGCCGCCCGGGCCGCCGGCGTCGACGTCATGCTCGTACCGGCGGTGGCGGCCGCCAACTTCGCCGCCGTGCGCGACTGCTGCCGCCGTCACGCCGGCTGCCGCCCGGCCTACGGCATCCACCCCCTCTACGTCATGACCGCCCAGGAGGCGGATTGCGCCACCCTGCGCACCTGGCTGGAGGCGGAAAAGCCGGTCGCCGTGGGGGAAATCGGTCTCGACCATTACCTTCCCGGCGTCGACGCCGGACGCCAGGCGTGGTTTTTCCGCCAGCAACTCGACCTCGCCCGGGAATTCGACCTGCCGGTGATTCTCCATGTCCGGCGGGCGGTGGACCCGGTCTTGAAGGAACTCCGGCAGCGCCGCGTCCGCGGCGGCATCGCCCACGCCTTCAACGGCAGCCGCCAGCAGGCCGACGAATTCATCAAACTCGGCTTCAAGCTCGGCTTTGGCGGCGCCATGACCTACAGCGGCTCGACCCGCATCCGCAGCCTCGCCGCCACCCTGCCGCTGGAAGCCATCGTCCTCGAAACCGACGCTCCCGACATCCCCCCTGCCTGGCTCGCCGGCGGCCGCAACAGCCCGGCCGAACTGCCGCGCATCGCCGCCGTCCTGGCCGAACTGCGGAACGAGGCGCCGGACGAAATCGCCGCCGCCACCAGCCGCAACGCCCGGGCGCTTTTCCCCGCCCCTCTGTAGTTCCGGCCTCGCCAGCCGGGCGGCCTAGCCCGAACGGTTTGATCTCGGTCAACCAAACACCAAAAGTATTAGGGGTATTTAGCCGAATTGATGTGTATTAAAAACACACATTGCATGTAGGGCTAAAGTCTGCTGACCCAAAACTGACGGTGGTCTATGAGCGGACTAAGAAGCGAAGCGGTCAATATTTCGAGCCTGATTGTGGGGGCGCACCCCAGCCAGTCGGCAGCCGTGAAGAACGAGCTCGAAATTCTGTCCGGCGTGGAGGTGCATGCCGTGGCCGACGACGGCAGGATGGTCGTCACCATCGAAGCCGATTCCGACGAAACCACGGTACAGACATTCGAAACGATCCGCCAACTGCCGGGAGTCCTCTCGGCAGCCATGGTGTATCACCAGTATGAAACCGATCCAGACGAGGAGGCCTGAGATGATCGAAATGAAACTGACCCGGCGTGATTTCATCAAAAGCAACGCGGTAGCCGCAGCGGCGACCGTCGCGGGCGTCAGCCTGCCGGCCGCCGCCCTCGCCCAGCCAAAGGGCAAGGACGACGGCGTGCACTGGGACAAGGGCGTCTGCCGCTACTGCGGCACCGGCTGCGGCGTGCTGGTGGGTGTCAAGGACGGCCGGGTCGTCGCCACCCAGGGCGACCCCGATGCGCCGGTCAATCGCGGCCTCAACTGCATCAAGGGCTACTTCCTTTCCAAGATCATGTACGGCAAGGACCGCCTGACCCAACCCCTGCTCCGCATGAAGGACGGCAAATTCGACAAGAACGGCGACTTCAAGCCGATCTCCTGGAAGCAGGCCTTCGACATCATGGAAGAGAAGTGCAAGGCGGCTTTGAAAGAAGGCGGCCCGCGGAACGTCTGCATGTTCGGTTCGGGCCAATGGACCATCTGGGAAGGCTACGCCGCCGCCAAGCTGTTCAAGGCCGGCTTCCGTTCCAACAACATCGACCCCAACGCCCGCCACTGCATGGCCTCGGCCGTCGCCGGCTTCATGCGGACCTTCGGCATCGACGAGCCGATGGGCTGCTACGACGACATGGAACACGCCGACGCCTTCGTGCTCTGGGGTTCCAACATGGCCGAGATGCACCCCATCCTGTGGTCGCGCATCACCGACCGCCGCCTCACCGCCAAGCACGTCAAGATCCACGTTCTATCCACCTTCACCCACCGTTCCTGCGAACTGGCCGACGCCGAACTGATCTTCAACCCGCAGTCCGACCTGGCGATCATGAATTACATCTGTAATCACATCATCCAGAGCGGCGCGGTAAACCAGGCCTTCGTCGACAAGCACGTCAAGTTCGCCCGCGGCGTCACCGACATCGGTTACGGTCTCAGACCGAACCATCCGCTGGAAAAGGTCGCCATGAACAACGGCTACCCCGGCGAGGACGGCAAGCCCAAGGGCAACCCGAACAACTCGAGCCCGATGAGTTTCGACGAATTCAAGGCCTTCGTCGCCGAATACACCCTCGACAAGGCCCACGAGATTTCCGGCGTGCCCAAGGACAAGCTCGAAGCCCTGGCCAAGACCTACGCCGATCCGAAGACCAAGGTCTGCTCCTACTGGACCATGGGCTTCAACCAGCACACCCGGGGCACCTGGGTGAACAACATGATCTACAACATCCACCTTCTGGTGGGCAAGATTTCCGAACCGGGCAACGGCCCCTTCTCCCTGACCGGCCAGCCCTCGGCCTGCGGCACCGCCCGCGAGGTGGGCACCTTCGCCCACCGCCTGCCGGCCGACATGGTGGTGATGAATCCCAAGCACCGCGAACTGTCGGAAAAACTCTGGAAGCTTCCCGCCGGCACCCTCCCCGACTGGATCGGCCTCCATGCCGTCGCCCAGTCCCGGGCCCTGAAGGACGGCAAGGTGGGATTCTTCTGGTCCACCACCACCAACAACATGCAGGCCGGGCCCAACGTCAATGACGAAATCTACCCGGGGTGGCGCAATCCCAAGGCCTTCGTCGTCCATTCCGACGTCTATCCGACGGTTTCTGCCATGTCCGCCGACCTCATCCTGCCCTCCGCCATGTGGATGGAGAAGGAAGGCGCCTACGGCAACGCCGAGCGCCGCGGCCAGTTCTGGCGGCAGCAGGTCAAGGCTCCGGGCGAATGCAAGTCCGACCTCTGGCAATACGTCGAGTTCGCCAAGCGCTTCAAGACGGAAGAAGTCTGGCCGGCCGAACTGCTCGACAAGATGCCGGAATACAAGGGCAAGACCCTCTACGACGTGCTCTACGCCAACAAGGACACCACCAAGTGGGGCCTGGACGACGTCAAGAAGGTCAACGAGCACGGCATCAAGGACTACATGAACGACGAGTCCAAGGAAGTCGGCTTTTACCTGCAGAAGGGGTTGTTCGAGGAATACGCCAGCTTCGGCCGGGGCAAGGCCCACGACCTGGCGCCCTTCGACGTCTATCACAAGGCCCGCGGCCTGCGCTGGCCGGTGGTGGACGGCAAGGAAACCCTGTGGCGCTTCCGCGAAGGCTACGACCCCTACGTGCCCAAGGGCGAAAACGTGCGCTTCTACGGCTACCCGGACGGCAAGGCCATCGTCTATGCGCTGCCCTACCAGCCCGCCGCCGAAATGCCGGACAAGGATTTCGACCTCTGGTTATGTACCGGCCGCGTGCTCGAGCACTGGCATACCGGTTCGATGACCCGCCGCGTGCCCGAACTCTACAAGTCGATGCCCGACGCCGTCGTCTACATGCACCCGGAAGACGCCAAGAAACGCAGCCTGCAGCGCAACGACGTGGTCAAGGTTTCGACCCGCCGCGGCGAAATCCAGTTGCGGGTCGAAACCAAAGGACGCAACAAGCCGCCGGCCGGCCTGGTGTTCATCCCCTTCTTCGACGAGCACCGCCTGGTCAACAAGCTGACCCTGGACGCCACTTGCCCGATCTCGAAAGAGACCGATTTCAAGAAGTGCGCCTGCAAGGTGGTCAAGGCCTGAGGCCGGGAGAGCAAGGAATAAGGCAATCAGGGAGTGCCGTGATAAGGGTGGGGCGACAGCCCCACCCGCCGGCTGACCGCTATGGCCAAGACTTCCCCCACCCCTCCGTCGGCCGCGGCCCCCAAGGCTGCGGCGCGCCGGCAGTTTTTTTTCGATGCCGCCAAGATGGCGTGCGGCGTCGGCATGCTCGGCCTGGGCCTTGGACTCTACGCCAAGCAGGCCAAGGCCCTGCCGCCATTGGCCCTGCGCCCTCCCGGCGCCCGGGCGGAAAAAGACTTTCTCGGAGCCTGCATCCGCTGCGGCCTGTGTGTCCGCGACTGCCCCTACGGCATCCTTGAGCTGGCCCGGCCGGAAACGCCGGTAGCGACCGGGACGCCGTATTTCACGGCGCGCACCGGACCCTGCGAGATGTGCGACGATATCCCCTGCGTCAAGGCTTGCCCGACCGGTGCCCTCGACCACGGCCTGACCGACATCAACAAGGCCCGCATGGGTCTCGCCGCCCTCATCGACCACGAGACCTGCCTCAACTTCCTCGGGCTGCGCTGCGATGTCTGCTACCGCGTCTGCCCGGTGATCGACAAGGCGATCACCCTCGAACTCCTGCCCAACACCCGCACCGGCCGCCACGCCCTTTTTCTGCCGACGGTTCATTCGGACCACTGCACCGGCTGCGGCAAGTGCGAAAAATCCTGCGTCCTGGAGGAGGCGGCGATCAAGGTCTACCCGGTCAAGCTGGCCAAGGGCAAGCTCGGCGAACACTATCGCCTGGGTTGGGAAGAACAGAAAAAAGCGGGCCATTCGCTGCTCGACGAAAAAAACATCGTCGATCTGCCGGATCGCCTACCCGAGGGCGTCACCCTTCCCGGGCACCACGATCCGGGCGCCACGGCGCTGCCGGTTCCGGCGCCCCCCCCCGGCATGCCAGGCAGCGTGGCCGGCCCTGTGCCCAGCACTCCCCCCGGCCTGGGAGGAGGACGATGAAGCCCGTCGGCGCCGACGCCGTTGGCGAAAAAGGCTGGCTGGCCGCCCACAAATGGCTGCTGCTGCGCCGCTCGTCGCAATTGGGCATCCTCGGCCTGTTTCTCCTCGGCCCCCTGACCGGAATCTGGGTCGTCAAGGGCAATCTGAGCTACAGCTACACCCTGGGTTTCCTTCCCCTGACCGACCCCTACGTCGTGCTGCAGTCGCTGGCCACCGGCCATCTCCCGGAAAAACTGGGATGGATCGGCCTGGGCCTCGTCGTCGCCTTCTATTTCCTGGTGGGCGGGCGCGCCTATTGCAGTTGGGTCTGCCCGGTCAACCTGGTCACCGACGCCGCGGCCCGGCTGCGCCAGAAACTCGGCATCAAGGGCAGCATCCACATCGCCCGCCGGACGCGCTACTGGATACTGGCCATGACCCTGGTCGGGTCGGCCCTCACCGGGGTGGTCCTGTGGGAACTCATCAACCCCGTTTCCATGCTCCACCGGGGCCTCATCTTCGGCCTGGGGACGGCCTGGACGATCGTCCTGGCGGTCTTCCTCTTCGACCTCTTCGTCATGAGCCGCGGCTGGTGCGGCCATCTCTGCCCGGTCGGCGCGGCCTACAGCCTGCTCGGCCGCTGGAGTCCGCTCCGGGTGGCGGCACCCCGGCGTGCCGCCTGTAACGATTGCATGGACTGTTTTGAAGTCTGTCCCGAACCGCAGGTCATCCGGCCCGCGCTGAAAGGGGCGGATAAAGGATTGGGGCCGGTCATCCTGGCCGCCAACTGCACCAACTGCGGCCGTTGCGTCGACGTCTGTGGCAAAGACGTTTTCCGCTTCGATCTGCGGTTCAACAACCCGCTGCCGGAACTGCCCCCCGATGCCCGGGCGGCGGCCCCCGGCAACAAGTGATGATTTCGAGTTCTAGAGGAGGAGCGCCCATCATGAAACACACGCTGAAGACGACATTCGCCATCCTGGCTACCGCCGCCTGCTGGGCGCTGACCACCCCGGCGTCGGCACAGGAATTGAAGCCCATGCGCGGCGCCGACGTGGCGGCGCCGGACCAGGCCCCCGACGCCAAGGAATATCTCGGCGGCAAACCCGGCGGGCAGCGGAAGATCGCCCGCACCTTCAAGGATCAGCCGCCGGTGATCCCCCACGCTATCGAGAATTTCGACGAGATTAGCCTGGAGGAGAACCAGTGCCTGAGCTGCCACGGCGCCGAGACCTACAAAAAGAAAAAGGCCCCCAAGATCGGCGACAGCCACTTCCTCGACCGCGACGGCAAGAAACTCGAAGAGGCCGCAGCCCGCCGGCACAACTGCGTCCAGTGCCATGTCCCTCAGGTCGACGCGCCGCCGCTGGTGGACAACAGCTTCAAGGGCGACGTCGCCGATGCCAAGCCGGCCGGCAAAACGGCCGCCAAAAAGAAGAACTGACGCCGCCGCGCCGGTCTGTCCTGCGGCCAACGAAAAAGGGAACCCGAGGGGTTCCCTTTGTTCTTCCGGGTACGCGGGCCGTCGCCGGCGCGGCGCTCATACCAGTTCGCGTTCAAACCGATCGGGTGTCGACTTTGCCTTGCCGTGCTCCAGCACGGTCTTCGGCTCGTCTGCGCGGTTCGAATGGAAAGCGATTTGGTATCAAGCGACCGAAATGGCGCCGACCGGGCAGGGGGCAACGCAGGCGCCGCAACCGGTACACCGGTCCGGGTCCAGTTCGGCCAGGGCGGCGCCTCCGACCCGGGGCGGAAAGCGAATCGCCCGGGCATCGCAGAAATCGCCGCAGATGCGGCATTCGACGCCCTGCCGCGGCAGGCAGGTCGGAGCGATCTGCGCTTTCAACCGCCAGGGCGGGACATCGGGCTGGCGCAGGAGGGCCGCCGGCCGGCAGGCCTCGGCGCAGGCGCCGCAAAACGTGCATTCGCCGCGGCGGAAATCCACCGTCGGGTAGCCGCCTGATCCCACCGCCAGGATGGCCTGGGGGCAGGCCGGCAGGCAGTCGCCACAACGCGTGCAGCGCTCGGCGAAGTCCGCCTCGCTCCCCGCCCAGGGGGGGCGCAGCGCCGGGGGAAGGGTGCTTCGCCCGCGCAGGAAGCCGCGACGGCTGACGTCGACCACCGCCGCCTACTTTCCTTGCTTGATTTTATCGATGCTGGTCTTGAGCATGGTCTCGATTTCCGACCCGGGTTCGACCATGGGCAGGAGCTTTTCCCAATAAACCACGGCTTCCTTGCGATTGCCCGCCTGCATGGCGGCAGCACCGGCCAGGAGCAGGGCGTGGGGATTGTTGGCATCGAGCTTGAGGGCCTGGTCCACCAGTTGGCGCGGCTTGCCCTGGAGACCGGTTTCGCTGCCCATGGCGAGCACCTCGGCGTAGTCGGCAAGAAGCCCGGCGTCCTGGGCCACCAGCTTTTCCGCCTTGCCGTAGGCTTCGGCGGCCTCGGGGTAGCGCCCCATGGCCTTGTAGGAGCGGCCCAGCATGAGCCAGCCCGGGGGATCGTCGGGGTTGGCCTTGAGCCGTTCGGCGAGCTTGGCGACCATGGCTTCGATCTGCCCGGCGGTCATCTTGGGCGGCGGGGCCGTGAGCGCCGGATTGAGGGCCTTGGGGGTGCCGAGCAGGGCGTAGCCGGCGACGGCCAGTGCCGGCAAGGCAAGAACGATGGCGAGAGCGGCCTGGCGGCTGGAGCGGTGGCCGGCTTCGGCGGGGGCGGCGGACTCGACCTCGGCCAGGAGGCGATGGTGCAATTCCCGCTTGGCTTGCTCGAAATCGGTATCGGCCAGGCTTCCTTCGCGCTTCTCCCGCTCCAGTTCGGCCAGTTGATCGCGAAAGATGGCGAGATTGGCGGCCCGGCGGTCGGTGTTGCCCACGGCGGGTTTGAGGCCCAGCCACAGGGGCGGCAGGATGAAGGCGGCAACGACGACGACGAGCAGCGTCGCAAAGACGGCAAAAAGAGTCATGGATTCTTGGCTTCGTTGAGGAGCGCTTCGGCGCGCTGGGCATCGGCGTCGGAAAGCGGGGCATCGTCGACGACCCGCAGGTTGCGCTGGCGCAGATAGCGGATCAGGGCGACCATGCCGAACACCATGAGCAGCAGGGGGCCAGCCCAGAGCAGGATGGTCGTGGCCTTGACCGGCGGGCGATAGAGAACGAAGTCGCCGTAGCGGGCCACCATGAAGTCGATGATCTCTTTGTCGCTCTTGCCGGCCTGGATCATGCCGCGGATTTCGCGGCGCAGGTCTTCGGCCAGTTCGGCGTGGGAGTCGGCAATGTTCTGGTTCTGGCAGACCAGGCAGCGCAGTTCCTCGGAGAGCTTCAGTAGGCGCTTTTCGGCCACCGGGTCGGCGGCCGGGGGAGCGGTGTCGGCAGCCAGGGCGACGCGCAGCGGCAGGAAGGCGAAGAGGACGGCGAGCAGCCACAGGGCAAGGACACCCCGGCGCTGCGGCGTGGCTTTGAGCGCGGAGATCACTTGGCCAACTCCGCCAGCAGGGGCAGGATTTTCCCCGCCAGGACATCGGGGGAGATGGGGCCGGTGTGCTTCATGCGGATGGTTCCGGCCTTGTCGATGACGTAGGTTTCAGGGACGCCGTAGACGCCGTAGTCGATGCCGACCCGGCCGTCGAGATCGAGGACCGACAGGGTGTAGGGGTTGCCGTGCTGGCCGAGCCACTGGTTGGCACGACCGATGGCGAGGCGCTTTTCCTCGGCGGCGGGAATCTTGCTCATGTCGAACTCGGCGTCGCCCCGGACTTCCTTGTAGTTGAGGCCGACCAGGGGAACGCTGGCGTTCTTGGCAAACTGCACCAGCACCGGATGCTCCTGCCGACAGGAGACGCACCACGACGACCAGACGTTGAGGAGCCAGACCTTGCCCTGCATGTCCTTGGGGCCGAAGCTCCGGTCGGGCGCCGCCAGCACCGGCAGGGTGAAGGCCGGGGCGGGTTTGCCGACGAGGGGCGAAGGAACGTCGCGGGGATTGAGTCCGAGGCCGACGGCAAGCAGCACGACAAGGGCGGCAAAGCCGCCCAGAATCCAGAAGTATTTGTTCATGCCTTTTGTACTGCAGCGGAAGTGGAGATTTCTGAGGAACGCGCCTTGACGCGGTAACGCCGGTCGAGCATGGCGAGCAGCCCGCCGCAGGCCATGAGGATGCAGCCGCCCCAGATCCAGTCGACGAAGGGCTTGTAATAGACCCGCATGGCCCAGGCGCCGTCGGGACGGTCGCGGTCGATGGGTTCGCCGAGGGAGACATAGACGTCGCGCAGGAATCCTGCGTCGATGGCGGCCTCGGTCATGGGCATGGCCGAGGAACGATAGGTGCGCTTCTCGGGATTCATCTTGCGCACCGGCTTGCCGTCGACGAACAAGTCGACGTCGCCCTGGGCCGCGGTGTAGTTCGGCCCCTCGACCCCGCGCACGCCGTTGAAGCGGAAGGTATAGCCGGCGACGCCAACGGTATCGCCCGGCTCCATCTTGACGTCTTTTTCGTCCTGGAAGCCACCGACCATGGTGACACCGACCACAAAGACAGCGATGCCGATGTGCGCCAGATGCATGCCGAAGAAATGGCGCGGCTGACGCCGGGCCGCCGCCAGGAATGACATCCCGCCGCGGGTGTGGTGCACCCGTTGGGCGAAATTGAGCAGCGCCGTGAGGACGATCCAAAGCGCCAGCAGCAGACCGAGTCCGACCAGCGGCGTCCAGCTGCCATAAACGAAGGGCAGGACGACGGCAACCACCGCCGCCGCGCCGAGCGCCCAACCGACGGTGCGGGCGATTTCCGGAATCGAGGCCTCCTTCCAGCGGGCGAAGGGTCCGACCCCCATGAGAAACAGCACCGGCGCCATGACCGGAATGAAAACCGCGTTGAAATACGGCGGCCCCACCGAAATCTTGCCCAGGTTGAGGGCGTCGATGATGAGCGGGTAGAGGGTGCCGAGGAGCACCGTGCCGCAGGCCACCACCAGCAGCACATTGTTGGTGAGCAGCATCGATTCCCGGGAGACCAGGCCGAAACGCCCGCCCAGACCGACCTTGGGAGCACGCCAGGCGAACAGCGCAAGGGAACCGCCGATCACCGCCGCCAGGAAGATGAGGATGAAAATGCCGCGCCGAGGGTCGGTGGCGAAGGCGTGGACCGAGGTCAAGACCCCGGAACGGACGAGGAAGGTACCGAGCAGCGAGAGGGAAAAGGCGGAAATCGCCAGGAGTACGGTCCAGTTCTTGAAACTGCCCCGTTTTTCCGTGACCGCCAGACTGTGCACCAGGGCGGTGCCCACCAGCCACGGCATGAACGAGGCGTTTTCCACGGGATCCCAGAACCACCAACCGCCCCAGCCGAGTTCGTAGTAAGCCCACCACGAACCCATGGCGATCCCCAGGGTGAGAAAAATCCAGGCAGCCAGGGTCCACGGCCGCGACCAGCGGGCCCAGGCGGCGTCGAGCTGGCCGGAGAGCAGGGCGGCGATGGCGAAAGAGAACGCCACCGAGAAGCCGACGTACCCCATGTAGAGCAGCGGCGGATGGATGACCAGACCGAAATCCTGGAGGAGGGGGTTGAGGTCGCGGCCCTCCTCGGCGCCCGGCAGGAGGCGTTCGAACGGATTGGAGGTGATGAGGATGAAGAGCAGGAAGCCCACCGCCACCAGCCCCAGGGTACCGAGCACGCGGGCCACCATGGTTTCCGGCAGTTGGCGGGAAAAAGTGGTGACCGCCAGCGCCCACCAGGAAAGCATCAGCATCCACAGCAGCAGCGAACCCTCGTGCCCGCCCCAGACGGCGGCGACCCGGTATTCCATGGGCAGCAGCGAGTTGGAATGCTGGGCGACGTACACCACCGAGAAGTCGTTGCTGACGAAGGCCTGAGTCAGGCAGGCGAAGGAAAAGGTGATGAGCAGCGCCATGGCGCGGGCGGCCGGCCGGGCGACGGCGACCCAGGCATGGCGGTTGCGGTGGGCGCCGACCAGGGGCAGGGTGCCGAGCACCCCGGCGACGATGACGGCAAGGATGAGGGCGAAATGGCCGAGTTCGGGGATCATGGCTTAGTAAGTCGCTCCCGGCTTGGCGGCAGGGGCGGCGGCCCCGGCTTCCTGGGCGGCCCGCTTCTCGGCGGCCCGGTTGTGGGCGTCGCCGACGGCCTTGGCGGCTTCGGGCGGCATGTAGTTCTCGTCGTGTTTGGCGAGCACTTCGCTGGCGACGAAATTGCCTTCGGACGCCAGTTTGCCCTGGGCGACCACACCCTTGCCCTCCTTGAAGAGGTCGGGAAGGATGCCTTTGTAGTTCACCGGCAAATCCTTTTCCGTGTCGGTGACGACGAAACTGACGGTCACCCCGTCGGCCTGGCGTTTGACGCTGCCCTCCTTGACCAGGCCGCCGATGCGGAAGACCTTGTCCTTGGGCGCCTTGCCGGCGGCGACGTCGGTGGGGGAGATGTAAAGGGCGATATTGCTGTTCAGGGCGTTGAGCACCAGGGCAGCGATGACGCCCAGGATGGCGAGGGCGCCCCCGATCAGGGCAAGGCGTTTGTGGCGTGTCTTCATACGGTGGTGTTTCCCGAGATGGCTCCGGATTCGGCGCGGGCCTCGGCCCGCAACTGCCGTTTCAAGAAGGAGATGGTGTTTCTTCGATTGCGGGCGACGAGGATCGGTTCAACGATCATGATGAGGGCGGTGGCGCCGAAGGAACCCCAGACGTAGCCGGCGTAGCCGCCCATGGCGAGGAAGTCGGCGAAGCTCTGCCAGTGGATCATCGGGTTTCTCCCGTCAGTTCGGCCTTGACCCAGTCGGTGTGCCGCTCCCGTTCGAGGAGGATGGTGCGCACCCGCAGGAGGGCGACGGCGATGGTGTACATCCAGAAGCAGAGCGCCATCAGGAGCATGCCCCAGAGCATGACCGAGGCCATGCTGGGGGAGCGGGTGAGGCTGACCGAGGCGCCCTGGTGCAGGGTGTTCCACCACTTGACCGAGAAGTAGATGATGGGGACGTTGACCACCCCGACGAGGAGAAGGAGTCCCCCCGCCTTGTCGGCCCGGCGGGGGTCGTCGATGGCGGCGGTGAGGGCCAGGTAGCCGATGTAGAGGAAGAGGAGGATGAGTTCGGAGGTGAGCCGGGCGTCCCAGACCCACCAGGCGCCCCACATGGGTTTGCCCCAGAGGGCGCCGGTCCATAGGGAGAGGAAGGCCATGAGGGCGCCGGTGGGGGCCAGCGCCTGGGCCATCATGCCCGAGAGGCGGGTGTTGAAGGCGAGCCCGATGGCGGCCCAGAAGGCCATGACGAGGTAGATGAACATGGACATCCAGGAGGCGGGGACGTGGATGAAGATGATGCGGTAGCCTTCGCCTTGCTGGAAGTCGGTGGGGGCGACGAGCATGCCGAGGGCCAGCCCGGCCAGGCCGAAAATGGCGGCCAGTCCGGCAAACCAGGGAACGAGCCGGCCCGCCAACGGGTAGAAGACGGCCGGGGCGGCGAAGCGGTAAAGATTGAAGCGATCGTTCATTCGAGGGCAATTTTGAGAGCGGCGGCCGCGGCCCAGGGGGCGAAACCGAGGGCGGCGCAGGTCAGGGCGGCCAAAAGCGAGAGATGGGCCTGGCCGCCCAGGCCGGTCACCGTCGCATCCACCGCGCCGGCGCCGAAGATGAGTACGGGAATATACAGGGGCAGGACGAGAAGCGACAGCAGCACGCCACCGCCCCGCAGGCCCAGGGTCAGGGCGGCGCCGATGCCGCCGATGCCGGACAGCGCCGGCGTACCGAGGAGGATCGAGCCGGTCAGCACGACGAGGGCGTCGGCGGAAAGGTCGAACTGCAGGCCCAGCACCGGCGCCAGCAGGGCCAGCGGCAGGCCGGACACCAGCCAGTGAGCGACCACTTTCCCCAGCACGACCAGGCCCAGGGGGTGCGGCGCCAGGGCCAGCTGCTCCAGGGTGCCATCCCGGTGGTCGTCGGCGAAGAGGCGGGGCAGGGAAAGCATGGTGGCCAGCAGGGCGGCCACCCAGAGCACGCCGGGGGCGAGCTTCCTGAGGAGGTCGGGTTCCGGGCCGATGCCAAGGGGAAAGAGGCTGACCACGATGACGAAAAAGAAGAGCGCCGAGACGATGTCGGCCTGGCGCCGCAGGGCGAGCCGGAGGTCGCGGGCGATTACCGCGATGACGATGCCGAACATGCTCAAAACGCGTGAACCAATCGTCGCGGGTCCGCCGAACCCAAGGCGCACGCAACGCAGCGACGAAACCTATCCGGCCGATAGGCGAGGAGCGCGTCCCGCGCAACGCAGGGATCGGGGGGCGTAGCAGAATTGATCACGCGTTTCAGGCCCCCAGCCGCAGTTCTTTGACCGCCCCGGCGGGAATATCGACGGCCTGGTGGGTGGTCATCACGGCCAGGCCGCCCCGCTGCAGATGGGCGCCGATGAGGCCGGCGAGCCAGGCGACGGCGGCCACGTCGAGGGCGACGAAAGGTTCGTCGAGCACCCACAGGGGACGCTTTTCCTTGACCAGGCGGGCCAGGGCGACGCGCCGCTTCTGCCCCTGGGAGAGGTATTTGCAGGCCAGATCCTCGCGGCCCGCCAGGCCGACCTGCTCGAGGGCGTCGAGGGCGTCGTCCTGGGAAAGCTCCTCCTCGGCGAGGCGGGCGGCGGCAACCAGGTTTTCCAGGGGGGTCAGCTCTTCCTTGATGGCGTTCTGATGACCGAGATAGCAGAGATCGGCGCGGAATTCATCGGCCAGCACCTTGATGGCTTCGCCGCGCCAGCGAATGACCCCGGCCTCCGGCGGCAGGAGGCCGATCAACATGCGCAGGAGGCTGGTCTTGCCGGCGCCGTTACGGCCCTGCAGGAAGAGCAGCTCCCCCGCTTCCAGCCGAAAGCCGACGCCCTTGAACAGGCGGCGGTCGCCGCGCACGCATTCCAGATTGTCTGCTTCCAGCATCAGAAAAACCGCGAAAAATCAGGGCCAAATTATGAACCCGCCAGTGTACCGGCAGATTGACCGGAATCAAAACGATAGCAAAGCGGATTCTGGCAGGCAGTAGACGCCGACCGGGGATCGCCCCGCCTACGGAAGCTTACCGGCGGATGCGAGCAGACTTCCCAGCTGCTCGGCCGGCATCGGGCGAGCAAAATAGTAGCCTTGGGCGACCGTACACCCGAGGTCACGCAATTTTTCCACCTGGGCCAGGGTTTCCGTTCCCTCGGCCACCAGTTCCAGGCCGAATTTGCTGGCCAGGGTGACGATGGCGGCAACGATGGCCGCATCCTGGTCGTCGCTGGTGATGTCGCTGACGAAACTGCGGTCGATCTTGATCTGATCCACGGGAAAGCGCTTGAGATAGTTGAGCGACGAGTAGCCCGTGCCGAAATCGTCGAGGGAAATACGGAACCCCGCGGCGCGCAGTTCGATTAGGCGTGACGTGGCGAGGTCTAAGTTTTCCATCAGGGCGGTTTCGGTAACCTCCAGGCAAAGGCTGGCGGGCGCTACGCCATGGTGGCGGGTACAGGCAAGCAACTGCTCGACCAGATTTTGGTCGATGAAACTGGCGGCCGACAGGTTCACCGCGACAACCAGCGGCGGCCGCCAGATGCCGACCGCCTGCCAGGCGGCAACCTGGGCGCAGGCCATGGAAAACACGGCTTGCCCCAGGGGAACGATCAAGCCGCTGTCTTCCGCCAGGGGAATAAACTCCCCCGGAGGAAGGAGTCCCCATTCGGGATGCTGCCACCGCACCAGCGCCTCGGCGCCGATGATGCGGCCATTGGAGGTATCCACCTTGGGCTGAAAATGGAGGACCATCTCCCCCTTGCCGATTGCCCGCCGCAGTTCGGCTTCGCGGTGGATACGGCGCGTTGCGGCCTGGCCGATGGAATCGTCGAAATAGGTAAAACTGTCCCGCCGGTTGCGTGCGTTGCGCATGGCGTATTCGGCATGTTCGAGCAGGGTATCCACCGAATCGCCGTCGCGGGGAAACAGGGCAATGCCGATAGAGGCGGTCAATTCGACGGTTTCGCCGCCGACGGTGATGGGGGCGCGCAGCGCCTCGAGCAGGCGGTCCGCGACGAGGGTCGTATTCAGTTCGCGCCGGGGCTGGGAGAGCATCACCAGAAACTCGTCGCCGCCGGCCCGGGCCGCGACCTCTAGACCTTCCGGCGAACGGGCGTAACCGGCGATGTCGGCAGCCCGGATGCTGGCAACGATGCGTTGCGCCGTCGTGCGCAGAACCTCGTTTCCGGTTTCGTTGCCAAAAAACGCGTTAATCGCCGAGAAGCGATCGAGATCGATATACAGGACCGCACATTCGGCGCGATTGCGGGCCGCCTGCTCAAGGACATGGGTTGCCACTTCGACGAAAAACTGGCGGGTGGGCAGTTCGGTGGTCTGATCGTGGTAGGTCAGGAAGCGGATTTTTTCTTCCTGGGCGGCAAGGACCGAAATGTCCTGGGTGACGACGGTCAACTTGCTGACCTGCCCGTCCGGGTCGACGGTGGACTGGAGTTCCTCGCGGAAAAACCGGACCCCGCCGTCCGACCCCAGGCTGTGGAAACGCAGATTGTAGGCCGTGCCCGATTGCACGGCCTGGCGGCGAGCCGCCTCGACTTCCGCACGGTTGTCGGGAACAACAGCCTGCAACAGGGTGAAGGGCGTCGCCCGGGAACGGTCGGCCGGCGACAGGTTGAACATGCGGGCAAACTGGTCGGAACATTCGAACCGCCCCTCCCGCGGCCACCACTGCCAACTGCCGAGGCGCGCCAGGCGCTGGGCGTCGGCCAGGCTCGCTTCGCTCGCCACCAGGCGATGGCGCATCAGGACGGCCCGCAGGTTGTAGCGGATGCGATGGACCAGCAGATCCCATCCGATCGGCTTGGTGACAAAGTCGCTGGCCCCGACCTGATAGGAGGTCTCGATCGAATCCGAGCTTTCCAGGCCGGTCAACATGACCACCGCAATGTCACGGGTGGCGGGATTGGCCCGCAGCCGCCGACAGGTCTCGAACCCGTCGATGCCCGGCATCAGGACGTCGAGCAAAACCAGGTCGACGGGTTGTTCGGCGAGTAGCGCGAGGCAGGACTCCCCGCTGTCGCATTCGGCGACGGCGAACCCGGCTGTCGCGAGCACGTGGGCAGCCATGGTGCGCAGGACCAGATCGTCGTCGACGAGCAGGATGCGATTGTTTTCAACCGACTGGTTCATGGCATGGTCTCCGGCTCGAGCCAGTCCGGGGCCGCGTTGGCCATGGCGCGGCGGCACTCGGCAAAGGCGGCTCGAATCTGGCCGATGGTGGCGGAACGCTGGGGAGTCTGGTTGCGAATCTGCAGTTCGACCGCCTTGGCGGCTTCCGCCACGACCAAGGCGCCGATCGACGCACTCGCCGATTTCAAGGTATGGGCGAGACGTTGTACCGTCGCGTCGTCGCCTGCCCCTTCGGCCCGCTCCATCTCATCCAGTTGCCGCTCGGTTTCCCGCAAGAACAAGGTGAGCAGTCGGCGGGCCGTCGGCCCGACGCGGTCGCCGTGAGGCAGGAAATTTTCCAGCACCGAGCGATCGAACGAGGGAATTCCGGAGGCGGCTTCCGCCACCGGCGTTTGCGGCGAAGGGCCGGCGGCAGCCACCCGGGTAGCGCCCAAGTGCCGTTCCAGAACCATCATCAATTGCTCCTGCTTGAAGGGTTTGGGCAGATAGTCGTCCATACCGGCAGCCCGGCAGGCTTCGTCGTCCCCTTGCATGGCGTTGGCTGTCAAGGCGACGATGGGCAGGCGAACCGCGGCCCGGCGTACGCCTTCCCAGTCGCGGATGGCCCGCGTCGCTTCGTAACCATCCATCTCGGGCATTTGGCAGTCCATGAAAACGAGATCGAAAGCAATGCCGGCCCGGATAGCCTCCAGGGCCTCCCGGCCGTTGACCGCCGATCGGACTCGGCAGCCCAGGCGACCGAGGAGGATTTCGGCGATCTGGCGATTGGTTTCATTGTCTTCGACGAGCAGGATACGATAGGGAAAAACCTTGTCCGAACCGACCGTTGCCGCGGGCTTGCCGTCTCCACCGCCAAACAGCCGGTCGAGGAGGGGCAAGAGGTCGCGGCGAAATACCGGCTTGACCAATTGGCCGTCGCACTCCCCCGCTGCCTGTAACACCGCCGACGGCCCGGCGGCGGTAGCCAAGACCACCCGCAGCTGGGGGGTACGGCGAGCCGGCAGCGCCCGGTAGACGGACGGTTCGGCGATCACCAGATCGTAGATTGCCAGTTCCGCCGGGGGTTCAAGGGCAACGGCAACCTCCGCCCCCGTCGCCAGCAGGAGGTCGCGCAGATGGTCGCAAAGGATCCCCTCGGGAAGTACGAGCAGCACCTGGCGACCGGTCAGGCGGCGGATGGGCAGGGTTGCATCCGGTTGCGGTGCCGGGGGGCAGGGAACAATCACCCAGAAGACCGCCCCCTCCCCGGCGCGACTGGCAAATCCGGTCTGCCCCCCCATCAGTTCGGCGAGCTGCCGGGTGATCGCCAGCCCCAGCCCGCTGCCGCCAAAACGCCGGGTTGTCGAGGCGTCGGCCTGGGTGAAAGCGGAAAACAGCTGGGCCTGGGCTTCGAGGGGAACGCCGGGGCCGGTATCGCGGACGATGAGGGCGAGATTTCCCGGGGCCATCGTCAGATCTTCGGGGAGATCGTCGCCGGCAGCCAGCACCTCCAGGGATACGTTCCCGGCAGCGGTGAACTTGATGGCGTTGGACAGCAGGTTGATTCCCATCTGCCGCAGGCGATGGGGATCGCCTTGAACCACCTCGGGCAGCCGTGGGGATACTGCCTCTACAAGATGGGGTGCAAGGGGCCGACCACCTACAACGCCTGCTCGTCGATGCGCTGGAACGGCGGCGTCAGCTGGCCGGTGCAGTCCGGCCACGGCTGCATCGGCTGCTCGGAAGAGGGGTTTTGGGACAAGGGCAGCTTCTACGACCGGGTCACCGAGATCAAACAATTCGGCGTCGAAGCCAACGCCGACACCATCGGCAAGGCCGCGGCCGGCACCGTGGGCGCCGCCATCGCCGCCCACGCCGCCGTCACGGCGCTGGCCCGGGCCCGCCAGAAGGCGGGCGAACAGGAAAAACAAGGAGAGCAGTAAACATGGCAGCCTACGAAACCCAGGGCTTCAAGCTCGACAACTCGGGCAAGCGCGTCGTCGTGGATCCGGTCTGCCGCATCGAGGGCCACTTGCGGGTGGAGGTCAATCTCGATGACAAAAACGTCATCCGCAACGCGGTGTCCACCGGCACCATGTGGCGCGGCCTTGAGGTCATCCTCAAGGGCCGCGATCCGCGTGACGCCTGGGCCTTCGGCATCCGCTGCGTCGAGGCCCTCGACGACGCCTGGGTTTTTCCGCCCCAGGTGACGGTGATGGACGGCGGCACTCAGGGGCTTTATCTCCTGCCCTATGTCCAGGAGGCCGATTGCCTGCTGGTCTTCGACGCCGTGGACTACGGCGATCCGCCGGGCACCCTGCGGCAAGTCGTCGGCGACGACGTGCCCCGCTTCCTGGGGGCCAAGAAGATGAGCCTGCACCAGACCGGATTCCAGGAAGTCCTGGCGGCGGCTGAACTGACCGGGCGGCTTCCCGCCGAACGGGTGCTCATCGGTGTCCAGGCGGAAGAACTCGAAGATTTCGGCGGCAGCCTGCGCCCCGGTACCAAAGCCCGGCTGCCCGCCGCCCTGGAATTGGCGCTCGGCTGGCTGCGCGCCTGGGGAGCGGCGCCGGTGGCCCGCCGCGACGCCCCCGGGCGGAGCAGCAACGCTGCCCTGGCGATGGCAGCCTACGAAGCCGGGCGGCCGCCCAACGAACTCGCCTACCGCCTGGGCGACGCCCGCTTCCTCAACCTCGAAGCGGGCCGGGCCCCGGAAGGGGAAGCCTGAATGTGCCTGGGGATCCCCATGCAAGTGGTGGCCGGCGGCGACTTCTCCGCCCGCTGCCGCGGCCGCGATGGCCAAGCCGACATCGACCTCCTGCTGGTCGGGCCGCAGCCCGCCGGCGTTTGGCTCCTGACCTTCCTCGGCACGGCCCGCGAAGTCATTCCCGCCGCCCGAGCCGCCGCCATCGACGCCGCCCTGGCGGCCCTGGCCTCGGCCGGCCAGGGAAACACCGATTTCACCGCCTTTTTCGCCGACCTCGACCGCGAACCCCAACTTCCCGCTTTCCTGCGAAAGGAAACCCCATGACCACCCCCCTGGCCGCTCCCACCACCGCCCTCGACCGGTTGCAGCAAGCCATCGGCCGCATGGTCGGCAAACACGGCTTCCAGCGCCTGGCCCCGACCGAGGCGGAAAATTTCCTCCCCCCGGGGGCGGCCGTTCTCCTTCTCACCGACGACCCCCAGCGCAATCCGGAAGTCCTCGACGCCTGCGTCATCCTGCCCGAAGCCCTCAAGGGGGCGTCGGTGGCGCGCTGGGTCGCCGACGCCGACGCCAGCCGGACACTGCTGCCCCGCTTCGGCATTGCCCGGGCCCCGGCCGTGGTGTTTCTGCGCGACGGCGACTATCTCGGCGCCCTGAGCGGCATCCGCAACTGGAGCGAATACCTGGAGGAAGTCGCCCGCCTCCTGGCCGGCCCGCCCCGCCCCCGGCCCATCGGGGTACCCGTGCGGGCCGCCGGCGCGCCCGGGGGCTGCCCATGAACCCCGCCCGGCTACGCCCCTTCCCGGTTTCCGTCGTCGCCCTGGGGCCGGGTTCCCAGGGCGACGAGGCGCCCGCCTACCTGCCCCTGCCGTCGATGGCGACTTTTGCCGCGCCGCGGCTGCCCGACGACGCCGCCCCGCAGACCGTGGCCGCCGCCGCCCGGCTTCTCGGCGCCTATCTCGAACGCCTTGGCGAAGAAGGCTTCGCCGGCGGCACCCAACTCGACCTGCTGCCCCTCGACGCCGGCCAGCGGGAAGTCATCACCCAGTCCCTGGGGTTTGGCGAACTCAGCGCCTTCACCACCGCCCCCCAGCACTGGCGCGTCCAGGAAACCGCCTTCGCCGGCCTGTGGCGGGTGCTGCAACTGGCCGACGATGGCGGCGTCCGGGTCGATCGCCTGGAAACCGGCCCCATTCCCCCGGTGCTCGGGCACATGATGGCGGCCAACGCCCGGGTCGAGCTGGCGCTGCCGGACTACCCGCCGGGCACCATGAACGCCCCCGCCCTGGTCGAGGAAATCCGCCAGCAGGCGGCCGCCTGGCGGCCCGGCCAGCCGGCCCACGTCATCAACCTGACCCTGCTGCCGGTCAGCGAAGCGGACCTCGACACCCTCTACGGCTGGCTCGGCCACCGCGAGGTCGCGCTGCTCTCCCGCGGTTACGGCAACTGCCGCATCACCAGCACGCGGCTGGCCAACGTCTGGTGGGTGCAGTACTTCAACAGCATGGACACCCTCATCCTCAATTCCCTGGAAATCACCGCCATGCCGGAAGTCGCCCTAGCCGCCGAGGAAGATTTCGCCGATACGACGCAACGGCTCGGGGAATACCTCGACCTGCTGGCCGAACCCGTCTGACCGCCCGCCCCCCCGACCGCCCATGCGCTTCGAAGGCTCCTTTCTCGGCGACGCCGCCCGGCTCCACCCCGAAGACCGCCTGGAATGCGGCATCTGCTGGTGGGTCTACGACCCGGCCTCCGGCGACGACCTGCGCCGCGTCCCCCCGGGAACGGCCTTCGCCGACCTGCCCGAGGACTGGTGCTGCCCGGGCTGCGACAACCCCAAGCAGCGCTTCATGAAATGCCCGGCCTGATGCCCTGGGCCGCCGACCCCGGCCCCGCCCTGGAGACGGTCTTCGCCGCCGTCGCGGCCGGCCCGATGGCCGGGCTTCCCCTTCTCAACCCGGCGTTGCGGGTCGAGGCCGTCGCCTTCCGCCGCGGCCCGGAAGGCCAATGGGTCGGCGCCCTGGTCACGCCCTGGGCGATCAACCTGCTCTGCCTGCCCGGCGACGCCTCGACCTGGCCGGCGGCGCCGGCCGGCGCCAAACACGACTGGCGTTTTCCTTCCGGCGCCTACGAATTCATCGTCGCCGAAATGGATCGCCTCGGCCCCTATCACCTGTGCTCGCTTTTTTCCCCGGCCCTTGAATTCGCCACTCACGAAGAGGCCCGGCTCACCGCTCTGGCGGCGATGGACGCCCTCTTGCGGGGGGCCGCCGACGGCCCGGACGCTCCCCGCCCGGCGCCCACCCGCCGGGCCTTTCTCGGGCTCGCCCCATGAATTCCGTGGGCAGCCTCGTCATTTCCGCCCGTTACGCCGCCGGCGCCGTAGTCGACCTCGACGTCCGCCTCGAACGCCCCGAAGTGGCCCGGCTCTTCATCGGCCAGGCCCCGGAGACGGTGGTCAAGACCGTGCCTTACCTCTATACCCTGTGCGCCCAGGCCCAGCGCGCCGCCGCCCAGGCCGCCCTGGCCGCCGCCTGCGGCGAAGCGCCCCGGCCGGCCGACAGCCCGGCCCTGTGGGGCGAAGCCCTGCACGAACACCTGTGGCGCCTCTTTCTCGACTGGCCGGCCGCCCTCGGCCTGCCCCCGGCCAAGGACGCGCTGGTAGCCTGGCGCAACGCCCGCCACGGCGACGCCGGCGCAGCCGCCACGGCCGCCGCCTTCACCCAGCTGGTCGGCCAACCGATGGACGCCTGGAACGGCCGGCCGGCGCCCGCCTCCCTCGCTGGCCGCTGCCTTGAACGCCTGGGCGGCATCGGCGAATGCCGCGAATTTGATCTGCCGCCCTTGACGCCCGAGAACTGGCTAGCATACTGGCAGGATAAGTCGGCAGGCGAACCGGCGACGATGACTCCCCCGAGCGTCGCCGACGCCTATTGGGTCCGGCTGCAGGAAGCCGTCGGCGCCGCCCGGGCCCTGGCCGCAGGGCGGCCCTACCCGGTGCAGGCCAGCGGCGGCGGCGGCTGGGGCGTCGGCCAGACCCTGACCGCCCGCGGCGTCCTCACCCACGGTGCCCGGGTCCGTCTGGGGCGGGTCATCGCCTACCGGGTGTGGGCGCCGACCGACTGCCACTTCGCCCGGCCGGACGACGTGGCGGCCCTGGTCGCCGGAAGGCGGCCGGGCGATTGGCAGGAGGCCCGGCAGGTGCTGGAACAGGCGGTTCTCTCCCTCGACCCGTGCCTGCCCTACGAAGTCAGGATGAGCCATGCATGAGATGTCCCTCGCCGAGGGGGTGCTGCAACTGGTCGAGGCCACGGCCCGGCGGGAAAACGCCCGGCGGGTCAAGACCGTGGTTCTGGAAATCGGCCGCCTTTCCTCGGTCGAACCCGAGGCCCTGGCTTTCTGCTTCGAGGCGGTGACCCACGGCAGCCTGGCCCAGGGGGCGGCCCTGGAAATCGTCGCCGTTCCCGGGCAGGGCTGGTGCCTGCCCTGCGGCGCCACGGTGGCGATGGCAGCCCTGTGGGGGGCCTGCCCCCGCTGCGGCAGCCACCAGGTACAACCCACCGGGGGCACCGAAATGCGGGTCAAGGAAATCGAAATCGAGTGATCGGATAGGAGAAGAGCAGATGTGTACAGTATGCGGCTGCGGCGCCGGCGAAACGCGCCTCGAAGGCGAAGGCCTGGAACCCCACGATCACCCCCACGTCCACGCCGACGGCACGGTTCATAGCCACCCCCATGACCACGGCGCCGACCATTCCCACGGTCACGCCGCCGCCGCGGAGCCGCCGGCCGCCCACGAACATGTTCATCGGCACGCCGACGGCACCGTTCATAGCCATGCCCACGTCCATGCTGGCGAACATCGCCACCCCCACGACGAAGCAGGCGGGCACGCCCACCCCACGGCCATCGCCGGCGACCTCGACTACGGTGCCGGCCCGGCCCGCGCCCACGCCCCGGGCATGAGCCAGAGCCGCATGGTCAGGATCGAAGCGGACATCCTCGACAAGAACAACGCCTATGCCGCCGCCAACCGCCGCTGGCTCGACGCCCGGGGGATTTTCGCCCTCAACCTGGTGTCCAGCCCCGGTTCGGGCAAGACGACCCTCCTTTGCAAAACCATCGAGGCCATGAAGGACAAGGTCGCCATCGCCGTCGTCGAGGGCGACCAGCAGACCTCCAACGACGCCGAGCGCATCCGCGCCACCGGCGTGCCGGCCCTGCAGATCAACACCGGCAAGGGCTGCCACCTCGACGCCCACATGGTCGGCCACGCGCTGGAACGGCTGGGGCCGGCCGAGGAATCGCTGTTTCTCATCGAAAACGTCGGCAACCTGGTCTGCCCCGCCGCCTTCGACCTGGGGGAACACCACAAGGTGGCCATCCTCTCGGTCACCGAGGGCGAGGACAAGCCCCTCAAATACCCCGACATGTTCCAGGCCGCCGACGTCATGCTGCTCAACAAGTGCGACCTCCTGCCCTACCTCGACTTCGACGCCGACCTGGCCGAGGAAAACGCCCGCCGCGTCAATCCCGACCTCGCCGTCTTCCGGGTTTCGGCCACCACCGGCGAAGGCATGGCCGCCTGGCTGCGCTGGGTCGCAGCCGGGCTGGAGGCCCAGCGCAGCCGACGCTCGGACACCGTCGACGCCCTCAAGCGCCGCATCGCCGAACTCGAAGCCCAGCTCGGGCAAGCCGGCGGGCCGCGCTGACCGAGCCGAAGGCAAAGACGCCGCCGTGCTCAGCCAGCGCATCCGCATCCGCGGCCTCGTCCAGGGGGTGGGCTTTCGCCCCTACGTCTGGCGCCTGGCGCGGGAGTTGGAACTGGCCGGCTGGGTGAGGAACGACGGCGACGGCGTCGAAATCGCCGCCCGGGGCGCCCCGGCGGCCCTCTCCGCCCTGCTCGAACGGCTCCCCCGGGAAGCGCCGCCGCTGGCCCGCATCGACGCCATCGAAGCCGCCGCCGCCAACGACCCCGACACCGCCGGCTTCGCCATCCTCGCCAGCGGCCGCGGCCCGGCGGCGACCGCCATCGGCCCCGATGCCGCCCTCTGCCCGGCCTGCCTCGCCGACCTCTGCGACCCCGCCGGCCGCCGCTGGCGCTACGCCTTCACCACCTGCACCCACTGCGGCCCGCGCTACACGGTGAGCCGCGGCATTCCCTACGACCGGGAAAAAACGAGCCTGGCCCCTTTTCCGCTTTGTCCGTCCTGCGCGGCCGAGTATGGCGACCCGGCCGACCGCCGCTTCCACGCCGAAACCACGGGCTGCCCGGATTGCGGCCCCCGCCTCGCCCTTCTCGACGCCGATGGGGCCGGGCTGGCCGGCGACCCCGTCGGCGCGGCCCTGGCGCTTCTGCGGGCGGGAAAGATCGTCGCCCTCAAGGGCCTGGGCGGCTTCCACCTCGCCTGCGACGCCCGCAACGCCGCCGCCGTGGTCGAACTGCGGGCACGCAAGCAGCGGGACCAAAAGCCCTTTGCCGTCATGGCGCTGAACGCCGCCTCCCTGGCGCCCTTCGCCCGGGTCGGCCCGGCCGAGGCCGGCCTGCTCGCGGCCCCGGCCGCCCCCATCGTCCTCTCTCCCAAGGGCACAGCCGAACTGCCCGGCATCGCTCCGGGCCTCGCCTGGCTGGGGGCGATGCTGCCGGCAACGCCGCTCCACCTCCTGCTCTGGCACGAGGCCGCCGGCCGCCCGGCCGGCACCGCCTGGCGGGACACGGCGAACGACCTCCTGCTCGTGATGACCAGCGCCAACCCCCACGGCGAGCCCCTGGTCGTCGCCAACGACGAGGCCATCCAGCGTTTGGCCGGCATCGCCGACGCTTTCCTGGTCCACGACCGCGCCATCGTCGTGCGCTGCGACGACTCGGTGGTGCGGCCGGCGCCCGGCGGCCCCGCCTTCATCCGCCGCGCCCGGGGCTACACGCCCCTGCCCATCCCCCTGGCCGAGGACGGTCCGACGGTGCTGGCCTTCGGCGGCCATCTGAAAAACACGGTGTGCCTGGCCAAGGGCCGCGAAGCTTTCCTCTCCCAGCACATCGGCGGCCTGGACAACGCCGCGGCCATCGGCTTTCTCGAAGAGACAGCCGCCCACCTGCTGGCCATCCTCGACGCCAAACCCGACCTCGTCGCCCACGACCTCCACCCGGATTTCGCCTCCACCCGCCTGGCCCGGGATTTCGCCGCCGAGCACGGCATACCGGCCATCGCCGTCGGCCACCACCACGCCCATGTCGCTGCCGTCGCCGCCGAACACGGCCATGGCGGCCCGCTGCCTGGGCTGGCCCTCGACGGCGTCGGCCTTGGACCCGACGGCGGCCTCTGGGGCGGCGAACTGCTCCAGATCGACGGCGCGGCCTGCCGGCGCCTCGGGCACCTTGCTCCCCTCGCCCTGCCCGGCGCCGACCGGGCGGCCCGGGAACCCTGGCGAATGGCGGTTTCGGCCCTCCACGCCGGCGGCCAAGGCGACCGTATCGGCGCCTGGCTGGCCCGCCGCCACCCCGGCCGCAACGCCGGCCCGCTCCTGGCCATGCTCGAACGCCGCCTGCGCTGCCCGCCGACCAGCAGCCTGGGCCGCGTTTTCGACGCCGCCGCCGGACTCCTCGGCCAGCGCGCCGAATGCCGCTACGAAGGCCAGGCCGCCATGGAACTCGAAGGCCTGGCTGCCGCCCACGGCCCGGTGGTACCCCTGGCCGGCGGTCATGTTCTGGCCGGCGGCCTGGTCGACTTCACGCCGCTCCTCCTCGCCCTGGCCGATTGCGACCGGCCTGCCTACGGCGCCGCCCTGTTCCACGCCACCCTTGCCCGCGGCCTCGCCGAGTGGGCGCTGGCGACGGTGCCGGCGGGGGCTTCTGCCACCCTGGCCTGCGGCGGCGGCTGCGCCCTCAACGCCGTCCTCATGGCTGCCCTGCGGGAACACCTCGCGGCCGCCGGGGTGACCCTCCTCGAAGCCCGCCGGGCGCCCCCCAACGACGGCGGACTTGCCCTCGGCCAAGCCTGGGTGGCACGCCGCTCCTGCCTGGAGAAATCCGCATGTGTCTAGCCATTCCCGCCCAGGTCATCGAATTGCGCGAAGACGACAACGCCGTCGTCGATCTGGCCGGAGTCAGGAAGGAGATTTCCCTCGCCCTGGTCGACGACGTGGCGGTCGGCGACTACGTCATCGTCCACGTCGGCTACGCGCTGAACAAACTCGACCCGGCGGAGGCGGCCAAAACCCTGGCGCTCTTCGCCGACCTTGGCGGGGGGCTGCCCGACGGCGCCCCGGTCAGCCGCTGATGAAATACATCGACGAATTCCGCGACGGCGAGGTGGCCCGGGGTTTGGCCGCCGCCATCCGCGCCGAGGCCGATCCGGACCGCCGCTACCACTTCATGGAATTCTGCGGCGGCCACACCCACGCCATTTCCCGCTACGGCGTCGCCGACCTCCTGCCGGCCAACGTGCGCATGATCCACGGCCCCGGCTGCCCGGTCTGCGTCCTGCCCATCGGCCGCGTCGACCAGGCCATCCGCCTGGCCCTCGACGAGGGCGTGACCCTATGCACCTACGGCGACTGCCTGCGGGTGCCGGCCTCCGACGGCCTGTCGCTGCTGAAGGCCAAGGCGAGGTTGGGTGGGACCAGCGGCGACATCCGCATGGTCTATTCCAGCGCCGACGCCGTGGCGCATGCCCGCAAGCACCCGGAAAAACAGGTGGTCTTCTTCGCCATCGGCTTCGAAACGACGACACCGCCGACGGCGGTGGCCATCAAACAGGCCCAGGCCCTTGGCCTCGCCAATTTCTCCGTGCTCTGCTGCCACGTCCTCACCCCCTCGGCCATCGCCAGCATTCTCGAATCCCCGGAGGTGCGCCGCTACGGCACCGTGCCCCTCGACGGCTTCATCGGCCCCGCCCACGTCTCGACCATCATTGGCAGCCGGCCCTACGAATTTTTTGCCGAGGAATACCGCAAACCCGTGGTCATCGCCGGCTTCGAACCCCTTGACGTGATGCTGGCCATCCGCCTCCTCATCCGCCAGGTGAACGAGGGCAGGGCGGAGGTGGAGAACGAGTTTTCCCGCGCCGTTTCCCGAGCCGGCAACGTCAAGGCGCAGCATCTCGTGGCCGAGGTCTTCGAACTGCGCCGGGCCTTCGAGTGGCGCGGCCTCAACCTCGTACCCTACTCGGCGCTGCGCCTGCGCAAGGAATTCGCCGACTTCGACGCGGAACGACGCTTTCACCTGGACTATCGCTCGGTGCCCGACCACAAGGCCTGCGAGTGCGGCGCCATCCTGCGCGGGGTCAAACAGCCCCAGGACTGCAAGATTTTCGGCACGGTGTGCACCCCCGAGAATCCGGTGGGTTCCTGTATGGTGTCTTCCGAAGGCGCCTGCGCGGCTCACTACACCTACGGACGGTACAAGGATTTCGCGTGACCATGGCAAAACCCGTGAACCGCGGAGCTACCGCGAAGGAGAAAACGGCCAGGGCCGGTCGACGGCAACCCCGACGGCCAGCCGTCCGGCCCGCGGACTCCCGGCGTTTCCCGGCCGCAACCTCGGGGTTCCCAGCGTGAATCCCGGCAGCGCCAAATCGACCGACGCTCCGGCCGGCCGCTGGCAGCCGGTGGGCACCCCCGCCCTGCTGGCGGTGCTCGGCGTCACCCTGGTGCTGCTCGGGGTGCACTGGGCCTCCCGCGACGGCTGGATTCCCCTCGTCGATTCCGCCAATCTGGCTTTCCACGAGGCCGGCCATCCCATCGTCGGGGCTTTCAGCGACCGGCTCATGGTCTATGGCGGGACGATGTTCCAGCTGCTGTTTCCCACCGTAGTGGCCATTCACTTCGCCCGCCGGGGCGAGCCGGCAGGGCTTGCCCTGGGGGTCGTCTGGCTGGGCGAAAACCTTCTCAACGTCGCCCGCTACATGGCCGACGCCCGTGCCCAGGAGTTGCCCCTGGTCGGCGGGGGAGAACACGACTGGACGGAAATTTTCCTGCGCTGGGGGGTCTTGCAGAAGGATGTGAAAATCGCCGGCTTCACCCGCTGGCTGGGCATCGCCCTGATGATCGGCAGCGTGGTCTGGCTGTGGCGGCGGTACCGCAACGACAAGAGGGAGAGGGCGTGAGCAAAGGCAGGATCAGGGCCGGTTATGTGCGGCCCCTGGATATCAGGCAAGGCCAGGTGGAGATGGCGCACGGCGCCGGCGGGCGGGCCATGGCGCAGTTGATCGACGAATTGTTCGCCCGCCATCTGGGCAACGAATGGCTGGCCCAGGGCGACGACGGCGCCGTACTGCCCCCCACGGGCGACGCACCGGGCGCCAGCCGGCTGGTCATGGCCACCGACAGCCACGTCGTCTCGCCGCTCTTCTTCCCCGGCGGCGACATCGGCTGCCTCGCCGTGCACGGCACCATCAACGACGTGGCGGTGATGGGCGCCCGGCCCCTTTGGCTTTCCGCCGCCTTCATCCTGGAGGAGGGTTTCCCCCTGGCCGACCTCGCCCGCATCGTCGAGAGCATGGCGGCGGCCTCCCGGGAAGCCGGCGTGCCGGTCGTCACCGGCGATACCAAGGTGGTGGAGCGGGGCAAGGGCGACGGAGTGTTCATCACCACCACCGGCGTCGGGGTGATCGCCGGCCGCTTCGCTCCCGGCCAGGAATTGTCAGGGCGTCAGGCCCGGGTGGGCGACGCCATCCTGGTTTCCGGCAGCCTCGGCGACCACGGCATGGCCATCATGGCCCAGCGCGAGAGCCTGGGCTTCGATTCCCCCATCGTTTCCGATACGGCGGCGCTGCACGGCCTGATTGGGACGCTGCTGGAAAGCGGCGCCGACATCCACGTACTGCGCGACCCGACCCGGGGCGGGCTGGGGACGACCTTGAACGAAATCGCCAAACAGTCGGGAGTGGGAGTGATGCTGCAGGAAAAAGCCCTGCCGGTGAAGCCGGCGGTGGCGGCGGCCTGCGAATTCCTCGGCCTGGATCCGCTCTACGTCGCCAACGAAGGCAAGCTGGTGGTGATTTGCGCCGCCGCCGACAGTGAAAAGGCCCTGGCGGCGCTGCGGCGGCACCCTTTGGGGCGGGACGCCGCGGTGATCGGCGAAGTCCGCGAGGACGCCCACCATTTCGTCCAGATGACCACCGCCTTCGGCGGGCGGCGCATCGTGGACTGGTTATCCGGCGAGCAATTGCCGCGGATTTGCTAGCGGGGCGCCCGGTGGCTGGCCGCGATCATCACCGACCGCACGTTGCCCAGTTCGGCCAGGACCATGGCGCGGGCGTCGGCGATGTCGTCGGCGTTGCGCACCCGGAACAGGTCGCGTTTGCCGTCGTGGTAGCGCACGGCGGCGATGTATTCCGGGCGGCGCTCGGGACGGCGGTCGGCTTTGGCGGCACCGGCGGCCTTGCGTTGTCTGTGCATGGTGTGTTCTCCCAGATTCTTGGCGACTTGTTGCAGCGCATCTTAGCGAAAGCTAAGCAGTTGAAAAATCAGGCGAAGGTAATAGATTTATGCCTTCTGGAAACGCCCTCGCCGCAGAGCGTTACGCGGCGCGCCATCAACGCGCTGGCATGAGACAAAAAAATCCTTCCGGTATGCGTATTCTTTTTCTCGTCCATTCCTTCAACAGCCTGAGCCAGCGCCTCTACTGCGACCTGACGGCCCGCGGCCACACGGTGAGCGTCGAATTCGACGTCGCCGACTCGGTGGCCGAGGAAGCCGTGGCGCTTTTTGCCCCCCATCTCGTCATCGCCCCCTTTCTCAAGCGGGCCATCCCGGCCTCGATCTGGAGCCGCCACGTCTGCCTGGTGGTCCATCCCGGCATCGTCGGCGACCGCGGGCCGTCGGCCCTCGACTGGGCGATCCGCGAAGGCGAATCGAACTGGGGCGTGACGGTGCTCCAGGCCGAAGCGGAAATGGACGCCGGACCGGTCTGGGCGAGTGCCGAATTCGCCCTGGGACGGAGGAAAAAATCGTCCATCTATCGCAACGAAGTGACCGAGGCGGCGGCTACCGCCGTCCTGCAGGCCATCGAACGCTTCCAGGCCGGCGATTTTGTTCCCCGCCCGCCGGGCCGCGAGGCCCGCGGCCGGCTGCGCCCGCTCATGGGGCAGGAGGAGCGGCGCATCGACTGGGAGGCCGACGATACGGCCACCGTCCTTGCCAAGCTCGACGCCGCCGACGGCTTTCCCGGTGTCGCCGACCGCCTCTTCGGAGAACCTTGCCGGCTCTTTGACGGCGCCCCGGAGGCCCGTCTGCGCGGCCGTCCCGGGGCGCTTCTGGCGCGCCGGGAAAGCGCCGTTTGCCGGGCCACCGCCGACGGCGCCGTGTGGCTCGGGCAGGCCCGGCCGGAGCGCCCGGAAGCCTGCAAGCTGCCGCTTGCGCTGGCCTTTCCCCAGGCCCTCGAACTGCCCGCGGCGCCGCTGCCCGGCTGGTGGCGGGCGGATCACCCGACCTGGCAGGACATCGCCTATGAGGAAGCCGGCGAGCCGGGCCGGGCCGTGGGCTTTCTCGCCTTCGAGTTCTATAACGGCGCCATGGGCACCGACCAGTGCCGCCGCCTGACCGCCGCCTTCCGCTGGGCGGCGACGCGGCCGACCCGGGTGATCGTCCTGCAGGGCGGCGCCGATTTCTGGTCCAACGGCATCCACCTCAACGTGATCGAAGCGGCCGAGAGTCCTGCCGACGAATCCTGGGCCAACATCAACGCCATCGACGACCTGGCCGAGGCCATTTTGAACTGCGGCAGCCACCTCACCATCGCGGCGCTCCAGGGCAATGCCGGCGCCGGCGGCTGCTTCCTGGCCCGCGCCGCCGACCTGGTGTGGACCCGTGCCGGGGTGATGCTCAACCCCCACTACAAGAACATGGGCAATCTCTACGGTTCGGAATTCTGGACCTATCTCCTGCCCCCCCAGGTCGGCGCCGACGGCGCCCGCGCCATCATGCGCCACCGCCTGCCGATGACCGCCGGGGAAGCCGTAGACCTCGGTTTTTACGACGCCTGCTTGCCCGGCCCGGCGGCGGCCTTTCGCGTCGATGTGGCGCGGCGGGCGCTGGAACTGGCCGCGGCGCCGGATTTTCCCGGCCGCCTGGCGGCCAAGGCGGCAAAACGCGCCCGGGACGAGGCGGAAAAGCCCCTTTCCAAGTATCGCCACGAGGAATTGAACGAAATGCGCCGCAATTTCTATGGATTCGACCCCTCCTACCACGTCGCACGTTATCATTTCGTTTCCAAGTCGCCCCCTTCGTGGACGCCGCGACATCTCGCCATACATCGTGATCTGGGTTGGGTGAAGCCGGTATGAATGCGCCGGGATCGCACAAACTGCCATCCGTCCTCGTCATCGACGACGAAGTCCGCTCCCAGGAGGCCCTGCGCCGCACCCTGGAAGAGGATTTCACGGTGCATTGCGCCTCGGGCGCCGACGAGGGCCGCGATATCCTGCAGCGCGAGATGCTGGCCGGCGGCGTCCAAATCGTGCTCTGCGACCAGCGCATGCCGGGGACGACCGGCGTCCGCTTCCTGCAGGAGGTGCGCGAGCGCTGGCCCGACGTGGTACGCATCATCCTTTCCGGATACACCGACGCCGAGGACATCATCACCGGGGTCAACGAGGCCGGCATCTGGCAATACCTCTTGAAACCCTGGCAACCCGAGCAGATGCTGCTCACCCTCAAACGCGCCGCCGAAGTCTGGCGCCTGCAGCAGGACAACCAGCGGCTTTCTCTCGAATTGCGCACCGCCCCGCCCGTTCTCCGGCGGCGGGTCGAAAGCAAATACGACAAGGCGCGCCACGCTTTCGGCCTGGCCGGCCTCGTCCGCGCCAAGGACAGCCCCTTGAACGAGGTCTGCGCCCTGGTCGAACGGATCGCCCCCTTCGATCTGTCGGTGATGGTCACCGGCGAATCGGGGACGGGCAAGGAAATGGTCGCCCGCGCCATCCACTACGAAAGCGGCCGGGCCGGCAAGGCCTTCGTCACCGAGAATTGCGGCGCCGTCCCCGATACCCTCCTGGAAGCCGAACTCTTCGGCCACAAGCGCGGCGCCTTCACCGGCGCCGTCGAGGACCGCGTCGGCCTCTTCCAGCTGGCCGACGGCGGCACGCTGTTTCTCGACGAAATCGGCGAAACCAGCCCGGCGTTCCAGGTCAAGCTCCTGCGCGTGTTGCAGGAGGGCGAGTTCAGGCCCCTCGGCAGCTCCCGCTCGGTGACGGTGGACGTGCGGGTCATCGCCGCCACCAACCGCGACCTGGAAGAAGAAGTGCGGGCCGGGCGCTTCCGCGAAGACCTCTATTACCGCCTGGCCACCATCGCCATCCACGTCCCGCCCCTGCGGGCGCGGCCCATGGACATCCCGCTCCTAGCCCAGCGCCTCCTCGACGCCAGCTGCCGCGCCCTGGGCAAAGCCGTGGACGGGTTCACCGGCGAAGCCCTGGCCTGTATCGCCGCCTATCGCTGGCCGGGCAACGTGCGGGAACTGCACAACGAAATCCTGCGCATGGTGGCCCTGGCCGACGGCCCGAAACTCGGCGCCGACCTGCTCACCGCCCGCGTCCTGCGCACCCCCGTGGGCGACACCCAGGCCGAGGAGCTGGCTTGGCTGGCGGGGCTTTCCGGCGGCCTCAAGGAGCGCATGGACCAGCTTGAGAGGCAGGTCTTGAAGGAAGCCATGATTCGCCACCGCTGGAACAAATCGAAGGCGGCGCGGGATCTCGGCCTGTCCCGCGTCGGCCTGCGCAGCAAGCTGGTGCGCTACGGGCTGGAGCAGCAGTGACCGCCCCCCCGCCCAAGGGCTTGGCCCCGGGCCGGCTCGCCGCGGCCCGCCCCAGTGGGCGACGCCAGCCAATGCCCGGCGCCTTCCCGCCTTGCTCGCCCGCGGCGGCCCCGGCAGAACGGTCAAGGGGGAAGCCCAATGCTTAGAATCCTGTGGCTGCAGAGCGGCGGCTGCGGCGGCTGCACCCAGTCCCTGCTGGGTTCCGAACCGCGTTCCCTGTTCGCCGAACTGCAGGGCGCCGGCATCGAATTCGTCTGGCACCCCTCCTTTTCCCAGGCCAGCGACGGCGAGGCGCGGGCCATTCTCGAGGCCTGCGCCGGCGGAGCGCAACCCTTCGACGTGCTCTGCGTCGAAGGCGCCATGCTGCGAGGGCCGGGCGGCAGCGGCAAGTTCCATCTCATGGCCGGCGACGGCCGTCCCCTCACCGACTGGGTCGAACGCCTGGCCCGGCGGGCCCGCTGGGTCTTCGCCATCGGCTCGTGTTCGGCTTTCGGCGGCTTTTCCGCCAGCACCCCGGGCAATCCCCTCGAAGCCTGCGGCCTCCAGTACGACAACGACGAGGCCGGCGGCCTTCTCGGCGCGGATTTTCGCTCCGCCGCCGGTCTGCCGGTGGTCAATATCGCCGGCTGTCCGGCACACCCCGGCTGGGTGGTCGACACCCTGGAAAAACTTGCTCTCGAAGGCCTGACCGCCTCCGACCTCGACGACTTCCGCCGCCCCCTCCTCTACGCCGAGCAACTGGTGCACCACGGGTGCCCCCGCAACGAATACTACGAATTCAAGGCCAGCGCGCAGAAACCCTCCGATCTCGGTTGCCTGATGGAGAACCTGGGGTGCAAGGGCACCCAGGCCCACGCCGACTGCAACATCCGCCCCTGGAACGGCGCCGGTTCCTGCCTGCGCGGGGGTTATGCCTGCATTTCCTGTACCGAGCCGGGTTTCGAAGCGCCGGGCCACCCCTTCCAGGAAACCCCCAAGGTAGCCGGCATTCCCATGGGCCTGCCCACCGACATGCCCAAGGCCTGGTTTGTCGCTCTGGCGGCGCTTTCCAAATCGGCGACGCCGAAGCGGGTGCGCGACAACGCCGTCGCCGACCATGCGGTGATACGGCCGGCCATCAAGAAGACCGGGCTCAAATGACCCGACTCGTGGTGGGGCCCTTCAACCGGGTCGAAGGCGACCTTGAAATCACCCTCGACGTGGACGACGGCGTCATTGCGGCGGCTCGGGTCAATGCGCCGCTTTTCCGGGGCTTCGAGCAAATCCTCGTGGGCCGCCCCCCGGCCGATGCCCTCGCCGTGGTGCCCCGCATCTGCGGCATCTGCTCGGTCGGGCAATCGGCGGCCGCGGCCTCGGCCCTGGCCGATGCCATGGGCCTGCAAGCCACGCCCAACGGCCTCCTGGCGCGCCAGTTGATCCAGGCCACCGAAAATCTGGCCGATCACCTGAGCCATTTCTACCTCTTCTTCATGCCCGACTTCGCCCGCCCCGCCTACGCCGGGCGCCCCTGGTACGACGCCGTGGCCCGCCGCTTTGCCGCCGTCAAGGGCAGCGCTGCCGCCGACGTGCTGCCGGCCCGGGCCAATTTCCTCAAGCTGATGGGCTTTCTCGCCGGCAAGTGGCCCCATACCCTGGCCCTGCAGCCCGGCGGCAGCACCCGGGCGCCGACCTCCGCCGAGCGCATCCGGGTGCTAGCCCTGCTACGGGACTTCCGCAGCTTCGTCGAAACCGTGGTGCTCGGCGACGACCTGGAAAACTTTGCCACCCTCGACAGCGCCGACGGCTTGGCCGCCTGGGCCGATGGCCGGACCGGCGACTTTCCGGCCTTTCTTGCCACCGCCGCCGATCTCGGGCTGGACCGGATCGGCCGCGGCAGCGACCGCTTCCTCGCCTACGGGGCCTACGGCCTGTTCCCCGCCGGCCTCTGGCAAGCTGGGGGTGCCAGCACCCCCCTCGATCCCGGCGCCATCAGCGAAGATACCCGCCACGCCTGGCTTGCCGCCGGCAAACCCCGCCACCCCGCGGTGGGCGAAACGGTGGTCGATGCCGACAATCCCGACGGCTACACTTGGTGCAAAGCCCCCCGCTACGACGGCACGGTGGCCGAAGTTGGCGCCCTGGCCCGCCAGGCCGTGGCCGGCCACCCCCTGGCCCGCGACATGATCGAACGGCACGGCGCCAGCGTCAGCGCCCGGGTCGTCGCCCGCCTGCTCGAACTGGCCAGCGTCCTGCCGGCCATGGAGGGCTGGGTCAAGGCCATGGTCCCGGGCGAAGCCTTCTGCGCCCACGCCAGCCTGCCCGACGAATGCCAGGGCGCCGGCCTGGTCGAGGCCGCCCGCGGCAGCCTGGGCCATTGGCTGAGCGTGCGCCGGGGCCGCATCGACCGCTACCAGATCATCGCCCCCACCACCTGGAACTTCTCGCCCCGCGACGCCGCCGACCGACCGGGGCCGCTGGAGCAAGCCCTGGTCGGCCTTCCGGCCGGCCCGAACGCGCCGCCGACGGTGCAGCACGTCGTACGCTCCTTCGATCCGTGCATGGTGTGTACTGTCCATTAACCGGAAACGCCCTATCGGCAAGGGTTTCCGAACGGTTTACCAAATGCTCACCAAATGTTGACCAAATCCGGGCGGAAATCAGGCCGTTTTAACCTCGATCCACTCGGCCCCGCGCACGTCCCGATACTCGGGTTCGCGTTCGATGCGTCGCATAGTTCCCCCAACGAGTATTCATCGCCGCATTCGTTGGCCAGGATGGTGCCTTCCATCATCTTGCGGTTGCGCTTCTTCTGGCTGCTGTGCCGATCATAGGTTTCGTTGCAGCAGTAGAGGCCAGCGGTGACATTGACGAAACCGAGCTCCCTGGCAACGGTATCGAAGCGCCGCGCCGCTGCCCGCTTGATTCTGGGGAGCCACCACTCCCAATCAGTCATCGCAGTGATGGCCTCATCGTCGCTGAACGAACTATCCGGCGGCTCGACGCAATAACGGGTGCATGACTCGGCCTGAAAGCGGCGAAGCTGCGCAGCATCGGTAGCGATTGCAGCCAGGGAAAACATTTTGTTTGCCTGCTGGACCGCCAGGGCTTTGCATTCATCCAGGCCAGCATTCAGCGGAATCTCTGCCCGCTTCCACTTTTCGGCAATTTCGAGCAGCCAGAGGTTTGCGGCGGATAACTGCTTGCGCCGCTCACATCGAGCGGGGCTGCTACAGGCGGTGAATTGGGCTTGTCAGACATCTGAAATTGTTTGCTTGTCGGCGGTTTGGCAACCGGCTGAAACCCGCGCAGAACGTAGGTTTAACAGCCGTCACACAGGATACTCTCAAGCCGCGAACTATAGCCCCGCTATACGGCGGCCGTCAAAGTCCCGGCCAGCACTCTCCGGATGGTTCAACACCGCGTTACCCACCGCACCACCGGCCTACGGTCTAGGCCGACCTCCTGCCGGCATCACCGTGGATAACGCTGTGGTCAGCCCGACAGGAGAGTACGAAATGCTTGAGAAAGCTGTGGCAATGACACCGCCACGGTGAGGAGAGCGGCAGCTGCATTCAGGTTGTCCAGTAGCCTTTTCCCCAACTCATGGCTTGTCAGGAAGCTGGAATATTCCGCATCTAGGAGCGTATGGCCGACCATTGATTCCGCCTGCTTCAAAATCGGGATGGCTCCAGCAATCTTGTAATCTCGGACGGCATTCAGCAGTTCTCCAATCTCTTGGAGAAGGTAGTGCTTGAGTTGCTCTGATAAAGAACTCTCCTCGATCAGTTCGCGCAGTTCCTTGAACCCGGCGATGACCCCTGCCAACTCGTCATCTCTGATGGTTTTTGCAGACACCTTAGAGTGAAGCAAATCGGCAATTAACCCTAGCTGCGGGATGCAGTATGGGTTGATCGCCGAAGTGAACGTTGCCCATTGCCCGTTCAGCTGCTGAGCCATGAACGCCGCCTCTATAGGATCCTTCCATAGGCCGGCGTTATTGGTTTGGTGAGGGAAGTGTGTACTGAGGAGACTGTGGGTACGCTTGGGCAACTCCATGACTTTGCCAAGCTTCTCAAAGAATTCACTTGTGTCGTTCGGCGTAACACCGAGGACGTGCTCCCAAGAAGCCCTGCACGGCTGCCCACTTGGGATTTCCATGCACCGTTCGAGAATAGCCTTCAGCCTCGCCGCAGGATTATCGTAAAGCACTGTCCTCCCTCCCCAACCTTTCCCAATGAACAAACGAGACCCATCGAATCAATTGCAAATGACTTGCCTCAGAAGGCGATCTTGTATCGCTCCAGCCAATTTACCGTCTGAGGTAGCTGTTGCTTGAGCAGTGTCGCCAGGAATTCGTCCTGAGTCTTAGGCGGATTCTTCAGAGATGCTCTCATTTCTCGAACCGCCTGAATGCAGGCGCCCGCATCAAGGTCTAGGACGTCAACAATGAAGTCGTCCGGGTGAATTGCTTCAACGCCATATTCCGCTAAGGCGGAGGCCGGAAAGTCCTTGAGGTTGAATGTGACGATCAATTCAGCACCGCATTTCATGGCGGCGGCCAGAACATGCCTGTCGTCCTGATCTGGCATACCACCAATGCAGGGAATCAAGTGCTCATAGCCTTCGACTAGGCAATCATGGCTGCTTGAATCGATCATATCAGCCGTTCGGGTGATCCTCTCGGCTGACAGGTCTGGGCGGTTGGCAAGTAGATTTCGCATCCATTCGTCGCGAATCTGCGCGGTCCAACGCGCCCGGAACAACCGCGTTGCGGCCAAGCGTAGCAGCAAGTCCCTTAATGGTGCGGGGTAGAAAACGTTTGCGTCATAGACAACCGTAAATTGGCTCATCAATATCCCATGTCGAGTTCCTGGGCTTC
>SSSZ01000004.1 GCA_009469675.1 Azonexaceae bacterium | reverse complement strand
CCTTTGATCGCCGGCAGGTTTCCCCGTGGCTACTACCCTCCGCACCAACGAGACGACACCGGATGCGCCCGATATCGAGACCCGCATGCGCATCGAGGTGCGCGACATCGGTATTCCGCCGCGCCCGGCGATCCTTGAACAGATCGACCGCGAAATGCGCCGGGACGAACCCGACTACCGTCGCCTGGCGGAGGTCATCGGTTCCGACGTGGGCTTGGCGGCGAGCCTGATAAAAACCACCAATTCGCCGTATTTCGGTTTTGCCCGCAAGATTCGTTCGGTGCAGGAAGCGCTGCTCGTCCTCGGCCTCAAGGTCATCGTGCGCACCGTCGCCGGCCTGGCGCTGCAGAAGACCTTTCCCCACGTTCCCAGTCTGGAGCGGTTCTGGGACGCCTCGGCCAGCACCGCTCGGGTCTCCGGCTGGCTCGCCCAGACTCTCGGGCGCCAGTGCCGGGTCAAGGCCGACCACGCCTACACCTTCGCCCTTTTCCGCGATTGCGGCGTGCCGGTGCTGATGATTCCCTTCCCGGAATACCCGGCGGTGCTCAAGGCCGCCAACGAAGAGCCAGACCAGCCCTTCACCGCGGTGGAGGATCGTCTGATGTCGATCAACCACGCCATGGTTGGCGCCGAACTGGCGGAAAACTGGCTGCTGCCCGAGGACATCTTCCTCGCCATCCGCCATCACCACGACTTGGCGGCCTTGACCGCGGTGGGCGAGGGGGCCTTGCCGGAGAGTGCCTGCGCCGTCATAGCCGTTGCCCAGACGGCGGAATACCTGCTGCAGCGGCATACCGGCCGCAACCGGACCTGCGAATGGAAAAAACTCGGTAGCGCCTGCTGCGACTTTCTCCAACTCGGCGAAGCCGACCTGGAATCCTTGTTCGACGCCAGCCGGGAAGCGGTTTTCGCCCAAGGCGATTGATTTCGCCCCCCGGCCGGCCGGGAAAGTCTAGCGGAAGGCCTGGGTCAGCGCCGCCGTCAGGTAGCCGTGGTCCAATACCCCGGCGCTTTCCCGGATGCTGTGCATGGCCCACATCGGGCAGCCTACGTCGACGCTGGCGATTCCCAGCCGGGCGGCGACCAGGGGGCCGATGGTACTGCCGCAGCCGAGGTCGGTGCGGTGGGCGTAGTGCTGCCAGGGCACGCCGGCCCGCTCGCACAGGCCGATGAAGCGGGCCGCCGAATCGGCGCCGGTGCTGTAGCGCTGGTTGGCGTTGGTCTTGATGACCGGCCCGCCGTTGACCATTACCCGGTGCCCGGGTTCGTAGGCGGCAGGAAAATTGGGGTGCCAGGCGTGGGCCATGTCGGCGCTGATGAAGGCGCTGCGGGCCAGGGCGCAGCGCAGGCCTTCGCCGTCGACCCCGAGGCCGGCGGCGATGCGGGCGACGACGTCGGAAACGAAGCTGCCGCCGGCCCCCAGGGCGCTTTCGCTGCCGACTTCCTCGTGGTCGAACAGGGCGCACACGCAGGTCGCTTCCGGCTCCCGGCACGCCAGCAGGGCGCTCAGGGCGGCGTGGCAGGACGCCAGGTTGTCGAGCTGGCGGGCGGCGACGAATTCGCCGTCGGCGCCCCAGAAGCTGCCCTTCTGCGTGTCGTAGGCGTTGAGTTCCCAGGTCAGGACGTCGCCGGATTCGACCGCCAGGGCGGCGGCGAGGTGCCGGCGAAAAGCCGCGTCGGCATCGGCCGTCCCGGCGGCGGCGCCGAAGAGCAGCGGCAGTTCGGTCTGCTTGTTGAATTTGAGCCCCTGCTCGTTGACCTCCCGGTTCATGTGGATGGCCAGGTTGGGGAGGCGGACCAGGGGCTGCTCGAAACGCAGGAGGCGGGTGGCGTGGCCGCCGTCCTGGCGGACGCTCACCCTGCCGGCCAGGCTGAGGTCGCGGTCGGCGAAGGTGGCGAGGATGGGGCCGCCATAGACCTCGACGCCAAGCCGGAGCAGGCCGTCCGCCGCGTGGGCGGCGCGGGGCTTGAGGCGGAGGCCGGGGGAGTCGGTGTGGGCGCCGACCACGGCGTAACCGGCTTTCTCCAGCTTGCCGCCACCGAGGACGAAGGCGATGAGCGATGACCCGCCGCGCACCGCGTAGTGGCGCCCTCCGGCCTTGAGCTGCCAGCGTTCTCCTTCTTCGAGGCGGGTGAAGCCGGCGGCGGCGAGCTGTTGTTCGGCGCTGGCGACGGCGTGCCAGGGACTGGGGCTGGCGTCGATGAAAGCGAGCAGGGCCTGGGCGGGGCGGCGGGAGTCGTCGGTGAGGGGCATGGTCGGGCGGGGGCGGTATCGGTCGTTGGCGGGCGGTCAGCGGGGCGGCAGCGCGGCCCCGCCGGCCAGGCGGTTCTGCAGGAGTTCCTTGGCGAGGGCACGATCGGTCTGTTGAATATGGGTGGCCAGCCAGGTGTTGAGATAGTCGACCAGGGCGTTGAGGGACGCCTCGGTGAGGGGGGCGCTCTGACGCAAGGCGTCGAAACGGGCGACGAAGGCGCGGTGTTCGGCCAGGTGGTCGCTGCGGTGCCCGGGAAGGCCGCGCATCAGGTTTTCCTCGGTGCCGAAGTGGAAGAGGATGTAGTTGCCCAGCCGGGTCAGCACCGGCCCGGCCGCTTCGCCGGCGGCGCCGCTGTCCAGGATGTCCTGCAGGGCGTTGATGATGCCGATCAGCTCTTCGTGCTGCAGATCGATCTGGCGTAGGCCGGTTTCTAAGCTGCTGTTCCAAACAAGTCGCATGGCGGTGACTCCGGCTGTCGGAGAAGCAATTATCGCACGGCGGCCAACGGAATTTTCCGTCCAGGTCTGCAGGGTCGCAAGGCGAAAGCGGCCGGGATTCGCAGCGTCGGGAGATCTGCTTTGCTCTTGAAGAAATCCCCCCTTTGGAGGAGGGTGACCGGCCAATTGCCCGATTGCCGATTTTCCCCGGCGGTTCGATAATCAAAGCACTTGGCACGAGGGGATGGGGGCGATGGAAGCGAACGCCGGAACCTTTGATTTTCCGTTGCTTTTTGATCTCGCTTAGGGCGCGCCTTATGTCATGTTGATTAAACTGTGCAGGATTTGATGTTCCCCCCATGATCGCCACCCGCTCCGCGCCCAGTTATTCCGCCATCCGACGGCACGCCACCTGGCTGCTGGCGGCGTTTTTCCTCGTCCTGTCGTTTTTTGTCGCACGCAATCTGGTCGAGGTGGGTCGGGAGCGGCAGGAGGCGGTAAGGGCGCAACAGTGGGCGCAGGCCAGCGCCACGGTGGGGGTCGCCGCCCACGCGTTGCAGAAGGAACGCGGCATGTCGAGCGGCTTTATCGCCTCGGCCGGACAGGGCTTCGTTCGCGACCTGCGGGACCAGCGGCGGCTCACCGAAAACGCCGTGATCGCGGTCGAGGAGGCGGTCCGGACCTTGGCCGGCGAACGCGACCCACTGCGCCAGAACGCCGTGACGGTGCTTCTCGGGCAGATCACCGAGTTGCGCCGCAAGGTGGATACCCTGGGAGTCTCGCGGGAATTCGTGGTGGCCGGTTACACCGAGGTCATCGATCGCCTTTTCGACCTTCAGCTCTACGCGACCGGGGCCGGGCGGGAGGGTGAGGTGTTCCGCCGCCAGATGGCCTATTTTGCCCTGGTGCAGGCCAAGGAAATGGCAGGCCTCGAACGGGCCTTGCTCTCGGCCATGCTTTCCGACGGTAATTTCAGCGCCGGACGGATGGCGGTGTTCCACCGGCTCAAGGCCAAAGAGGCCGAACGCATCAACGATTTCCTCCGCCTGGCTGACGAGGCCAGCGCTCGGCACTATCGGGAAGCCGAGGGCAGCCGGTATGTCGTCGAGGCCGACCGCATCCGGCGCAAGGTGCTGGCCGCCGGGCTGGCGGTCGATAGCCCCGCGGTGCGGCCGGCCATGCTGAGGGATTCGGATCGATCCCCCGCTGAATACTGGTTCTACGTCGCCACCCAGCGGATCGATACCCTGCAGGGCCTGGAGGACAGGCTGGGGGCGGCGGTGATGGCCGACGCCGCCGGCATTGCGGCCCGCACCGAGCGAGAATTCGCCGTCACCGGCTTGTCGGCCCTGGCTTCGTTCGGACTGGCCGGGATGCTGCTCTTCCAGGTCTATCGCGGCAAACGCCTGGCGGAGGAAAAGCTCAGCCTGGGCGATGCGGTATTCAGCCACAGCGTCGAGGCCATCGCCATCGCCGACGCCGAACCCAAGTTCATCGACGTCAACGAGGCCTTTTGCCGCATCACCGGGTATAGCCGCGACGAGGCCATCGGCAACCATCCCCGCCTGCTCAAGTCGGGGCGGCACGATCGCCTGTTTTACGAGGCGATGTGGGGACGCCTGCTGGCCACCGGCAGTTGGGAGGGGGAAATCTGGAATCGCCGCAAGAACGGCGACATCTACCCGGCGCTTCTCTCCATCGTCGCCGTCAAGAACGACAAGGCCGAGATCACGCATTACATCGCCATGACCGTCGATCTCAGCCAGCACAAGCAGACCGAGGCGCTGCTCGAGCAGCTGCGCACCTTCGACCCGCTCACCGGCCTGCCCAACCGCCAGGCCTGGCTGGTCGCCATCGACCAGGCGGTTGCGCGGGCCCGCGACGACGGCCAGTCATTTGCCGTACTGGAAATCGGCCTTGATCGCTTCAAGCTCATCAACGATTCACTCGGCCATCTGGTGGGCGACCGGGTGCTGACTGAGGCCGGCGAGCGCATTACCGAAGTGCTGCGCCGCCATGACGTGGCCGCCCGCCCCGGGGGCGACCGCTTCTCGCTGCTCCTGCCCGATCTGCACCACGCCAAGGATATCGGCGCCGTCTGCGAAAAGCTGCTGGTGGCGTTTGTTCAGCCGATTCGGGTGCAGGACCACCTCCTGCACCTCACCATCAGCATTGGCATCGCCACCTTCCCCGACGACGGCGCCGATGCCATCAACCTCATCAAGAATGCCGAGGCGGCGATGTTCGCGGCCAAGGAGGCGGGGCGTTCGCAATACAAGTACTACGACGCGGAAATGAACACCCGGGGGGCGCAGATCCTGGTGCTCGAGCGGATGCTGCGCCAGGCCCTCGAACGGGGCGAGTTTTCCGTGCACTACCAGCCCCAGGTCAGCGCCCGGGGCGGCCGCCTGGTCGGCGTCGAAGCGCTATTGCGCTGGAACAGCCCGGAACTGGGCGAGGTTTCGCCGGTGCAGTTTATTCCCATCGCCGAAGAGACCGGCCTGATCGAACCCATCGACGAGTGGGTTCTGCGCCAGGCGGCCTTGCAGGCCGTGGCGTGGCGCCGCCAGTTCGGCCGGGCCATCCGGGTAGCCGTCAACCTCTCGGCGCGGCAATTCCGGCGCCAGGATCTGCTGGTTTCGATCCGCAGCATCCTCGACGAAACCGGTTTGCCCAGCGAGCAGCTCGAACTCGAACTGACCGAAGGCCTGCTCATGGCCGACCCGGCCGGGGCGGCCGATATCATGCGCGGCCTGCGGGAGATGGGGGCGCGGATCGCCCTCGACGATTTCGGCACCGGCTATTCGTCCCTCGCCTACCTGAAAAACTTCCCCATCGACGTCCTCAAGATTGACCGGGCCTTTGTCCGCGACCTGCCGGACAACTTGAGCGACCAGGCCATCGCCCGCACCGTGATCGCCCTCGCCGACAATCTCGGCATGGCGGTTCTGGCCGAGGGCGTCGAAACCGAGGCGCAGCGGGATTTCCTCGTCGCTTCCGGCTGCGGCGTCCTGCAGGGCTACCTCACCGGGCGGCCCATGCCTGGGCGGCAGATCAAGGACGCCATCGAGTCGGGGGCCCTGCGGTTGATCTGAACCCCGCCGGCCGGCGTTGCCGCGGGGCGGCTGTGCCTAGTCGGCGAGTTCGATCTGGCCGCTTACCGTTACCGTGACCGGGCTTTCGCCGGGTTCCAGGGGCAGGGGCGCGGCTTCCGCCGCCATCGCCATCTTGCCCCGCAGCATGGGCATGGGCTGGACGCCGCCGCTTTGGCCGACGCTGATCTGCTTGATGCGATAGCTTTTGCCCAGGGCTTGGGCGATTATCGCCGCCCGGGCCTGGAAGGCTTTCAAGGCGTCGCGGGTGGTTTCTTCCTCGACCCGCAGGCGCGTCTCGTCGGCGGGGGTCTGGACCATGCCGGCCAGGGCCAGCCGGGCCTGGAGACGGCCAACGAGGTCGGCCATGGCCTGGGGGTCGCGGGATTCGACCAGGAGTTCGGCCCGCATCCGCCAGGATTCGATGCCGCGGCCTTTTCCGTAGACCGGGTAGCTGCTGACGTTGCCGGTCTTGACGGCGACGCCGGGGAAGGATTTGCCGAGGCGCAGCCCTTCGGCGATTTCGCCATTGACCCGGCGGGCCAGTTCGCCGGGATTGGCGCCAGCCGCTTCGGCGAAGAGAACCGCCTTGGCCAGGTCGTTGGCGGCCGGGCGGCTGGCGTCGGCCGCCAGTTCGACCAGCGTGCCGGCCGCGGCCGGCAGAGCCAGGCCGCCGATAAGGAGGGCAGCGGCGAGGCGGGAAGGGCGGCGGATCACGAGGACGACCCGCCCCGGATCTTGCCGTAGACGACCAGGAGAATGATGGCGACGATGACCGAGGCGATGAAGCCGGCGCCTTCGCCGGCCTTGTACCAGCCGAGGAACTGGCCGATCAACCCGGCGCCGAAGGAACCGGCGATGCCGAGCAGGACGGTGGCGACGAAGCCCATGTTTTCCTTGCCCGGATGCAGGAGCTTGGCGACGATGCCGATGACCAGGCCGAGAACGATGGTCCACAGGATGCCCATGGTGCGACTCCTAAATGAAAAGTGCCGTGGCACGACGCTGCCATGGTAACCCCGGGCCATGCTTCCGGGTTGGCCGGGAGCGCCAAAACCTCAGCCGTGCCCGCCGGCGCGTTGGCGGGGAATCAGTGGCGGCAGGTGCCGCGGCCCTGGTCGGCCGGGACACCGGTTTCGCTGGGCAGGAATTCCCAGCGGTAGGCGTGGCGGGCGAGTTCGAGCTTGAGAACGCCCCAGCTCCCATTGCTCGTGAATTCGGACGGGGCCTGGGCCGGCCCGACGGGGTAGAGGCGGGCGCCGCCGGTGCCGACGACGAAGCTGCGGGTACCGGCCGGGTCGGGCCGGCCGTCGGCGTCGAGGGGGGCAAAGCGTTCGTAGTGGTGGTCGTGGCCGGCCAGGACGAGCGTCGCGTGGCGGCTGGCGAGGAGGCGCCAGGCGGCGTCCATGGACTCCTGGTTGCCGTGCTTGCCGGAAGAAAAGCGGGGATGGTGGAAGAAGGCCAGGGTGCAGGGCTGGCGGTTGGCCGCGAGTTCGGCGTCGAGCCAGCGCAGTTGGGCCGCCGCGGCGGCGCCTTCGAGGTTGCTGTTGAGGCCGATGATCCGCCATTCGCCGATGATGCGGCTGTGCCAGCCGGCGCCTGGCTGGCCGGCGGCGGCGCCGAAATAGTCGAAATATCCCGCCGCGCCGGGGGTGCCGTATTCGTGGTTGCCGGGAACGGGAACGATGCGGGCCTTGAAGCTGCCCCATACCGGGTCGAAGCAGCGCCGGAATTCTTCGCTGCTGCCGCGGGGATAGGCGATGTCGCCGAGGGCCAGGATGGGGCCGGTGTGGCCGGCCAGCAGGCGGGCCGTGCGCGAGGCGCCCTCGTTGTCGCACTGGGCGATGTCGCCGGCGGCAAAGACGGTTACCGCGGCTTCGGCGCGGGCCGAGCCGGCGGCGAGGGCGAGGAGGAAGAAAATGAGGCGCCGCACTATTTCTTGAGGAGGGCTTCGGCAGCCGCGTCGAGGTCGGCTTTTTTCATGACGCCGAGGCGCTTCGACACCATCTGGCCGTTGCGGTCGATGACTACGGTGAAGGGCAGGCCGGCCTTGGGGTTGCCCAGGGCCTGCATGAGCGGAATGCCCTTGTCCTTGGCGAGCAGCACCGGGTAATCCATGTCGTAGGCCTTGGCGAATTCCTGCACCGACTCGGCCTTGTCCTCGATGCCGATGCCGAGCACCTCGAGTTTGCCTTTGTGGGCGGCGCGAACCTTGATGAGTTCGGGAATTTCCTGGCGGCAGGGACCACACCAGCGGGCCCAGAAATTGACGATGAGGGGCTTGCCCCGGTAGCGCTCGAGGGCCACGGGTTTGTCGTCGGTATCCCACAGATTGGCGGCGAAAAGCGGCGCGGTGGCGGGCAGGTCGTCGCCGGCCCGGGCGAGGGTCGCCGCCAGGAGGAAAAGAAGCGGAAGAAGGCGGAGGGCCATCTCAGGGAAGGTCGCCGCGGCGGAACAGAAGGTAGCCGGCGGTGGCGCTCAGGATGCCGAGAAACGCCGGGTAGACCAGGGCGAAGACTTTATAGCCGGCGACGCCGAAGAGGTCGAGGATGACGTAGGCCGACGGACCGAGGACGATCAGTTGCGGGTCGAAGAGGGCCAGGGCGGCAGTGCGGAAGACTTGCAGCGGATTGGCCAGGGCCACCAGGATGGCGACCTGGGGCGAAACCTTTCCCTGGATCATGACGCCGAGGAGGATGAGATCGAGGAAGAGGAGAAAGACCAGCCAGACGAGGAAGGCGGCGCCCTGGGCCATGTCGGTGCTGCGGGCCAGGGCCGAGATGAGCATGCCGATGCCCAGGAAGCAGGCGGCCATTACCGCCAGGAGGGCGGTGTAGTAGCCGAACATGCCCCAGGGGACTTCGATGTCGCGGAGGGTGGCCCAGCCCACGGCGGCCAGCATGGCGAGGAAGACCGGCGCGAAGACGACGATGTAGCGGCCGACGATCTTGCCCCAGAACCAGGCCGAAAGCGAAACCGGCAGGGAAAGCAGGTATTCGAAGACGCCCGCCTCCCGATCCCCCGCCACCGAGCGCACCGTGGTGATGAGGACGAAGATGGGCAGGATGGCCATGGTCAGCTGGATATAGGTGACGAGCAGGCGGGAGAGGCCGATAAAACCGAGAACCCGCGATTCGGTGAGGCCGAAGACGAAGAGCAGGGCGACGATGCCGCCGAAGACCAGGGTGTAGATCTGGAACCAGCGGGCGCGCAGGGATTCGACGATATCGAGCTTGGCGGTGAGCCAGAGTTGATTCATTACTTGCCTTTCAACACGACATGTTCGCGCAGGTCGGGAAATTCCAGGCTGCCCGGCTGGGGCAGCGCGTAGGCGGCATAGCCGTAGCCCATGGGGGAATGTTTGCCGCCGGCGTAATGGGCCTTCCGGGCGTCGAGCCAGCTCGGGTTTTCCGGCTTGCTGGTGAACTCGGCCACCCACAGGCGGGTGGCGGCGTCGAGCATCCAGGGCTGGTCCTTGCTCTTGTCGCGCAGCCAGAAGGCAAGGCAGCCGATGTCGTCGAACTTGTAGACCGTGTCCCGGGGGCCGCCCCGCAGTTCGGCGGCAAAGCGGCGGTCGGAGATGACCATGCTGCAGCGGGCGCAGGTGTCTCGGTCCCAGACGATTTCGGCCATGCCCTCGGGCCAGCCGGATTTGGTGCAGGCCGACAAGGCTGCCGCCAGCGGCGTCAGGACGAACCCCGCCGTGGCCAGGCGGCCGAGAAAATGGCGACGGGAAGACGCACACATGGCCGATCGACCCTCAGTTGGCCGCTTCGTTCAGCGAAATGTCGCTGATGAGGGCGATATAGCGGGCCACCATGCCGTGGAAGCGAAGCCGGTCCGGGCCGGAGACGGTGCCTTCCCAAACCAGGCCGTCACCTTGGTCGACAAAGTTCCAGGCCCCCAGCGCCTTGGCGAAGGCGGGTTCGGCGCGCTTGACGACGATGCGGCAGGCGAGGATGCCGGCGAGGGAAACGTCGTCGGCAACCTTGTCGTCGAGAACTACCTTGCCGAGGTCGAGTTCGACCACCCGGTTGACCAGGGTCGAAACCTCGTTCAGCCGGTGGCTGGAAATAATCATCGTGGTGTTGTGCTGCCGCTCGGCCAGCAGTTCGAAGAAAATCTTGCGGGCCTCGGGGTCGAGGTTGGCGGCGGGTTCGTCCATCACCAGCACGGTGGCGTCGCGCCCCAGGGCAACGGCAATCAGGAGTTTCTGCTTCATGCCGCCGGAAAGCCGCACGAACTGGCGGGAGAGAACGGCATCGACATCGAGGCCGAGGCGCTGGGCAATCCCTTTGATGTGCTGCGGGTCGGTGCCGCACAGGGAGGCGGAGAAATCGATGAGCTGGCCCACCGGCATTTTCAGGGGCGGCGGGAGCTGGGGAACGAAACCGATGTTCCCGAGGACCGTCGTGCGGTTGGTGCGGGGGTCGAGGCCGTCGATGGCGACTTCGCCGTCGTGGGTGTATTCCCCCAGCAGACAGCGGATCAGGGTGGTTTTTCCGGCCCCGTTGGAGCCGATCAGGGCGACCCGCTCGCCCAGGCCGATCTCGAGGTTGATGCCGTCGAGAACGCGGGCGCGGCGGAAGGTCTTGGCGACATTCTGGAATCGAATCATGGGCCGGATTATAGGGGCGTAGAACCCCGGTCGTGCTGAATCTGGATCAAATTTAAAAGGGCTTTCCGGCGTGCCGCCGAAGCGCCGTGGCATGCCGCCTCAGGCGATCTTGGACAGCCCCTTGACCTCGAAGCTCAGCGATCCCGTCGGGCAGGTGTCGACGCACAGGCCGCAGCGGGTGCAGTCCGGGCCGATGGGGACTTCGGTATCGACGGCGCGGCCCTTGATGACTGTGTCGAGGACGTGGGGCACGAGGCAGACCTTGCGGCAGTCGCCCTCGTGGAAGCAGCCGTCGAGCTTGTATTTGATCCGCACCGGCGAAATGATCCCGACCACGCCGTAGGTCAGGCCGATGGGGCAGGCGTAGCGGCACCAGGCCCGGCGGGAGAAAAAGACTTCGAAGACGAGAAGGGCGAACACCCAGAGGAGCGCCAGCCCGGGGCCGTAGATCAAGGCGCGGGAGAGAATGCCGGTGGGCGAAATGGCTTCGTAGACGGTGTAGCCGGTGGCCAGGGCGAGGCCGGCGAAGACGATCCAGAAGACCGAGCGCAGTCGGCGGTCCATGGTCTGGTCGCTGACCAGTTTTTTCTCGGCCAGGTAGAGGTGGATTTTTTCCGCCCACTCGGCCACCAGGTGGTAGGGGCAGACCCAGGAGCAGAAGGTGCGCCCCCCCAGCAGCACCCAGAGAACGAGGACCGTGCCGGTGCCGATCAACAGGTTGTTGATGATGTGCTTATGGGCCAGCATGACCTGCAGCGCCGAGTTGAGGTCGATCAGGTGGAAGCCAACGAAGCGCGAGGCGGTGAGGGCGCCTTCGAGAATCTGGATGTCGAGGAAAAAGGAAAAGGTGAACAGGAGGTTGGCGACAATCAAGGTCGCCCAGCGGCGATTGCGCCATTTGTTCGACTTTTCCTGGTGGGCGCGCATGTGGGCCTTGACCGCCAGCAGATCCTGCTTGTTGGTCATGCGCTTCAATTCGTGGACCTGCTTGGCCTGTTCGGTAATCGCTTCCGGCTTGGTCGGCTCCCAGCCGAACATCACCTTGATCTGCTCGCCGAAGCGGCGTTTGAGAGGGGCGCTCATGTTTTCCAGACCTCGCGGGCTTCGATGGTGATGCATCCCGGTTCGACGGGGCAGATCATTTCGCAGACGCCGCAGCCGACGCAGGGTTCGTGGATGACCGGCGATTTGCGTTTGCTGCCGTCCGGGGCAAAGACGGTTTCGATGGAAATGGCGCCCTTGACCGGGCATTCCCGGGCGCAGAGGTCGCATTCGGCGACGTCGTAGGGGTGTTCGCTGATCTTGATGGGCTTCCAGCGGTCCACCGCCATGTAGCGCATGCGCCCCTTGAAGTCGGCCCCCCGGGACTGGCCCTTGAAGCCCTTGCCCTGGATGGCGAGGCAGGCTTCCGGCCGGGTCAGGCGGGCGACGCCGATGCGTTCCTTGAGGTTGAGGGTGGGTTCGGCATCCTTTTCCTTGGCGAGCAGGATGGGTTTTGCCGCCAGGGCCGCGCCGGTCCGCACCGGCAGGAAATCGGGCTTGATGTAGGTCAGCGAACCGGTCGGGCAGGCCAGGATGCATTGCACCGCGTCGCAGGAAAAATCGCAGGCCTGGCTGCGGGCATCGATGTAGGGTGTGCCGACGCCGACCCCGTCGATCAGGTCGGCAAGCTTGATGGCCTGGACAGGGCAGACCTGGACGCACTGGCCGCACTTGATGCAGCTGGCGAGAAAGTCCTTTTCGTCGAGGGCGCCGGGGGGGCGCAGGCGCTTTTTCTGCGAGTACACAATGGGCAGGAAGCCGGAAAGGGCCGCCCCCAGGACGCCCCCGGTCAAGAGTGCGGTGCGCAGGAAGCGGCGACGATTGGTCTGCCGCTTGGCCTTCGACAGCACGGGGCGGGGCGTGCCGCCGCCTTTGCCGCTGTTTCCGTTATCGCTCATGATTGGGCTGGCCTTACAGGTTTGACGAAGCGCGGGGCATCGTCCTTCAGTTGCAGTTCCGGCGAAGAGAAGGGAGCGAGCCGTTCAAGGAAGTCGAGTAGTTCGAGGACCGGTGCTGTTTTGAAAAACTGGGCGGGAGGAAGTTCGATCCAGATCTGGTCAGCGTAGGAGTAGAGTTCGTGGGGGGTGTCGCCGATGCCGTCGCCGTTGCGGTCGAAACCCTGGTAGTCGGCGAAATAGTTGTTGTTCCATTGGTTCTTTTCGGCGACACCGCGGCCCATTTGCACCACATCGGTGAGATTGCCTTCGAAGACGTTGTCGGTGAGGATGTTGCCGCCCAGTTCGCTAGTGAAGCGCACGGCGATGCCGTTGAAGGCGAAGCGGTTGCCCTTGAAGCGGATGGTGGTGTCGGGCTCAAAGGGGGAGAGATCCGAGCCGATGCCGACGGCGCAATAGATGACTTCGTTGTTTTCCACGACGGAATCGCTCGATTCCTTGAAGCCCAGCGCCATACCGGCGGCGCCGGTGGCGTGGGAGATGACGTTGTCGCGGATGTGGATTCGTTCGGTGTACATCAGGTAGACGCCCACCGCGTTGTCGTAGAAGGAATTGCCCTCGACGACGCTGTCCTTGGCGAACATGAAGTGGATCGAGTAGCGGCTGCGTTTGCCGATGTTGCCGCGGTAGACGTTGTGATTCGAATACCAGGCGACCATGTCGCGGGAGTCGACCACTTCGTTCTTTTCGATCAGGTTGTGGTGGCTGTACCACAGGCGCAGCCCGTCGCCCCTGACGCCGAGTTCGCGTTGCTTGGAGCGGATGTGGTTTTCCCGCAGGGTATTGTGGTGGGACTGCTTGAGGTCGATGCCGAACAGGCAGTCATCGATGCGGAGACCTTCGATCAGGTTGTGGGAGCCGCGCAGATTGAAGCAGGCATCGTCGCTGTCGTGGGAGTCGCCGGAGGCGGTCAGCCGCAGGTTCCTCAGGGTGGCGCCGTCAGCTTCGAGAACCAGCACCGTGCCTTTACCGCCGCCATCGATGGTGACCTGGCCGGCGCCGTCGATGGTCAGCGGTTTGTCGATGAGGACCGGCCCGGCGTAGACCCCCGGGGGAACCTTGAGGACCGATCCGGCCGGGGCGTCGTCGACCAGCGTCTGGAACCAGGGGATGTCGCTGCGGTTGGGGGCGGCCGGTCTTTTGGCCTTTTCCGACGAGGAACCCCAGTTGGCGCCCAGGTTGGGCTTGCCCATACCTTCCAGCGACTGGGAAGCGGCCAAGGTGGCGGCCCCAAGCCCAATGACGATGCCGAGCGCCGCCAGGGGGGCGCGCAGTCGATCGAACATGGCCTTACTCGGCCGTGCCTTGGCGCAATTGCTTGCGGCGGATCAGAAGGGCCAGCATCATGCAGACGAAGATCAGCACCAGCAAACCGTAGCCCCAGTAGGGATAGGAGTAGGTGGAGAATTGGGCCACCTTGCCTTCGCCGAAGACCGTGGGCATGAAGGGCTTGACGGTGAAGGCGCCCCAGGGATGCAGGTTGTGGCCGAAGAACCAGAGCCAGCCCGAGTAGGTGATGACGAAGAAGACCGGAAGCAGGGCCGGAACCAGGGCGAGAACGAGTTGGAAGGGCTTGAGCTTGGCTACCCCGGCGGCGACCACCGCCATGACGACGATCAGCCCGATGATGACGACGTTCGACACGGAACGCACGTTGTCGCCCCAGACCTTGATTTTGTCGGGTTCCTTGAAGAAGGCGCCGGCTTCCTGCATGTAGGCCTGAACGTGGGACTCGAGATGGCCGAGGAGGTACTGGTCCACCAGCATCCAGGCGGTGACGGCGGCGAAACCGGCCGACAGTACGACGAGGCGCAGTTTCTTCCGGGTGACGGCGAAAGCCGCCATCATGGCGGCGAAAAAGCCGAAGAAAAACTTGGCCAGGGGTTTTTCCACCGGAGCGCCGGTGGCGATCGGGAACATGCCGACGTAGTGGTTGATGGTGTTCATCTCGTGCACGCAGTCGAGACCCTCGGCACCTTTGTCGACGTTCTTCTTGGCGTCGGTGATCGGGTTGTAGCGCTCGTCGTCGTGGGAGAGATCCTTCTGGATGATCTCGTTGGCCATCCGCGTGCCGGCGCCGGCAGCCTTGCAGCCGTTATACACGCCGTCGAAATGGAAATGGATGCGGATGCCGTCGGGGAAGGCGTCCTTGGGGTAGTTGGGGGCGGTCAGGGAAACCCACCAGATGGGGGCGAAGTAGGATACGACGAGGGCGATCAGGGCGATCAGGGTCAGGCCCCCGACGAAAGCGTTCTGTTTTTTCTGGTCTTGCATGGCACTGCTCTCTGTCTACGAATTGGTCGGTCGGCGACGGCAATCTACGCTGCCTGTCGAAGAGAGCTGCCCGCTCCGCCAAGCGGGCAGCCTCGGAACTGCGAGTTTACTTCTTCTTGGCCGGAGCGCCTGCCTTGGGCTTGCACATCGAACCCGGCATGGTCAGGCTGGCCTGGTAGGCGGAGATCGCCACCAGCTGGTCATTGGTATAGGGCTTGATGACCTTGACCATGTCCGGGTTGGCGTTGCGGCGATGGCCGTCGCGAATTTCGGTCATCTGGCGCAGCAGGTATTTGTAGTGCTGGCCGGCGATCACCGGGTAGAACTTGGGTTTGTCACCTTCGCCGTTCTTGCCGTGGCATTCGAGACACTGCTTTTCGTAGAGTTCCTTGCCCTTGGCAACCTGGATGGCGGCATCCGGGCCTTCGTACTTGCCGTGCTCGATGGGGATACACAGGCTTTCGATGTAGACCGCGACATCGGCCAGTTCCTGCGGGTCAGTCAAGGTGGCGGCAAAGGGGTACATGGTCGGGTTGTCGCGCAGACCGGCACGGATGTCGGCCATCTGCTTGATGAGCACCGTGGTGTGCTGACCGGCGAGCTGCGGGAAGGTGCCGTCCGGGCGGCCGGCGCCGGACGGCAGGTGGCAGGCGCCGCAGACTTCGTAGGCTTCCTTGCCGTTCTTGACGTCGCCCTTCTTGTGCAACGCCTCGACCTTTTCGCCCTCCTGGGCATTCCATTTGTAGTCTTTTCCTTCGATACCCTGGGTCTTTGGAGCGGGCGGAGAGGCGAAGGCGAGGCCGGCCGACAACAGGGCGGCGAGGAGAATGGGGGTCTTCATGTCGGTATCCTTGTATCGTCTGGTTGCAGGGGATCGGAGCATTGTCCGCCCCCCTGTATCAGTAATCTTTGATGTGCGTCACAAGCGCGCCGGATCAGCTCTGGCGCGGGTTTCGGCGGCTTATTTGAGTTTGGAGATGTATTCGGCGAGCTGCTTGATTTCAGCTTCCGAAACGATTTCCATGACGCCCTTCATGGCGGCACTGTTGCCGTTGGCGCGGGCGCCGCTCTTGATGTCGAGCATCTGGCGTTCGGCGTACTTGGCGTTCTGGCCTGCGATCTTGGGGTAATCGGGCATCAAGGGCTTGTCGCCCTTGGGGCCGTGGCAGGCGACGCAGGTCTTTTCGGCGTAGAGCTTGGCGCCGTCCGCCAGGGCGGGGCCGGAAACGAGGACGGCGGCGGCGGCAACGAAAGTCATTACAATTTTCATGGTTTTTCCCTCCAGAATGTAAAACGGGGAGCAGAATGATTCCGCTCCCCGAAACTTGCTTTGTGTCAGATCAAGTTCTGCCGCTTACTTGACTTTCTTGGCACCGTTCTGCTCAAGATAGGTCTTGGCGCGCAGGCCGAGGTCGGCGGCCTTGACCTGATATTGCCACACTTGCTCGGCCCACAGGTTGGCTTGTTCCCAATCCTTCTTGGCGGCGGCCGCTTCGTGCTTCTCCTTGGCGCCCTTGATCTTGTTCAACTGATCGGTGGCGTCTTCGACCATGGCGACCACGTCCGGGAAGTCCTTGAAGTTCACGCTGGTGATGTAGCCCACCACGGAATCAATGACCGCCTGGGTGTCGGCAACCTTCTTGACGGTGGCCTTGTAGTCGGCTTCAGTGTAACCGGCCTTGGCCATTTCGGTCTTGGTCGGCTTCCAGCCCTTCGGCTTGACCAGGAGGTAACCCATCATCTCAAGGTGCAGGGCAGAGCAGAATTCCGTGCAGTAGTACGGATAGACGCCTTCCTTGTCGGCCTTGAACTTGACGGTGATGGTCTTGCCCGGTTCGATGGAGCCATGGACGTTGTAGGTGGACACGGTGAAGCCGTG
>SSSZ01000024.1 GCA_009469675.1 Azonexaceae bacterium | reverse complement strand
GCCTGCGACGGCGAGATCCACCGCAGTGTCTTCAACGGCAGCATCGATCAGTTCTCGCCGCTGGAAGCGGATCATCGGCAAGCGCTCGCTGACGAGGTGCGTCCTGACGATGCGATCCTGGATGCGGGTTGCGGCTATGGCAGGCTCTATCGTCTGCTGCCGCAATCCTGGCGTGGCCAGTACATCGGCGCCGACATCTCGCCGGATCTCATCAACGAGGCACGGAGACGCTACGGGGAGGCCAGTAACCGCTGGTTCGCCCTCGCCGATCTGCGGGAGTTGCCCTTTCGCACCAACCGCTTCGATCTGGCGGTGGTCTGTTCCATCCGCGAGATGATCCGCCGCAACCTCGGAGAGTTGCACTGGCAGGTCATGGAAGCCGAGATCCATCGGGTCGCCCGTCGCGTCCTCTACCTGGGCTATGGGAGGTGGGACTGATGGACCGCCTCACCCTCTGCTTTCCCGGCTATCAGGGCTGCTCGATCGGTTTCACCGAGGCACACCGTCGCAACGACGAGGGCCGGGCCCTGGTGGAGGAGTTATCCCGCCTGGGCATTCACTGTCTGCCGGAAGTGACCCCTGAGTGTCAGGCGTGCCTGTGCGGCAGTATCTGGCTCACCGAGACAGCAGGAGAGCAGGCACTGGCGGCAGGGGTGCCGCTGATCCACTACTGCTGGGATCTCTACCCCTGGCAATTGGAGGGCACCTATCCCGGCGCCTGGAAGTCGCACCTGTGGCAACCGTATCTGCAGCAGCTTCGCCAGTGCGTCGAGGTCTGGGTGCCTTCGGTCTGTACCCAGAAGCGAGTCCAGCAGTTCGCCCATACGGATGCCCACGTCATCCTGTCGGCAGTCCATCCCTGGACCCACGAGGTCAGCGACCAGGGCTACATCGTGGACGTGATGCGACCCTATCCCGATCCGCTGTGCGGTTCCGTCGCCCAGGCCTGCAAGGAGCTGGACCTCCCCTGCGTCGAGACACAGGCAGCCCTACCCTGGGGTGAATATCAGAAGACGATCAGTGGGGCGACACTCCTGGTGAGTGCCTACGACGAGGCGAGCACGGGCGGATTGTCGCTCCTCGAGGGCTACTATCTGGGAAAACCGGTCCTGATCTCCGATTCCCCCTGGCTGGGAGCCAGCGACTACTTCGGCGACCGTGCCGCGTATTTCCACGCCGGCGATCGTGACCATCTGCGAGAGCAGATCCGCCGACTCTACGAGGATCGACGCACGCCGGATCCAGCGAGTCTGCGGGTTGCTCGCAACTGGGTGGAGACTACCTACTCCAATGCGGCCATGGCGGCACGCATGGTGCGCCGACTCCAGGAGGTGCTGTGATAGACCTGGATCATCGCCAGCACATCGAGCCCTACCAGCGGCTGGGCTACGTCCATAGCGAGGATGGCTACATCGTCTGGCGCACGGGAACAGGCGGCAATGCCGAGCTACTGCACCTGCGCTCGCAGCGTCCTGGCGGTGGTCAGCGGCTCCTCGTTCGCATGCTCGAAGCCCTGACGGCAGATCCGCCCTACGCCACTGTCTTCGGCTTCACGCGAGCAGGTAACACCGAGGCGCAGGAGTTCTACCGGAAGGCCGGCTTCACATTGACGCGCGTAACCGGCGTCTATGCCGATGGCGAGGCCATCGTCTTCAGCCGACCTTATGCGGAACTGCTGGCACTGCACCGTGTCGAGGAGGAAGACGACGCATGAACGTCGAAGAGATCCGCCATGCACACCCCGATGGCGGCGAAGGACTCCTGGCCCTGGTACTCCGCAATTCCACAGGCGAGCCCTTCCACGAGGGCGCAAGGTTCGTGACTCCCGAGGATGCCTACCTGCAAGTGGGACTGCTGCAGCATCCTGCCGGCAGGATCATCGGTGCTCATGTGCATCTGCCAACAGAGAGGCGAGTGACAGCCACACAGGAAGTGCTGCTCATCCGTTCGGGGAGGATCCGAGCGGACTTCTATTCCTCGCGTGGCGACTACGCTGGCAGCCGCTTCCTCGCCGCTGGCGATGTCCTCGTCCTCCTGTGGGGTGGCCACGGCATCGAGGTCCTGAGCGATGCCGAGATCGTCGAGGTCAAGCAAGGTCCATACCAGGGTCGCGAGCAGGACAAGAAGGCGATTCCGACCACGCGATGAGTCAGGGAGTCTTTCGGCATGCAGCCACATCAGTTGCTCGAGATCGAATTCGCCGACTTCCTGGGGCTCGATGGCGGCCGCATGGTTGCCTGTAATTCCGGCACAGCGGCACTGCACCTTGCCATCGAGTCGCTTCCTCTCGCTCCTGGCAGCCAGATCATCGTGCCCAATTACACGATGATCGCCTGTGCCCGTGCCGTGTCGCTGGCAGGACATGAGCCCGTCTTCGTCGATTGCGATGAGCGAGGGCTCATCGATCCTGATGCCGTCGAGAGTGCGATAACAGAAGACACTGCCGCCATCATGGCTGTTCATCTCTACGGTCGCCTTGCCGACATGGACGCGATCGGAACGATTGCCAGAGCGTACAACCTGGAGATCATCGAGGACCTGGCCGAGGCACATGGCGCCGAGGTCCACTGGGAGACTGCCGCTGCCTGCTGGTCGCTCTACCAGAACAAGGTCATCACCAGCGGCTCCGAGGGCGGGTTAGTCAGTTTTCGTGATCCGGAATGCGCTGCCCTGGCACGGCAGCTTCGCTGCCTGGGGTTCACACCCGCTCATGACTACATGCACCTGCCGCGGGGGCACAACTATCGTCTCGCCGATCCGCTGGCAGATATGGCGCGCCAGAGCATCGTGGGCTTCCCTGGCAACATGGCCAGGCGCCGCAAAGCGGAATCCTGGTACGACCATCACTGCCCAGACGAGTGGCGACGACCTTTCCGGATCAGTCCCTGGGTCTACGACCTGCACATCCCAGGACTGAGGCGTGAGAAGCAGGGCCAGATCGTGGGGGCACTCCGCGACAGAGGTATCGAGGCTCGCAGGGGATTCCTGCCCATGTCGGTGCAGCGGGAGTATCGCAATCTGCCGCGGCGTCCTGGTGCGATGAGTCAGCGTCTCGCGGAGGAGGTGTTCTACCTGCCTTTGCAGCCAG
>SSSZ01000023.1 GCA_009469675.1 Azonexaceae bacterium | reverse complement strand
GGTCATGCCGGGCGACAACATTGCCATGACGGTCAAGCTCATCGCCCCCATCGCCATGGAAGAAGGTCTGCGCTTCGCCATCCGCGAAGGCGGTCGTACCGTCGGCGCCGGCGTCGTCGCCAAAATCGTCGAGTAATCGACGGCCGTCATGAAACAAAGGCGCTCCGGGAAACCGGGGCGCTTTGGTGTCTCTGCTGCAGGGGTATAGCTCAATTGGCAGAGCGTCGGTCTCCAAAACCGAAGGTTGGGGGTTCGATTCCCTCTGCCCCTGCCACTCTATAAAGAACGCGAACGTAATGGCCGACAAGATCAAGTTCGCGCTGGCGCTGCTGTTGCTGGCGGCCGGCGTGGCTGGTTTCTACCTGCTCTCCGAGCAGGCGATGATTTTACGCGTCCTGGCGGTCCTCGCCGGGGTGGGGCTGGCGGCTGCCGTGGCTTGGAAGACCGAGCCGGGGCAGCGCTTCTTCGTTTTCGCCAACGAGGCCGGCGTCGAAACCAAGAAAGTGGTCTGGCCGACCCGCAAGGAAACCATGCAGACCACCGGCGCGGTGTTCGCCTTTGTGATCGTCATGGCCCTGGTTCTCTACTTTACCGACAAGACCCTCGAGTGGGCTCTCTACGACCTCATCCTGGGCTGGAAGAAATCATGAGCAAGCGCTGGTACGTCGTCCATGCCTATTCCGGCTTCGAGAAAAGCGTCATGCGCGCCATTCAGGAACGCATCAACCGCCAGGGTATGCAGGAAATGTTCGGCCGCATCCTCGTGCCGGTGGAAGAGGTCGTCGAAATGCGCGGCGGCCAGAAGGCGATTTCCGAGCGCAAGTTCTTCCCCGGCTACGTGCTGGTCGAGATGGAAATGAACGACGACACCTGGCACCTGGTGAAGAACACGCCGAAGGTGACCGGTTTCGTCGGCGGCACCGCCACCAAGCCGACGCCGATTTCCGAAAAGGAAGTCGAGAAGATCATGCAGCAGATGCAGGAGGGGGTGGAAAAACCCCGTCCCAAGGTGCTGTTCGAGGTGGGCGAGGTGGTGCGCGTCAAGGACGGCCCCTTCACCGACTTCCACGGTTCGGTCGAGGACGTCAATTACGAAAAGAACCGCCTGCGCGTCTCGGTCACCATTTTTGGCCGTGCCACGCCGGTGGAATTGGAATTCGCCCAGGTCGAAAAGGCCTGAGCGGCAGCAAGGGCCGAGCCGGAAGCCCTGAATTCCGGCAAGAGGAGCGTCAGTAGGCGGAGTTCGCAAGAATCGCCGAAAGCGCGTTACCACTCACCATCTAGGAGCAATTATGGCCAAGAAAATTGTTGGCTACATCAAGCTGCAAGTGCCGGCCGGCAAGGCGAACCCGTCGCCTCCGATCGGTCCCGCGCTCGGTCAGCGCGGCCTCAACATCATGGAATTCTGCAAGGCCTTCAATGCCCAGACCCAGGGCATGGAGCCGGGTCTGCCCATTCCGGTCGTCATCACCGCCTTCGCCGACAAGTCCTTCACCTTCGTGATGAAGACGCCGCCGGCCACCATCCTTATCAAGAAGGCTGCCGGCATCCAGAAGGGTTCGCCCAAGCCGCATACCGACAAGGTCGGCAAGATCACCCGCGCCCAGGCCGAAGAGATCGCCAAGACCAAGTCCCCCGACTTGACGGCTGCCGATCTTGAAGCGGCGGTTCGTACCATCGCCGGCTCCGCCCGTTCGATGGGCATCACGGTGGAGGGTCTGTAATCATGGCTAAGCTTACCAAGCGTCAAAAGGCGATGCAGGGCAAGGTCGTGCCCCAGAAGCTCTACCCCGTCCAGGAAGCGCTCAACCTGGCCAAGGAAACCGCCGTCGCCAAGTTCGACGAATCGATCGACGTGGCCATCAACCTCGGCGTCGATGCCCGCAAATCCGACCAGGTGGTGCGCGGTTCCGTCGTTCTTCCGGCCGGTACTGGCAAGTCGGTTCGCGTTGCTGTCTTCGCCCAGGGCGACAAGGCCGAAGCCGCCAAGGCCGCCGGCGCCGACATCGTCGGTTTCGACGATCTGGCAGCCGAAGTCAAGGCCGGGAATCTCAACTTCGACGTAGTCATCGCCACCCCGGACGCCATGAAGATCGTCGGCCAGCTCGGCCAGATTCTCGGCCCCCGCGGCCTGATGCCGAACCCCAAGGTGGGTACGGTGACCATGGACGTCGCGACCGCCGTCAAGAACGCCAAGGCCGGCCAGGTCCAGTATCGCACCGACAAGGCCGGCATCGTGCACGCCACCCTCGGGCGCGCCTCGTTCTCCGTCGAGAACCTGGAAACCAACCTCAAGGCCCTGGTCGAGGCGCTCAACAAGGCCAAGCCGGCTTCGTCCAAGGGGCAGTACCTCAAGAAGATCGCCGTGTCGTCCACCATGGGCCCCGGCGTTCGCATCGACCAGGCTTCATTGCTGGCACAGTAAGAACTTTGGGACGTCGCCCGGCGCTTCGGCGTCGGGCGACGGATCGTCAAAGACCGCAGGTGCTCCGATTTCCGTCGGAGCTTAATGGTGAAAGCGGCCTGCGCAGACGGTGTACCCAGAACAGGATTCATTCCGGCCGGCAACGGCTGGTGCGCTTCTGGTTCAGGTCGCCGTGGGTGCGGCGGGATTTTCCCGTCGTGTTTGGACTTGAAAGGAGGAAAGACCTGTGGGTCTCAATCTGAACGACAAAAAAGCTGTCGTGGCTGAGGTGTCGGCGCAACTGGCCAACGCTCAGACCGTCGCTGTGGCTGAATATCGCGGCATCGAGGTGGGTGATCTCACCGTGCTGCGCCGGAAGGCCCGCGAGTCTGGCGTTTACCTGCGTGTGCTGAAAAACACCCTGGTGCGGCGCGCTGTGGCTGATACCCAATTTGCCGGCCTGGCCGAGCATATGGTGGGTCAGCTGATTTACAGCGTTTCCGCCGACCCGGTCGCCGCGGCGAAGGTCTTGAACGACTTCGCCAAGACCAACGACAAACTGGTACTCAAGGCCGGCTCCTACGCCGGCAAGGTGCTCGATTCGGCCGGAGTGAAGGCGCTCGCCTCCATCCCCAGCCGCGACGAACTGCTCGCCAAGCTGTTGGGCGTCATGCAGGCTCCGGTGTCCGGCTTTGCCGGCTGCCTCGCCGCATTGGCCAAGCAGCGCGAAGAAGCCGCCGCTTGATCCCTACCGCTCACGATCTGTATTAGGAGTTATTTGAAATGGCTATCAGCAAAGAAGATATCCTCGAAGCCGTCGGCGCCATGACGGTCATGGAACTGAACGACCTGGTCAAGGCGTTCGAAGAGAAGTTCGGCGTTTCCGCCGCCTCCCTCGCCGTCGGTGGCGGTGCCGCCGCTCCGGCCGCCGCCGTCGAAGAAAAGACCGACTTCACCGTCGTTCTGACCGCCGCCGGCGACAAGAAGGTCGAAGTCATCAAGGTGGTGCGTGCCGCCACCGGCCTTGGCCTCAAGGAAGCCAAGGATCTGGTGGATGGTGCTCCGAAGCCGGTCAAGGAAGGCATTCCCAAGGCCGACGCCGAAGCCCTCAAGAAGCAGCTGGAAGACGCCGGCGCCAAGGTCGAACTCAAGTAAGCGACAGGGTTCGATGGGCTGGCGGTTTTCCGCCAGCCCTTTTGTACTTTCTGAAACAGGTCTCGCGCCGCCAAGAATATCCGCTTTGAACACCGCCAGTTGGCAAACGCAAACGACGCTTTCCACCGCCCCGAACGGGGAGGGGAGCTTGTTTGCGTTTGCCCACTTCTGTTGGGTCCATCACCCGCTTTCATGATCCCGGAGTTACCATGACTTACTCCTACACCGAGAAGAAACGCATCCGCAAGAGCTTCGCCAAGCGCGCCAACGTGCTTGAGGTGCCCTTCCTGCTTGCGACGCAGCTCGAGTCCTTCACCGCCTTCCTGCAGGCCGAGATTCCGGCCGAGAAGCGCAAGAACGAGGGCCTCCAGGCGGCGTTCACGTCGATCTTCCCGATCGTCTCCCATTCGGGCAACGCCCGCCTGGAATTCGTGAGCTATGCGCTCGGCGAGCCGGCCTTCGACGTCAAGGAATGCCAGCAGCGCGGCCTGACCTTCGCGTCCTCGTTGCGCGCCAAGGTGCGCCTGGTGATTATGGACCGCGAGGTTCCCGACACCGTCAAGGAGGTCAAGGAGCAGGAGGTCTATATGGGCGAAATTCCGCTCATGACCACCAACGGCTCCTTCGTCATCAACGGCACCGAGCGGGTCATCGTTTCCCAGCTCCACCGCTCCCCTGGCGTCTTCTTCGAACACGACCGGGGCAAGACCCACAGTTCGGGCAAGCTTCTCTTCTCGGCCCGGGTCATTCCTTACCGTGGTTCCTGGCTCGATTTCGAATTCGACCCCAAGGACACCCTCTTCTTCCGCGTCGACCGCCGCCGCAAGATGCCGGTCACCACGCTGTTGAAGGCCATCGGCATGTCCCATGAGGAAATCCTCGCCGAATTCTTTGACTTCGATACCTTCGGCCTGACCAAGGACAAGGTCGAGTTCGCCCTGGTGCCCGAGCGCCTGCGCGGCGAAGTGGCCCGCTTCGAATTTGTCGCCCCCGACGGCAAGGTCATCGTCGCCAAGGACAAGCGGATCACGGCCAAACACGTCCGCGACATCGCCGCCGCCGGGTTGAAGCAGATCGTCGTCCCGGAAGACTTCATCGTCGGCCGCGTCCTGGCCAAGAACGTCGTCGACAAAGGCACCGGTGAAGTGGTGGCCAACGCCAACGACGAAATCACCGAAACGCTTCTGGCCAAGCTGCGCGAAGCCGGCATCACCACCGTCGAGACCCTGTACACCAACGATCTCGACCGCGGGGCTTTCATCTCCAACACCCTGCGCGCCGACGAAACCGCCTCCCGCCAGGCTGCCCGCGTCGCCATCTACCGCATGATGCGCCCCGGCGAGCCGCCTACCGAGGAAGCCGTCGAGATTCTCTTCCACGGCCTGTTCTATTCCGACGAGCGCTACGACCTCTCGGGCGTCGGTCGCATGAAGTTCAACCGCCGCCTCGGCCGGGCCGACGTCGTCGAACATAAGGTCATGATCCGCAGCCTGGCGTCCAAGGCCGAGGCTGCCCTGAAGAACCTGGCCGAAGGCAGTGGTCTGGGCCTCGAGGTCATCCAGGGCCTGGTCGCCGAATTGCCCTACGGCGCCCGCGCCATCCTGGAAAACACCACGGCCGCCGCCGCCGAGGCCCTGGCCGCCAAGTTGAAGCCCCTGGGCGCCAACGCCGAAGTGCGCGAACAGCTGACCCTGTCGCCCCGCGACATCGTCGAGGTCATCAAGATTCTCGTCGAGTTGCGCAACGGCCGCGGCGACATCGACGACATCGACCACCTCGGCAACCGCCGCGTCCGTTCCGTCGGCGAACTGGCCGAGAACCAGTTCCGCGCCGGCCTGGTGCGCGTCGAGCGGGCTGTCAAGGAGCGCCTGTCCCAGGCCGAATCCGACAACCTGATGCCGCACGACTTGATTAACGCCAAGCCGATCAGCGCCGCCATCAAGGAATTTTTCGGTTCCAGCCAGCTTTCCCAGTTCATGGACCAGACCAACCCGCTGTCGGAAATCACCCACAAGCGGCGTGTCTCGGCCCTTGGCCCGGGCGGCCTGACGCGGGAACGCGCCGGTTTCGAGGTGCGCGACGTGCACCCGACCCACTACGGCCGCGTCTGCCCGATCGAAACGCCGGAAGGGCCGAACATCGGCCTCATCAACTCGCTGGCCCTGTTCGCCCAGGTGAACAGCTACGGTTTCATCGAGACCGCCTACCGCAAGGTCAATGACGGCAAGGTCACCAACGATATCGAATACCTCTCGGCCATCGAAGAAGGCAATTACGTGGTCGCCCAGGCCAACGCCTCCCTCGACGACAGCGACGGCAAGCTCACCGACGAACTGGTGACCTGCCGCGAAAAGGGCGAAACCATCCTGGCCGAGCCGTCCCGCGTCCAGTACATGGACGTGGCCCCGGGACAGATCGTTTCCGTCGCTGCTTCGCTCATTCCCTTCCTTGAGCACGACGACGCCAACCGGGCCCTGATGGGCGCCAACATGCAGCGCCAGGCCGTGCCCTGCCTGCGTCCTGAGAAACCGCTGGTGGGCACCGGCATCGAGCGCACCGTCGCCGTCGACTCCGGTACCGCCGTCGTCGCTCTGCGCGGCGGCGTGGTCGATTACGTCGATGCCGGCCGCGTCGTGGTCCGCGTCAACGACAACGAGACGGTGGCCGGCGAAGTCGGTGTCGACATCTACAACCTCGTCAAGTACACCCGTTCCAACCAGAACACCAACATCAACCAGCGGCCCATGGTGCGGGTCGGCGATCACATCGCCAAGGGGGATGTGGTGGCCGACGGCGCGTCCACCGACAAGGGCGAACTGGCTCTCGGCCAGAACATGCTGATCGCCTTCATGCCCTGGAACGGCTACAACTTCGAAGACTCCATCCTGATCTCCGAACGGGTCGTTGCCGAAGACCGCTACACGTCGATCCACATCGAGGAACTGACGGTCGTCGCCCGTGACACCAAGCTCGGTCCCGAGGAAATCACCCGCGACATCGCCTCCCTCGGCGAAGCGCAACTTTCCCGCCTGGACGACTCCGGCATCGTGTACATCGGCGCCGAGGTCGAAGCCGGCGACGTCCTGGTCGGCAAGGTGACGCCCAAGGGCGAAACCCAGCTGACGCCGGAAGAGAAGCTCCTGCGCGCCATCTTCGGCGAGAAGGCCTCCGACGTGAAGGACACCTCGCTGCGCGTGCCCTCGGGCATCGCCGGTACGGTCATCGACGTCCAGGTGTTCACCCGTGAGGGCATTGAGCGTGACAAGCGTGCCCAGTCGATCATCGACGAGCACCTGCGTCACTACAAACTCGACCTCGCCGACCAGATGCGCATCGTCGAGCGCGACGCCTTCGCCCGGGTCGAGCGTCTGATCGTCGGCAAGAAGGCCAATGGCGGTCCGAAGAAGCTCGCTAAAGGCAGCGACATCACCAAGGACTACCTGGACGGCATGGATCCGCATCACTGGTTCGATATCCGCGTCGCCGACGAGGAAATCGCCCAGCAGCTCGAACAGGTCAAGGAAGGCCTCGAACAGGCCCGCAAGGACTTCGACGTGGCCTTCGAAGGCAAGCGCAAGAAGCTCACACAGGGCGACGAACTGCCCCCGGGCGTGCAGAAGATGGTCAAGGTCTATGTCGCGGTCAAGCGCCGCCTCCAGCCCGGCGACAAGATGGCCGGCCGCCACGGCAACAAGGGTGTGGTTTCCCGCATCCTGCCGGTGGAAGACATGCCCTACATGGAAGACGGCCGCCCCGTCGACATCGTACTTAACCCCTTGGGCGTGCCCTCGCGGATGAACGTCGGCCAGATTCTCGAAGTCCACCTCGGCCTCGCCGCCAAGGGCCTCGGCCACAAGATCGGCGCCATGCTGCGCGCCCAGGCCAACGTCAAGGAAGTGCGCGGTTTCCTCGACCAGGTTTACAACTCCAACGGCAAGCCGGAGAACCTCGACGAGCTGAACGATGTCGAAGTGATGGAGATGGCGGGCAATCTGCAGAACGGCGTGCCCTTCGCGACGCCGGTTTTCGACGGCGCCAAGGAAGAGGAAATCAAGGCCATGCTGGCTTTGGCGGGCATGCCGTCGTCGGGCCAGATGACCCTGTTCGACGGCCGCACCGGCGAAGCCTTCGAGCGCCAGGTGACGGTCGGCTACATGCACTTCCTCAAGCTGCACCACCTGGTCGACGACAAGATGCACGCCCGTTCGACCGGCCCCTACTCCCTGGTCACCCAGCAGCCCCTGGGCGGCAAGGCCCAGTTCGGCGGCCAGCGTTTCGGCGAAATGGAAGTGTGGGCCCTCGAAGCCTACGGCGCGTCCTACGTGTTGCAGGAAATGCTCACGGTCAAGTCGGACGACGTCAATGGCCGGACCAAGGTCTATGAAAACATCGTCAAGGGCGAGCACCGCATCGATGCCGGCATGCCGGAATCCTTCAACGTGCTGGTCAAGGAAATCCGGTCGCTGGCTATCGACATCGATCTGGAACGTTACTGATTTAGGGC
>SSSZ01000022.1 GCA_009469675.1 Azonexaceae bacterium | reverse complement strand
GCAGCAGCTCGTAGAGCCATTCGTGCTCGGGCAGCCAGAGCAGGGTTTCGGCGGTGTCGCTTGTGTCGTGGGCAAGCGCTGCCGCGCGAAGCTGTTCGTGAGCGGGGGCGGTGTGAGACGTCAGCATCTTGTGCTCCAGCTCGTGACTGACCGATGAAGGCATGTGGGAAGCGTAGGACCAAGCGCTGGTCAAGTCACTGGAGAAATCGAAAAGAAGGGGGAGGGTTTCGCCATTGGCGCAAAGACCGGCTCGTATGAACGGCTCTACTGGCAAGGGGACCGCCGCCTCTGGCAGTATCCAGTTCGTAAGCGAACACCAGACGCGCCGTAACGCTACCGAGGCTATCCGGCTTGTACCGTTCGTCGATCTGAGTCTCACGCCGCAAAGTGAAAGCTGCCTATCGCGCGGCCCGCGAAGAAGCTCACCAGGATCAGCGCGCAAGGTAGCAGCAAGGGGTGAAGGGAAAAAGGCAGCACGAAGCCGACGACGGTCGTGCAGACCGTGACGATGGCTAGCGAGGCATGGACCGCGAACCACTCTGGATCGTGCTGACGAAACTCCTTGGCCTTGATGCGACGGGCGAACGCACCGTCAACCGCACAGGCGGTTCCTAAGGCCAGCAGCCACGGCAGCCATTCCAGGAGTGTCGAGAGCCGGAAGGAAGCCAGCAGCAGCAGTGCATCTATCGATCGGAAGTACGCGCTGCTGAAGAGGCGCTGGTTCACCGAAGCCATCTCGCTCGCAACAGCGTGATCGACCGTATCGGCCCTTGCGCCGGAGGACAGCTCCGGCACCGGCGAGCTTCTCTGCGCGGTATCGCTCATCGCGACGGCACGCGCAAGGATGCGCAGTGCGGCGGCCTGTCCCCAGAGCTTCTCGATCGAAGCCTGATCCTGGCGAAGCAACTTCACAAACTCCGCCGGGTCGTGTGCGGACGGCAGGTAAAGTACCAGCACCAACAGGCATAGCAGCGACACAATACTGACGGCCCGAATCACGGCGTTCGCTCCGGCGACGCCGAGCGCGGCACCTCGGCGGTCGCGGTCGAGCACCCACGATCCGGATCAATGATCGGAAAGCGTCCCTTGAGGATCCGACCTCCGGCCACTGACGCGAAGTACTGGAGGTTCGGCAGCTTTCCCAGCACGTCGGCCGGCACCAGTTCTTCGAAGCTCTCGGTGAGCTGGGTCGAATGGCTCGCCGAGAAATCACCCAGATGGGTGTCGCTGCCGCTGCTCAGCGCAAGTCTTACCGAATGGATCGCGGTCTTGCCGAAGGTCTCGACCACGAAGTCCTGCGTGGGCCGGTCCTTGGTGCGCAACGCGATGAGGTTGTTCAGGTTGCCGAGCGCCATCCTCGCCGCATCTTCCGACCCCAGGCGCTTGGCGAGGTCGGCCAGGGTCTGCATCGCGCAGGTCGCAAAGAGCCCGCCTTCGGCACCCTTGTTCAGGATCTCGATGAGGGGCAGGTTGATCACGTTGCTCGCTTCGTCGACGAACAGCGCGATGCGGCGATAGATGCCCTGGTTGTAGCGCATGCCGGCCCGCGCGGCGAGGTCGGCCAAGGCCAGAGCGCCGATGGCTGACGCGACGCTCGGATCGGGCAGCGAGTCGAGGCACATGTAGAGCACGTGCCCGCCACGTTCGACCTTTTCGAAGTTGACGATCGGTCGAGCGTCGTCGGCATCGAACGGATCGGGCGATAGAGTTCGCCCCAAGTCACCGGAGGTGAGCATCGACAGCACCGGCAGCAGGTTGGCCGTGATCTTTTGGTAGTGCTCGCGGTTGTGCCTGAAGGTTCGCACTTGCGCGTCGAGCACTTTGCTGCGCTGGTTCTGCGGCACGTGGTGCTCGTAGTAGGAGACGAACGCCATGAGATCGGCGCTGGCCGCCTCGGAAGGCCGCTTCAAGTTTCCGCGCTGTGCGTCATGCAGCAGCTTGCGCATCTCGGGCAGCTCGCGCCAGCCGGCGCCGATCCGGTGGCCGAAGTAGCGCCGCAGAGATTCCTCGAGCACCGGCTCGATGCCGCCCTCGATGTACTTCGTCAGCTTGATGAGGTTCGGTCGCTCTTCGAGCTCGACGAGCCCCTGGACGACGACATGGACCGCATCCCAGGCGAATGCCGTGAAGGCTCCGGCCGTGTCCGCCGGCATGATCGACTGGATGCGCGAGGCCAGTTCGGTAGGCTTCTGCCAGTTGAAGGTGAAGTCCAGCCTGACACCTGTTTCCGGGAACGCCGGATGAAAAGTCATGAACGTGTCGGGCTCGCGGTAGTCCGCGCAAGCCCGCTCGACGATGCGCTTGAGCCTGCGGCTGTTCTTCGGATCGATGATCACGACGACATCGCCGCGCCGCACGGCCTGCGTGATCAGGTGGGCGAGTGCCACGCCTTTGCCTGACTGGGTCGTGCCGACCAGCAAGGTGCCACCCTCGAAGTTCTGCAGCGGGCGGTAGAGCGGCACCTCGCGGGACTCGACGCCGTGGATGTAGGGAAGGCCGATCTCGGCATCGGGCTGAGGCGTGCCGGATTGACCGAGCAGTCGCCTCAGCCAGCGTGGAACGATGAACTCGCGATAGTCGACCTTTGCCAGTTCGTAGAGGCGCTGTGCATGAACCGGTTGCCACTCGAAGCCGAAGCCCAGGAAGATCTGCGCCGGATCGGTGCAGTAGGGCTGCATCTGCTCGACGCTGACCACCTCGATCCCGCGACCTCCGAGGGAGCTCCGGATGCGCAGGATGGCAGCGCCTTGGAGGAGCCTGCGCACCGTCATGAACATGCATAGCGCATGCAGCGGCAGCGCCAGTTCGATCGGAACAGCGCCAAGTACCCCAATCGCGAGGAAGTAGAGAGCCGTCGCCAGCCATGCGACGCCGGCGCCGATCTCATGGGCGCTTCGCCATGGCATCTCGAAAGGCCGGACCAGCATCTCAGGTCGCAGCGTCGGCGCCGGGCGCAAACGCCAGCGGATCCAGCCCTTCCACATGTCGCGGCAGAAGAACGATGCCCACCGTGGCAACGCCCTGCACGTCGCGGGTAGCCGTCGGTGGCCCGTTCTTCCTAGGGCTGTACAGCATGTCCGCGTCGGCCAGCGCCCGCAGCGCCACGGTCGCCTGAATGCCGCGTCGCTCGAATTCGGCGAGCGGTATGAAGATGCCCTCCCTCACCGTGAAGACGGACGTCGTCGCTGGCGGATCATTGAGCGTCTCGACCGCCTCGACGAGTGCCTGTCGGACAGCGGGGTTGAGCCGCATCGGCGCCTTGAGGCAGATGGGCTGGACCCTTTGCGCTGGTGCAGGATCTTGCGCCGCTACGGGTGGGGGAGGGGAGTCACTCTTCGGCGCGTCATCGGCAGGTGCAATGGTCGCGGGGGCCGGGTTTGGATCAGCCTCGATCAGGGATAGCTGGGCGGGCTTCGCAATCGGCGGTGCCGGATGGCTAGCCGGCACCGGCGGCGTCTTGACCGTGGCGCGGGGCGAAGGGATGGTGTCGCTGCGTTGCATCGATCGGTTCAGCGGTGCGGGCAGGGTCCCATGGCCCGCCAGCACGATCGCAGGCGAAGCCAGCCGAACGGCGGCGATCGGCTTCTCGGCACCCGTGGGGAAGATCGCCCAATTTCGGCTTCCTTCGGCAGGCGCGGTAAGCACACCCGCG
>SSSZ01000021.1 GCA_009469675.1 Azonexaceae bacterium | reverse complement strand
GACATGAAGGTTCCATCGGCGCCCACGATTTGCATGAATTCTCTGGCCATGATTAGCCTACCTTTCGACTTGACGATTGGCCGCGTCGTGCCTTGCGGGCCCCTTTGCCGGCAAAGGCTCTTATCGGCTCGCCAGTAGGCTTGCGAGAAGTCCCGCGCCGACTAGCAGCGCAACACCCTTGCTGGCGTCGCGCGACACTCTTGGAACACCAGACACACTCACCACAAAGCGTTGACAGTTGTCAATCGGAGTCCAGGGCTCGCCGATTCTGGCGCACGCCCGGTCAACGGACTCGACTGGCACCGTCCCGCAAACGCGCACTAGCTTTGACCCCGCGAAACGTGCCAGTGACTCACGAGCCACCGCGCCGCGTCGGGCCGACTTGTGGACCACGTCCGCCCCGGTCCAAAGACCCTCGTGTGAAACCCCCTTGACCGACACCGCGAGTATGCTACCGGGGGGCGGACCGACGCGCGACGGAACGAGCGTAGGGGCAAGGGTGGTCCCGCCAACTTGGCGCCACCATTGCCCCTCCCACCCGACTAGACGGCGTGCGGCGAGGGTCACGAGGGCGCGCCCTTACGGAGTCTCGCTCTCGGCCTCATCGGACGCGAGCCAATCCCGCGTCATGGAGGCGCCCCACTTGTAGCCTTCGATTGTGAGGCCCGCGGTCCCGATGTGAAGCATGGTACTTCGCATCGAACCACCGTAACCCGCGATGGCCAGGGCCACCGCGGGCAGGCCGACCACGAGCGGGATGGAAGCGCCCATGATGGCATCCTGGCCCCACTTCTCTTCGGCCGCGCCGAAGGCGACGCCGCTGGCCACCTGCGTCACGGCTCCCAGCCCTTCGGAGATTGTCTCCTGCGACTCCTCGCGAACGAGGGCGAGGCGATGGCGGAGCTTGGCAGCTTGCTCGCGGGCGGTCTGAAGGGCGGAGTTTGACATAATCGTTCCTACCTTTGCCGGCAAATGCCGGGCGGATGTGGGGGATGTTTGGTCGTATCACGCCTGAAAGGGTTTGTCAAGCCCTTTTTGGCCACGCTGGCGCGAGTTTTTGGGCCACTGTGGCGCGCCTGTCCAAGTGTCGGTCTGCCTTTGCCGGCAAAGCCCAACGATTGCGTTTGGCACGCCGCTCGCACATAGTCCGGGCATGTCCACCGTCAAGGCAAACGCCGGCACCACCGGCAACACCGACAACCACAAGCCCGCTAGCGACGCCAATGGGGATGGCGCCAAGGTCGCGGCCAAGTCCAAGTCCGGGGAGATCATGGGGGAGCAGGCGACCATTCCGGTCGCGAACATCGCGGTCAAGGCGGGGTGGAACGCCCGGCACACGTTCGACGACGGCGAGCTTCGCTCGCTCGGGGAGTCGATGCGGCAGATCGGTCAGTTGGCCTCCATCGTGGTCGCGCGCGTCGCCAAGCCCGCGCCGGGGATGCCGCACTTTTGGGTTGTCGCTGGCGAGCGTCGGCTCCGCGCGGCCCGGCTTGTCGGCCTCGACAAGCTGCGGTGCGTTGTCATCGCGGAGCAGGACGCACTGCGCGCGTCGTGGGATGAGAACGGCCAGCGTTCCGAAATCTCGCAGCCGGACCGCTGCCGGTGGCTCGCCGCACGCGAGGATGCAGGGATGACGGTGGCCGACTTGGTCAAGTTGACCGGCCGGTCGGAGTCCGCCATCCGCAACGACCTTGGAATCTTCCGCAAGCTCGCGCCGGAGATTTGGGAGCAGTGGTCGCAGCACCCGTCCGGTCACTCGCGCATCGTGCTTCGCATCTACGCGAAGACTCACGAGGAACAGCGCAAGGCGTGGGCGGAGTACATCGGCGCCATCGAGAAGGGCAAGTCCGCCAACGACGCGAACAAGTCCGCCGAAGGCGACAACGACGGCAACCCCAAGGCCCCGGCGCTCGACAAGCCGCCGACCAAGCGGGACATGGCCGAGTGCTACGCGGAGCTTGGCCGGATGTGCGCGTGGGCGGAGGGTCGCAATCAGACCGCGGCATCGTACATCGAAGGTGCGATGTGGGCGCTTCGCTACGTCGCAGGGCAGCACAACGACCCGACCGACGGGATGCCGGACTACGCGCCCGCGCTTCGCTCGCTCCGCGAGGACATGCTGCGCGGAGAGCGTCAACAGGACTTGTTCGCCAAGCCCGCCGCGCCTGCCGCCGCGGAGCCCGCGCCTGCCGCGGAGCCCGCGAAGGGCAGCAAGGCGCGGAAGTGACCGGCGCACACTGCGCGCGGTGCAAGGCCCCTCGGAACGCTTCCGAGGGGCCTTTTTGCCCGCATTGCGGAGCGCGCTCGCACGATGCGGGATGCGCACTCGGCCAGGGCGTCAACAAAGGCTTGACCGGCATTTGCCGGCAAATGCGCGGAGGTACCATGCTACTACAGGGATTCCGAGTAACGGTGCGCGACGGGGTAACCGCTGCAATCACGGCAACCCACAAGTCCAACCTTGTTGGGGTTGCGTTTCGGAGGGCAAGCGACGGTCAACCGATAACCGATGCGCTGGTGACAGACGTTGTTGTTGCAGGCGCAAGCCGACTTAACAAGCCTAAATCGCATATGTTCGTTGGCGGTAGCGTTCCGGCCGAGGTCCTAACCGAGCTGCTTTGCAGGTGGCGGAACGCAGTAATTGTCATGCCGGGGGAAACGATTGAAGTCCTGACAACGAAAGTTGCCAACGGAGACATTGCGCTTCTTACCCTTGAAGCGCTCATGGGGGAGCCATGAGTCGCCCTCGCATCGGGTGGCATCGGACGGGCAACGTGTTTTGGCACGTTGACCAAGTGGTGCGCGTGAGCGGGTCAAGCGATGCGGAGCTTGACGCGCACCTGCGCGACCTCAACAGCCGCACGCATGGTCTGCCGTGCGTCTATTGCGGGGGGTCGGGCGTGCTAGTGCGCAATGGGGAGACTACCGCGACAAGCGAGACGTGTCCGCATTGCGCGGAGCGTGTGCTCTAATGTCGAGCCGCAAACAAGCGGGCTGGCGCAAGGCGGGCAACGTGTTTTGGCACGCGCCCGCGGCATGGGAGTGCGATGTATGCGGACACCGATTCGACGGCAAGCCGCGCCACCACTGGCGCGGACGCCGCAAGGTGCTCTACCTCGACATTCCGTGCAACGGTGGATATCACGCGGTCCCGCCGTATGTCTGCCAGTGGTGCGGATACCGCCTTGCGGAGCTTGGCACAATGGAGGGGCTTGCTCCGTTGGCCGCTTGGCTTGCAGCGACAGGGCGCTAGGCGTTTGCCGGCAAAGGTCCGGCTACGCTTCCGATGATGGCGCGACACTGCACAACGCGGGCCCCCTCGGGTGGTCCGCGTTGTCTTTCCGTCCGCCCGGACCACTGGCCGACTAGGCCGCACGCTTCGCAGTGCATCGACGCGAGAGGGGAGGGGATAGCGGACTCGGAGGCCAATCGGCGCGAGCTTGCGAAGAGTCGCACTGTCGAGAGTGAGCAGTAGACATCCGCCCACGCGGACAGTTGGGCGGGGGTGGGTAGCTCAATCCCTTTCACTGCATACTTGCACAACTCGCGGACCGAGGTCGGGTCGGCCGCGCGGATGTCAGTGTTGGGCGACGGGATTCGCGCAAGCTCGCGCCCGGCCGCTCCGCGCCGGGTGTGCGTCACGAGGCGGGCCGTTGGGGCGTGTCTGATGCCCTCGGCCGCTTCCGCGGGCCCTACGTAGGGCATCGCGCGACGTGCGTGGCGCTTGACCAGGGCATCGCCCCACCATCGGCGGATTAGGCCCCTTGGGAGGTAGGGCGCGAGAACAAGCGCGTGCAAGTGGACGTGACCATGACGCGATTCTCCGGGGGTCCCCTCTACGCTTGACAGTTGGAGCACACCCGAGGACTCGCCCCCTTCGGTGCGGAGCCAATCGTCAAGGCGCCGCACCACTTCCGCCCACGCCTTGCGCACGTCTCGCGCGTCCGAGTGTACGCCCGCGCCGGGGGGTATCGTGAGGGATACAAACTTCCATGACCACTGGCCGAGGGGATGCGCGACCGTGGGGCCGTGTCGAGCGCGCTCGCGGACCGTCCGGCGCTCCGCGTTGGACATGAGCCGCTCGACCCGGTCGACGCGGCGACCAAGCTCGGCGCCCCGGCAGGTGGGGCACTCGCGGGCGAGCCCGCACCGCAGTAGCACCGGGCCCCGGTCGGTCATGCACCCCGAGCACGACGCTACCCACGCGGACCGCGTACCGCACTCGGCCGCGGAGCGCCAGCGGGCGCGCCAGCCCTCGGCGCGGCTCCGCCACCATCGGCGCGAGGGGACCTCGCGCGCATGGCGGGCGCGTGCGTCGCACACATCCGCCATCGCGTAGCGGTAGGCCGCAGTGACCTCGGCCAGCGGCTCTAGACTCCCGGACACGAGGGCGGGCGAATGTCGAGTGATTACGGAGACTTGTCGACTTATGCCCACGGTATCTAGGCGAGAGGGGAGCGGCGTCGACGCCACCGGGGCGGGCGCGCCGTCTACCGTCCACCCGCTACCGGGGGTCCACGTTGCCGTTTGCTGCTCCGCAAAGGCCCCGCCCTGGCTCTCGTATGACCAGGGCGCTACCACCCTGGCGCCCTGGCCCTCGCGGGCGAGGGAGCGCGCTACAGCGCACGACGCCGCGCGGAGCCACCGCGCCCAGTCCGCACGCTCGCCAGGCGAGACTGGCCCGACCTCGGGGTGTGACAGGTTGTCGCGTTCTCGAGGCCGCGAGCTCGCGGCGGGGCGTCCACTTTCTGGACGCTCTACACGCTGGCCACCGTGCCAGAGTGCGGCCGGCGCGGGGGCCGGGGTCGGGTCCACGTCGAGGGCCGGCCGGTGCTCATAGGGGGCGGGGTCGGGTCGGCCGACGTACCAGGCCGCGACGCTTGCCCGCGCCATCGCCACGATGTCCGCCGAGGGGCCACTGCGGGAGGGCTCCGCCCCCCGCCCCCCCGTGGGGCTCGCGCCGAGGGCTTGACCCGTCCCGGCATCCTGGCTACTCTCGACTCGTTGCGCTGTCACGCAACACCCGGCAATCCCCCCGCGCGCCGGTCAACGGCCCGAGATTCGCAGTCTCGGGCCGTTCCTTTTCGGCGGGGATGTGAGTCAACTCCGCGCGGCGTACCACCATCGCGCGAGTGCGTTTCTACGGTCCCGCACCATCGCGGGGGCCGGATGCGCGTCAAGCCGCGCGTTGAGGTCTGCGAGGACCCCCGCGAGCTTGGCGCTCGTGACCTCGGGGCGTTCCGCCCAACGCTTGGCACGCGCCATGCTTACGGAATCCCCAAGCGTCCAGTCTGCGACGACGGTCGCATTCGTGTTGACAAACGCCGCGCGATGTGCATCGCGCCGCGCCGCTCGCGCTTCACGCCGCTTGCGCGATTCGGTCAAGTGCCGAATCGCAGCGTCCGCGGCTTGAAGTAGGAGCCTGTCAAGCATGGGAGTCAGGATACCTTGCCGTTTGCCGGCAAAGCCTTGCCGTTGGACTTCTCGACACTGGCCTTCGCGCGCGCAGCCGCCTTGACCAAGTCGGCCCCCTCGCGCTCCGTGATAGTGCCCGACGCCACAAGCAACTTCACTTGTTCGGGCTCCAACTTGGCCACGATGCCAACAAGCGGGTGTAGGATGTTTTCACCGGAGAGATAGGCCGCAACGCGCGGGCCCACTTCCTTTACCAGGTCGATGCCTTGCTTGATTGCTTCCGCTTCGGTGTTGGCGCGAATCAACGCGATATCGTGCTCTCGTTCCGCGCGCACCGCGTCGATGTTTGCCTTGACCGAGTCCGCGAGTTGTCGCTGCAAATCGGCGTTGGCCTTCGCCAGCGTTTCGAGCATGGGCGCGAACATCGCGTTTTGCTTTTCGACGTTGGCCGCAAGCATCCTGAATGCGGTTTCGGCCTGGCGCATTGCCTGACGTGAGAGAGCACGCTCTAGGGTGTCGGACTTGGGGAGTAGAGACTCGCCAACGACGTCCGCGGACTTCGACTTGACCGCAGTACGAAACGCGAGGTCGGCCACAATCTCGCCCTCGCGGTAGAGCCGAAGTCGGAAGCGCGTTACTCCCGCGGTCGATTGCTCGTCATCGGCGATGCCTGACGCCTCGATGGCCAGCAACTCCGGGTCAGTCTCGCGGGACACTTCGGTGCCCCAAATCTCCGACTCTTCGTCATCCTCGGCCACAAACAACTTGACCGAGTCGGCGCGGCCGACCACGAGCCCACGGCGGACCGTGGGAAGCATTCGCTTTGCGAGCCTGTCCGCGAGCTGCGTTGTCATGTCTGCCCGAATGCGCCCGGCAGGACGCGGTCAAACCGCACGATGACGCTTGCGATGTTGTCGGGAATCGTCGCGCCCGCACCGTCGAGGATATCCACTTGGAAATCCGACGGTGGCGCAGTAGGGGGCCAGGGCAACGGCATCACTCGCGCCCACGCAAGCGGGATTGACGGGTCCACGTTCATTTGAACGACACCGGCCCAACCTTGCGAAGCGGGCCCAACGTTGGGGGCAAGGGAGAACGTCCAACGCAGGATGCCAGGAACCTTGACCACGTTGACGATTCCCAGCGCGTAAATCGCGGGCTGCGCGGGGTCGGGAATCAACTGCACTTGCGCAACAACCTGGAACGGCAATCCGCCAATGGCTCCCATGATTTAGCCCCTTCCCGTGCCATAGGCGCCAGCAGCGAGAATGGCCACGATGCCAAGCCCAACAAGCACCGTTGACGTGCTCGGGAGCCCGAGTCCGAGTCCGCGTGGAACGGTGCGTGACGTGGTCGGCGTGGTCGGAACGAGTCCAGTCGCGTCGGAGTAGCGCGTGCGCCACGCATCAAGCTCCGCATCGAAGTTTTGGGCCTGGTCCACGTTGGAGCCCCATGCGAGCCAATCGGCCCGGGCACTCTGATAGAACGAGTGCCACCGCGCATAGAACGATGCAAAGTCGAGCCGCATCGCGTCGTTTGCCGGCAAATGCTCCGCGATGTCTCGCTTTAACGAGACCATGCGCACATCGACGCGGTCAAGCTCCGCCCGGACTTGTGCTGCGGTCATGTAGAGACCGGCAACGCGCACCCTGCGAGTGCGAGCGCGCAGTCTGTCGGACGGTCGTATCTTGCGACGCTTCATGTCAACGCCTTTGCAGCTAGAGCCAAACCGGCCAACACCGCGAGCACGCCAACACCCGACGTGCCACCGCGCGCGCCACGCGCACCGCGGGCCCACGCCTTGACGATTGACCATGTCGCAGCCGGGATGCTCGGCGGGCCCCAAATCCCGCACACCTCAGGATTTGGGAGCAAGGCCAAGTGTCGTCGGAGGTCGGTCGCGGACTTGACTCGGCGTGCCCGATGGTCGTTGAGGCCGCGACATGGAAACACCGGCCGCGCGAATCCCATGGTGCGCCAGGATTCAAGCGCGTTGCGCACATACGACGCATCGAACGCGTTATCGCGGTCGTACGTTTGCGCAAGCCCGTAATCGGCCGATGGGAAGTGACCCCACGGAAACGAGCGGTGGAAGGTCGCCATTGAATACGAGGTCAGGCCGTACACTAGGCCCCTCGACTGGCACGCTTCCGATACGGCTTGGTCAAGCTCGCTTGCGGCCTGACCCTGATTGACCATTTCCAACTCGGGGTCAATCACGACCCCCGCCGCGCCGAGGTCCGCCATTTGCGCAACCCACGCTTGCGCGTCGCTCGTGAGCGTGGGGACGGGGCGCGGTAGAATCCAACACGGATGAAGCGGGACACCGGCTGCGCGGTACTCGCGCCAACGCTGCGGCTCGCGGAGCTTGCGAGTGTAGCCGGTCCGCGTTGACACGAGCGTGACCGGCATTGCCCACGACAGACCGCCCGCGCGATAGACTCGCGCGGACGCGTCCCCCCTCGCGGCGGGCGTAAAGGCCCACCGTCGGAGAAAGAGGGCAATGCCGGTCGGATGCGTCATGTCACGCCGAGTTGCGGAGGGCGCGGAAGTTGACCGTCGTTCCTGGAGGAAGGGGGCCCGGAGTGCCAGCGATGTACGCGTTGACGCGAAGCGCGGGGCCGAGGTCGCCGGGGCCGCTGTAGGTGACGGGAGACGTCTCGAAACCGAGCGATGCGGGGATTCCGCCGCCCGGACTCGCGTTCACGGCCCCCTGCAGCGACATCTCGGAGAAGGGGCCGGTCTGCGCGTTGACGCCGGGCACGATATCCCACGTCTGTTGCACCGCGATTTCGACCACGCGACAGTTGACCGCCTGGCCCTCGACGGGCGCACCGGCGCCGGTCTGGAAACAGACCGCGAAGTTGGGAGCGGACCACTTGCTATTCGGGGTTGTCATCTCTCGTGCCTTTCCTCCGCCGACCCTTTGCCGGCAAACGCTGTTAGAGTCCGAGTCTGAATGTGAATGCCATTGTCGTCCCCAGGAGCGGGGGTGACACGACGTCGATTCGCGCGCTACCAGCGGGGATGTCCGCTAGCAGCTTGCCAGTAAACGCCGCTTGACCGTTGAACGCTCCGCCCGCCGTGGGGGCGAATCGGACCGCCATTGCCGCGCCGAGATTGTCGCCCAACACTTCGACTTGCTGCGCGTGGCGCGGAATCTGGACCGACAGATTGCCGGGCACCACTTCCACCACTTCGGTCAGAGTCGGGGCGCGCCAATCCGCGGTCAAGGGAGCACCGGATAGCGCGCACTCGGCCACCGTACCATCCCACGCCGCAGCACCCCCGATGGTCGCGGGGTCGACCGCTGCAATCGCCATGACGGTCAGTGACTCCGCCGTGATTGGAAACACGGTAGTACCCGAACGAAAGTCGATGTCTGCCACGTCCGTGTTTTGGCCGACGGACCAGCGCACGCGCAGCCGCACTCCGGGGCCAGCAACGGGCGTTGACTGTCGGAGTGCGGCGCGGACTTGCCACGTCCGCGGAGCGCCGCTCGCGGTGTTGAACGCGAGAAGCTTTGTATACGCCGAGTCCGACGTTGACCCGACCGGAGAGAGCGGCAAGGGGAGTGCGGGCGAGGAGTATTGTTGAGCATCGACGCCACGCGCGTACAGCCCAAAGGCGTTGGGCTGTACGGGGCCAAACTGACCCCGTGAGAGAATCTCGATAAGCGTGGCGATGTCGTTCGGATGCATGTCAGTTGCCCCCGCGCGACCGATACAGCGCGTCGATTTTCCGCGAGTCCGCCCGACGCGTCGCGCCGAGAATTGCGGCTTCCTTACGGCCCGTCGCATCGGTGCGAGCCATCGTGGTCGCGATGCGTTGACGCGCGGCGGGCTCGCCACGTCGCGCCGCTCGCGTGGTCGCTTGTGCATCGCGAACCTTTGCCGGCAAAGGCGTTGCGACGGGACCGCGTTGCGGCGCGGCGGGCGATTGCTGGCCGTACATGAGGCGCATACGCGCATCGTGGGCTTGCTCGATTTGCTTCCCATAGGGAACGATTGGGGCGATTGCGTGAATCACGCTCCCCAACGCCCCTTCCACCGCGAGCACATCGGCGGACGGCTTCTGAATCAGCCCTGGCGTGAGAGTCTGCGACTCTCGCGCGACCGGGGCGGGCTGTCGCTGCGGCTGTCCCGAGAATAGCCGATTGAACCCCTCGCCGATTCCTCCCCATGACCACGAGGTGCCACGCCCGGACACCTGGACTTGCCCGGACATGGCCCCGCCAAGTCGCTCGGCGTAACGCGCGAGGACTTCGGCCGCACTCGTAAGGTCCGGGGTCTTCGACCGGCGCCACGCGTGCAACCACGCGCGCCATGACGGGTCATTGATTCCGGCCCTCTCGACGGCACCCGCGAGCCTTTCGACGCGCGTCGCGAGGTCGGCGCGAGTGAGGCCGACGCGCGACGCCGCGACCACCCCGCCCACGCGGAATGCGCCCACGCGTTGACGCTTGTTGCAGGCCACGCACGTCGGGCACCCGTCACACATCGGAGCCGCCGAGTCCGTGGCCCTGCGTCATCGCATCCGCGGGATAGTCGGTCAACGACAAACCGCCAGGCGGATAGGCGTTCTCCGGGGCGTTGATATCCCCACGCACGAACGGCGATGGCGGGTTGCCGCCATAGTGACGGAGTGCGTTGTAGGTCTGCGCGCCATAGCGCGAGTCCGGGGTCAGTCCGGCCGCACGCTGGAAGTCCGCCAACACCGCTCGATAGTTGGTCCGACG
>SSSZ01000020.1 GCA_009469675.1 Azonexaceae bacterium | reverse complement strand
GCTTCGCATCAAGACACCCACACCTATCGGTTGTTCCAATTTTTAAAGAGCATCGCCGCATCACCTTGTCGCGATCAGCGAAGAAGCGGAATTATGAAGCGTCTCTCACATCTCGTCAACACTTCCGTTCAACTTCTTTTTTTACTTCCGAACCGGGTCCGGAAATAAAAAAGCCTGGCAGAGCCAAGCTTTTCAGCTTACTGGTTGCGGGGGCAGGATTTGAACCTGCGACCTTCGGGTTATGAGCCCGACGAGCTGCCAGACTGCTCCACCCCGCGTCCGTCAGAGAGGCGAGATTATGAAGCAATTCCGCAACCCTGTAAACCACCGCTTTCGCGGCCTGCACTTCGTTTCCGAAGCGCGAAAGATTTGGATTATGCGCTACTTTTCAAGCCAGCGCAAGAGAGGCTCCCATTGTTCGACGTCCCTGCGGTGTTTCGCCCGCGGCGGATCGAAGATGGTTGCGCCGCCGGCCGCGGCATTGACGTAGTTCTGGGTATTACGCAGGTAGGCGACGATCGGAATGTCGAAGTGTTTCAAGAACTCTTCAAGCATGGTGGCTGCCTTGGTTCGCGGATCGACCCGCATGGCGACTATGCCGACCCGGCCGCGACGGCTGCGCATTTCGTTGCGGATCGAGTTGAGGAAGTCCTCGGTCGCCGCCATGTCGAAGATGGAGGGCACCAGGGGTACCACCACCCGGTCCGCCTCCCGCAGGTAGTCCGAGAGCTTGTAGCCCTGCAGCCCGGCCGGTGCGTCGAGGACGACCCAGTCGGCTTCCCGGGGCATATTGAGAACCACCTGATTACCCCCGAAATAGCCGGTAACCGCTGCCATCTCCGGATCGCGGAAGGCCATCCAGCGCAGGGCCGACTGTTGCCGGTCCAGGTCGCACAGCGTGACCTTCTTGCCCTGGTTGGCGAAATGACCCGCCAGATTGGTGGCCAGGGTGGTCTTGCCGGCGCCGCCCTTGGGATTTGCTACGAGTACTGCACGCATGTCATTCCCCCCTCAAGAAATTGGTATGCATTATATTGGCGCCACCGCGGGATTGGCATGGGCGAATAGAATTAGCGGCACGATGGCGGGCGGCACGACAGCGAAAGGGAATCCAGATGGTCACCAAGGTAGCGAAGGAAAGACAGGGCATCCAGTCGATCGAGGTCGGCTTCAAGCTCCTGCGGGCGCTGGGCGCTGCCGGACGGCCGATGATGCTGCGGGATATTGCGGCAAGCGCCCACATGCCGGCCGCCAAGGCCCATCGCTACATGGTCAGCTTCATGCGCGTCGGCTTGGTCGAGCAGGATGCGGCAAGCGGCCGCTACGATCTCGGGGGTTATGCCTTGGAACTCGGGCTGTCCGGTTTGGCGCGGCTCGACCCGGTGCGCCTGGCCGGCCCGGTTCTGGAAGAGTTGTGCGAGGAAATCCAGGAGACGGTGGCCCTGGCGGTCTGGGGAAACTGCGGCGCAACCATCGTGCGCATCCTCGATGCCGGCGGCCCCATTACGGTCACCCTGCGGGCCGGAACCGTCTTGCCCTTGGGCAACTCGGCGACGGGACGGGCGTTTGCCGCGTTTCACCGCTCACCCTTCGTGAAAAAACTGCTCGATGACGAGTTGCGCCAAGCCGCGGCGACCGCCAAGATCGCCTCGACGACCCTGCGCCGACAACTGGAAAAGACCCTCGGCGAGATCCGGGAGAAGGGCATCTCCCGTGCCACCGGCAGCCTGACCCCGGGGATCAACGGTTTCAGCGCCCCCGTCTTCGACCACACCGGGAGCATGGTGGCCGCCATCACGTCCCTGGGACCGGTGGGGGAATTCAGCGTGGAATGGGATAGCCCGGTGGCCAAGGCGATGCGAAGGGCTGCCAGCGCCTTGTCCGAACGCCTGGGATACGGCAGCATTGCCAAATGACCCGTCACTGGTGCCCCCGCTCGGAATCGAACCAAGACCTGATGCTTACAAGGCAACTGCACGACCTTCATGCTACAGGGGCTGACTGCACCGGACGCGCATTATAGCCTGAGCAACCCGAACAACAGGAAACCGATGGCCGCCCCCCCTTCCAATCCATCCGAACTGGCGCGGGAGACACTTCGTCTTCTGGCCGTGCGGCGCATTCCGCCGACCCCCGACAATTACCGCACGCTCTACAACGAGATTTCCGGCACCAAGGACGTCGACGCCTTTCCGGAAAAACCCCTGCGGGCGCTGGCCGCCGCCCTGCCGCGCCAGTCCCCGGAACAGATGCGCCTGGGCCGCTCCCTCGACAACGCCCTGCGCCTCCAGAGCTGGGACGACTACCAGGGCGGCCTGGTGGACTGCATTACGGCCCTGTCGGAAAGCCAGAAACTTGCCTGGTCCGAACTTATCGGCGAACTCCTGCGCCTTTGGGAGACCCGCCAGAGCGGCCTGACCCAGGCCAAGAAAAGGGAGGCCATCGACCACATCCTGGCCAGTTCGGCGACCAATGCCGACACCCTGTTCGGGCGCCTGCAGAGCCTCCTACGCAGTTGGGCGGCGGCCCCGCCCGGCGAGGCAACGGAGGCGCCCCTGCCGGCCGCGGCTGACGGTCCTGCCGGTAGCGAAGGGGCGGCCGCGGCCGGCAACCAGTCAGCCGCGCTGCTAGCCGAACTGCGCGAGCTTTTCGCCTTCACGCTGGAGACGGCGATCGCCACCCAGCTGGTGGAATCCCCGGCCCTGGTGGAGGAGACCCGGACCCTCGCCAAGGATATCCGCCGCGCCCGCTCGACCCGAGAACTGCAGGATTTTCTCACCCGCTTGAAGCGCTTCGCCTTCAAGCTCGAACTGCTGGCCGAAGACCAGGCCGAATTGCGCACCAGCCTGTTAAGCCTGCTGCGGCTCCTGGTCGAGAACATGACCGAACTGGTCATCGACGACCGCTGGCTGTTCGGCCAGATCGAGGTGGTCCGGGAAATCATCCAGAAGCCGCTCTCCCAGCGTGCCTTGGACGACGCCGAACGACGCCTCAAGGAGGTGGTCTTCAAGCAAAGCCAGTTGAAGCACAGCCTCAACGAGGCCAAGGAAGCCTTGAAGAGCATGCTCGCCGGCTTCGTGGATCAGCTCGCCGACTTCGCCGACGCCACCTCGGACTATCACGACAAGATCGAGCGCTGCGCCGACCGGATCAGCGCCGCCAACGACATCTCGGAGCTCGAGAAGGTGCTGGCCGAAGTCATGCGCGAAACGCGGACCATCCAGATCAATGCCCAGCGCTCCCGGGACGAATTGCGGGCCACCCAGGTCCGGGTGCGGGAATCGGAAGAAAAAATCCGCAGCCTGGAAAAGGAACTCGAGACCGCCAGCGATCTGGTGCGCCACGACCAACTCACCGGCGTCCTCAATCGGCGGGGCCTGGAGGAGATGTTCGACAAGGAGCTGGCCCGGGCCAATCGCCACGACACCCTGCTCTGCGTCGCCCTGCTCGACATCGACAACTTCAAGAAACTCAACGACACCCTGGGCCACGAGGCCGGCGACGCCGCCCTCATCCACCTGGCGACGGTCTGCCGCACCACCCTGCGCCCCCAGGATACGGTGGCCCGCTACGGCGGCGAGGAATTCATCATCCTCCTGCCCGACACTGGACTCGCCGACGCCGTGGCGGCACTGACCCGCCTGCAGCGCGAGTTGACCCGGCAAATCTTCCTGCACGACAACCGCAAGACGCTGATAACCTTCAGCGCCGGCGTCACCCAGGTCCAGCCTGAAGACGCCCAGGCCGCCGTCATCAAACGCGCCGATGAGGCGATGTACCAGGCCAAGCAGAGCGGCAAGAACCAAGTAGTGACCGGCTAAGGGCCCGGCGTGCAGTAGACGGGAAACCGAACTAGAATCGACAGCGGAGGATTTACCTATGTTCAACGACCGCAGCATCCTGGTCACCGGCGGCACCGGCTCCTTCGGGCGCAAATTCATCGCCACCGTGTTGCAGCGCTACAAACCGCGCCGCGTCATCGTCTATTCCCGGGACGAACTCAAGCAGTACGAAATGCAGCAGGAATTCCGGCAGGACGAAATGCGCTTCTTCATCGGCGACGTGCGCGACGGCGAACGCCTGAAGCAGGCCATGCGCGACGTCGATTTCGTCGTCCACGCCGCCGCCCTGAAACAGGTTCCGGCCGCCGAATACAACCCCAGCGAGTGCATCCGCACCAACGTCGGCGGCGCCGAAAACGTCATTGCCGCCGCCCTGGCCAACGGCGTGCAAAAAGTCGTGGCGCTATCCACCGACAAGGCGGCCAGCCCGATCAACCTCTACGGCGCCACCAAGCTGCTCTCGGACAAACTCTTCGTCGCCGCCAACAACACCGTCGGCAAGCAGGCCACGCGCTTCGCCGTCGTCCGCTACGGCAACGTAGTCGGCTCCCGCGGCTCGGTCGTGCCGCTCTTTGCCAAGCTGGTAGCCGACGGGGCCCGCGAACTGCCGATCACCGACCGGCGCATGACCCGCTTCTGGATCACCCTGCAGGAAGGGGTCGATTTCGTCATCAAGGCCTTCGAGCGCATGTACGGCGGCGAGTTGTTCGTCCCCAAGATTCCTTCGGCGCTCATCACCGACCTGGCCACGGCGATGGGTCCGGGCCTGCCGCACCGCATCATCGGCATCCGCCCCGGGGAAAAACTCCACGAAATGATGATCTCCCGGGACGACAGCCTGCACACCCTTGAATTCCCGGACCACTACGTCATCACGCCGTCGATCCGCTTCGTGCACGGCAACGACTACGCCTGCAACGGCCGCGGCGAAACCGGCGTCCCCGTCCCGGAAGGCTTCAAGTACGTCTCGGACACCAATCCCCGCTACCTCACCCCGCAGGAGATCCTGGCCCTGAGCACCGGCCTCGTATGATCCCCTACGGTCGCCAGAGCATTTCCGACGCCGACGTCGAGGCCGTTCTCGCCGCCCTGCGTTCCGACTGGCTGACCCAGGGGCCTGCCGTCCCGGCCTTCGAAGCGGCCGTCGCGGCGCGCTGCGGGGCCGCCTACGCGGTGGCCGTCAGCAACGCCACCGCCGCCCTGCACCTGGCCTGCCTGGCCCTCGACCTCGGCCCCGGCGATCTGGTCTGGACCACGCCCAACACCTTCGTCGCTTCCGCCAACTGCGCCCGCTATTGTGGCGCCGACGTCGATTTCGTCGATATCGATCCGGCCACCCTCAATCTCAGCGTCACTGCCCTGGCGGAAAAATTTGCCCGCGCCGAAGCCGCCGGCCGCCTCCCCAAGATTCTCATTCCCGTGCACTTCTCCGGCCAGCCCGCCGACCTGGCCGAGATCGCCGACCTGGCCAGGCGCCATGGCTGCCGCGTCATCGAGGACGCCTCCCACGCCATCGGCGCCACCTACCGGGACGAACCGGTGGGCAGCGGCCGCTACAGCGACATCACGGTTTTTAGCTTTCACCCGGTCAAGATCGTCACCACCGGCGAGGGCGGCATGGCGCTGACCAACGACCCGGAGCTGGCCCGCCGTCTGGCCCGCCTGCGCAGCCATGGCATCACCCGGGAAGCCGAGGAGATGGACGAAGCCAGCCACGGCCCGTGGTATTACCAGCAAACCGAACTGGGCTACAACTACCGTCTCACCGACCTGCAGGCCGCCCTCGGCCTCAGCCAGTTGCGGCGCCTCGACGAGTTCCTCGCCGCCCGGCGCCGTCTGGCCGATCGCTACGACCGGGAACTTGCCTGCCTGCCCGTTCGACGCCTCGCTCGCCGCGACGATCGCCAATCGGCCTGGCACCTCTACCCCGTCCAGGTGGCGGCGCCTCGTCGCCAGGCTCTTTTCACCCAGCTGCGCGAGCACGGGATCGGCGTCCAGGTCCATTACATCCCGGTGCACCTGCAGCCCTACTATCGTCGCCTGGGTTTTGCCGCCGGCGACTTTCCCGCCGCTGAAGCCTATTACGCCGGGGCCGTCTCGCTTCCGCTTTACCCGGACCTGGATCCGGCCGCCCAGGACAAGGTCGTCGCGGCCCTCAAGGACGCCCTCCGATGAAGCTCGGCCTGGGCACCGTCCAGTTCGGCCTTGATTACGGCATCACCAACCCGGCCGGCCGCACCCCGGCAACCGAGGTGCGGGCCATCCTCGGCGACGCCGCCGATCACGGCGTCACCACCCTCGACACGGCGGCCCTCTATGGCGATGCCGAAGCCGTCCTCGGCGCGACCCTGCCCCGGCCCCACGCCTTTCGCATCATCAGCAAGACCCTCGCCCTCGACCCCGCCCTGCCTCCGAACGACGCCGTCGCCGCGCTCACGGCCGGGGTACGCCGCAGCCTGGAACGCCTCTGCGAAACCCGGCTTTCCGGTCTCCTGGTCCATCGCGTTGACGACCTCCTCGGCCCTGGCGGGGAGCGCCTCTTCACGGCCCTGGAAGGTTTGCGGCAAGACGGGGCGGTCGACAAGATCGGGGCCTCGGTCTACACGCCGGGGGAAGTGGCGCAGCTTCTCGAACGCTACCCCGTTGACCTCGTTCAACTTCCCCTCAACCCCCTCGACCAGCGCCATCTCGCCGGCGGCTCCCTGGCCGCCCTGGCGGAGCGCGGCGTCGAGATCCATGTCCGTTCGGCCTTTCTCCAGGGTCTGCTGCTCCACCCCGGGGCGGTGCTGTCCGCCGGACTGGCCGGCCTCAAGGCGCCCCTCGCCGCCTGGCACGAGGCCTGCGGCATCCGCCAGCTCTCGCCCCTGGCGGCCTGCTTCGCCTTCCTCAAGGGCTGCGCCGGGGTCGGAGTCGCCGTCTGCGGCGCCACCTGCCTCGGCCAGTGGCAGGAAATCGTCGCCGCCTACCGGTCGGCCCCGGCTTTGCCGGCGGAAACATTCAAGAATCTGGCGGTTGCGGACGATAAGTTGATAGACCCCCGCTACTGGCCCAAATCCTGACCGCGACTCCGCCATGCTCGCCATCCTGCAAGCCCGCACCTCATCGTCCCGCCTGCCGGGCAAGGTCTTGAAACCCCTTCTCGGCGAACCCATGCTGGCCCGCCACATCGAGCGCCTGCGCCGCTCCCGCCACCTCGACCCGCTGGTCGTCGCGACCAGCACTGAAGGGGGCGACGACGCCCTGGCCGAACTCTGCAACCGCCTGGGCGTACGCTGCCACCGCGGCTCCCTCGACGACGTCCTCGACCGCTTCTACCAGGCCGCCAAGCCGCTGCAGCCGGACCACCTGGTGCGCCTGACCGGCGACTGCCCCCTGGCCGACCCGCAAGTCATCGACGCCTGCATCGACTTTCACCTGGCCGGGGGCTACGACTACACCTCCAACGCCATTCAGGCGACCTTCCCCGACGGCCTCGATGTCGAAGTTTTCCGCTTCGCCTGCCTCGAGGACGCCTGGCGGGAAGCCACCCTGACCTCCGAACGGGAACACGTCACGTCCTTCATCTACCGCCGCCCGGAGCGCTACCGCATCGGCCACTACCGGCAGGAGCGGGATCTCTCCTGGCTGCGCTGGACGGTCGATCGCCCCGAGGACTTCGCAGTCGTGGAAACCATCTACCGCGCCCTCTATCCGGCCGACCCCGCCTTCACCACGGCCGACATCCTGGCCTATCTGGCCGACCACCCCGAGGTGGCCCGCCACAACGCCGACATCACCCGCAACGAGGGCTATCTGAAATCCCTCGCCGCCGACCGGAAGGCCGGCTAGACCCGGAGAACCCCCGCCCATGCCGCACCGCTACGCCTCTTCCGAAGCCCTTCTCGAGCGCGCCCTCAAGACCATCCCCCTGGGTTCCCAGACCTTCAGCAAGAGCAAGACCCAGTATCCCTTCGGTGTCTCGCCCTACTTCATCACCCACGGCCAGGGCAGCCGGGTGTGGGATGCCGACGGCAACGAATACCTCGACTTCATCAACGGCCTGGCCGCGATCACCCTGGGCTACAACGATCCCGACGTGAACGCCGCAGTCGCCGCCCAGCTTCAGAAGGGCGTCATCTTCTCCCTGCCCCACCCGATCGAGATGGAAGTCGCCGAACGCATCGTCGACCTGGTGCCCTGCGCCGAGCTGGTCCGCTTCGGCAAGAACGGCTCCGACGCCACCTCCGGCGCCATCCGCCTGGCCCGCGCCCACACCGGCCGCAACCGTGTCGCCGTCTGCGGCTACCACGGCTGGCAGGACTGGTACATCGGCGCCACCGCCCGCCACCGGGGCGTCCCCCAGGCGGTGCGCGACCTCACCCACACCTTCGCCTACAACGACCCCGACTCCCTGGAAAAACTCCTCCTGGCCCACCCCGGCGAATTCGCCGCCGTCATCCTCGAGCCGATGAACGTGGCCGAACCCCAGGCCGGCTTCCTCCAGGAGGTCGCCCGCCTGACCCGCAGCCACGGCGCCCTCCTGGTCTTCGACGAAACCATCACCGGTTTCCGCTACAGCCCCGGCGGCGCCCAGGGCTACTTCGGCGTCACCCCGGACCTGGCCACCTTCGGCAAGGGCCTGGCCAACGGCTTCCCCGTCTCGGCGGTGGCCGGCCGGCGGGATCTGATGAAGCTCATGGAGGAAATCTTCTTCTCCTTCACCTTCGGCGGCGAAACCCTGTCGCTGGCCGCCTCGGCCGCCACCCTCGACAAGCTCAAGAGCCACGACGTGTGCGGCCACCTGGCCCGCCTCGGCCGGCGCCTGATGGCCGGCATCGGAGAACGCATCGCCCGCCACGGCGTCGGCGACCTGCTGGCGGTGGCCGGCCACCCGAGCTGGTCTTTCCTGCTCATCAAGGACACCCCCACGGCCAGCCAGTGGCAGACCAAGACGTTGTTCCTGCAGGAAATCTTCGTCCGCGGCATCCTCAGCCTGGGCACCCACAACCTGTCCTACGCCCATTCCGACGCCGACATCGACCGCCTGCTCGCCGTCTACGACGAGGTCTTCCCGCTGCTGCGGGCCGGCGCCCTCGAAGGCCGCCTGGCCGAACTGCTGCGCTGCCCGCCCCTGGAACCCCTTTTCAAGGTGCGCTGAACCCGCCATGTTCGTCGTCTTCCGCACCGACGCCAACCCCAGGATCGGCACCGGCCACCTCATGCGCTGCCTGGCGCTGGCCGACGCCCTGGCCGAGCGCGGTGCCCATTGCCTCTTTCTCTGCCGGGGGGCCGGCCTGGGCCGGACGGCGGCCCGCATCGCCGCCGCTGGCCACGATCTCTACCCGGTGCCCGAGGCCGCCGCCGCCGCGGCCGACGAAATCGCCCACAGCGCCTGGCTGCCCCACGGCCAGTCCCGGGACGCCGAACTCTGCCGCGGCATCCTGCAGCGCCAACCCCCGGTCGACTGGCTGGTGGTGGACCACTACGCCCTGGCCGCCCCCTGGCAGACGGCCCTTCGGCCAGCCGCCGGCCGCATCCTGGTCATCGACGACCTGGCCGACCGCCGCCACGACTGCGACCTCCTGGTCGATCAGAATTTCCACCCGGCCGCTCCCCAGCGCTACGCCGGCCTCCTGCCGGCCGCCGCCGGCACCCTGACCGGCCCCCGTCACGCCCTGCTCCGCCCGGAATTCGCCCGCCTGCGGCAAGCCGCCCTGGCCCGCCGGCTTGCCGCCGGGGCCGGGCCGGCCGCCCGGCTGCTCGTCCTTTTCGGCGGCGCCGATGCCGCCGACCTCACCGGCCGTACCGTAGACCTTCTCGCCCGGCAGGCCTTCGCCGGCCCCGTCGACGTCGTGGTCGGCCCCCTCTACCCCGGCGCCCAAGCCCTCGGGCGGCGTCTCGCCGCCCTGCCCGGCGGAACGCTCCACGTCAATCCGGGCAATGTCGCCGAATTGATGGCCGCCGCCGACCTGGCGATCGGCTCCCCCGGAGGCACCAGCTGGGAGCGCTGCGCCCTGGGCCTGCCGACCGTCGCCATCGCCGCTGCCGCCAACCAGGAAGCCATGGCCCGCACCCTGGCTGAAGCCGGCGCCCACGCCTACCTCGGCCGGCACGAATCCCTGGCCGACGCCGACTTCGCCGCGGCCGTCGCCTTTCTGGCGAGCAACGCCGGTGCCCGCCGCCATATGGCCGAAGTCGCCGGCGGCCTGGCCGACGGCCGCGGTGCCGAACGCATCGCCCGCCGGCTCCTGGCGCCCGCCGTGGCCGTCCGGCCGGCCAGCGGCGACGACGCCGCCCGGCTTTTCTCCTGGCGCAACGACCCGCGGGTCCGGCGGCGCTCCTTCGACCCCGCGCCCCTCGTCTGGGACGACCACCGGGCCTGGATCGAGCGCACCCTGGCCGATCCCGCCCGGGTGCTCCTGGTCGGCACCGCCGCCGGCGAGCCGGCGGGCTGCGTGCGCTTCGACCTGACCGGGGAGGCTGCCCGGGTTTCCCTCTACCTCGACCCCGAACGCCTCGGCCAGGGCCTCGCCGTGCCCCTTCTCGACGCCGCCGCCGCCTGGCTCGCCGCGGCCCGCCCCGAGGTGCGTACCCTGGTGGCCGAAGTGCGCAGCGGCAATGCCGCGTCAACCGCCGCCTTTCTCGGCGCCGGCTACGCCGCCGACCACGCCGTCTATCTGAAACACCTCGGTGCCCCTGAAAGCCCCTGACCATGCCCGCCTTCTCCATCGCCCATCGCCCCATCGGCCTCGACAGCCCGCCCTTCGTCATCGCCGAGATGTCGGGCAACCACAACCAGTCGCTGGACCGCGCCCTCGCCATCGTCGATGCCGCCGCCCGGGCCGGCGCCCACGCCCTCAAGATCCAGACCTACACCGCCGACACCATGACCCTCGACATCGCCGGCGGCGATTTCGTCATCAACGACCCCAACAGCCTATGGGCCGGCCGTTCCCTGCACCAGCTCTACGACGAGGCCCACACCCCCTGGGCCTGGCACGCCCCGATTTTCGAGCGGGCCCGCCGCCTCGGGCTGATTCCCTTCTCGACCCCCTTCGACGAGACGGCGGTAGAGTTCCTCGAAACCCTCGACGTTCCCTGCTACAAGATCGCCTCCTTCGAAATGACCGATCTGCCGCTCATCCGCAAGGTGGCGGCAACCGGCAAGCCGCTCATCGTGTCCACCGGCATGGCCAGCCTCGGTGAAATCGACGAATCAGTAAGGACTGCCCGCGAAGCCGGCTGCCGCGACCTGGTCCTCCTCAAGTGCACCAGCACCTACCCGGCGTCGCCGGCCAACACCAACCTCGCCACCATCCCCAACCTGCGCGCCTGGTCGGGCTGTGAAGTCGGCCTTTCCGATCACACCATGGGCGTCGGCGCCGCCGTGGCGGCCGTGGCCCTGGGCGCCACCGTCATCGAAAAACATTTCACCCTGGCCCGGGCCGACGGCGGCGTCGATTCCGCCTTTTCCCTCGAACCCGAAGAGCTGCAGCGCCTGGTGGAGGAGAGCGAACGGGCCTGGCAAGCCCTCGGCCAGGTGCGCTACGGCGCCAGCGCCGCCGAACAGAAGTCCCTGGCCTTTCGCCGCTCCCTCTACGCCGTGCGCGACATCGCTGCCGGCGAAACCCTGACCGCCGACAACGTCCGCGCCATCCGCCCGGGTTTCGGCCTGCCGCCCAAATACCTCGACCGGCTCCTGGGCAGGACGGCCCGCCGGCCGCTGCCGCGGGGCACGCCCCTGGCCTGGGAAGACCTTTGAGCGCCGCCGTGGCCGACCCCGCCGCCCGGCTCGGCGCCGTTCCCGCGACCCTGTACGCCGGCGGCGACTGCCGCATCGTCCGCCTCGACGCCGCCGACCCCGGCCTCTGGCCTGCCCTCCTGGCCCGCCGGCCGCCGCTGCCGGTGGGCTACCATCGGCTCCATTGCGCCTACCAGCACGACTATTTCGCCTCGGCCCACCGCCACTATCTGGCCCTCGACTCCCTGGTCTACTGGCGCGACGAACCGGTCGGCGTCTGGCCCCTGGCGGTCTACGGCGACGCCGGCGGCTTGCGGCTCTCCAGCCACCTCAATGGCGCCTACGGCGTCGTTCCGCCCCTCCTTCTCGACGGCCTGAGCGACAAGCAGGGCAAGGCCGTCAGCGCCGGCTGGCTGGCCGCCCTCGCCGCCCTGGTCGCCCATTTCGGCCCGGCGCTGGACCCGACCCTGCGGATCGTCTCCCCCGAACCCTGGACCGACGCCCCCGACTGGTACCCCCGCCTCCTCGCCCGGGGCGCTGCCGTGGCGGCCCAGCACCGGCTGGTGGCCGACCTGACCTGGAGCGAAGCCGACTACCATCGCCAGCTGCGCAAGAGTTACAAATCCCTGCTCAACCAGGCGGCGCGCACCTGGACCGTGGACCTGGACGCCCGCGGCGACGCCGCCGCCTTCGCCCAATTCCAGGCGCTGCACGAGGCGGTGGCGGGGCGCAGGACGCGCCCGGCGATCACCTGGGAGCGGCAATTCGAAGCCATCGCCGGCGGCGCCGCCTTTGCCGTCTACCTGCGTGAAGGCAGCGGCCGGCTGATCGGCGCCAGTCTCTACAACTGCAGCCCGCAGGCCGTCTACTATGCCGTCGGCGCCTACGACCGCCAGCTATTCGATCAGCCGGTGGCCCACTTGAGCCTGTTCCGGGCGATCGGCCACGCCCGGGAGTCGGGCCGGCGCCAGTTCATCCTGGGCAACCGCCCCTTCCCCGGCGATTCGCCGGCACCAAGCGAAAAGGAGGCAAAAATTGCCTTCTTCAAGGAAGGTTTTGCCACGGCACTGCAAATATTGCCGGTAATCGACATCGCCGGCGCCAATCTGGCCCCCCTGGCCGCCGACCGGCCCGAGGCCACGGGGTGAACCCGGACATTTTCCTCTGGCCCCAGGGGCAGCCCCTGCGCCTTGCCCATTGGCTGGGCCGGCCGGTCGGCTGCGCCGCCGTCGAAGCCCGCCTGGGAGAGCTTTACCCGGCGGCCGAACCGGTGCTCTTCTCCAGCGGCCGCGCCGGTCTGCGGGCGGTGATCGCCCACCTGGGGCTGGGCCGCCCCGATCTTGTCTGGTGCCCGCCCTTTTCCAGCCATTGCGTTTTCGACGCCGTGTCCCGCCTGGTCACGCCGACCACCCTGGCGGCGGACGGGGTGCGCGCCGCCCTGGTCTACCACCAGTGGGGCCACGTCCATGACCAGCATTTCGCCACCGGCACCGAGATCATCGAAGACGCCGTGGATACTCTCTTCGTCCCCGGCGATTCGCCCTTCTCGGCGGGGGGCCGCTTTGCCCTCTGGTCGCTGCCCAAGGTACTGGCCTGCCGCTGGGGCGGAGTCGTCTTCTGCCGCGACCGGGAAGACGCCGCCCAACTCCGCCGGTGCCGCGATGCCGCGCCCCTGCCGCCTCGCCTGCAGGCCTGGCTGCGCCTCGCCGGGGAGCGCTTTCCCCAGGCCGCCGCCTACTGGCACGGCGCCGAGTCCGGCGGCGGCCGGCTGCCCGCCTTCGCCCTACGCCACATCGCCGACGCCCTGGACCGCCTGCCCGGCGAGGTCGCGGCCCGCCGGCTCCGCCTTGAGGCGCTGCAAACCTTCAGCCTGGCCCCACCGCCCCGGCACCTGCCCTCCAACCTCCCCTTTCCCGCCGACCCGGCCTTCGCCGCCCCCTTGCCTTCGGGAGCGCGCCTTTCGGCCGGCCTACGCAGCTTCAACCTCGACCGCCGGGCGCCCGACGGCCGCTGGGAGCGCGTCTTCCCCATCCCCATCCATCAGGATATCAGTGGCATGGATATTGCTGAAATCGTGGCCAGAGCCAATTCTGTCCAACGATTTCAGCATAAATGAGCCAGATATCCTTCGATAACTTCGCCCAGGCAGCCCGCCGCAACCATCTCAGCGACACCGAGATCGCCGGCCGCTACGTATTTCAGGCCGAGGCGGAACGGCTCATCCTCCCCGACGTCGTCGCCAAGCTGGCCATCGGCCCTGCCGACCGGCTCCTCGAAATCGGCTGCGGCCCGGGCAACCTGCTCATTCCCCTGGCCTATCTCGCCGCCACCGCCACCGGCATCGACAACGAACCGGCCATCGCCCGCCTGCGGGCCCGGGCGCCCCTCGCCGAAAATCTCGAAGGTCTGGCCGGCAACTTCCTCGACCTCGATTTCGGCGACCGCCGCTTCGACAAAATCCTGATCTATTCGGTCCTCCATTACCTCGCCTCCGCCGACGAGGTACTGCGCTTCGTCGACAAAGCCCTTGCCCTCTGCGCCCCGGGCGGACGCATCCTGCTCGGCGACCTCACCAACGGCGACCGCAAGGCCCGTTTCGCCCGCTCGGCCGAAGGCGCCCGGGTACGGCGACAGTGGGAAGCCCAGGTGGCGGGTGCCGGCGGCCACGCCTTCGACAGCCTCCCCGCCGACGGACAACTGGTGGTCATCAACGACGAACTGCTGCTCACCCTGGTCCGCCACTGCCGGGGCCTGGGTTTCGAGGCCCATCTCCTGCCCCAACCGGCGAATCTGCCCTTCGGCGGTTCCCGCGAGGACATCCTGATTTATTGCCACACCCAGCCCAACGGATCCCTATGAACGAAGCCCCCCCGAGCAGCCCCGAGTCCCCCGAGCACAACCCGGAGTCCACGGCGCCCGGGGAGGATGCCCCGGAAATGGAGCTCAATGCGCTGCAGGCGGCCTACATGCAGAAACTGTTCGCCACCTACGAGGCAAACCTGCGCTTCTTCCAGGAGAAATTCCCCTACGTCTTCAAGCGCCTCATCGATTACGACGCGGAAGTTCCGTTCTCGGTGGGCGAAGACGGGCAACTGACCATCTATTACCGCAACAACGTCGGCAGCCCCAAGGATTTCGTCGACCTCGGCAAGGCGCTCTTCCGCTTCTTCGACGACCCCGAACTGCGGCCCCGCATCTCCACCGGCGTCGGTTACCTGGAGAACGAAGCGATCATCGCGCCCCAGGCCGACATGCCTTATTTCTACCATCCCGTCGAGCCGGAATTCCGCCTGCGCCTGCTCCGCCGCTTCAAGGAGCTCTGCCCCAACGACGCCGATATTGACCGCATCTCCCGCTTCGGCGACAAGTCGCTGCTCATCACCGTGTGCTTCGGCGTCGGTTACGGCTGGGACATCGAACGCATTATCGACAACTACGAGATCCGGCATTTCATCATCATCGAGCCCAATGCCAGGAACCTCAACCTGTCGCTCTTCTTCATCGACTACATCTCGCTCTACCACCGCTTCATGGCCCGCGGCGGCAGGCATTTCACCTTCCTGACCTACGATCCGGAAAAGAAGGAAGACGCCGCCGCCCCGGAAAATGCCGAAGCCGCCCCGCCCGCCACCGACAAGGGCGAGGGCGAAGGCGAGGAGAAGAACTCCAGTTTCCTCGACGAGCGGAACAAGGCCCTCGCCACCGACCTGCGCCAGACCATCCGGCTGTTCTGGCCGCCCTACATGGCGCGGGGCGCCTGCCTGCACTTCAACGATTACCGTTCCGAAGACGTCCGGGAAATCTGGACCGCCCTCGGCCATGAGTTCTTCCTCCTCTACATGGGCTGGGGATTCTTCGACGACGAGGTGCTGTCGCTCCTCCACACCACCCAGAACCTCGACGCCGGCCACCCCCTGTGCACCAAGGTGGCCAAGGGCCTGCCCGAGGATGCGGTGGCTTTCGTCATCGGTTCCGGCCCTTCCCTCGACGAACTTTTGCCCATCATCGAAGCCCACAAGGACCGGGCCGTCATCATTTCCTGCGGCACGGCCCTGACCGTCCTGGCGCGCAAGGGCATCAAGCCGGATTTCCACGTCGAAATCGAACGCACCGACCTGACCTACGAGTTCATGGCCGACCCCAAGCACCGGGATTTCGTCAAGGACATTCCCCTGCTCATGATTCCCGCCGTGCCGCCGGGGGTCTTCGAGTTGACCAACCGCCCCCTGATGCTCCTCAAGTTCGTCGATGCCGGCACCCAGCTCACCGACATCGACAACGCCTTCCCCCGCTTCTCCACCGGCCCGACGGTCACCAACTGCGGCACCGACTTCTGCCTGCGCATGGGGATCAAGAACATCTACCTCATGGGCGTCGACGTCGGCTACCCCCAGGAAGGGCCGCACCACTCGACCCTCAGCCACTACTACGACGAGGAACACGCCTCCGACAACCTGGCCGACGCCGTCAAGCAGACCGACGCGGCCTGCGCCCGGCGCATCCCGGTACCCGGCAATTTCGGCGACGAAGTCCATTCGACGGAAATCTTCATCCAGGCGCGGGATCTGATTTCCTTTTCGATCATGCAGTTCGCCCGCCAGAGCACCGTCTATAACCTCAACCGGGGTGCCGCCATCAACGGCGCCATTCCATTGCGGCCGGAAGAATTCGCCATCGGCTCCACGCCGGCCACCAAAAAGACGGTCCTCGACGCCGTTTTCGGCTGCTTCACCAGCGACTACCGCAATGATCCCGACCGCAACATGGCCAATCTTTGCGAACAGATGGAGGCGGTGGTCACCGACGCCCACCAGATCCTCATCCGCGACTACAAGAGCGTCCTCGAAGTATGCGACGCCTTGGCCGACTTCGAGCATTATCTCAATGCTCCCAAACACGCCAAAACGGCCGTCTTCCCCATGCTGCGCGGCTCGATGCTGCATATGTGCCGGGTCTTTTTCGAATGCCTGACCATGATCCGCGACCAGCAACTCGCCCTCCAGTACGCCCAGGAGGGCATGCACACCATGATCGAATTTCTGCTTGCCGGAAAGGAGCTGATCGCTCGCATCCCGGACGAAGCCCGCCGCCGCGCCCACGCCCGGGCAAGCGCTGGCACCAATCCTGCTTAAGCACCCGTGACCGACTCGCCCAAGGAGCAAAGCCATGGCACAAATCATTAACACCAATCTCTCGTCCATCAATACGCAGCGGCATCTCAATACCTCCAAGAACGACCTCCAGACCGCCATCGAGCGGCTGTCCTCGGGGCTGCGGGTCAACAATGCCCGGGACGACGCCGCCGGCTTGGCCGTCGCCACCCGTATGGACTCCCTGGTGCGCGGCATGGCCGTCGCCCAGCGCAACGCCAGCGACGGCATCTCGATGTATCAGACGGCAGAATCTGCCGTCGGCAAGATTTCCGACGCCATGAGCCGGATGCGCGAACTGTCGATCCAGGCCGCCAACGGCACCCTGAACTCCAACGACCGCGAAAACATCGCCCTGGAATTCGTCCAGTTGCAGAAGGAAATCGTCCGCATCGTCTCGGGCACCACCTTCAACGGCCTCGCCCTCCTCGACAGCGCCGGCGCCCTCAACACCTTCGTCGGCACCACCACCTTCCAGGTCGGCGCCGAAGCCTCCGGCGCCAACGTCATCACCGTCTCCGGCAAGGTCGAT
>SSSZ01000019.1 GCA_009469675.1 Azonexaceae bacterium | reverse complement strand
GCGTGCGTACTCGCCTTCTTGAGTCGCTCCGCCAGGCGCTCTACCGTCGCCTGGTCTCCTGTAATCAGTGTCTTCATTCCATGCCCCCTAAGATCGCATGGAATGAGTATAGTATTTATATTATTGAACGCAAATTGGTATAATTAGCCGCCGGACACCCCGCCCGGACGGCAGCTTGGCACCGACCAGGCCTGTTGGTATAGGATAAGGGCATCCGGGTTCGGCCCGGACACCCGTGCTCCGCGAACCCGAGCGTTTCTGACGCACCCTGGGGCAGCACCGGCCGCCGCCGGAACGCTGTACCGGCGAATTGTCGCTCATGATCTGGAAACGTACACGCTCTGGAACCCCGCCCCCGCGGCCGGCCGACCGCCGCCGCAGCGACCGGTTCCGCTCGCGCTTACTGGTACTGGCCGGCCTTCTGTTGGCCATCGTCCCCCTCGTCGAGGTGGCGATCTACGTCGTCCTCGAACAGCGCTTCGTCAACGACGCCTACAGCGACCTGCGCCTCGCCCACGCCGCACTCGCCAGCCGCGACCCGCCCGCCAGGCGAAGGATTCGATGGAGGGCATCACCGGCGGTGCCCGGGAGGTGGTGGCGGCGGTGGGCGAGATTTCCAACGCCCTGGTCGAACAAAACGCCGCCAGCACGGAAATCGCCGAAAACGTCGAGAAAATCGCCCAGATGTCGGAAGAAAACGGCGCCGCCACCCAGGAAGTCGCCGCCACGGCGCTCCATCTCGAATCCCTGGCGGCGGCGGCCCGCCTGGCGGTCGCCCGCTTCGCCGTATAGAGGCGCCCTACCCGGCCTGCGCCACCGCCTTGGCGAGGGACCACTGCCGCCGGCTCACCGGCAGCTTGTCGGCAACGCCGCGCACCAGGGCCCAGCCGTAGGCCTCGGCGTCGTCGTCGGCGGCCCGTTCGAAACCGGCCAGAGCGTCGCGGGCGACGAGAACCGCCCGGTGCAGGCGGATGAAGCGTTCGGCGAATTCCTGCTCGAGGTGGGTGAGGGCTTCGTCGAGAATGTATTCGCGCTCCCGGGTGCGGGCCGTCACGTACTTGAGGTCGGCCTTGAAGTAGAGTACTTCGGCCAGCGGCACCAGGAGCAACCGCCCCCGTTCGTGGCAGGAGAGATGAGTGCGCCCGCCGCCCCGGACTGCGCGGCCGATGGCCGCCAGGGCTTCGCCGGCCGGCCGGCCCCGGCCCCGGGCTTTCTGCAGGGCGGCGAGGAGGCGCTGGGCCCGCACCGGCTTCAACAGGTAGTCGATGGCCGCCAGGTCGAAGGCCTGGACGGCGTAGTTGTCGTAGGCGGTGGTAAACACCACGGCCGGCGGCGCGGCCAGCCCCCCCAGGTGGCCGGCCAGTTCGATGCCGTCCATGCCCGGCATGCGGATATCGGCGAGAACCACGTCGGCCCGGCTGACCTTGAGTATCGTCAGGGCCTCCAGGCCGTTGCCGGCTTCCCCGACGACCTCGTTGGGCTGGTTGATGGCAATGTCGGCCAGGAGCTCCTTGAGGCGCGCCCGGGCGAGGGGTTCGTCGTCGACGATCAGGATGGCGAGGGGTGGTTCCGGGTTCGACATGGGAGAACGATCCTTACCAGATAATGGGTCGCCGCTTCCTCGATGTCGAGGCGGGCTTCCAGGTCGTAATAGAGGGCGAGGCGCTCGCGGATGTTGGCCAGGGCCATGTGGTTGCCGCTGGCGTGGGCGGTGCCGCCCGCCGGGTTGGCGATGACGATGGACAACTCGTCGCCCTGGCGGGCGAAGGCGATGCGGATGGCCCCCCCTTCCGGCCGGGGTTCGATTCCGTGGTACACGGCGTTCTCGAGCAGCGGCTGCAGCATGAGCGGGGGAATCGGTTCGTCCATCGGCACGTCGGCGACCTCCCACGCCACCTGCAGGCGATCGCCCAGGCGCAGGCGTTCGAGTTCCAGGTACTGGCGGGCCAGGGCGATTTCGTCGGAGAGGGGCACCCGCTCCTTGGGGTCGCGCAGGGCGGCGCGAAAGAGGTCCGACAGCGCCTCCAGGGCTTCTTCGGCGCGCCGGGGCTGGGCGCGGATGAGCGAGAGGACGGCGTTGAGGGAATTGAAGAGGAAGTGGGGGCGGATGCGGGCGTTCAGGGCGGCCAGCCGGGCCTCGGTCATGGACGGCGAAAACGCCCGGGAGCGCTGTTCGAAATAGACGAGCAGGAGAGCCGTCGGAAAGGCAGCGAGGAGCGCGGCCCGCAGCCAGGCCAGGGAGTCGCCGCCCACTGCCAGCCAGTTCCAGAAACCGGCCTGCAGCACCGCCAGCAGGGCCACCGCAGCCACCACCGCCGCCTGCCCCAGGCGCGGCGGCAGGCGCCACAAGGGGCCGCGGGCCGCGGCAAGGAGGCCGAGAACCAGGAGGAGCAGCGGTTCCACCAGGGCCGAGGTCTCGACAAAGCGGGGCAGCCACTGGGCGATGTCGCCGGCCTGGAGCAGGGCGCCGAACAGGGCGAGGCCATTGACGCCGACCAGGACGCGCAGCACGACCCCGAGATTGCGCCAATCGGGCAGCGGGTGGATTGCCGGGATTTGCCTTATCATTTCACCTTTATCGAGTTTCGGGACGCGGGTCCGCGTTCATGCCAAACGGAACTCTAAACCCGAAATCCGCGACTGAAAATGACTTCCAACGCTGCACAATACACTTGGGCCGGCCGCTTCTCCGAACCCGTCTCCGATCTGGTCAAACGCTACACGGCTTCCGTCGATTTCGACAAGCGCATGTGGCGCCAGGATATCCGGGGTTCCCTCGCCCACGCCAAGATGCTCGCCAGGCAGGGCATCATCGGCGCCCAGGATCTGGCCGACATCGAACGGGGCATGGCCATCGTCGCCGAGGAAATCGCCGCCGGCAAGCTGGAATGGTCGATCGACCTGGAGGACGTGCACCTCAATATCGAAAAACGCCTCACCGCCTTGGTCGGCGACGCCGGCAAACGGCTCCACACCGGGCGCTCCCGCAACGACCAGGTGGCCACCGACATCCGCCTCTACCTGCGCGACGCCATCGACGACATCCAGGTGCTCCTCAGGCAGTTCCGCACCGCCCTCGTCGACCTCGCGGAAAAGGAAGCGGCCACCCCGATGCCCGGCTTCACCCACCTACAGGTGGCGCAGCCCGTGACCTTCGGCCACCACATGCTGGCCTACTTCGAGATGTTCGGCCGCGATGGCGAGCGCTTCGCCGACTGCCGCAAGCGCACCAACCGCCTGCCCCTGGGGGCGGCGGCGCTGGCCGGCACGACCTACCCCATCGACCGCGAATTCGTCGCCGCCGAACTGGGCTTCGAGGGGGTCTGCGAAAATTCGCTGGATGCCGTCTCCGACCGCGACTTCGCCATCGAATTCTGCGCCGCCTGCGCGCTCCTCATGACCCACGTCAGCCGCCTCTCCGAAGAGCTGGTGATGTGGATGAGCCCCCGCGTCGGCTTCATCCAGATCGCCGACCGCTTCTGCACCGGCTCGTCCATCATGCCGCAGAAAAAGAACCCGGACGTGCCCGAGTTGGCCCGGGGCAAGACCGGCCGCGTCAACGGCCACCTGATCGCCCTCCTCACCCTCATGAAGTCCCAGCCCCTGGCCTACAACAAGGACAACCAGGAGGACAAGGAGCCGCTCTTCGACGCCGTCGACACCGTCACCGACACCCTGCGCATCTTCGCCGACCTGGCCGGCGGCATCACCGTCAAGCCGGAGGCCATGAAGGCCGCCCTGACCCAGGGCTTCGCCACCGCCACCGACCTGGCCGACTACCTGGTCAAGAAGGGCCTGCCCTTCCGCGACGCCCACGAGGCCGTCGGCCACGCCGTCAAGGCCGCCGAGCAGAAGGGCGTCGATCTGCCCCAGCTTTCCTTGGCCGAGTTGCAGGCCTTCTCCCCCCTGGTCGGCGAAGACGTCTTCGCCGTGCTCACCGTCGAGGGGTCGCTCGCCTCCCGCGGGCACATCGGCGGCACGGCGCCGGCCCAGGTGCGGGCGGCCATCGCCCGCGCCCGCACCAGACTGGCGGATGCTTAAGAAACTCGGCAAATACGAGATCATCCGCGAGCTGGGGCAAGGCGCCACCAGCACCGTCTATCTGGGGCGCGATCCCTTCGCCCGGCGGGACGTCGCCATCAAGGTGGCGACCCCCGAGGCCCTGCGCGATCCCGAGCAGGGGCGCATCTACTCCCACCTCTTCCTCAACGAAGCCTCCCTGGTGGGTAAACTCGACCACCCCCACATCGTCCCCATCTACGACGCGGTGGTCGCCGAAACGCTCTCCTATATCGTCATGGAGTACGTCCCCGGGGGCACCCTCGAAGCCCACGCCCAGCGCGACCATCTGCTGCCCGTCGAACGGGTCATCGAGATCGTCTTCAAATGCACCCGGGCCCTCGATTACGCCCACCGGCTCGGCATCACCCACCGCGACATCAAGCCCGCCAACATCCTCATGGCGAGCGACACCGACATCAAAATTTCCGACTTCGGCGCCGCCATCACCCGGGAGGGCGTCGAACGCACCCTGGTTTCGGGCATCGGTTCGCCGGCCTACATGTCGCCCCAGCAGGTCCAGGAACAGACCCTCGACCACCGCACCGACATCTATTCCCTCGGCGTCGTCCTCTACCAGCTGCTCACCGGTGAACTGCCCTTCCAGGCCAGCACCAGCTACAGCATGGTCTACCAGATCATCCACAGCGATCCGGCGGAACCCTCCTTCCTGCGGCCCGAGCTGCCGCCGGTCCTGGATACCGTGGTGGCCCGGGCCATGGCCAAGGACGTCAACGCCCGCTACCAGACCTGGGAGCATTTCGCCCACGATCTCGCCCAGGCAGCGCGCAAGCGCGCCCTCAAGGCCCGCAAGTTCGATCTGCCGAGCACCGAGAAATTCGACATCCTGCGCGCCATGCCCTTCTTCGGCCAGTTTCCCGACGCCGAACTGTGGGAAGTCCTGAGCTTCGCCCGGTGGGACCGGCTGCGGCCCGAAAGCGTCGTCATGCGCGACGGCGAGGACGGCGATTTCTTCTGCTTCCTGATCGGCGGCGAACTCAAGGTGCAGAAAAACGGCCGCCTCCTCAACCTCCTCACCCCCGGCGACTGCTTCGGCGAAATGGCCGTGGTCACCCGGCACGGCCACGTGCGCGGCGCCGACGTCATCACCTTGACCACCGCCAACGTCCTGACCATCCAGAGAAAAGCCCTGGAACACGCCTCCGAACCCTGCCGCATGCACTTCTACCAGGGCTTCCTGGAGGTTCTGGCCAACCGCCTGACCCTCGCCAATCAACGGCTGGCGGCGGTCTGACACCCGTTCGCCTTCAACCCGATCGGTAGTCGACTTCGCCTTGCGTGCTCCAGCACGGTCCTCGCGTCTCGATTTGCAAGCACATGGGTACGAAGGCCGCAATTCGGCCTTTCCACCGCCGGCCTCAGCGGCTGCACCAACTGCGCCGGTCGCCCATGCCGAAAGGCAGCGCCTGGCGCTCGGTCTGGCTCTGGGTCGACCGCACCCGGCCGCTGCGGCCGTCAAAGAGCACGGCAAAGCGGGCCGCCTCCCCCCAGTCATCGCAGTAACGCCATTCCCAGACGAGTTCGTCGCGCCGCTCGAAATACTCGGTCCATCCGGGATAGGGCGGGCCGATCAGGCGCAGCACCTCGTCCTGGGTCTGACCGGGCTGGATGCGGGCGAATTGCCCAGGCTCCAGCACGTTGACCAGGGAGCGCAGGCGGCCGTCGGGGCCAAACTCCGCCAGATAGGTATGGTAACCGGCCGGACCGCGGGGATAGGCGAGACCCAGGCTGCCGTCAACCGCCTGCCAGCGCAGGGCCGGCACCCCCATCGCCGCCTCGACTTCCGCCACCGTGGCCTGGCCCGGCACCAGGCCGCGACCGCCATACCCGGCACAGCCGGCCAGGCACACCAGGGCGATGAGACAACAGGCAATTTTCATGATGCAAGTTTGCGCTCGAACCGCCCCGGCCGTATAATTAGAATATACTTATATACTATCTGGAGAACGCCGTGAGCAAATCCTTCGTCACCATCACCACCGACGTGGCCCGCGCCATGGACAGCCTGCGCCGGGAAATCCCCGAGACCATGCAGGGTTTCAGCGCCATGGCCAAGGGCGCCCTCAAAGCCGGCGCCCTGGGCGAGCTGGAAAAAGAACTCATCGCCCTGGCCATTGGCGTTGCCAGCCGTTGCGACGCCTGCATCGGCTTTCACGTCAAGGCGCTCATCCGCCTCGGGGTGACTCGCGAGCAATTGATGGAAACCCTGGGCGTGTGCACCTACATGGGCGGCGGCCCGACTCTCATGTACGCCGCCGAGGCCGTGCGGGCCTATGACGAATTCAGCGGGCGGCTGGCGCCGGCCAAGGCGGCGTAGACGCAACAAAGCCGCGCCTCGGCGCGGCTTCTCGGCGCCGGCGGCGGGCCTCAGGCGGCGATGCCTGCGAGCATCTTCTGCAGTTCGCCGGTCTGGTACATCTCGCGCATGATGTCGCAGCCGCCGACGAACTCGCCCTTGATGTAGAGCTGGGGGATGGTCGGCCAGTTGGCGTAGTCCTTGATGCCCTGGCGGATTTCCGGGTCTTCCAGCACGTTGACCGTGACGAAGTCGTTGACGCCGCAGACCTTGAGGATTTGCACGGCGGTGGCGGAGAAGCCGCATTGCGGGAACTGGGCGTTGCCCTTCATGTAGAGGACGACGGGGTTGCCGGTGACGGTTTGGTGAATGCGCTGCTGAGTTGGCTCGGACATCTTCTTTCCCTGAATAATCAAATCTGGCCGCCGCTCACGCGGTCGTTGCCGGCCAGGTCGGTTTGTGTAAGCACGTTTTTGAACCCCGCCGCCCGCAATAAGTTCCGGCAGGCCGCCCCCTGATCGTAACCGTGCTCGAACAGGAGCCAGCCGCCGGCCGCCAGATGGGCCGGCGCCCCGGCGACGATGGCGCGGATGCAGGCCAGGCCGTCGCCGCCGGCGATGCCGTCGGTGAGGGCGATTTGCGGTTCGAAGGGAAGGCCGTTGCGTTCCAGGTGTGGATCGCCGTGAGCGACGTAGGGCGGGTTGGAGACGATGAGGTCGTAGCGCCGCCCGGCCAGGGGTTCGAACCAGCTGCCGGCATGGAAGTCGACGGCGGCGCCCAGGCGCTCGGCGTTGCTTCGGGCGACGGCGAGGGCTTCCGGTGAGAGGTCGACGGCGGCGACGCGGGCGGCGGGCCGTTCGAGCGCCAGGGTCACGGCAACGACACCGGAACCCGTGCCGAGATCGACCAGCGTCGGCAGCGCCAGGCAGCGCGAGCGGTCGAGGGCGAGGTCGACGAGCAATTCGGTTTCCGGGCGAGGGATGAGCACGGCCGGCCCGACGCTGAATTCTCGGCCGTAGAAGCCGGCGCTGCCCAGGAGGTAGGCCAGGGGTTCGCCGCCGGCCCGGCGGGCAACCAGGGATTCGAACCAGGCGGCCTGAGCGCTGGTCAGCGCCTTTTCCGGGTGGGCGATGAGGTCGGCGTGGCTGCAGGTGGCGGCGTGTTGCACGAGCAGCCGGGCGTCGAGCCGCTCGATGCGATCCTGGGCCTGGCGCCAGGCGGCGCCACGGGTCAGAATCATTCCTGCTCGGCCAGGGCCGCCAGCTGTTCGGCCTGGTGTTCGGTGGCGAGCGCCCCGAGAAGTTCTTCGAGATCGCCGTCCATGATGGCGGCGATCTTGTAGAGGGTGAGGTTGATGCGGTGGTCGGTGACCCGCCCCTGGGGGAAGTTGTAGGTGCGGATGCGCTCGGAGCGGTCGCCGGAGCCGATCAGGCTCTTGCGGGTGCTGGCGATGGCGCTCTGCTGGGCCCGCACCTGCACGTCCTTGATGCGGGCCGCCAGGACGCGCAGGGCCGAGGCCTTGTTGGCGTGCTGGGAACGGCCGTCCTGGCATTCGGCGACGATGCCGGTGGGCAGGTGGGTGATGCGCACTGCCGAATCGGTCTTGTTGATGTGCTGGCCGCCGGCGCCGGAGGCGCGGAAGGTGTCGATCCTGAGATCGGCCGGGTTGAGCTCGACGTCGCCCACCTCGTCGGCCTCGGGCATCACGGCGACGGTGCAGGCGGAGGTGTGGATGCGGCCCTGGGTCTCGGTCTCGGGTACCCGCTGGACACGATGGCCGCCGGATTCGAACTTGAGGCGGGAGTAGGCGCCGGTGCCGGCAACCCGGCAAATGATTTCGCGGTAGCCGCCGAGGTCGGACGCGTTCGCCGACAGCACCTCGACCTGCCAGCGCTGGCGCTCGGCAAAGCGGGAATACATGCGAAAGAGCGCGCCGGCGAACAGCGCCGACTCGTCGCCGCCGGTGCCGGCCCGGATTTCCAGGAGGACGCTCTTGTCGTCGTTGGGATCCCGGGGGAGCAGCAGTTTTTGCAACTCCAGTTCGAGTTCGGGCAGACGGTTCTTGGCGGCGGCGATTTCCTCGGCGGCGAAATCGCGCATTTCCGGATCGGCGAGCAGGGTTTCGGCCTCGGCAACATCGGCCAGGGTCCGGCGGTAGGCGCCGTAGTGGGCGACCACCGGTTCGAGTTCGGCGCGCTCCCGGGACAGGCGGCGAAACTCTCCCATATCGGCGGCGGCATTTTCCGCCGCCAAGAGGAGGTCGATTTCCTCCAGACGATCGGTGAGATGGTCGAGTTTGGCGCGAATGCTTGGTTTCATCGGGTCGGCGGGAAGGGGAACAGCGGCCGGCCGGCCGCTATTCGCCCGAATGGAGGTGGAAGAGGCGGGTCGCCGCGGCCTGCAGTTCCTGGCGTTCGCGGCCCTCGGCCAGGTTGAGCGCCTGGGTCGGGGCATGGAGGAACTTGTTGGCCAGCCGGTGCGACAGGTGCTCCAGCACCTTTTCCGGCGCCTCGCCCTTGGCGAGGAGTTTCAAGGCGTGCTCGATCTCATGCCGGCGCATGCGCTCGGCCGTGTCGCGCAGCGAGCGGATGAGCGGCACCGAGTCGCGGGCCTCAAGCCAGGAAAGGAAGTTGTCGACCCGGTGGGCGATGATCGCCTCGGCCTGGACCACCGCCGCCTGGCGGGATTCGAGGCCGGATTCGACGACCTGGGCGAGATCGTCCACGGTGTAGAGGAAAACGTCGTCGAGGTCGCCGACCTCGACTTCGATATCCCGGGGCACGGCCAGGTCGACCATGAACATGGGCCGGTGGCGGCGGGCCTTGATGGCGCTCTTGACCATGCCCAGGCCGATGATGGGCAAGGTGCTGGCCGTACAGGAGACGACGATGTCGTGCTGGGGCAGGATTTCGGGCAGGGCGTCGAGGCGCACGGCGGCCCCGCCGAAGCGATCGGCCAGGGCCTGGCCCCGTTCGATGGTGCGGTTGGCGATGGTGACTTGGCGTGGCTGGTGGGCGCAGAAATGGGCGGCGCAAAGCTCGATCATCTCTCCCGCCCCGATGAACAACACCCGCTGGTCGCCGATCGACTCGAAGATGCGCTCGGCGAGATGAACGCCGGCCGCCGCCATGGAAACGATGTTGGCGCCGATGGCGGTGGTGCTGCGCACCTCCTTGGCTACCGCAAAGGAGCGCTGGAAAAGCTTGTGCAACTGGGTGCCAAGGGTGCCGGCCTCCTCGGCCACCCGCACCGCATCCTTCATCTGGCCGAGGATCTGCGGTTCGCCGATGACCATCGAATCGAGGCCGCTGGCGACGCGAAAGGCGTGGCGCACCGCTTCGGGCTGCTGGAAGGTGTAGAGGTAGGGTTCGAGGTCGGCCCGCGCCACCCGGTGGTATTCGGCCAGCCAGTCGGCGGCGGCGGCGGGGGCCTCGGTGGTGCAGTACAACTCCATGCGGTTGCAGGTGGAGAGGATGGCGGCTTCCTTGACCGGTTTGGCATCCACCAGATGCGCCAGCGCCTGGGGCAGGCTTTCGGCGTGGAAGGCCACCCGCTCGCGGATGGCGAGCGGCGCCGAATGGTGGTTGATGCCGAGCGTGAAAATCACCGAAGTCAGGAAACAATAAGCGCAGTCTGGGCGCGGATTATATCACCCGCCACCCCTCGCCCTTTTTCGCCCGGCGTCAGAAGAGGAAAGGCTGCCGGGCTGGCGGCGGCGCGAGGCTCGCCTCCTGGCCGAAGACCTTCATCTGGCGCGGCCGGAACCAGACGGCCTGGCCGGCCTCGAGGCGCAACATCTCCTGCCTTTCGCGGGACAGTTCGACCTCGATGATTTCGCTGTCGTGCTGCAATTCGACCCGCACCACCGGGCCGATGGGGTGCACGTGCTGCACCGTCGCCGGCATGCCGCCTTCGAGTTCCTGGCGCACGATGTCGATGTCGTGGGGACGGACGAAGGCGGTGGCGCCGGCTTCGCAACTTCCCCGCTCGACCTCGGCGAAGCCGCCGTGGAGCCGGCTGTGGAAGACGTTCACATTGCCCAGGAACTGGTAGACGAAGGGCGAAGCGGGATTGGAATAGACCTCGTCGGGGGAACCGATCTGTTCGATGCGGCCGTGGTTCATGACCACCACCCGGTCGGCGACTTCGAGGGCCTCTTCCTGGTCGTGGGTGACGAAGACGCTGGAGATATGCATCTCGTCGTGGAGGCGCCGCAGCCAGCGGCGCAACTCCTTGCGCACCTTGGTGTCGAGCGCCCCGAAGGGTTCATCGAGCAGCAGCACCTTGGGTTCCACCGCCAGGGCGCGGGCCAGGGCGATGCGCTGGCGCTGGCCGCCGGAAAGCTGCGACGGGTAGCGGTCGGCCAGCCAGTCGAGCTGCACCAGGCCGAGCAGTTCCATGACCCGCCGCCGGATCTCGGCCTCCCCCAGCCGCTCCCGGCGTGGCTTGACGCGCAGGCCGAAGGCGACGTTCTCGAAGACCGTCATGTGGCGGAACAGGGCGTAGTGCTGGAAGACGAAGCCGACATTGCGTTCCCGGGCATGGAGGTGGGTGGCCTCGGCGCCGGAGAACAGCACTTCGCCACCGTCGGCCGATTCCATGCCGGCGATGATGCGCAGCAAGGTCGTCTTGCCGCAGCCGGAAGGCCCCAGCAAGGCCACCAGTTCGCCGGTGGGGATGTCGAGATTGATGCCGTCGAGGGCGACGAAATTGCCGAAGCGCTTGCTGATATTGCGAATTTCGATACTCATGAAAACCTTTCACCGCAAAGACGCGGAGGCGCCGAGAGATACAAAGACCGATTCCTCGCCGTTCTCCGTGTCTCCGCCCCTTCGCGGTTCAATTCCTAACCCGTTTTCTCCGGCGCCAGCACCGTGTTCAGCATTGCCGTCTCCTTCTTCATCCGCCACTCGACGACGGTCTTGGCCACCAGGGTGACGAGGGCCAGCAAGGCGAGCACCGAGGCGGCGGCGAAGGCGCCGATCTGGTTGTATTCGTTGTAGAGAATCTCGACGTGGAGCGGCAGGGTGTTGGTTTCGCCGCGGATGTGGCCGGAGACCACGCTCACCGCCCCGAACTCGCCCATGGCGCGGGCGTTGGCGAGGATGACGCCGTACAGGAGGCCCCACTTGATGTTGGGCAGGGTCACCCGCCAGAACATCTGCCAGCCGCTGGCCCCCAGCGAAATTGCCGCCTCTTCCTCTTCCTTGCCCTGGGACTGCATGAGGGGAATGAGTTCCCGGGCGATGAAAGGAAAGGTGATGAAGAGGGTGGCGATAATCATCCCCGGCACGGCGAAGATGATCTTGATGTCGTGGGCCGCCAGCCAGGGGCCGAAGGTGCCTTGGGCGCCGAAAAGCAATATGAAGATGAGGCCGGCGACCACCGGGCTGACCGCGAAGGGCAGGTCGATGAGGGTGATGAGGAGGCTCTTTCCCTTGAAGTCGAACTTGGCGATGGCCCAGGCGGCGGCCACCCCGAAGACGATGTTGCAGGGCAGCACGGCGAGGGCGATGCCGATGGTCAGGCCCATGGCCGAACGGGCCTCGGGTTCCCGGAGGGCCTCCAGATAGGCGGGCAGCCCCTGAGCCAGGGCTTCGACGAAAACCGCCACCAGGGGCAGGCCGAGAAAGAAAAAGAGAAACCCCAGGCCGGTGGCCAGCAGGCCGTAGCGGACCCAGCCCGGTTCCTCGGTGGCGCGACGGCTCCGGCTCATCGGGCGGCTCCGGCGGAGGCCCGGCCGGCGGCGGCTTCCAGGGGTTCGCGATTGGTGTAGCGGTTGGCAGCCCACCACTGCAGGCCGTTGATGGCGAGCAGGAGGACAAAGGAAATGGCGAGCATGACCACCGCCAGGGCGGTGGCGCCCAGCACATCGTACTGTTCGAGCTTGGAGATGATGAGCAAAGGGGTGATTTCGGAAATCAGCGGCAGGTTGCCGGCAATGAAGATGACTGAACCGTATTCCCCCACCGCCCGGGAAAAGGCCAGGGCGAAGCCGGTGAGGAGCGCAGGAAAGATCGCCGGCAAGATGACCTTGAGAAAGGTCTGCCAGCGCGAGGCCCCGAGGGAAGCCGCGGCCTCCTCGACTTCGGCCTCGATGTCCTCGATCACCGGCTGCAAGGTGCGGACGACGAAGGGCAGGGTGACGAAAATGAGCGCCACGACGATGCCCCAGGGGGTGTAGGCAATCTTCAAGCCCAGGGGTTCGATCCAGCGCCCCAGCCAGCCGTTGCCGGCGTAGAGGGTGGCCAGGGTGATGCCGGCCACGGCCGTCGGCAGCGCGAAGGGCAGGTCCACCAGGGCGTCGACGAAGCGCTTGCCGGGAAATTCGTAGCGCACCAGAACCCAGGCCACGACCAGACCGAAAAAGCCGTTGACCACCGCCGCCGCCAGGGAGGCGCCGAAGGTGACGCGAAAGGCCGCCAGCGACCGCTCGCCGAGGGCGATCTCGACCACCTGGGCGAACCCCAGGTCCGCCGTCTTCAGGACCATGCCACCCAGGGGCAGCAGGATGAGAAGCGAGAGGTAGACCAGCGTATAGCCCAGGGAAAGGCCGAAGCCGGGAAGTACGCGGTGAGAGTGAGTGGTCATGGGAACTAAGACCTTGGTTGAGCCGCCGAGGCGCGAAGCATGCTTGAGACAATCGGCGCCCGCCTGACCGGGCCTCCGATTTCTTGCCTTTCTCCGCGTCTGGGCGCCTCGACGGCTAATAACCCCTACTTCTGGGTGTAGATCTGGTCGAAACTGCCGCCGTCCTTGAAGTGGGTGAGGAAGGCCTTGTTGGCGCCGCCGAAGACGTCGTCAACGGTAAAGGTCTTGACCGCCGGGAACTGGGCGGCGTATTTCTTCAGGAGGTCGGCATCCCGGGGCCGCAGGTAGTTCTGGGCGGCGTTTTCCTGGCCTTCCTTCGACCACAGGTAGTCGAGGTAGGCCTGAGCCTCCTTGCGGGAGCCCTTCTTGTCCACCACCTTATCGACAATGGCCACCGGGAACTCCGTCTGCATGGTCAGGCTGGGATAGACCAGTTCGAACTCGCCCTTGCCGAATTCCCGGGCGATGAGTTCGGCCTCGCACTCGAAGGTAACGAGGACGTCGCCGATCTTGCGCTGCATGAAGGTGGTCGTCGCATCGCGGCCGCCGGAGGCGAAAAGCGGCGCATTCTTCAAGAGCTTGGCGAGGAAATCCTGGGCGCTCCTGTCGCTTCCGCCCGGCTGCTTCAAGGCCCAGGCCCAGGCTGAAAGGTAGCTGTTGCGGCCGTTGCCGGTGTTCTTGGGGTGCGGCAGGATGACCTGCATGCCGGGCGCGGCGAGGTCGCTCCAATCCTTGACCCCCTTGGGGTTGCCCTTCCTGACAATGAAAATCATCGCCGAGGTGTAGGGCGACGCGCCGTTGGGGAATTTCTTCGCCCAATCCTTCGCCACCAGGCCTTTTTCCGCGAGGAATTCGATGTCGTTGGCCTGGTTCATGGTCACCACGTCGCCCTCCAGGCCGTCGGCCACGGCCCGCACCTGCTTGGTCGAACCGGCGTGGGACTGCTTGATGGTGATCTCCTCGCCGGCCTTCTGCTTCCAGTATTTCTGGAACATCGGGTTGTAGTCCTTATAGACGTCGCGGGCGACATCGTAGGAGACGTTGAGAAGAGTGACTTCGGCCTGGGCGGCGGTGGCGGCAACCAGGCCGATCAGCACGGCGGCGATACGGGAAGCGATTTTCATGGAAACCTCGGCGGAAAACCCGGGAACTTTAACGGATTCCAATATAACCACAAAGATGGATTGATAATTTGAATATCGCCCCCGAGCATAACCCCATTCTTATTCGTTTGCCCATAAAGACCGAGGCCGCCTCGCGGGCGGCCTCGGGGGCGCTGGCATCAGGGGGCCTTAGGGGGTGTTGCGGCCGCCGACGGAACCCAGCCGGGATTCGACATCCTTCAGGGCCTGGGCGTCGGTATCGCGGAGCGGGCCGAAGGCACCCTGGGCGTTCGCCAGGCTGGCGACGTAGCCGCTGCCGGAGATGCCGGCTTCGCTGCCCTGGTGGGCGGCGGTCGGCGAACCGGCGGTGCCGAACTGGCTGAAGTAGCCGCTGCCGGAGATGCCGGCTTCGTTGTAGTGGTCGGACCAGCCGGCCTGGGCGGCGCCGGCGAAACCGAGGGTGGCGAGGGCGCCGAGGGTAAGGGTACGGGTCAGGGTGTTGCGCAGGGTGGTTTTCTTGAGGTTTCTCCTTGGGGCTGTCCGGCGAACCGGGGGGACTGTCGAAAGACGGATCGCGATGGTCGGGTTGGCTTAATCTTGATCCGTTAGCGATTAGTCGCCGGGCCGCCGGAATACTTACCGGGGAATTTGTTGTCCTTGAGTAGCGGCGGGGGGCACCGCCCCGACCTTGGCGAACGAATAATGTTGCTGACTTCGGCCGTGATGACTGGTGGCATCTACGCCGAAAAGCTATCATGCCAACCTCGTCAAGTCGCAGAAAAACAAGGAAATGCGCCCTTTGCTGCCCTACCCCGCCCGGCTCGCCGCCTTCGTCTCCGTCCTGCTCGCCGCCTGCTCGTCGGCGCCGCCGGCGACCACGCCACTGGCCCAGAGCGGCCCCCTCAAGGTGCACCCGGGGCTGCTCGGCCAGCCCGTTCCGCCGGAATTGCAGACGCCGGAAGGCAGCACCGTCGCCCGGGTGACGGCCCCCGGGACCGAAACCGCGGGAGCCACCCCGGCCGCCGCCATGAAGCTCGACGCGGCCGGCCTGCGCACCCAGCGCAGCATCTACTTCGACCTCGACAGCGCCGAGGTCAAGGGTGAATTCAACCCGGCGCTCCAGGCCCATGCCCAGCATCTGGCGGGCCACCCCAAGGCCCGCGTGCGCATTGAAGGCAACGCCGACGAGCGGGGTAGCGCCGATTACAACAAGCGCCTCGGCCAGAAGCGGGCAGAGGCGGTCAAGCAGTCGCTGGTCGGCCAGGGCGCCCCGGAAAAACAGGTGCGGGTCGTCAGCCTCGGCGAATCGAAACCCAAGCTGAAGGGCCACGACGAGGAATCCTGGGCGGAAAACCGCCGTGCCGACGTGGTGTACGAGAAGGAAGAATAAGCCGTGGGCAACGCTGGCGTACCCGAGACCCCTCGCCTGCCGGCCGGCCTCCAGCATCGCTACGAAATCCAGCGGGAAATCGGCAGCGGCGCCAGCGGCGTCGTCTTTCTCGGCGACGACCTGTTCAACCAGCGGCGGGTGGCGATCAAGGTCGCCCACCCCCATATCTTCCGCGACACCAGCGAAAACGCCATCACCCGCAAGGCATGGCTGAACGAGGTGCGCCTGGCGGGCAGCCTCAAGCACCCGTACATCGTCGAGGTCTTTGACGCCGGCATCGACCCCGACACGGCCTGGCTGGTCATGGAATACCTGCCGGGCGGCACTCTCGACCCCTTTACCCGGCCGGACCGCCTGAAGCCGCTGCAGGAAGTCCTGGAAATCGTCTACAAGTGCGCCAGCGCCCTCGACTATGCCTGCCGCAACGGCATCGTCCATCGCGACGTCAAACCGGCCAACCTGCAGTACGTCGGCCCGGGGGAAGTCAAGGTCGGCGACTTCGGCGCCGCCTACTGGAACAAGGACGAATCGACCCAGGTCATGGACATCGGCTCGCTGGCCTACATGGCGCCGGAACTGTTCCGCTCGTGGGTGACGCCCCAGGCCGACATCTACGCCCTGGGCGTCGTGCTCTTCAAGCTCCTCACTGCCCGCCTGCCCTTCGAGGCGGAAAACCCCGCCGGGCTGATGTACGTCATCATGAACGGCGAGCGCCCCGCCCTGCGTTCGCTCCGCCCGGACCTGCCGCCGGCCCTGGAGCAACTGGTGGACAAGATGATGGCGCGCAGCCTGGAGGACCGCTTCCCCAACTGGAACGAAGTGCTCAAGACGTTGACCGAACTGCTGCCCACCCTGCGCGTCGCCGCCCCCCCGGGCCGCCCCCAGGAACCCCGGCGGCCGGCCCAGGCCGAAACCTACGACCACCTGCGCCGCCTGCCCCTTTTCGCCGACCTCAACGACGCCCAGCTCTGGGAATTGCTGCGCCTGTCCAAGTGGTACCAGGTACCCAAGGGCACGGTATTGATTCAGGAAGGCGCCCCGGCCAAGTCGTGCTACATGCTGCTCGAAGGGGATGCCCGGGTCACCCAGCAGGGCAAGCTCATCAACTGCATGGCGCCGGGCACCCTCTTCGGCGAACTAGCCTTCGCCGACAAGGAAGCGAGCCAGCGGGCCGCCACGGTGGTGGCCGACTCCGACGTGGTGGTCGGCAAATGGCCCTACGACGCCCTGCACCACGCCTCCCCCGAGTTGCAGTCGGAAATGCTCAAGATTTTCTTCCGCCTCGCCGCCCAGCGCCTCAAGCAGGCGGACGAACAATACCTGCTGCTCTACCGCCAGCACCTCAAAGGCCAGTCGAGCCCGCCGGAATAGCCGGCGCTTAGCGTTTGCCGGCGAGACGGCGGAAAAACGCCCGGCGCGACGGCGTGCCCTCGGGCGCAGGCGTCTCCCGCCCGGCCGGAGCGGCGTCGCCCGCGGCCGGCGGAGCCGGCGGGGGCGCCAGGACGGTGGCCATGGCGTCGCGGGCCGCCGCAAGGGCGGCGTCCATGCCGGCCAGCGAGGTCACCGGCGCAATCAGCGGGCAATACTGGTAAGGGCCGATTTCCGGGTCGTCGTCGGCGATGAACTGCAGGGCGCCGCAGGGAAATTCGAGATAGCGCCGCTGCCCGGCGGGGATATCTCCCCACAGGGTTCCGCCGCCGGAAAGAAGAAAGAGGTTGAGAAACCAGGGGGTGACCATGACCCCCACCCAATCGCCGTCGACCCGGCGAAACCCTACCGCCGCCACAGCCAGTGCCGGGTTAACAAAAGGCAGGCCGCGCATGCGGTCTGCCCAGACCGAGCGGTAGCGGGCTTCCAGTTCGGCCGTCGGGTCGGCTGCCCGCGGCATCGCCGGGCGGATGAGCGGCGGCGCCAGGGCGGGCTGACGGATGCCTTCAGTCATGGCGGTACGCTCCCAGGTCGCCGAAGTGGCAGGTCGCATCGTAGCCGGCATCGAGGGACGGCCAGGGCAGACAGCAATTTGCCGTCCCGTGTGCTCTTGGCGGCCTTGCCCTCAGACTGGGACATAACAGTAACCCCCGATCAGCAATAGCAAGTTACTGCCAATCTTACGGTCCCATCTGGACAGAATGCAACGGATGACGCTGGACGCCCGTGGAAATAAAAAGGCCAGAAACCCTTGCTGTTACTTGGATTTAAGGCCTTCACCGAATCTCTTCGGATTGGTGTTAGGTGGCGGTACACGGACCCAAACCCGCGACCGCGTCTAGGACTGAAGGTAACACCTTGGTCTCGCGAGCCCGGATTCGATGATTTGGCAGAATCAATCTGACAACTCGTAGCCGGTGCTGCGCCCACCGCCGGGCGATTTCTTCAGGACGCCCAGTTCAAGCAACTGCGTGATGTCGCGTAGCGCGGTGTCGGGCGAGCACCTAGCGATGGCGGCCCACTTGCTGCTGGTGAACTTGCCCTCGAAGCCATCGAGCACGCGGTTGAGCAGCTTTACTTGCCGGTCGTTCAACGGTATGCCTGCCCAACGTTGCCAGAAACGTGCCCTGACCAGCACGGCATCCAGCGTGGTCTGCGCGCTGGTGACGGCGCGCCCCAGCGTGCCGAGGAACCACGACAGCCAGCCGGTGATGTCAAGCGTGCCCTTCTGCGTGCGTTCGAGCACGTCGTAGTAGTCCTTGCGCTCGCGCTGGATCTGCGCCGACAAACTGTAGAAACGCTGCGTGCTGCCGTCGGCGCGAGCGAGGAACAGATCGCCTACGGCGCGGGCGATGCGCCCGTTGCCGTCGTCGAACGGATGCAACGTGACGAGCCACAGATGCGCCAGCCCAGCCTTGACGAGCCCAGGCTCGCCGGATTCCTCGTTGGCCCAGGCCAAGAACCGCGTCATCTCCGCGGGCAGCACATCGGCGGGCGGTGCCTGGAAATGTACCGTACGCCGCCCCACCGGGCCAGAGATGACCTGCATCGGCCCACCCGCATCATCGCGCCACTGGCCCACGGCAATCGGGTTCATGCCCGAGTACCCGGTCGGGAACAAGGCCGAGTGCCAGCCGAACAAGCGCTCGGCAGTCAGTGGTTCGGCGCTGTGGGATGTGGCGGCGAGCACCATCTCGACCACGCCTTCGACACGCCGATCCACCGGAGCTACCGCGCCGATGTCCACGCCCAGACGTCGGGCGATGGATGAGCGTACCGACTCCACGTTTAGCACTTCGCCTTCGATCTGGCTGGTCTTGACCACGTCCTCGGTCAAGGCGGCGAGGGTGGCCTGCTCGCGTAGCGCCAGCCCCACGTCGGCCAGACGGCCCAGCAGCAAACCCTGAGCGCGGCTGACCTCGGTCAACAGCCCGGTGAGCGTCGGCAGGTCATAGCGCCAGGCCGGCCAATCATCAGCCTGCCAGATGTAGAGTCGTTCTCCGCTATTCATGCGGAGATTAAACACCCAATTCGCCGCAAGAGCAAACTATTTACCGCGGTATATGCGGTGAATGGTGTGTCTATTCACCGCAGCGGCCAACGCATCCTGACGCTCCTAGATATTGACGGCGCAATAGAAGTTGGCCACTTCACGTCAACTGGAGGGAGCGGACGAAAAAAAACCAACCGAGAAAGGTTGGTTTTTGGAATTCTGGTGGCGGAACACGGAACCGAACCCGAGACCGCCATTAGGCGCGAATAGTAACACATAGGCCTCACGAGCACTGAATCGATGATTTGGCCGCGCCAAGGCGTAGAGGCAACATCACTAGAAAAGATAGGCGCCAACCCGAGCGTCTGGCTTGGTCGGCCCGAATTCGAATGCCTAATGAAGGCCAGTTCGAACGATACTTCACCTAGCGATACTCCTCCATCACGACAGCAGGATTGTTAGCAAAGTTCAATCGGATCACATTCGACAAATACGTGTCACGAACTTCCTTGGTCGAGATGTGATTCGAGTAGGTAGCTGATCTCGTATTCAGAACCCACTTCCCGTCAGCGTGCTTCAACTCCCCGCCCAAGCGTGCTGCGCGTGATTTCGTGAGGGAGGGGTGGCCTGCTGGCTTGTCCTTTGATTCAGGACCGCTAGGAGTTTCTTCTCTGCCAAGAATAAGCGTTCCATCCTCATCAATTACCCAAAGATAGGTTGCTTCCTTGCTCAACGTTGAAAGCATGGCCGTAGGATCCTGGCCAAAAATGAAGTGCCGAGTGTCGGTCAGTGGAACGGTATTGCCGATCTCATCCACCTCAGCATCCCGAACCGGACGATTCGGCAAACGTACCTGGCCATAGTAAGAGTTCAGAGCATCATTATCTTTCGCAGAAAAGAACCTGCCGAATGCACTGACATACTGTCGAACTTCTGCTGCACAGTACCTTGCGAGTCCGGCAGATGCATCTGAACCATCAAATAGCTTCTTGCATCCACGCCAGAAACTATCTGCCTCCTCACTGTATTGAATGCCGCCAAGAATCAAATTGCCTTGTGGAACCTCGGTGGCATCCACCAAGAAGTCTACAAACCTGGCATTCCCCACGAAAAAACCACATCGCCAGATGTACTTCGGAAAGTTTTCGAGTAGCAACGCAGTCTTATCTGCAACACCGTTGTACGAGAAAAATTCGGTGCTTTGCCTAATTTCTCCTTTCAACGAGCCAATTTTTTCCAGCGTGATTACAAAAGTGCTGTCGGTGAATTGTTTCAGTGCTGATAAGTTTGACTCGCCCTCATTCTCGCTACCGGCAACAAACTTATACAGTGTCCCAACTATGCTCTTCATGGAGGCGCATAGATTCCGTACATACAGGTAGTCAATTCGCACCTTGTGATAAAGCCCAATCACAATGGACTTGAGATCCATGTTCTCGCGTAATTCGCTTTTACCCTCATTTCCCCACATCAATTGCAGGCGGGGTTGATCTGAAACCTCGAGTGCAACATAGGGCCCATAGCGATCATCGTGAACATATACCCGATCAATTGCGGTCGGACTTACTGGGCTTTCACTCGCGGTTTGGTTCGCGCGATATCCCAGCGCGCATACCAAGTGTAGACCAAGATTGTTTTCATTTCCTTCGACGATTTCATTGGCATCGACACCCAACAACACGGGAATGCCACTTGCACCGTAAGCGAATAGGATTTCCTTGACGACGCTTGGGAATACATCATTACCAAATTGTTCGGCAGTAAAGATGGTTGGTTCTAGCCCATAGGCTTTTAGGCTACGGGCAACCTGCTGAAGATTTAATCCGCCATGAGCGGGAAAGACTCGCCCCTCATCAAACTGAGGACTAAATGCAGATTTAGTAATGGCACTTGGTGAAGGGAGAGCATCCTGCGCTGCTTTCTGGTGCGCATTCAGAAGGACCCAGATTGCACTCGTGGCACATGCCGACACCACCTTGTCTTGCTCGAGAAACGGAAGCGTCTCGATTGAAAGGTCAATCCCAAATAACGAAACCCACTGTTTGCTCTTCTGTATTTTGACCGTTGTGCCATTGAACTCGTATGGCCGAAGGCACATTCTGGCGATACAGGTTTTGGGAATTGGCCGGAGCACTACGAAACCAAGGTAATTTTCTCCGTTTTGGAGATTGTTGATGAGTTCGGCATTGGTGCCACTGACCGCACCTATGAAATCAGCCTCTTTAAACTCGTTCCGAAAGAAGTGAATTCTGGAGCAGGTCCGAGGATGCTGGTGAAAGCAGCGAGCGTAGTACTCGGCATAGTCCTCAATATAGTGGCGGTCGATGTACTCATTCTCGATCACCATCGTTTTGACATCGAGTTTATTCACGTATCGATCAAGATACGTCAGGTGCGTTTTATCCAGCACCTCGCTTCGCTGTTCCCAGCCAGTTACGTGGCGGATTGCGTCTGCCACGTTGCCAACGTCGTATTTGGTTACCGTGACCGGATACAGCTTTGTGCGTGTCATAACAATCTAAAGGCGTAAAAAAAGGCACAGCTGACTGTGCCTTTTTCTAGGAATCTGAGGATTAGAGGCCGTAGCTACATTGCATCGGTGCACTTGTCGGATCAACCGACTTCAAACCCACAAGTCCACTGACACCGATTGCGTTTAGGCGAAAGAACTCTTCTCCCTGGTTCTTGGCCGCAGTTTTAACGACTGTCTCAAACTTGGCAGCCTTGTCTGCGTTCTTAATTAGGAGTTCTAGCACCCTTACATCGTTACTCATTCGAGTCTCCAAAGGTACTGAGCAAAAGAAAAAGATCGTGTGTACAGAAAAGGGGTTGGCATTATAGCAATCTCCCGTAAACAACTCAAGACGAAGACACCATGCCATGGCCTTGGAGTGATTCTGCCACTACTTGGCTGATCTGACGACAAAAAATGGCAGGACTTTAGGCCTCCGGCCGTTCCGTCAGGCTGTATTTCCAGTCACCGCTAAACCCGAAACTCGGCGCCGGAACCTGGCAGAGACACCAGGAATCCTTCAAGTGCGAGTCTTCTGGTCCCAAAAACCAATGTGCCTGCCCATTGGCATTCATTGCCCACCAGCGCGCCTCCTTGGGCGCTTCTTTCCAGTCGATCATCGTTACCCCATTCGCATCCAGCAGAGTGCCGCTCAAAACCCAAATCATTGCAGCATCGCCTGGCTGTGATCAGGCAAGAACCACCGACCGAGTTCGAATCGAACCGACGCCCCGAGGACTTCTACAAACATAACCATGCATTGAGGGCGTTTCCATACAGTCTTTTTCATGGAGACTCGTATGGAGACAAAAACCTGCAATGCATGCGGCCGAACATTTACCCCGCGATCCCAGACACAGAATTACTGCGTCCATCCAGAATGCCAGCGCGAACGCCGTCGGCGCTGGCAACAGAAAAAGAGACGCGAAGACGCTGACTACCGCGACAACGATGCTCGTTCGAGCAAGGCTTGGGCCAGCGAGAATCCTGAATACTGGAAGCAGTACCGCGACCGCAACCCCTCCTATACCGAACACAATCGCACTCTACAGCAACAACGAAACCGGAAACTCAAGGCTTCAGTGATTGCAAATGAGGACGTGTCACCCCCCATAAATCCACCGCCTACCGGCCGTTACAGAATGGTTCAGCTCAACAATAACGGCACTCCGGGGGATGTTTGGATCGTAGAAATTGCCGTCCTGGCTGTGATCCCAGCCGCTGAAGACGTGTAATTGCAAATGAGGACGTGATAGGAAATGCCGCGCCGGGCTGATAACTTCCGGCGCGTGCATTCTCAATTTTTCGCGCAACCGTCCCACATCCGAACCGGATCTGACATCCGATGAAGCGACTTGACGCCCGGCGATTGAGAGGCAGATTTTCGTATGCAAGGGGGCGATCTCGGCGATGGCAGAACAAGAAAACACAGGCGACGGAAACCAGGCTTCGCTGTTCAAGGCGGCCCAGTATGTCCGGATGTCCACCGAGCACCAGCAATACTCGACGGAAAACCAGTCTGACAAGATCCGCGAGTATGCCAAGCATCGTGGGATCGAGATCATCCGGACCTATGCCGACGAGGGCAAGAGCGGTTTGCGCATCAATGGCCGCCAAGCACTTCAGCAACTCATCAAGGATGTCGAATCGGGGACAGCCGATTTTCAGGTCATTCTGGTCTATGACGTCAGCCGCTGGGGCCGCTTTCAGGATGTGGACGAATCGGCCTACTACGAATACATCTGCCGCCGTGCCGGCATTCAGGTTTCCTACTGTGCCGAACAGTTCGAGAACGATGGCTCAACAGCCTCCAACATCGTCAAGGTCGTCAAGCGCACTATGGCCGGTGAATACAGCCGGGAACTTTCAACCAAGGTTTTCGCCGGACAGTGTCGGCTGATCGAGTTGGGGTATCGGCAAGGTGGCCCTGCCGGCTATGGCCTGCGCCGCATCCTAGTCGATCAGAACGGATCGATCAAAAGCGAACTGTCTCGCGGCGAGCACAAAAGTCTGCAGACCGACCGCGTCATCTTGATGCCCGGCCCAGACGACGAAGTTCGCACCGTCAACTTGATCTACCAGTGGTTCATCGAGAACGGCATCTCAACTTCCGAGATTGCCAGTCGCCTGAACGCCATGAAGGTGAAAACCGATCTGGGACGGGAATGGACGCGTGCCACCGTTCAGGAAATCCTGACCAACGAAAAGTACATCGGCAACAACGTCTACAACCGGATCTCCTTCAAGCTCAAGAAAACCCGGGTGGTGAATCCCAGGGAGATGTGGATCAAGAAGGAATCGGCCTTCGAGCCCATCGTTCAACCTGATTTGTTCTACACGGCACAGGGCATCATCCGGGAACGAAATCGGCGTTATACGGATGAAGAGTTGATCGAGCGGCTGCGCACTCTCTACGAAAACCGTGGCCTCCTGTCAGGGTTGATCATCGACGAAACCGAGAACATGCCGTCGGCCGCTGTCTATATGAATCGATTTGGCAGCCTGATCCGAGCCTACCAGATGGTCGGCTTCACGCCCGACCGGGACTATCGCTATCTGGAGATCAACCGCCTCCTGCGACAAATGCACCCAATCATCGTGGCTGAAACAGAGGATCAGATTGCCGCAATTGGCGGCCTGGTCATCCGCGATCCGGCGACCGATCTGCTTCTGGTCAATCAGGAATTCAGCGTTTCGCTGGTAGTGGTTCGCTGTCACACCACCGAGGCTGGCGGCCATCGGTGGAAGGTCCGGTTCGACACCAGTCTGGGGCCCGATATCACGGTGGCTGTGCGCTTGGACCAGTCCAACCAATCCGCACTCGATTACTACCTCCTGCCGCAGCTGGACTTTGGGCAACCACGCATCAGCTTGGCAGAACACAACGGGATCGAGTTCGAGAGCTACCGCTTCGACAGCCTGGAATTTCTCTATGGCATGGCCGAACGCACGCGCGTCAGGAGAGCCGCATGAAAAACGAGCCCCCATCCAGCAACCTGCAAATGATCCCAATCGACATGATCGAGGTACTCAACTCGCGCGACCGCAATGGCAAAGTGTTCGCCGAAATCGTGGGCAACATCAAGACTATCGGCCTGAAAAAGCCCATCACCGTGACACCGCGTATTGGCACGGATGGCAATGAAAAGTTCATGCTGATTTGCGGCGAAGGACGGCTGAATGCCCTCAAATCACTGGGCGAAACCACGATTCCGGCAATGGTCGTCGATGTCAGTGATGAGGACGCCTTCATCATGAGCCTGGCAGAAAACATTGCGCGCCGCCAGGGACGCACGCTGGAACTGCTGGCAGGCATCGAGAAATTGCGCGAACAGGGTTATGACAAGAAGACCATCGCGTTGAAAACGGGACTGAGTGAGGATTACGTCTATGGCATTTTGCAACTGCTCAAGAATGGTGAAGAGCGCTTGCTGATTGCAGTAGATAAAGGTCGTATCCCCCTCAACGCAGCCTTGACCATAGCAGGCGCCGGTAACAGCGACAAGGATATCCAAGCGGCCCTGCAGGAAGCCTATGAGAACGGCCAGTTGCGCGGAAATCAATTGATTCAGGCACGCAAAGTCATCCAAAAGCGAAGGTCACTGGGGAGGACCATTGCTCGAGGGGCGCATCGGAAAGTTCCGGATGTCACTACCTCAAGCCTGGTCCGCACCTATCAAAAGGAGGTCGAGCGCCAAAAGCTCATGGTCAAGAAAGCTGAATTTGCACAGCATCGTCTGCTGTTTGTGGTGGAAGCGATGCGCCATCTCCTCGCTGACGAGAACTTCACCAATTTGCTGCGCGCTGAAGGGCTGGACACATTGCCGAAGCACATCGCCGAACGTGTTTGGCCCGTAGGGAACGTTGCATGACCCCAATGCGCCTTGGCTTTATTCCTGAACCTATCACGGTCGCATTTACGAAATTGCTGCCATCACGTAAACCGCCGGAAGGACTCAAGCAAACCAGGAAGTTCAAGCAGATCGTCGCCTCCATCGATGCTATCGGCCTCATCGAGCCCTTGACCATCGCAAAAATGGACAAGGCCACCGGCTTGCACCTATTGTTGGATGGGCATATCCGAGTGCTCGCGCTTCAGGAGTTGGGGTTTAACAGTGCGCTGTGTCTGATCGCCAAGGACGATGAGAGTTACACCTACAACAACCGTATCAACCGGCTATCGACGATTCAGGAACATTTCATGATCCGTCGTGCCGTAGAGCGTGGCGTCACGCCGGAACGCTTGGCGAAATCGTTGGAACTGGACATTGAACATATCACCAAGAAGATCAATTTGCTGGACGGCATCTGTGCAGAGGCAGTACGACTACTCAGGGACAAGCATTTCTCCGCCAACCTGAGCCCCGTACTGCGCAAGATGAAACCGACCCGGCAGGTGGAGTGCGTCGAGCTCATGGTGGCCACCAACAATATCACTGTGTCCTACGCCCAAGCATTGCTGGCGGCAACACCCAGCAACATGCTGGTGAATGAAGGTGTGCCAAAAAGATTGAAGGGCGTCACTGCCGATCAAATGGCCAAGATGGAGCGTGAAATGGCGAACCTCGAGGGGCAGTTCAAATTGGTCGAACAATCCTATGGTCAGGACGTTCTCAATCTGGTGCTTGCCAGGGGTTACCTGACCAAGTTGCTGGACAACGAAGCCGTGATCCGCTTCCTATCCCAGCACCACCCGGACATCCTGCGCGAGTTTTCCGGCATCGTACAAACGACGTCGCTGGACAAGTAGCGAATGCAATCTGACGCCAGACACGTACTCGATCGATAGCTCGCTTTAAAAATCCCTCTGTGTAGAGGGGCGTAGTGCTGCCCGTGTGGGCGATACGCAGATCTTTAACAATCCGGATGCAATAGGGTCGTTGCCGCCGAAGCGGATGTCCTGTTTCTGCCCGTGATCGGGGCGACGACCGACAGGCGTGCCGCTGGCCTGCTCATTCATCCATGGTGGGGATGGATGAGCGAACAGCGGCACCATCTTCAACACAGCAGGATATTCCTAACAGGAACGCTCTCGGTCAATAGCGCGACGTTCTTGGCAGATGC
>SSSZ01000018.1 GCA_009469675.1 Azonexaceae bacterium | reverse complement strand
GGCGGCGTGGGCGGAAGCGGCCAGCAGGAGGGCGGCGGCCAGGGCGGCGGGGCGAAGCGGCATCGGGGTCTCCGGAAAGCGATAGGGGCACGGGATTGTAGCGCAGGAACAAGCAGATAGCCTGCGAACCGGCGTTTCCCCGGGGCGTCAAAGCAGGTATATTCGCCCCCCATGATTAAGAAAGCCGTCGTTCTCCTCTCGGGCGGACTCGATTCCGCCACCTGCCTCGCCATCGCCAGGAGCCAGGGCTTCGCCTGCTACTGCCTGTCCTTCGATTACGGCCAGCGCCACCGCGCCGAACTCGCCGCCGCCCAGCGCGTCGCCCGCGCCCTGGGAGCGGCGGAGCACCGTACCCTCGACCTCGGCCTCGCCCAGTTCGGCGGCTCGGCCCTCACCGACACCTCCATCGCCGTGCCGGTGGACGGCGTCCAGCCGGGAATTCCCGTCACCTACGTGCCGGCCCGCAACACCATCATGCTCTCCCTGGCCCTGGCCTGGGCCGAGGTGCTCGGGAGCCGCGACATCTTCGTCGGCGTCAATGCCGTCGATTACTCGGGCTACCCCGACTGCCGGCCGGAATACATCGCCGCCTTCGAAACCCTCGCCAACCTCGCCACCAAGGCCGGCGTCGAAGGCGCCCGGCTGTCCATCCACGCCCCCCTGATCGACCTCAGCAAGGCCGGGATCATCGCCCGCGGCGGCGCCCTGGGGGTCGATTACGGCCTCACCGTCTCGTGCTACCAGGCCGATCCGGTCGGCCGCGCCTGCGGCGCCTGCGATTCCTGCCGCCTGCGCGCCGAAGGTTTCGCCGCCGCCGGCCTGCCCGACCCCACGCCCTACGCCCCCTGACCATGGAAACGGCGACCAGCCCCGCCACCGTGCTCTGGCTCGCCTTCGCCGTCGCCTTCGCTTTCGGCGCCATCGGCCAGAAGACCCATTTCTGCACCATGGGCGCGGTCTCCGACATTGTCGCCATGGGCGACTGGAACCGCATGCGCATGTGGCTTCTCGCCATCGGCGTCGCCGTCCTCGGCGCCTCGACCCTGCACGGGGCCGGCCTCGTCGACCTGGGCAAATCGATCTACCGCGGTTCGCACTTCACCTGGCTTTCCTACCTGGTCGGCGGTGCCTGCTTCGGGGTCGGCATGGTGCTGGCCTCGGGCTGCGGCTCCAAGACCCTGATCCGCATCGGCGGCGGCAACCTGAAATCGGTGGTGGTCTTCATCGTCATGGGGCTGGTGGCCGTCATGACCCTGCGGGGCGTCTTCGGCGTCTGGCGCGTCACCGTACTGGAAAAAGCGTCTTTCACCCTGGCCGGCGGCCAGGACTTGCCCAATCTGCTCGGCGCTTTCGGCCTCGCCCCAGGTCCGGCCCTGGCCGTCGCCGCCCTGGCCGTGGGCGGCGGCCTCACCGCCTTCGCCCTGGGCAAACGGGAATTCCGCAGTTTCGACAATCTTCTGGGCGGCTTCGGCGTCGGGCTGGCTGTGGTCGCCGCCTGGTATGTCAGCGGCCACATCGGCTATCTTCCCGAAGACCCGGAAACCCTGCAGGAAGCGTTCATCGCCACCAACAGCGGGCGCCTCGAATCGCTCAGCTTCGTCGCCCCCCAGGCCTACACCCTGGAACTCCTGATGATGTGGTCGGACACCAGCCGCAAACTGAGCTTCGGCATCGCCACCGTCCTCGGGGTGATCGCCGGAGCCCTGACCTCGGCGCTGGCCACCCGCAGTTTCCGCTGGGAAGGCTTCGCCGATGCGGCCGACACCGCCCGCCACCTGGTCGGCGGCGCCCTCATGGGCTTCGGCGGCGTCGTCGCCCTGGGCTGCACCATCGGCCAGGGCATCAGCGGCTTCTCGACCCTGGCGCTGGGTTCGATGATGACCTTCGCCGCCATCGTCGCCGGCGCCGCCGCCACCCTGAAATACCAGTATTGGCGGCTGCTGCGCCAAGGCTGAAGGGGCCGGACGGCCCCGCCGGAGAACCGCCCCGCCGGTCCGCGACCCGGGCGCCTGAATTCAAGGCCGTTGGGTCGATCCGCCGCCACCGCCCGGTACGGGGGTATCGGTTCCGGACTCCGCCCTCCACCAATCCCCCCGCACCGGCCAAGGCGGACAATTCATTTGCTACAGAACCAGACAGTCCTATTTGTTGCCAACCGCCAGGGGCCGCCGCGTTGACAGGCCCCGGGGGCCTCTCTATAATCGCGCCTCCCTGCCGGGTCGGTAGCTCAGTCGGTAGAGCAGCGGACTTTTAATCCGTTGGTCGCGAGTTCGAATCTCGCCCGACCCACCACGCAGGAATGCGGTAAAATGCGCCCCGCCGTAACGCGGCGACGTTCTGGGTCGTTAGCTCAGTTGGTAGAGCAGCGGACTCTTAATCCGTAGGTCGAGTGTTCGAGTCACTCACGACCCACCAGAACCCCCTCCCGTTGTGCCCTCCCGGATGCCTCCTCGAAGCGCTGCGTGCTTTGCCGGCCGGACGTGAATTATTCCTTTGCAATAATCGGCGACCCCAAGCACTATTGCGCCGATGAGGTTTCGCGCAATGATCTCCCGCTTCCTGCTGGTGCTCGCCCTCGGCTTGTCGTCGGGCGCGCACGGCGCGGACGTGGCCGTCGTCCTGAGCGACAGCGGGGGAGCCTACGGCGAATTCGCCACCACCTTCCAGCAATCGGCGATTCCGCCGGGGTGGCGCCTGCGCTGGGTGGGGACGACCGAGAGCCTCGACGGGGCCGCCTTTCGCGCCGACCTGATCGTCGCCGTCGGGTCGGAAGCGACCCGCAGCAGCCTGAAGCGCAGCGAGGGCCGGCCGGTGCTCGCCACCTTGCTGCCACGCCAGGCCTACGACCGCGCCCTGGGCGAAGCGGGCGCGGCCCGGCCCCGGCAGGTGACGGCGATCACCCTCGATCAACCCCTGCCCCGGCTGATGGCCTTCATCCGCCAGCTCTTTCCCGATAAACACAAGGTCGGCTTGCTGACCGGCCCCGATACCCGCCATCTCCTGCCCCAGATCAGGGCTGCCGCCAAGGAAGCCGGCCTCGTGCCCGAAGCCGAGGACGTCGAGGGTGAAAGCACGCTGGTTCCCGCCCTCGGCCAGCTTTTCGCCAAGACCGACCTGCTACTCGCCCTGCCCGACGCCAGCGTCTATCGGCGCGACAATATCCGGGTCATCCTGCTCACCTCCTACCGCCATCAGCGCCCGGTGATCGCCTTTTCCCAGGCCTTCGTCACGGCCGGCGCCCTGGCTGCGCTGTATTCGACGCCGAGCCAGATGGCCCGGCAAACCGCCGAACTGCTGCGCCAACTCAACCCCGAGTCGATCAGCTTGCCGTCTCCCCAGTCGCCCACCCTGTTTTCCCTCGCCGTCAATCGCAACGTCGCCCAGTCCCTCGGCCTCAGCCTGCCCGACGACGCCAGCCTGCGGCGTTCCATCGGCGCCGACCGGGAGGCGCGATGATCGCAATGAACCTGCGCCGCCGCCTGCTGCTGCTCGGCCTGGTGCCGAGCGCCATTCTCGCCATCGTCCTGGTCGCCTACTTCACCCTTTCCGGCATCAAGGCGCTGGATGCCGAATTACGGGAGCGCGGCATGGCGGTGGTCCGCTATCTGGCGCCAGTGAGCGAATACGGCGTCATTTCCGGCAACCTGGAGATCCTGCAAAATCTCGCCCAGACCACCGTGCAGCAACCCGGCGTCAAGGCCGCCATCGTTATCAACCGGGCTGGCCGAACCCTGGCGGTGAGCGGCCGCGTTTCCCTGTCGAGCGAACAATTGCGCCGCGTTCCGGCCGCCCCCGGCATCGTCGCCGACAACGAAACCTGGCTTGCCTTCGGCGCCCCCATCGTCCGCAGCCTGGCCGATTCCGACGTGCTGTTCGACCCGGCCAGCAGCAAGGCCACCCCCGAGGTGATCGGCCAGCTGTTCGTCGAATTCGACAAGACCGAATTGTCCAATCGGCAAAACGACCTGTTCCACCGGGGGCTGATTATCATCCTGGTCGGCCTGGTCCTCGTCGCCTTGCTCGCCGTGGGCATGGCGGAGAATCTCACCCAACCGGTGGAGCGCCTGGTGCAGGCGGTGCGGGCGATGACCAACGGCCAGTTCGAAACCCGCGTCGCGGCCACCTCGGGCGCCGAGTTCGGCGAACTGGAACGGGGCTTCAACGACATGGCCGAACGTATTTCGGAGGTCCATCGGACGATGCAGGAACGCATCGAGGAAGCGACCGCCCAGCTCGCCTTCCAGGCCCGCCACGACCCGCTCACCGGGCTGGTCAACCGGCGGGAGTTCGAGGCCCGCCTGGAAAAGGCCATTGCCGCCGCCCAGGCCGGGGGTGGCGAAAGCAGCCTCCTCTACATCGACCTCGACCGCTTCAAGCCGATCAACGACACCTGCGGCCACCTGGCCGGCGACGAGTTGCTGCGCCAGCTTTCCCGCCTGCTCCAGGGCCGGCTGCGCGACGAAGACACCCTGGCCCGCCTGGGCGGGGACGAGTTCGGGGTACTCCTCAACAACTGCACCGGCAGCCGCGCCCTGCAGGTGGCCCAGGATTTCTGCAGTCTGGCGGCGGCCTATCGCTTCATCTGGCAGGACAAGATATTTTCCATTGGCGCCAGCATCGGCCTGACCCCCATCGGCCGGCAGACCCGCAACGTGGCCGAGGTGCTGTCGGCCAGCGACTCGGCCTGCTACAGTGCCAAGGAGCAGGGGCGCAACCGGGTGCAGGTAGTCGACGCGACGACCCCCTTCAATCGCCGCCAGCCCGACCAGTCCTGGCAGGACCGCATTACCGCGGCGCTGAGCCAGGATCGCCTGGTCTTCGAAGCCTATCCCTTGCGCCAACTCAATGGCCAGGGCCGCTCCGAGCATTTTGTCGAAATCCGCGCCCGCCTCGACGACCGCCTGAGCAGCAGCGTTCCCATGGCGGTTCTCATCGACGCCGCCGAGCGCTACAACCTGGCGCCGGCCATCGACCTGCGCCTGGCCGAAGTGGCGGTGGCCGCCCTGGGCTGGGCCGCCGGCCACACCCGCCGGATGCGCTGCCTGCTCCCCTTGTCCACCGGCTCGGTACGCGAAGCCGGGACGATGGCGGCCATCGTCCGGCTCCTCGACGCCCAGGGCATTCCCGGCGACGCCCTCGGCCTGCAAATCGCCGAGGATACAGCCGTCCAGCTCGGCGCCCAGACAGCGGCCCTCTGCGCCGCCGCCCGCGACGCCGGCTGCCGCATCGTGCTCGGCGAATTCGGCGGGGGCTTCGCCTCCTTCAGCCATCTCCACGCCATCCGCCCCCAGGGCGTCAAGATCAGCCGCAGCCTGACCCGGGACATCGCCACCAGCCGCAGCGCCCTGGCCCTCATCCGCGCCATCGAAGAAATCGCCCGGGATCTCGACATCGAAACGATCGCCGAAGGCATCGACGACCTGCCCATGGCCAAATTGATCGAGGATATCGGCATCACCTATGCCCAGGGCCAGGTAGCCGGGCCGGTGGAAGCCTTCGAAAGCTGGGTCGAGGGGGCGGTGATCCGGGGCGGCTAGAGATCGAGGCGCAGGGTCAGCCACTGGCGCTCGGTGAACACCCGGTCGAACTTGAATTCGGCGTGGTCGCCGTTGGCGTTCTGGACGACGTAGGCGATCTCTCCCCGCTTTCCGCCGAGCGAGAAGGGATAGGCCAGCCGCAAATCGAGGCGGCGATAGGGCGCCACTTCCTGGGCCGTGTTGCGGGTCCACTGCATCTTGTCGATGAAGTGGTAGGTACCCGAGAAGTGCACGCCGAGAGGCAGGCGCTGCATCAACATGAGGGTCGTGGCGTGGCGCGGAGCGGAGGCTTCGGCATGCTTGCGGATACGCTCCCGCAGAATGCTGTCGGCGCTCGTGGCGACGCCCAAGAGGTTGGCGTCGATCCGGATCAGGGCCTGGTTGAGCAGCAACCGGGTTGCCTCGAAGGGTTGCCAGCGCCATTGGTATTCGGCGCCGTAGACTTTGACGTCCTGGGCGTTGAGGGCCACGTCGACGTTGCCGGCGAGGCAGGCGCCCAGGGCGAAGATCCCGCAATTGGACAGCTCGGGCAGCGAAAGGATGCGGTTGGGGATGTGTTCCCGGTAGAGCCGCAGGTCGAGACTCATCCGCCGGTCCCGCCAATCGGCCAGATAGCCGAGTTCAACGCTGTCGAGTTTTTCCGGCTTGATCGACGGGTCGCCGAGAAAGTCGCGCACGTAGATCGATCCCGGGGTGAGCGGCCCGGCCGGCAAGCCGAGGCTGTTCCCGGGATTGGCGAAGGTCGGCGACGCCCGGGCGTCGCCCCGGGCATCGAAAATGCTCGGGGTGCGATAGGCGCGGGTCGCGCCAAGGCGCAGGGTGTCTTGCGGCGACAGATGGAAGCTGACTGAAAAACGGGGGGAAAAGGTCGTGCCGGTCAGGCCGTCGCGCTCCCACATGCCGCCGAAATTGAGCAGCCAGGCCGCGGCGGGCCGCCATTCGAGATTGGCGAAACCCCGCAGCACCTGCCGGTGGTGGGTCTGATACCAATTTGCGTTCAATAATATAAATACTATACTCATTCCATGCGATCTTAGGGGGCATGGAATGAAGACACTGATTACAGGAGACCAGGCGACGGTAGAGCGCCTGGCGGAGCGACTCAAGAAGGCGAGTACGCACGC
>SSSZ01000017.1 GCA_009469675.1 Azonexaceae bacterium | reverse complement strand
TGTTCGTGAGCTTCACGCGTCACCCCACAACCTTTGCCACCAGCTTCGCGAGGGTTCCGAGGGCTCGGCCAATTCCGGCCCAGCGGCGCACTCGCTCTCGATCTCGGTTTGCCACTTCTGCGCTGACTGTGGGCTGAGCGCCCCCATCCCTTCGAGGAACCCCACGCCCATCGGCCGGAGGCTGCAACACGACAGGGCGAAGAGGAATGATCCGGCGGCGATCCATTTCACGCCTCGCTCAGCCCCTCGAAGACGATCGAGCCGCCCGAGATCGCGGCTGGGTCTCCGGTCGTAACCGTGAATTGGGCGCCGAAGCTGCCGAGAATCTCTCCCGTGGATCGGGCGCTGACACTCACGACGATCGACGCCGTTCCAGACCGGCCGAAGTGGGCCGTCCCGGAGACGCCGTCCTCGCCCAGCGATACGGCCACGACGTCTGAGTCCGAACTCTGGATCTGAAAAAGCAAGCGCTCGTTGGGCACCTGCTCCCCCTCCTCGTCGAGGGCTACGGCGTTGAGGTGGAAGGGAACGTCAGGTTGGCTGTTTCGTACGATGTACATGAACTCTCCTTGAAGGGTTGGTTTGCAGCAGCCGAGAAGTCGGCATAGCAGTCGTCGAAGGTAGGTCATGCGATCCAGCTCTTGAGATCCCGGATGACACTCTGCTCCGTCCCGTCCATCTGGTCGAAGGCATCCTTCTGACGCAGGTCGAAACCGAAGTCACCATGGAAGCAGCAGCCGACCGAGCCGGTCTGCTGGGAAGACTGGAAGCTGTCTTGAAACTCCGAGAGCGGCCAGCCCCCCGGAGGCGTGGTGTCGTGTCCGTTCCGCGCCGGCTCCTGGTGGTGAACCACCATGCCGGGGAACGCCTTCTGGAGATCCCGCGTGAGCTGCCCACACGCCTTGCCCCAGCCCGCCTTTCGCTTCACGTGCGGGAGCAGGATCTCACCCTTCGTGTCCCGGAAGATGGCCTGGTAGTTCTTGACGACGTCCTCGTAATCCCCTCCCGGGGAGATCGAACATCCCACAAGACAGGTGTGCGGCACGCTGCGCGCGACGGTCATTAGCTCGTTGAAGCGCCCCGGCGAGACGTGCCCGGTGTCCGGGGAACCGTGCCCTCCTTGCCCGCGCGCCTCCGCCTCGTTGGCGACATCCACGATCCGCACCGAGGGGTGCCTGCCCCACCGGGTCAGCAGATTCCGGAGCGCTCGCTTGTGTTCGGTGATGTCGTAGCCCTCTTTGCCCTTCGGCGTCGCGTCGTACCCCGCGGCGTGCATCGTGAGGTCGAGGGACATGCCTTGCGACGGGAGCCACGCGAGCACCGCGTCGAGCTTCGCTGCCACCGACTCGACGAAATCCCCCTTCCGGTCGAAGGCCCGCGCACCCGTCACGCCGAAGTAGTCCCAGTCGATCCAGACGCGGGCGTTTAGGAGTCCAGCGCCTCGGAACCGCGCGAGGTCTCGCTGGATGCGTTCCAGAGGAGCGCTGAGCATCGCGTAATAGCTGACAGCAGGCGTGAACGTGCCCGCCAGAAAATGTCGGGAAGGATCCCCCCCAGGATTCCCACCAGGAATCCCAGCCCCAGGCCCACCAACGCGAATGCGAGCCGGATCTTGCTCGGTGGTGGTGACGGTGAGGGGCCAAGCCCATCGTTGCTGCCCGTCCAGGTGAACATCGACCCAGTAGCTTCCCGCAGGCAACCCTCCTGGGACATCGAAGTACCCCTTCCTGGCGGGGTCCGGAACCGTTCCCGCCGTGATGATGGTCAGGTCTTCGCGGTGTTCTGCTACGGCGCGTCGCGCGTAGGCCGGAGGGCCGCTCACGGGGCGGCCCGTCTTGTCGATGAGGACGGAATGCAGGATCTCGGAGTGCGCCTCGACGCGGTAGAAGTAGAGTTCCGCGTTCGGGATCGGGCTGCCGATGGCGTCGGTGATGAAGCCGTGTGCGCGGGGCATCACTTCCCTCCAATCCGTTCGATGAGCGATCGGATCGTTTCATCCTTCTTTCCGGACTCAACCTGAAGATGTTCGATCACCTGCTGTAGCATGCGGCTGAGAATGATGATGACCACGACGCCCAGGATGGTAGCCCCCGCCGGGCTGGCAATGCGATCCCAGATTTCCGGGCTCGATGGCGCTCCCGTCGCAGACGCCATGTCCGCAGCAATAGGGACGACGAGTGCGAGGATTGCCGCTAGTCCTACCGCCCCGGGAGTTCCCCAGGAGGTTAGCCATTCTTGGATCAGTCTCACGGCATCTCCGGGAAGCGGAAGGGGAGTGAGCGGAAGGGGTATGCCTGCTTGGGCGATGAAGAGCCTGACGAAACGGCCTGTCCATACTGCGCGATGTTTCCGGAAGAGAAGAAGCAAACGAAGTTGTCGGTAGCGTCCCCATCTCCATCCGA
>SSSZ01000016.1 GCA_009469675.1 Azonexaceae bacterium | reverse complement strand
CGCGTGCGCCGGCGAACGCCGACCGTCCCGGCAGCACGAACAGCACCGCGTCACTGCCGCGCCCGGCCGCGACGCCACTTCTGCCGAATCAGTCGCGCACGCCGGATTCTGGGTCACGTGCCCTCGAGCAGCGCGCTCCCGCGGCGGCTGAAGAGCCAGACGAGTGAGGGCAACGATGTCATTCCCGATGCCTTCTACGACGCCTGCGCGCTCCATGTCGGGCTTTCTAGGCTTGGGCCAGTCATTCGACTCGCCCGCCGAACAGTTCGCTTCGTGGCTGCCCTACTCCGCCTACCTGCGGAGTGAACAGCTCTTCGTCAACCGCGACAGCCTGGGCTTCATGCTCGAACTGATGCCGCAGTCCGGCGCGGACGAGCGCATGGCCGAGGTGTTGGTGTCGCTCTACGCGAACTGCCCGCCCGGCACGGGGCTGCAGTTCCATCTGTTCGGCTCGCCGCACATCCGCGATCAGCTGCGCCGCTATGCCAACCTGCGCGTCGAAGATGCCGATCAGGCCGAGAAGGCGCAACACTGGGGTCGCCCAGCCCGCAACGACAATCTGTTCCGCCGGCTCGCGCGCCAACGCGCGGGCCACCTGTTGCGCGGCGCGCAGGAGTCGCTGACGACGGGGTTTCACTACGCGCTGCGCGACTTCCGGCTGATGCTCAGCGTGACCTTGCCCGGGAACGTCGACGATCTGAACCGGATCGACGAAGTCCTGACATTGCGCGAATCGATGGCGTCGACCTTGCGGTCGGCGCTGTTGCCGAACCAGGTCTGCGATGCCGCTGCGCTGATCAACTGGTGCGCGCTGTTCACCAACCCCGATCGCACGGCGCAGACGGACGCACCGAACCTGCACTACGACGATGGCCGCGAGATCCGCGACCAGATCGTCGACTTCGACACCATCCAGGACGCGGTGGCCGGCGGCATCCGGCTGTGGAAGGAGAGCCGGCCGGAGGTGCTCGAAGCCCGCTTCTACTCGATCAAGAGTTTTCCGGAGCACTTCGCGCTGTGGCAGATGGGCTCGCTGATCGGCGACCTGATGCAGCCGGCGCTGCAGTACACCGCGCCCTTCCTGCTGACCATGGGCGCGCACGTGCTCGACCCCAACGTCACGCGCTCCGTGGTCACCGCCAATCACGTGCGAGCGACGCAGAACGCCAAGAGCAAGATGTCCGAGGTGATGCCGGACGTGGCGAAGAAGCTGCAGGACTGGACCGCCGCGGCCGAAGCCCTCGACACCGGCGGCAGCCTGGTCAGCCTGTACCACCAGCTCGCGATCTTCTCGCCGCCTGAACAGGCCGTCTCCGCCCACGAGACCGCGAACGCGATCTGGCGCGGACGCGGCTTCCAGCTCAACGCCGACACCTACATGCACCGCCAGGCGCTGATCGCCAGCCTGCCGATGACGCTGTCGGAGCGCTTCCACAAGGACCTGGCCAAGATGCGCCGGGTGTCGCGCAAGACGATGGCCAACGCCATCCACCTCGCCCCGCTGATCGGCGAATGGCGCGGCACGCGCACGCCGGCGCTGGTCTTCGGCGGCCGGCGCGGCCAGCTGATGACGCTGGACCTGTTCGACAACGACCTGGGCAACTACAACTTCGCGATCATCGGCGCGCCGGGCGCCGGCAAGTCGGTGCTGATGAACGAGATGGCCTGGTCCTACCGCGCCATCGACGCCAAGGTCTGGATGCTGGACCTCGGCCGGTCCTTCGAGAAGCTGTGCCGCAAAGCCAAGGGCACCTACATCGAATTCCGGCCCGACGTCGACATCTGCCTGAATCCGTTCACGCACGTCGTCGACATTCAGGACGACATCGACATGCTGGTGCCGGCGATCTCCAAGATGGCCTCGATGTCGCGGCCGCTGGACGAGGTCCAGTACAAGGCGATCTCCGCGATGGTCCTGAAGCTCTACCGCGAGCACGGCAGGGATCTGACCATCACCGCGCTGCGCGACGCCTTCAAGACGGGGACCATCGAGGAACTGGGCGTGCGCGAGGACCCGCGCATCCGCGACCTGGCCGTCATGCTGAACCCCTATGCGAAGGGCGGCCAGTACGAGCGCTTCTTCGAGGGACGCAGCAACGTCGACTTCTCGAACGACTTCATCGTCATCGAGAACGAGGAGCTGAAGCGGCGACCCGACCTGCATGCGGTCGTCAACATCCTGCTGCTGCACCAGATCACGGCGGAGATGTACCTGACGCGAGATCGGCGCAAGGTGCTGTTCATCGACGAACTGAAGCAGCAGCTCGGCGACATCGGCGCCGACGATCCGGTCAAGGCGGCCGTCGTCGAGGAAGCCGCCCGCCGCGCCCGCAAGTACGGCGGATCGCTCGGCACCGCGACCCAGAGCGCCGACGACTACTACGGCTCGGCGCAGATGGAAGCCGCCTTCAACTGCAGCGACTGGGTGTTCCTGCTGCGGCAGAAGCCGGAATCGATCGAGATGCTGGACCGCAAGGGCCGCCTGGCGATGGACGAACCGAAGAAGCGGTTGCTGAACTCGCTGCGTACCGAGCCCGGGGTGTTCTCCGAGCTGTACATCTCGTCGCCGGTCGGCGAGGGCGTGGCGCGCAACATCCTCGATCCCGCCACCCACCTGCTGTTCTCGAACAAGCTGGAGGACAACGCGCCGATCGACGAGCTGCGGGCCCAGGGCTGCAGCATCGACGAGGCGATCGCCGAACTGCTGCGCCGGCGGGGACACGCCGTATGAAGGCGCTGCTGCTACATCTGCTGTGGCCGTTGCTGACGGTCGCCGCCGGCATCGCCGCCTACGACCGCTGGATCGTCCGGCCCGCGCTACGCGTGGGGGTGGTCGACGTCGGCGAGGTGTACCGGCAGAAGGAGGCCGAGTTCACGCTGATCCTCACGAAGGCGGTCAGCGACGACGATCGGCAGAAGGCCATGCTCCTGGCGCGGCGCTTCTCGCAGCGTCTGCCGGCCGCGCTCGACGAGCTGCCGCGCGAATGCGGCTGCCTGGTCGTGCTCAAGAGCGCCGTCGCCGGCGAAACGCCGCGTACGGTCGATCTGACCGCGCACCTCAAGCAGAAGGTGGAGCAGCCATGAACGCGGCGAATTCTCGGTTGCTGTCGATGGTTGGAGCCGAACTCGCGCACATGCGCAGGCGCTGGTACCTGTACCTGCCGGTATTCGCCATCTGGGCATTCGCTTATGTCAGGCTCTTCGCCGACCCCACCCCGCACGTGCCGGTGCTGTTCAACTGGACCGGCAGCCTGCCCTGCCATGTCGCATGGCTGCGGTCCGGGACACACCCGCTCGCCCGCGGCGACTACGTGGTGTTCGCCTTCGACGGCGAGGCCCAGCAGAGCTACCCGGGCCTGCGCGGACAACCGTTCTTCAAGATCGTTCGCGGCCTGCCCGGCGATCGGGTGACGGTGAACGCGCGCATGGTTTCGGTGAACGGCGAGCCGGTCGGCCTCGCGAAGACGCACAGCATCGACCGCAGGCCGCTCGATCCGATCGCCGAAGGCGTGATTCCGGCGGGCCACTACTACGTCCAGGGGACCAGCCCGGACTCCTTCGATTCGAGATACCGGATCAGCGGCCTGGTCCGCGCCGAACAGGTGCTGGGCACGGTACTACCGCTCTTCTGATGGTGAACCGCATGCCGAAGCTGCCCACCTCCGTCATCGCCATCCTGGCTGCTCAGCAGTTCGCGGTTGCGCAGGTCCTGCCCGCAACGTCCGCGGGCTCCAGCGTTCCGATGGACGACTACCTCGGCCTGCTGGCGCAGATCGCGCCGGCCGCGCGCGACGGTGCCGAGGCCTATCTGCAGGCGGCGCGCCGCCGGTGCCGGGCGAACCTGACTTCGGCGCAGCTGCGGCGGGCGATGTCGGAAGGCGCCGGTGATCCGATCCTGATGGGCATGATCCGCGCGAGCCAACTGCGTGATGCGAAGGCCATCGTCGAGCTCGAGGCGCGCCTGGACTGCGCGAGCCTGCGATGAGACGGCGGACACTGATCGGCCTCGGACTCGCTGCAGCGGGCCGCTGCGTGCACGCACTCGATCTCGGCAGGATCGGCCCGTCCTACGGCATCGCCGAGCCCCACCTGCTCGATGACATCGAGCGCCGCCTGCGCGAGAAGCAGCGCAGCGGCGAGCTGCAGCGCCTGATGGACGCGGCACGCGCACGCAGCGTCGAGGCGATGCGCCACCCTGCACCCGTCGAGGGCGTCTCCGCGACCCGCACGGCGCGGACCTTCTATGTCGATCCGAGCTTCACGCTCGACCGCAACGTGGTCGATGCACAGGGTCGGCTGCTGTTCGCCGCGGGGACGCGCAAGAACCCGCTCGACGTGGTATCGCTCAGCCGCCGTCTGCTTTTCTTCGACGGCCGCGACGAGCGCCAGGTCCGCCGGGCACGCGATCTGATCGCCGCCGGCGGCACCCCGATCAAGCCGGTCCTCACGGGCGGCTCCTACCTGGACCTGATGAAGTCCTGGCGCTCACCGGTGTACTACGACCAGCAGGGCACGCTGACCCGCCGCCTCGGGATCCGCCAGGTTCCGGCGCTGGTCTCGCAGGAAGGCTCGCGCCTTCGCATCGACGAACTGGTGCTCCCATGAATGCCTCCCCACCCCGCCGCCGTATAGCCCGCTGCCTCCTGTGGCTGCTCCTCGCGCTCGCCGGCGAGGCCACCGCAGCCTCGGACAGCATCACCTGTACCGGCGCGTTCCCGAACCCGCTCACGGACATCTGCTGGTCCTGCATCCTGCCGATCAGCGTCGGCAGCGCCACGGTCGCCAACTTCGACGGCCAGGAAGACACCCCGAACCCGGCGAGCCCGGTGTGCAGCTGCGGCGTCAATCCGACGATCGGGCTGTCGATCGGCTTCTGGGAGCCGGCCCGCCACGTCGAGGTCGTGCGCAAGCCCTTCTGCCTGGTATCGATGGGCGGCATCGACCTCGATCCGGGCATCCCCGCGCCCGCGGCCGCGCGCTTCACCCGGCCGGAGGGCGATGGCGACGGCGGCAGCTTCTACCAGGCCCACTTCTACGTGAACCCGTTGCTGTACTGGCTGGAGGTGGTGACGGACTTCCCGTGCCTGGAGAAGGGTTCGTTCGATCTCGCCTACCTGACCGAGGTGGATCCGCTGTGGGCCGACGACGAGCTGACGCTGATCCTCCACCCCGAGGCCGTGCTGTTTGCCAACCCCGTGGCCGTGGCCGCCTGCGCCGCCGACTGCGTGGCGGCGACGGCAGGGTTCGGCATCCCCGAGCTGTTCTGGTGCGCCGGCTGCCAGGGCGGCATCTATCCGATGGATGGCCACGTGCCGTACCACATGGGCGGCGTGCGCACCGCGGCCCTGCTGGCGCAGCGGCTGACGGCCAAGATGCACCGCGAGCTGCTGGCCTGGGGCTGGCACGGCCAGGCGGGCCTGTGCGGACCGTACTTCGAACCGATGATGGACAAGACGGCCTACAAGACCCAGCTCACCTACCCGATCCCCAACACCGCGAAGGACAGCGGTCGCTGCTGCCAGCCCTTCGGCCGGTCGACCATCGTCTGGGGTGCGGGCAAGGAGTACCCGGCGCGGGGCGAGGACTTCGCCTTCATGCTGTTTCGGAAGAGGAACTGCTGTGTCGGCTTCTGACGCGCTGCGCGTGGCACTTCTGGCCCTGCCTGCGATCGCCTGTGCGCTGGCGCGTGCGCAAACGCCGGTGGTGACCGATGCCGACATCGAACGCGCCCGGCGCAGCCAGCCCGTGGTCACCGACGCGGACATCGAGCGCGCCCACGCGCGCCATCGCATGCCAGGCGACGACGAGACTCGCCGGATCATTCCTTCGACGCCCCGGCTCGATGCGCTGCCGAAGCCGGCGACCGGCGCGACTGTCGATCTCGGCGCCTTGGCGAGCGGCTTCGACGCGACGGCGCGTCAGCCCGGCCTGGGACGGAACAGCGGCCCCCTGACCCTGGTGT
>SSSZ01000015.1 GCA_009469675.1 Azonexaceae bacterium | reverse complement strand
CATGCCCGCCATCGATTTTGCCACCATCAAGACACGCCAGCAGGCCGTGTGGGCCAGCGGCGACTTTGCCGTCATCGGCTCGACTTTGCAGATGGTCGGCGAATCCCTGGCCGAAGCCGTCGACATCCGTGCCGACCAGCGCGTTCTCGACGTCGCCGCCGGCAACGGCAACGCCACCTTGGCCGCCGCCCGCCGCCACGCCCGGGTCACGTCCACCGACTACGTCCCCGAGCTGCTGGAAAAAGGACGGCAGCGGGCCGCCGCCGAAGGCTTCGCCATCGACTTCCAGGTGGCCGACGCCGAAAACCTGCCCTTTGCCGAGGGCAGTTTCGACGCGGTGCTGTCCACCTTCGGCGCCATGTTCACCCCCGAGCATCCCCGGGTGGCCGGCGAGATGCTTCGCGTGCTGCGCCCCGGCGGGCGCATCGGACTCGCCAACTGGACGCCGGAAGGTTTCATCGGCCGCCTGTTCAAGATCGTCGGTGCCCATGTGCCCCCCCCGGCCGGCCTGAAGTCTCCCGCCCTGTGGGGTACCGAATCCCATCTCGTCGAACTGTTCGGATCCTGGGTCGACGACATCCGCTGCCAACGCCGGCATTTCACCTTCCGCTACCGCTCGCCCGACCACTGGCTGGATGTTTTCCGGCGCTTCTACGGCCCGACCCACAAGGCCTTCGCCGCCCTCGACGAAGCCGCCCGGCCGGCCCTGGAACGGGACATCCTCGAACTGCTGTGCGCCATGAATACGGCCGGGTCAAGCTCCCTGGTGGTTCCTGCCGAGTACCTGGAAATCGTCATCACCAGGCGTTGATGCGCCGCCGGGGAAACCCAGGCATAAATTTTTTCCGAAAGGAGTAACCATGAAACGAGGAAGACTCCCTGCTGCACTGCACCTTGTCCTTGCAGCATCAGTCGTCGGAGCCGTGGCGCCTGCCAAGGCCGATGCGATTACCGACTGGAACAGCACGACCCATGAACTGATCGGTCAGGCCAAAATCGGCACGCCGCCGGCCGTGCGGATCGTCGCGCTGGTCCAAACCGCCGCCTTCGAGGCGGCCCATGCCGCCGCTGAACGATATCCCGGTCCGCTGTCGCCGGCCACCCCGGCAACTGCTTCGGTGGAAGCGGCTGTGGCGGCGGCCCACCGTGCGCTGCTGGTCAAGCTGCTACCGGCCCAGCAGACAGCCGTCGAAGCGACCTACCACCGCGCCCTGGCGGTCGTTCCGGATGGCCCCCATAAAGCCGCCGGTCTGGCGATCGGAGATGAGACTGCAGCAGCCGTCCTGGCGCGGCGCAGCGGCGACCGGGTGGGGAACGAGGATTATCGGCCCCAGACGACGCCCGGGGTCTACGTACCCACGGCCTCCCCGGCGGCATTCCAGTGGCCTCAGCGCCAACCCTGGCTGATGGCCGCCCCAAACCAGTTCCGACCCGGTCCGCCGCCGGCCCTGGACAGCGATCTGTGGGCGAGGGATTTCAACGAAGTCAGGACACTGGGTGGAAAAAACAGTAGCAGCCGTAGCCCAGAACAGACCGTGATCGCCAATTTCTGGGAGTACTCGCTGCCGGCGATCTATCATGGTCTGGTGCGCTCGGTGGCCGAGGCGCCGGGGCGCGACATCGTCCGCAACGCTCGTCTCTTCGCTACCGTTTCGCAGGCTATGGACGACGCCATGATTAGCGTGTTCGATGCCAAATACCACTACAACTTCTGGCGGCCGGCGACCGCCATTCGCAATGGCGATCTGGACGGCCACCCAGGAACCCCCCGGGAAGCCGGCTGGGTACCCTTCATCGAAACGCCGATGCATCCGGAGTATCCTTGTGCTCACTGCATCCTGGCTGGTTCGGTGGCGGCAGTCATCGAGGCTGAGGCCGGCGGCGGCGCGACCCCGACTCTTGCCACCACCAGCCCGAGTGCTCGGGGAGCGGTGCGGCGTTGGGAGAGCCCTCAAGCTTTCGCCAAGGAAGTTGCCAACGCCCGGATTTACGACGGCGTCCATTTCCGTAATTCCACCGAGGTTGGCCTCGCCATGGGGAGGCGCATCGGAGAACTGGCGGCGACTCGCCTCCTGCGCCCGGACCCTCCGGCTTACGCTGCCGCAACGGCGGCGGTAGAGGGGGGGCGGTAAGGGCGGCCCGGTCCCGCCAGGCCGGTTCGTCTTCACCCCGTGGTCGTGCCGTGGCACGACCACGGGGCGGCCCACGGTAGCCCGCGGCACCATGCTAGAATCCGCCGCCGGGCGTTTTGCCAGAAACTCCGGTAAGTTGTTTACTCTCGAAGGACGCCAACCGGACCGCTGCCATGAACGACTTGGAAACGCCAGCCGCCGGCCTCGACGACGAATTTTTCATGCGCGAGGCCCTCTCCCTCGCCCGGGCGGCGGAATGCCTGGGGGAGGTGCCGGTGGGTGCGGTGGTGGTGCAGGACGGCCGCATCGTCGGCCGCGGATTCAACACCCCCATCGGCGAAAGCGACCCTACCGCCCACGCCGAGGTCGCGGCCCTCCGCGATGCGGCCCGCAATCTGGCCAACTACCGGCTCCCCGGCTGCACCCTCTACGTTACCTTGGAACCCTGCGCCATGTGCGCCGGGGCCATCATGCACGCCCGCATCGCCCGCGTCGTCTATGGTGCCCGCGACGCCAAGACGGGGGTCCATGGCAGCGTGGTCGATCTCTTCGCCGTGGAGCGCCTCAACCACCATGCCGTCATCGAAGGCGGCATTCTGGCCGAGGAATGCAGCACCCTGCTCTCGGGGTTCTTTGCCGGGCGGCGCAAGCGTTCGCCATGAAGCTGCTGGTTTCCATCGGGCGGCAGACTATGACCGTCGTCGACGACGCCGGCGGGGTGCTGCGCCACTACGCTGTTTCCACCGCCAAGGCCGGCCCGGGAGAGGAAGCCGGAAGCTACCGCACCCCCCGCGGCCGCCACCTGGTGCGCGCCAAGATCGGCGCCGGCTGCCCGGCCAATACGGTTTTCGTCCGCCGCCGGCCCACCGGCGAATTGTGGACGCCCGAGTTGGCCGCCGCCCACCCGGGCCGTGACTGGATCCTCACCCGCATCCTCTGGCTGTCGGGCTGCGAACCGGGGCGCAACCGTCTGGGCTGCGTCGACACCATGCGCCGCTATATCTACATCCACGGCAGCCCGGACGCCGCCGTAATGGGAAAGCCCGGTTCCCACGGCTGCATCCGTATGAACAACGCCGATATCGTCGAACTCTTCGACCTGGTTGCGCCCTACACGGCGGTGGAAATTACCGAAGACTGAAGGGTGCCGCCGCCCGGGCCGAAACTGCGCTCCTCCAGGCGTACCGCACCATCCCGCCCGACCATGACGAGCGTTGAAGCCCGCGTGCCGTAGGCGGGCGACACCACAAAAATGGCCGAAAGCAGCCTTTCCCATTCGAGGGGGACGCCGGTCCGGGGCAACGCCTGGTCGGGGACGATCTCCCGGTCGGCCAGGATGGCGAAGAAGGGGTCAGGCGCCGGAAGTTGCCCCAGCGCCTGGGCGAAGCGCCCTTTGGCGGCGGCCAGTTTGGGCCAGGGGGTGTCGAGCAGGTGGTTGGAGACGCCGTAGATTCCGGCCGGCAGTTCGCGGACCCCGCCGTCCCGGTTGGAGAGGTAATGCAGTTGGTCGGCGTCGCCGACCAACAGGTTGAATCCCGAGTAGGCGCCGGGATCGACCGAGGCGAGATAAGTGCCCGGGGAATCGCCGCCGGTCAGGAAATCCCGGGTCAGCTTGCCGCGGGAAAGGCGCCCTGGCGGCACGCCGGGTTCCCGCACGTTGGTCACCGCGGCGAAGCGGCCGTTTGCGGCGACTCCCAGCCAGGTGCCGCCAGCTTCCAGGTCGCGGCCAGCCAGCACTTGGGGGGCATCGTCCCAGCGGGCGGCGGCGGCGGTGGGCCGGGCGAAGAATTCGTCGCGATTGGCGGCAACCACCAGGGGAAAATCCGGATGCTGCCGCCACGCCACCAGAATCAGGCACACGGGCGTCGGCTCGGTTAAGCGTCGATCAGGGATTGACCGCCTTGGCCTCGAGCCGCGGCCCGTCCTTGGCGCCCAGACGCAGGTTGCCGGCAAAGTTGGATTGCACGACGGCCAGCGCGTCGTAGCCGCCGCGGGGCGAGGGGGCGGCGACGACCACCTTGCCGCAGGATTGTTCGGGGTTGTCGGGCGAATGCAGCTCGTCGCCGGCCGCCAGCGCCTGGTCGCTGTGGAGGCGATAGAGATGGCGTTTGACCTTGCCCAGGTACTGGGTGCGGGCGACGATTTCCTGGCCGGGGTAGCAGCCCTTGTGGAAACTGACGCCGCCGATTTTTTCGAAATCGGCCATCTGGGGAACGAACTCCTCCCGGGTCGCGGTGGTGACCAGGGGCAGGCCGGCCTCGACATCGAGCCAGCGCCAGGCGGGAACGCCCGCCGGCCGGGCTTTTTCCGCGAGCTTTCGCCACAGGTCGGCAGCCATCTCGGCGGGAACGGCGAGCAGGAAGCGGCCGGTATCGAGGCGGATCACCTTGATGTCGCCGCCTTCTGGCGCCGACAGGGTTTCGGCCGGTATGGGCAGGTTGGCCAGGGCCAGGGCCTCGCCCGCCTGGGGGCCGGAAAGCCCCAGGAGGACCAGGGAATCGGTGAGATTGCCGACCTTGACCTTGGCCCGCAGGACGTACATCTGCAGCCGTTTGGCGACGGCGTCGACGAGGTCGACGGAGAGGGCCAACTGGTAGGCGTCGCCCCGGCGCCAGGCAAGAAAGCTCGCCAGCATGCGGCCTTTGGCGGTGCACCAGGAGGAGTGCTGGGCCAGGCCGAGGCTGAGATGATTGATATCGCTGGTCAACTGGTTGTGGAGAAAGGTCTTGGCGTCGTCGCCGCTGCATTCGACGACGCCGAGATGAACGAGGGGAACCAGGACGGTAGCCCCGGCGGCAGCCTGCAGTTCGTCCGGCGCATCGCCGAAGTCGAGGCTGTCGCCGGCGGCGGGGTCGAAGTTAGCGCCGGACCGGGTGAGGAATTCGCGCCAAGTGCTGTTCATGAAGCGTCTCGCTGGGTAGGGTGGGTGTGTTGGGCTATTATATCGCCCGTTGTGCCTAGCCCAGACAGGCCGACCGCCTCCGAGTTCCCCTTGCGTATTCTCCGAACCCTTCTCTTCGTCTTGCTCGCCGCCCTGGCCGCAAGCGCCGGCCTGGTTTTCTGGTGGGCCAATTCCCCGGCCAGCCTCCGCAGTTCGCCGGCGGATTTCCGCATTCCGGCCGGCTCCGGCCTGCGGGCGGCGGTGGGCCAGATCAACGAGGCGGGCGTCGGGGTCAACCCCACGCTCCTCGTGCTGTTGGCGAAGGTGATCCGCGCCGAAACGGGAATCAAGGCGGGCAGCTATTCGGTGAAGGCCGGAGTGACCCCCTGGGATCTCCTGACCAAGCTGACCCGTGGCCAGTTCACCCAGGGTGAGATCACCCTGGTCGAGGGCCTGACGCTACGCCAATGGCGGGAAAAACTCGACGCCCACCCCGACCTGCGGCACGACACCCGCGGTCTCGACGAAAGCGACATCCTGGGCCGCCTGGGGCTGGATCTGAAAAAGGGCGAGGGCGTCTTTCTCGCCGACACCTACCTCTTCGACAAGCAATCCTCCGATCTGGAACTGCTCGCCCGCGCTTCCCGCGCCCTGCAAAAACGCCTGGAAGGCGAATGGGAAAGGCGGGACGCCGGCCTGCCCTACAAGACGCCCTACGAGGCCCTGGTCATGGCCTCGATCATCGAAAAGGAAACCGGGCGGGTAGCCGACCGGCCGCTGGTCGCCGCCGTCTTCGTCAATCGCCTGCGGACCGGCATGCTGCTGCAGACCGATCCGACGGTAATCTACGGCCTGGGCGAGCGCTTCGACGGCAATCTCAGAAAGCGCGACCTGACTACCGACACGCCGTACAATACCTACACCCGCCCGGGATTGCCGCCGACCCCCATCGCCATGCCCGGACTGGCCTCGTTGCAGGCGGCGCTGCACCCGGCGGCGAGCGACGCCCTCTATTTCGTTGCCCGGGGCGACGGCAGCAGCCAGTTCTCCCGCACTCTCGACGAACACAACCGGGCGGTCAATCGCTATCAAAGGGGAGGCAAGTGAAGGGCAAGTTCATCACGTTCGAAGGTATCGACGGCGCAGGCAAGAGCAGCCATGTCGAATGGCTGGCCGAAATGCTGCGCCAGCGCGGCAAAACCGTCCGGGTGACGCGGGAGCCGGGGGGTACGCCCCTCGGGGAAGCGCTGCGCACCCTCCTGCTGACCCAGGCCATGCACCTGGAGACCGAGACTCTCCTGATGTTCGCCGCCCGGCGCGAACACCTGGCCCAGGTCATCGAACCCGCCCTGGAGCGGGGGGAATGGGTGGTCTGCGACCGCTTCAGCGACGCCACCTACGCCTACCAGGGCGGCGGGCGGGGGCTGGACCGGAACAAGCTTCACATCCTGGAAAACTGGGTCCACGGCCATCTTCAGCCCGACCTCACCCTCCTTTTCGACCTTCCCCTCGAAGTCGCCCGGGAGCGCATCGCCCTCGCCACCCGCGATCTCGATCGCTTCGAGCAGGAAAGGGCCGATTTCCATCAGCGGGTCCGCCAGGCCTATCTCGAACGGGCCGCGGTTCAAGGGGCAAGAATCCAGATCATCAACGCCGACCAGCCTCTTTCCGATATTCGTGAATTACTTGAAAATATTGTTTCAATGCGTTGTTTATGAACGTTATTGAACTCAATATTAGCGTCTGGAATCAGCTCCAGGCCCGGCGGCAACGGCTACCCCATGCTCTCTTGCTGAGCGGCCAGCGAGGCATCGGCAAGTTTGCCTTGGCCCGGGCCTTTGCTGCCGGCCTTCTCTGCGAATCGCCGCAAAACGACGGTCAGGCCTGCGGGCGATGCCTGGCCTGCGGCTGGCAGGCCCAGGGCAACCACCCGGATTACCGCCTGCTCCAGCCGGAAGCCCTGGCTGAGGCCGAAGGCGAGGGGGAGGAGGGTAAAAAGAAGGCGAGCCAGCAGATCACCATCGATCAGGTGCGTGGCCTTGACGATTTTCTGGCGGTGGGAACCCACCGTTCGGGGTTGCGGGTAGTCGTGGTTCACCCGGCCGAGGCGATGAACCGCAACACCGCCAATGCACTTCTTAAATCGCTTGAAGAACCGTCTCCAGGTACATTGTTTTTATTGGTTTCAAATGAACCATTAAGGCTGCTGCCGACAATCCGCAGCCGCTGCCAGGTGCAACCCGTTCCCCTGCCTGAAGCGGCGCGTTCCGCGGCGGCCCTGCGCAGTGCCGAGGTCGATCGGCCGGAACACTGGTTGGCCCTGGCCGGCGGCGCACCGTTCCTGGCCGCCGAGCTGGCGGCTTCGGGGCAGGGCGATTGGGTCGAGCAGCTGGTCAGCCGCTTGGGAACCGGCGGTAAGGACGCTCTGGGCAGCGCCGCCGACCTGGACAAACTTCTGCGCGAGGGCAAGGGCCGCATTCCCCTGAAGCAGGTGGTCGAATGGACCCAGAAATGGACCGTCGATCTGGCCTTGGCGGCCGAGGGCTTGCCGATACGATATTTTGTCCGACATCAGGCTACAATACGGCAACTAGTGGGACGAGCCTCGATGGCGCGTGTGCTGGGCTTTCACCGTCGCCTCGTCGAGGCCCGGCGGCAGGCCGAGCAACCGCTCAATGCGCGGCTTTTCCTTGAACAACTGTTCCTCGATTACCGGGCACTTTTCGCCACCCAGACTGAAAGATGAGCGACGCCAAGCCGATTCCGCAGCGCCCCAGCGTTCTTTCGCTCAACATCAATTCGAAATCGGCGCTCTATGCGGCGTTTATGCCGCATTTGCGGCATGGCGGCATCTTCATTCCCACCACCCGGGCCTATAACCTCGGCGACGAGGTTTTCATGCTCCTTTCGCTGATGGACGATCCGGCCAAGCTGCCGATCGCCGGCACGGTCGTCTGGGTGACTCCGGCGGGGGCGCAGAATGGCCGCGCCCAGGGGATCGGCGTCCATTTCAACAACGACGAGAGCGGTATCGAGGCACGGCGCAAAATCGAAGGCCTCCTGGGCGGCGTGATGCAGTCTTCCCGCCCGACCCATACGCTGTAAGCCCGGCCGTGCTGGTCGATTCCCATTGCCATCTCGATTTTCCCGAGGTGCAGGCACGTCTGCCCGAGGTGCTGGCGGCCATGGCCGCCGCCGGGGTCGAGGCCGCCGCCTGCATCGGCGTCAACCTTGAAGATCTGCCGCGGGTTCTCGCCCTGGCGGAAGGCCACCTGCACCTCTACGCCACGGTTGGGGTCCATCCCGAATACGTCGACGCCGAGGAACCCTCGGTCGAGCGCCTGGTCGCCCTGGCCAGCCACCCCAAGGTCATCGCCATCGGCGAAACCGGCCTCGATTACTACTGGCAGAAAGACCGGCCGGAGTGGCAGCGCCAACGCTTTCGCACCCATATCCGGGCCGCCCTTGCCTGCGGCAAGCCGCTCGTCGTCCATATGCGCGACGCCGCCCCGGACACTCTGCGCCTCCTGCGGGAGGAGGGCGCCCAGCGGGTGGGCGGCGTCATGCACTGCTTCACCGAGAATTGGGCAGTAGCGCAGGAGGCCATCGATCTCGGGTTCCATATCTCCTTTTCCGGCATCGTGACCTTCAAGAACGCCGCGGCAATCAAGGAAGTGGCGCAAAAAGCCCCCCTCGACCGGATTCTGGTCGAAACCGACGCCCCCTACCTGGCGCCGGTGCCCTACCGCGGCAAGCCCAACGAACCGGCCTACGTCCGTTATGTGGCGGCGGAGGTCGCCGCCCTGCGGGGTGTGACCCTGGAAGCCGTAGCCGCCGCAACGAGCGACAATTTTTATCGCCTTTTCTCGACGGCCCGTCGGCCGCAGTCTGGATCATGAAGAAAACCCTCGCCCTTCTCGCCCTTGCCGTCTTTCCTCATTTCGCCCCCGCTGCCACCTACGACGATCTTATCGGCGCCACCAAGGTCGGCGATGTCAGTGCCGTCGCCGCCCTCGTCAAACGGGGCGCCGACGTCGACACCACTGATCCCGAGGGCAACAGCCTGCTCATGATGGCCTCCCGGGACGGCCATGCCGAGCTGGTGGGCTACCTCCTCAGCCAGCGGCCCAAGATCAATATGCGCAACAGCGTGGGCGATTCGCCCATCCGCCTGGCCGCCTTCCGGGGCCACCTGGCCATCGTGGAAAAACTGATCGCCGCGGGTGCCCACGTCAATACCCCCGACTGGACGCCCCTCATCTATTCCGCCTTCAACGGCCACGTCGCCGTCGCCCAGGCGCTGCTCAAGGCTGGCGCGGAGATCGATGCGGCCAGCGACAACGGCACGACGGCGCTGATGGTGGCGGTGCGGGGAGGGTACCTGGAGATGGTCAACCTGTTGCTCAAGGCCAGGGCCGACGTCAACAAGGCCAACGAAAACGGCGATACCGCCCTCGATTTCGCGCTGCGCACCCAGAATTCCGACATCGCGGCAGTGCTGCGCAAGGCGGGCGGGCGCTCCGGCAAGGCCGTCACCCTCGAAATCAAGTAAGGGGTTTCGCCCCGCGGCGCGGCGGCCTTACGCCGGAAGGGGTATCCACTGGTCCAGCGCCGATCCGGTGGTGGCGAACTGGACGCAGCGCTCGAGGTAGTCGGCGGTGCTCTTGGGCATGGGAACCCGCGCCCGGGTTATGTGGAAGATCAAGTCCCGCCCCTTCCAGATGAGCTTGCGGGCGCCGTCGGCCATGCGGATCTCGGGTAGTTCCGGCGCGGCGCTGAGGACGGGCGGGCTGCCCACCAGACGTTCGGCGGCCGTGGCGAAATTGCCCCAGGCGTCGAATATGTCGGGGTCGGTCCGCAGGGTTTCGCATTTGATCTTGGCCGCCAAGGCGAATTCCCGGATGATCGGGCCGATGTCGGGGAACATCCGCATACGGGCGAAGGTATTGACCATGGCGTCGGCGATGCGGTCGATATCCCGCTTGGTCTGGCCGATCTTGATGTAGCGCCCTTCGTAGAACTCTTCCAACGGTACCGAAAAAGCCCGGAAGGGTTCGCCCCAGAGTTCGTCGATGCTTTCTTCGCCACTGCGGTGAAGAACCAGGCGGCAGAGGGCGTAGGCCTCCTGCAGGCAGCGCCCGCATTCGCGCATCAATTCGTTGCTGGACAGGATTTCCACGCCGATTTCCTGCAATTCGACGAGGCGGCGGAAAATATCGGTGGCCCGGTTGAACATCGCCCCGGCGTACATCGCCCCCTTGACCCGCCGCTTGGCGGGATCGCTTTCCGATTCGTAGGCTTGGCGGGCTTCTTCCAGGCGGATTCCGGGAATGTTCAGGCCGTGTTCGGTATGATTGAAAAGCCGCCGGGTCAGGGCCTCGATGAGCAGTTTTTTCTGAGCCAGGGTGTTTTCCGGAACCGGATAGGTCTTGATCCAGTACCCTTCGTAATAGACACGGGTCTGGCCGTTGACGACGCGGCGGGTACCGGGAGCGATGCTGGTGTCCATAGGGGCAGGGACGTGGAAGAGGGCGTTGAGGCGGCCGCAAGGCGTCGCCGCGGGACGACGCGATTAGGCCGAAAGTAAGATTATGGTACAAACGGGCAAAAATTGCTTAAGCGGCTGCCCACGCCCGCCTACCAATATTTCTCGAAGGCCATGGTCCCAAGAAGGCCGCGGCGGCTGGTGGCAAAGCCCCGGGCTGTGAGCCAGGCACGCAGTTCCCGGGCCAGATCGGGGTTGCCGCAGACCATGATGCGTCCGGTGGCGGCTTCCAGGTTGAGGCCGGCGGCCTTTTCCAGGCGGCCGTCGGCGAGCAATTGCGGAATCCGCGCTGCCAGGGCAGCGGGGGGGATGTCCCGGGTCACCACCGGAAAATAACGTAGCGCCGACTGGGCAGCGAGTCGTTCCAATTCCGGTCGATAGACCAGTTCGGCGGCGTGGCGCACGCTATGGACGAGAACCGGATGGGCGAAAGCCTGCCAGGTTTCGGGGCTGCGCATCAGGCTGACAAAGGGGCCGATGCCGGTGCCGCTGGCCAGCAGCCAAAGATCCCGCCCGGGAGCCAGTTGGTCGAGGGTGAGGAAACCGAAGCATGATTTGTCCAGGCGGAGGGCGGCGCCCGGCGCAAGGGTTGCGGCCAGGGTGGAAAACGCCCCGTCCGGCACGAGGGCAACGACAAATTCCAGGCAGTCTTCTCCCGGCGCCGACACCATGGAAAGCGGGCGCCAGACCGTTTCCCCTCCGGCATCCATCAGCCCCAGGCGGGCGTAATGGCCGGCCGAAAAACGGAAGGCCGCTGGGCGGCTGATACGAAAGGACAGCAGTCGGGGGGTCCAGAAATGGACATCGAGCACCCGTTCCTCGGTCCAGCGCACCGGCGCCGGGGCATCGCCGCCGGCGCCGGACGGACGATTCTGGTTTTCCCGCGTTTCGCTCATGGTGACCTCCTGGCGACCGTTGGACCGGGGCTACGAAGTGGTGTTCGCGGTCAGGCAATGAGGCCTGGAAATTTTTCTGCGGCGTGCTAGGCTTAGTTTGTGTCTTGACCCGCGGCGAGTTGGGCACGAAAGCAGCACTGGCCGCATTTTGTGGGGACTCTATGGCGGTTTTGGATAAGGGATACTTTTGAGATTACCGTGTAGCAACCTATGCGGCGAAACGCCGAAAACCCCGACCTAAGCGGACGGGGCCGTAATAACAGAGGCCCGTGCCATCCAAGCACGGGCTTTTTGTATTCCGGTTTATTCGTTGGACTGTTGCCAAGAATACTGCGGCGAATTACTCAGGATTTGGTGCCGCTCCCCAGGCGGGCGCGCAGATCGGCAAAAGGCGAATGGGTCGCCGGAGCGGGTCCGCCCTGGTCGCCGCGATGCCCGCGATCGACTTCGATCTGCCGCTGATGTTCGTTGTCGTGGCAGTAAAGACAGAGCAACTCCCAATTGCTGCCGTCGGCCGGATTGTTGTCGTGGTTGTGGTCCCGATGATGGACCGTCAACTCCCGCAAGTTGCTGTGGGTAAATTCCCGGCCGCACCGACCGCAGATCCAGGGGTAGAGCTTCAAAGCCCGCTCGCGATAGCCTTTTTCCCTTTCATCCCGGGCTTTCCGGGCATCGAGCACGATCTGGTCGAGACGGGAAAGCCGGGCAGGTTTCATGGCGGACCGAGGATCACGAGAACAATATGGGCACCAGTATGAGCCTCCCGATGGGCAGATTCAATCGTCAGAAAGTCGCATAATTTGTATTATGTAAACTAATGTACATGTTGTTACGGGTGCTTACAGCTTCGATCGCCGAACTGCCCTAAGTTGACGCGGTCCGCGGAACCGATTGTTCTGCCCTACCGACTGGAGACAATACGATGATTTTGCAACGATGCCGTTATACCCTTGCGAGCCTTGGCGCCATCGCGCTGATCGGGTCGGTCCAGGCCGGAGTGCCGCCCGAGCAGGAAATCAGAACGGCCACCGAGGAAGTATTGGAGGTGGTGGCAAAGAACGCCGATCAACGGACAATTAACGAACTTGCCGAGACCCGGATCGTCCCCCGTTTCGATTTCCGTCGCATGACCCAGTTGGCGGCGGGACGGGTGTGGACTCAGGCCAACGCTCAGCAACAGGAGGCCTTGGCACGGGAGTTTCAGCATCTCCTGGTGCGCACCTATACCCGAGCGATCACTTCGACTTCACACGCCCGGGCCAACGTCGTGGTTCAGGCGGCGCGCATCGAGGACGGCAGCGACGAGACCGTCGTCCGGACAACGGTCGCTGAAACTGGGCGCAAGCCGATCGCCATCAATTACCGCATGGAACGCACGGGGGGCAACTGGAAGGTGGTTGATGTAGTGGTAGAAAACATCAGCCTGGTGACTAACTACCGCGAGTGGTTCAGCGCCCAGGCCAAGGCTGGAGGTATCGACGGGCTGATCGGCGCCCTGGCCGAAAAGAACCGGGCGGCGGCCGAGAAGGCTGGTTGATCGCCACAACCGGCGCTCGGCAAGGATTGGCGGCGATCCGGCCCAGCGCTTTCAGAAATCCGTCGCAATCCGTACCAGGCGATCGTTGGCCGATTCGGCTCCCCAGATTTCGCCGGTCCGCCCCAGCATCTGGCGGACCCGGGCGTCCGGGCGATCCGAAGGGAAGGCGGTGAATCGCTCGCTGACCGGGTCGAAGCGGATCAAGGCGTTACGCGTCCACTCCGCCAGCCAGACCTTGTCCTTTTCGTCCACCCAGACCGAATAGGTTCTCGCCTTGCCCGGCAGAGGCCATTCCCGCCAGGTTTTCTTGACCGGGTCGTAGCACCCAACGTGTCCAGTATTCCAGTAACTGACCCACAGCCGTCCCCGGCTGTCGGACCAGATGCGGCGTGCGCCCTGGCCCGGGGTCGGCGGGGCGATCACGGTGGCTTTGCCGCTTTCGGGGTCGACGTGGGCGATGTGGTTGCCGGCCAGGGAGGCGTAATAGATCTGGCCGTCCGGGGTACTGGCGATGCCGTAGGCCCCTCTTCCGCCCGGGGCGGCCCACACCTGCAGGGCCTTGGTCGCCGGGTCGAAGCGGCCGTAGTAGCCGCTCTGGCCGGTAAACCAGAGGCGGCCGGCGCCATCGAAGGCCGCCGTGTTGAGGTTGGCGTTTGCGGCCGTCGCCGGCAAGGGCCAGAATTCGACCGCCCTACTCCGGGCATCGACCCGGACAATGGCGTTCAATCCGCTATCGGTGATCCATGCCGCCCGGTCGGGTCCGACGATCACGCCGTGGGGCGCCGAGCCTTTGCCGAGGGGGATTTCCTCGACCTTGCCGGAACGCGGGTCGAGAATGCCCAGTTTTCCCGTGTGCTGGGCCGTGTAGTAGACCGGCCCGTCCGCTGCCGGGTCGGCCGCGACGTCGTGGGGACCGCTGCCGGCGGCGACCTCGAAATAGGTGGTGGCAGCCTGTAGGGAGCAAGACGCCGTCGCCAGGAAAAGCGTTAGCGCAAGTGCGAAAGAGAATCGGCGGTGGGGACCGGCCATGGGGATTCCTCGCTGGCGGGTATCGTGGGTGTATCGGGTCAGGCCTGGCCCGGCCACCAAAGTTCCCGCCGCGATCAGGCGGCTTCGAGGAAGGACATCAGATCGCGGTAGTCCGCTGCGCCGTACAACTCGCTCAGGTGGGCGAGTTCGACCTTGATGGCAAGAAATACCCCGGCCTTTTCCAGCAAGGCCGTCAATTCGGCTCGCTGGGCCGCATCGTCGTCGTGGGCAGGTTGCTGGCCCAGAGCCCGGATCAGCGCTTCCGGATCGCGCAGGCAGGGCCCGGCTCCCCCGCCGAATTCGAGGGTGTAGCGCTGTTCGCCGCAAATGCGCACGGGGATTTCGAGAATGGCACCGCTGGCCGAAGCCACGCCTACCCGGGCGACATGCCGCCCCCGCTCCGACAGGAGCCGGACATAACGGACCGCATAGGTTTGGGAAGCATTCATGGTGCAGACTGCCGAATCGTTGCCTGCAGTATAGCCCAGATATTACGAAAGTAATATCTCCAGAAGGCGATAGAAAAACCGGATTTTGTCGGCGGCAGCCCCGGCGGTGGTCCGGATGAAAAAGCGGGCCGCCCCTGGGGGCAGCCCGCCGAAGGATGGTCCGCGGATCACCCCCTGGGAGGAAAGGGTAGCGCGGACCGGAGGGAAAACCTATTTGCCGGAGCGCAAATGGGCAACGCCGCCGAAACTGCCGATCCACAGGTCGCCACCGGCGGTCGTGGCCATGGCGAAGACGTTGTTGGCGAAGAGGCCGTCGGCGGTGGTCATGGGTTTGGTGAATTTGCCGTCCTGCCACTGGCACAGACCGTTGTTGGTGCCGATCCAGAGCGTGCCCTTGTCGTCCAGATGGAGCATGAAGACGTGGTTGCCCGGCAAGCCGTCGGCGGTGGTATAGCTCACCCATTTCTTGCCGTCGAAGCGCGACAGTCCGCCGCCCCAGGTGCCGGCCCAGACGACGCCCTGTTTATCGACTTCGAGCGAGACGACGTAGTTCGGGTTGTAGGCGACGTTGACATCGCCGAGGCCCATCTCCTGCTTCTGCTTGGCGTGGTGGAGCGATTGCTTGCCCGGGTCGTTCTTGAAGGCGATGTCTTTCTTGACCTTTTCGTAGGGTGCTCCAAGGCCTTTGGCATGGTTCCAGTTTTCCCACTTGTTGTTGGCGAAGCGGGCCATGCCCCCTTCGGTGGCCAGCCAAATGTCGCCGTTCTTGCCTTCGGCAAGGCCGTAGACCCAGTCGTTGGGCAGCCCGCCCTTGGTGTTCTCGACGGTGTACAGATCCCATTTGCTGCGGTCGTCCAGGTTTCCACCCCGGACGCGGTTAACGCCGGACCAGGTGGCAATCCAGATATCACCGTTGGCCGCCGTCACGACGTCGTACACAAAGGCGTCGCCCAGGCCCTCGGGAATGTTGTAGGTCTTCCATTTGTTGGCTTTTTCGTCGACCAGCAGCGAGAGGCCGCCGCCGTAGGTTCCGACGGCGATCTGGCCCTTCACCCGGCCGACAAAGAACATGCCGTTGGAAAGGAGGCCGTTGCGGGCATCGTAGAGCTTGAAACTGTCGTCCCGGGTGTCGTAGCGGACAACGCCGCCGGAGGTACCGACCCACACCACCGTGCCGTCGGCATAGATCGATTTGACGTTCTTGTTGCCCACCCGGAAATGGGTGAACTTGGCATTGGCATTGACCGCCACCTTGCCTTCCCGTTCCTGCGGCGTCGGCGCCACCGGCGGGTGCTGCGGCAGGCCGCCAGGGACCGGCGGATGGGCCGGCGCCGTCTGGGCCAGGACTGCCCCGCCCTGCCCCGCCAGGCAGACGGCGACGAGGGCGGCGATGATGGATCGCTGAATCTTGTACATGGCTTTTCCTTCCGGCCGCCGGGCGGCCCGGTTACTGCGGTGCGATGCGGACGACGCCGCGTTTGGTGCCGGCCCAGATGTCGCCGTTGGGCGCCACTGCCAGGGCGTAGACGTGCTGGTCGAAAAGGCCTTCGGCCTGGGCGAGGGTCTTCCAGGCCTTGCCGTCGTAGCGGGAAATACCCTTGTCGGTACCGAACCAGAAAACGCCCTTGTCGTCGCGCACCATGGAATAAACGATGTTGCCGGCCAGGCCGTCGCGACTGTTGAGGTTGGTCCACTTCTTGCCGTCGAAGCGGCTGACGCCGCCGCCCCAGGTGCCAGCCCAGATGGCGCCGTCGGGGGCGGCAACGATGGAAAAGACGTAGTTGGGGTTGTAGGTGGGCAAGCCCGCCACCTGGGTGGTCAGGTCGTGGCGGGAGCGGGTTCCCAGGCCGGTATTCGGGCTGGCTTCGAGTTTGTCGGGGTTTTCGCCGCCCAGTCCGTCCTTGTGGGTCCAGGATTTCCAGCGCTTGCCGTCGTACATGCTGACGCCGCCCTCGGTACCGAACCAGATTCGGCCGTCGCCGTCCATGGCTAGACCGTAAACCCACTCGTTGATGAGTTCCTTGACGTAGGTCTTGAACTTGGACGTCTTGACGTTGAAGTAATTGACCCCCGCCCAGGTGCCGATCCAGAGGTTGCCTTCCTTGTCATTGACGAAGGAGTAGATCCAATAATCGGCCAGTCCGTGCATCGGGAAATAGGTCTTCCACTTGCCGTCCTTGTAGCGGGATGCCCCGCCGGCGTTGGTGCCGAACCATTTGTAGCCCTGGCTATCGACGCCGATGGCGAAGACGTATTCGTTGGCCAGGCCTTCCTGGCGGGTAAAGGTGTTGCGCGGTTTGGAGGTGGACAGATCCACCTCGATGGCACCCACCGAGGTGCCGACCCACAGGGTGCCGGTGGCTTTCTCGACGGTCAGGGCGCGGACGTAGACGTTGCTGCCGACTTCGAAGGAATCGACGACGCGTACGCCGGTCTTTTCCGGTGCGGCATGGGCGTACGAAAGGAGAAAGGCCTGGGTGCACAGGGCCAGGCCGGCGAACAAGCGGTTCAGGGTCATCTCAGGGTTCTCACATAGCCCAGCACATCGAGGATCTCCGGGTCTTTCAAAATACCGAAGAAAGGCGGCATAGTTTTCTTGCCGGTCTTTACCGATTGCAGGAGCATCATGTCGGGCTGTTCCAGGCGCTCGCCGAGACGGAACTTCGGCGCCTCGGGAGCGATTCCCTCGCCCCGCAGGCCGTGGCAGGCAGCGCAATGCATCTGGTAGATCTGCTGACCACGCATCAGATTGGCGGCCGACGCTGCAGGGGGTGCCAGGAAAATCGCCAGGGCGACGAAAGGCAGTAACGGTTTGGACATCATTCCTTCTCCTGGGGGGCCGCTGGCACAACCTGGATCTTCTTGCCTTTTTTCTTGGTCTTGGCAGGATCGATGCCGCGCAGGCGGTTGGCCTGGGCCAGATATTGGGCGGCCAGCTTGCCGTCCGCGGCAAGGCCGTAGGGGCCGCCGCTCCGATAAGCCTGGGCCAGGGCATCCACCGCCGGGAGGTAGTCCTGCTGGGCGGCGAGTTCGATCCAGCGCAACGCTTCGGCCGAATTGAGGTCGGCTTCGGAGAGTCCGAGTTCTCCCTTGAGATAGGCCTGGGCCATGACACCGATCGCCTGTTTATGGCCCATTTCGGCCGCCTTGCGGATCCAGCGGCGGCCTTCGAGGAGGTCTTTTTTCGCCACCCCTTCGCCGGCCGCGGTCAATACGCCCAGGCCGAACATGCCGTCGGCATCGCCCTGCTCCGCCGCCTTGCGATACAGGGCGACCGCTTCCTCGTCGAACTCCGAGCGGTCGAGGATTTCCGCCAGCAGTACCTGGGCCTTGGCATGCCCCGCAGCGGCGGCCTTGCGCAGGCCGGGCATGGCCCCCACCACGTCGCCATCCTGGTAGCTCTTGAAGGCAGCGGCGTAGTCTTCGGCCGGGCCGGCCAGGGCCGGAGCGATCTGGAGCATCGCCCAGACCAGGGCCACGCTGGTACCACGAATCAATTTCAAGCTTTTTCTCTCCCGTTTATGCATCGGACCGTGCCATGCCCATCGCTTCGAATTCTTCGAGTTTGCGATAGAGGCTGGACAAGCCGATTTCCAGCCGTTGCGCTGCGGCTCGCCGGTCGCCGCTGCATTCCCGCAGGGTGCGGACGATGATGTCGGCCTCGACCCGGCGCAGTTGCTCGCGCAGGCCACCGGCACCAGCAACATCCATGCCACTGCGCTCGCGAACCGGCGTCTGGCGGGCGATGTCGGGCGGCAGGTCGGCCAGGGAGATGCGCCCGCCGTCGGCCAGGATATAGGCACGGTTGATGACGTTTTCCAGTTCGCGGACGTTGCCCGGCCAGGGGTAATCCACCAGGATTTCCTCGGCCATGGGATCGAGTTCGAGCTGCTTCTTGCCGTTTCCGCCCATCCCGTGCAGGACGAAGCGGATGAGGCGGGAAATGTCTTCGCGCCGCTCCCGCAGGGGGGGGATGTGGATATGGAAGACCGAGAGGCGGAAATAGAGGTCTTCCCGGAAACGCCCTTCCTTGACCATGTCGCCCAGGTTGCGGTTGGTGGCGGCGACGATCCGGACATCGACGCGGCGGGCCTGTTCACCGCCCAGGGGCCGGACTTCCTTGTCCTCGATGACGTGGAGCAGCTTGGTCTGCATGTGGAGCGGCAATTCGCCGATCTCGTCGAGGAACAGGGTGCCTCGGTCGGCCTGGGAGAACAGGCCCTTGCGCGCCCGGTCGGCGCCGGTGACGGCGCCTTTGGCGTGGCCGAAAAACTCGCTCTCCAGAAGATTCTCCGGAATTGCCCCGCAATTGACGGGAATGAAGGGAAATTCGCTGCGCGGACTCATTTCGTGGATCGAGCGGGCGGTGACCCCTTTGCCGGTGCCGCTTTCGCCGGTGATGAGCACGGTAGAATCGGTCACCGCAACCTTCGACACCAGGCGTTCCATTTCGGTCATCGAAGTTGAGGCGAAGTGGAAAACGCCCTTCTCCCCCGCCACCATCTGGCGCAGCGCCTGGTTTTCCGCCTTGAGGCCGCGCATCGAGCCGATCGATGGCCGAAAAGACCGTGGTCGAACTGCCCCTCGAGCATGTTTCGATGCCCGGCCAGCCGGAAAGGTGGATCCGTTTCCGCAAGGTCGCCCTCTTCGACCGGATGGGAAACCCCGAATACGTTCTCGAATTCGGCGAAGACGACAGCGAGCGCGAACAGCTCGACCTGCGCCTGCGCGAGCATCTCAACTTCCTCGAGCAACTGCTTGAAGCCATTCCCGCCCCCCTCTTCTTCAAGGACACCCAGGGCCGCTACATCAGCGTCAACTCGGCCTACGAACGGTTCCTGGGCAAGAATCGGGCAGCCCTGGCGGGCAAGACGGTGTTCGACGTCGAACCGCCCCAGCTCGCCTTCTCGTACCACCGTTCGGATGTCGAACTGCTCAAGAACGGCGGCAGCCAGATTTACGAATCGACCATGCAGACCGACGATCTCGGCGAGCGGGCGGTGATGTTCCACAAAGCCGTGTTCCATTCGACTTCGGGCGCCGCCGGCGGCATCGTCGGCATCATCCTCGACATCAGCGAACGCAAGGAAGCCGAAAGCCGGATCAGCCAGCTCAACCGCATCCTCACCGTGCTCAGCGAAACCAGCCAGGCCATCGTTCGCATCGGCGAGCGGGACGCGCTGCTCGGCATGGTCACCCGGCTGATCCACGAAAAAGGCGGTTTCCCGGTGGCCTGGGTCTATCTCGAGAAGGCCGGAGGCGGCATCGACGTCATCACCGGCCAGGCGGAAATGGCGGATTTGGCCCGCCGCGTCACCGACCACCTGGGCAAATCCAGCCCGCCGTCCGGTGAAGACAGCCACTACCGCAACGCCCTGGAGTGCTGCGGCGAAGCCTTGACGCCGGAACTGGCACGCCAGGGATTGCGCTCGCTGGCCAATCTGCCGCTCCACGTCCACGGCCGCACGGTCGGCGGCATCGCCATCCTGGGCACGGGCTTCGCTGCCCTGGCGGCGGAAGAGCGCCGCATGCTGGCCGATCTCGCCGACAACGTTTCCTTCGCCCTGGAAGCCTTTGCCGACGCCGAGGTGCGCAAATCCGCCGAAGGCAAGCTTGAGCTGTCGGCCCGGGTGTTCGAAAACAGTACCGAAGGCATCGTCATCACCGACGCGACGAACCGCATCCTCATGGTCAACAAGGCCTTCACGGCGGTTACCGGCTATACCGCAGAAGAAGCCATCGGCCAGAACCCAAGCCTTCTGAGCTCAGGGCGCCAGGACGCCCAGTTCTACCATGAACTCTGGCAAGCCCTGGTGGCCGACGGGGAATGGCGGGGCGAGATCGAAAACCGGCGCAAGAACGGGGAAATCTACCCCGAGTGGCTCAATATCAGCGTCGCACGCAACGCCGAGGGCGCCATTACCAACTACGTGGCGGTGTTCTCGGACCTCACCAAGCACAAGGAGATTGAGGCCCGGCTCGATTTCCTGGCCTATTACGACACCCTGACCTCGCTGCCCAACCGGACCCACTTCAACGAGCGCCTGCAGCAGGCCCTGTCGCGCCCGCCCGCCTCGCAGGTGCCGATGGCGGTGATGTTCCTCGACGTGGACCGCTTCAAGATCATCAACGATTCGATCGGCCAGGCGGCCGGGGACCAGATCCTGCTGACGGTGGCCGAGCGGATTGGCGAGATCGTCCCCGAGAACGCCAGCATCTCCCGCCTGGGGGGCGACGAATTCGCCATCGTCGTCGAAGGCATCGAGACGCCGGAGCAAGTGTCGTCCCTGGCCCGCGGCATCCAGCGAACCCTGCGCCGCGCCACGGCGGTGGGCGGCCACGACATCCACCTCTCGGTGAGCATGGGCATCAGCCTCTTCCCCGAAGACGGAACCACGGTCACCGAGTTGATCGGCGCGGCCGATACGGCGATGTACGCGGCCATCAGCGATGGCGGCAATACCTACCGCTTCTTCCGCCAGGACATGAACCATGACGCCGCCGAGCGCATGCGCATGGAAAGCCGCCTGCACACCGCCCTCGAAAAGGGCGAATTCGAGGTCTACTACCAGCCGCTGGTGGCCGCCAAGAGCGGCCGCATCATCGGTGCCGAAGCACTCCTGCGCTGGTTCAACGACGATCTGGGCGGGCTTGTCAGCCCGGCCATCTTCGTCCCCCTGCTAGAAGAAACCGGCCTCATCGTGCCGGTCGGCGAGTGGGTCATCCGCACCGCCTGCGAAGAAAACGCCCGCTGGCGCGCCGCCACCGGCGAAGACCTGTTCGTCGCGGTCAATCTGTCGGCCCTGCAGCTTTCCGACGAAAAGCTCATCAGCAAGATTTCCCGCATTCTGGAAACCCTGCATTTCCCGCCGGAATTCCTTGAAATCGAACTGACCGAAAGCGCCGTCATGCGCGATGCGGCGAGCGGCCTCCTCACCCTGCAGCAGCTAAAGACCCTGGGCGTGACACTGTCCGTCGACGATTTCGGTACCGGCTATTCCAGCCTCAGCTACCTCAAGCAACTCCCCCTCGACGTCCTCAAGATCGACCGTTCCTTCATCACCGAAACGCCCTATCTGCCCGAGGCGGTCTCGATCGTCCGCGCCATCGTCGCCCTCGGCCACACCCTGCAGCTCAAGATCATTGCCGAAGGGGTCGAGGAAATCGAACAGGTCGAATTCCTGCGCGAGGCGCCGGTGGATATCCTGCAGGGTTACCATTTCTCGCGGCCCGTTCCCGCCGGCGATTTCCGCCGCCTGGTCAGCGAAGTCGGGCGCTACCCGATGCCCGCCGTAGAACCGCCCAATCTGCACCTCGCCGCGGCCACGCCGGAACCGCTGCTGCGCGCCCAGGGCGGCGGCCGCACCGAGGGCTGAGCACCATTCAGGATTTTGCCGGCAGGCGGGTCAGCAGCACGTACTGCAGGGTGCCGAGGAGAATCCCCACGCCGAGGGCAGTCAGCGCCAGGATGATCCAGTCGAAGGCGGGAATCCAGCCGCGGTCGGGCGCCACCGACAGGATCCATTTGCCGTTGGGTACGTCCACATCGGCGGCAATGGGGTCATCCAGAGGCTCCACCCCTTGGCGCGAGAACACCGTGCAGCCCCCTTCGTCGACCTGGACCTTGCAAATCTCGTAGCTGTAGCCTTTGCTGCGGAATTGCAGAAAACCCGCGGCGCTGAGCAACTCGGGCACCCGGATGAGGACGATGGAGAATCCCCAGAAATCCTGATGGCCGTCCCGGTGATAACGAAAGATGGGATAACGCCCCACCGCCCCCAGTCCCCCCTGCAGCAACTCGAAGGGGCCGGCCAGGGTGAGTTGCTTGCGGGCCACTGCCAGATGGGCCTCGCGATTGCGATTCCGGTCCTGGAGTAGGTCGTGGCCGATAATGCTCTCGTTCCCGGGAAGCGGAAAAACCTTGGTGACAACGCCCCGGGGCGCCAGCTCGACCGCCCGCGCCATGGGAAACTGGGCCATCAGATCGACCGCCACCGCCTCGAAATTATCCAGCTTGCCGTCGCCCTGCTGCACCAGGGAAGCCAGCATGTAGGCCGGCCCCAGCGCTTCCTGCAGGCGCTGGGCCAGGCGCTGGGCATGGGAATAGGCCAGCGCCCTCGCCTCCGAGCGTTTCATGGCACGCTGCGCTTCGACATAGGCATACCCGGCGATAGCGCCCAAGAGCGCGCCCACCAATGCGGTTAACACGATGACTCCGGCCAGACGCCCCTTGAAGCGACCGTTCATGCTCGTCCTTTAGCCCAGCCCACCCCGGGTTGTTATGGCTGCTCGGAGGAGTTTATACGAAGCAGAATTATTACGTAAGTGATAACCGGCGTTGGGCGGTTGGCACGGGCCGTGCATAGGCCTTACCGAAGATACTCAACCCGCCCATTCAGAAGACCGATTCTTCGCTATGCAGTTCCGGCTAGTCCGTTACGTCACCGTCACCAGCCTGGCGTTTTTTCTTCTGGCGGCGCTCGCCATGGTTTATTTCTATCGCCAGGTGGCCCTGACCAACATGCTTCACCTGCAGGAAGCAGCCAACGTCAATGTCACCCGGGTTTTCGCCAATACCCTTTGGACGGCCCGGTTCGTCCCTTTTCTGGCGGAATCCGACGGACTGTCATCCCCGGAACTGAAAAACAATTCCCAAATCCAGGAAATTCATCGAACGGTCCTTGACCTCATGCGGGGCGGGACGACCTACAAGGTCAAAGTCTATGACCGCCGGGGCCGGACTGTCTATTCGTCGGAACTCGCCCAGATCGGCGAGGACAAGAGCGGCAACAGCGGCTTTCAGGGGGCCATGGCCGGCCAGACCCGTACCGAGCTGGTCCACAAGGAAAAATTCAGCGCCTTCGAACAGGTGGTCGAGAACCGCGACCTGATCCAGAGCTACATCCCTCAATACAACGGCCGGGAAATCGCCGGGGTTTTCGAGGTTTACTCCGACGTCACGCCTTTCCTCGGCGAAATCGCCGCCACGGAAAAAAAGCTCGTCGCCGGGGCGGCGGTGGCCTTCGGCGCCCTCTACCTGGCCCTCTTTCTCATCGTGCGCCGGGCCGAGGGGATCATCGTCGGCCAGAACCGGGAGCGGGACCAGGCCCAGCAGCAGCTCGCTCAGTCGGAAAAAATGGCCTCCCTGGGCCAGTTGGTGGCCGGCGTCGCCCACCAGCTCAATACGCCGATCGCCTTTTCCTTGAGCAACGTCGCCCTGGCCATCGCCTCCCTCAACCGCATGGCCCTGCCGCTGCGGGTCGCCGCCCACTTGGCGGAAAACGTTCGGCGGCACCCCGGCGTCGATTCGGTACGGCTCAATCTCAACCGCTCCCGGGGGCTGATTACCGCCGTCGATTGCGACGACGCCGAAGCCGCCCTGGCGGCCCGCATGCTCGGCGATGTGCAGAACGGCCTGGAGCAGATGCGGGAACTGGTGGAAAACCTGCGGGATTTCACCCGCCTCGACCGCGCCAAGGTGGTGGGAACCGATCTCAATCGGGCGTTGCGCACGGTCATCTATATTGCCAAAAGCGCCATTCCCGGACGCATCCAGATGGTCGAGGACTTTACCGAACTGCCGCTTCTCGAGTGCAATCCCTCCCAGCTCAACCAGGTTTTTCTCAACCTCATCAACAATGCCGCCCAGGCCATTCCCTACGAAGGCCACATCCGGGTGCGCAGCCGGGTGGAGGGCAGGGAGATCCGGGTCGACGTCATCGACAGCGGCGGCGGCATTCCCCAAGACGTCATGCCCCATATCTTCGACACCTATTTCACGACCAAGGCTGCCGGAGTCGGCACCGGGCTTGGCCTGCCCATCGCCCGCGACATCGTCCGCAACCACGGCGGCGAATTGCGGGTAACCGCGACGAGCAGCCTCGGCACCACCTTTACGGTCACCCTTCCCCTGACCAGCGGCGGCGAGCCACCGCCGGCCTCGCGACCTTGAGGTGACCCCTGCCATGTCCGCCATTTCGCTCAATCCGCCCGCGAGCGGCACCGAATCCCGGGGCCGAATCCTCTGCGTGGACGACGAACCCAATATCCTGCGGGCGCTGTCCTGGCTGCTGCAGAAGGATTTCGAGGTGGTCACCGCGGCCGGCGGCGACGAAGCCCTGGCCCTGGTGCGCCGGGACGACTTCGATGTGGTCATCAGCGACCAGCGCATGCCGGGCATGAGCGGCGTCGATCTGCTGCGCGAAGTCAAGGCCATCGCCCCCCGCGCTATGCGCATCCTGCTCACCGGCTACGCCGATGTCCAGTCCGTGCTACGTTCGGTCAACGAGTCGGAGATCTTCCGCTACGTTGCCAAACCCTGGAGCGTCACCGAGTTACCGAAGTTGGTCGCCCAGGCCGCCGCCATCGCCCGCCGCCATCCGGCCGGCGCCCCCATCGCCGGTGACCTGCCGGCGCCCGACGGCAAAGGCAGCATCCTCGTCCTCGACGGCGACCCCGCCACCCATGCCCTGGTCGAGGTTGCCGCCGGCGACGTGGCCGAAATCGTCCACGTCAGCAACGTCGTCGACGCCGTTCATTGCTTGATCGACCGGGAATTCTCGGTCCTCGTCGCCGAAACCCACCTTGGGCCGTCCATCGAAATCAGCCGTTTCATCTGCCTCCTCAAACAGCGTCATCCCCGGCTCGTTGCGGTGGTCCTGGCCGAGGACAGCGCCACGGACACGGTCGCCCGCCTGGTCAACCAGGGACAGATTTATCGCTTCATCCCCAAGCCGGCCAAGGCCGGCTATCTCCGCCTGGCGCTGCGTTCAGCCCTGGTCAAGGCGGAACAATTGCATGCCCAGGGAGAGCTGGTCAAACGCCATGCGGTGGACGCGCTCGACACCGAAGAGGCGGCGCGCCTCGAAGCCGACCTGGCGCTCGCCCAGTCGCTGGTGCGGGTATCCCCCGCGCCGTCCGACGCCCCGCCGCCGGGCAACCGCCTGGCCCGTGCCTGGCGGCGGTTCTTTGGCACAGGCCGGGCCTGAGGTGACGATGGTTCCCACGCTTCCGCGCCTTTTCCGGACCAAATTGCCCTGGCTGCTTGCCGCGGCGGCTGCCATGGCCCTGGTTTCCATCGAAGCGACGGCCTTTCTGCGCGCCACCCCGAAAAATGCGACCGCCCCGGTGGAAACCCAAACGCCGTCCGCCGAGGCCGGGAGCGACCATCAGGCCCGCCGGACCATCGACCACAACAGCTTTTACGATCCCGCCAATCCGGATGCCGCTCGCCTGCAGCGCATCGACGAAGCAACCAAGGCGATTCCCTACGACGCCACCGGCTTTCCCGACTGGATGCGTGCCTTGAAGGAGGGCCGCATCACGCCCCGCAGCGACCTCTCGGGCAAGGCGCAGATGGAAGTGCTCGACCTCGACATCATCATGAAGAACACCAAGGAAATGCCCCACGTCCGCTTTCCCCACCGTTCCCACACCCTCTGGCTGGCCTGCAGCAACTGCCATCCGGCCCCCTTCAAGCCCGTCGCCGGCAGCACCGAAATCCGCATGGCCGACATTTTCCGCGGCAACTACTGCGGCATGTGCCACGACCGGGTGGCTTTCATCACCTTCTTTTCCTGCCATCGCTGCCACAGCGTGCCCCAGGGCGCAGCGCCGGGCGCTCGCTAGGTGTGATCTCTCTGTAGGTTGTTCACTCGGGGTGTCTCCCCGGAGAATTGGAGGCACCAACCATACAAGCCTCCGAGGCCCCGAATGAACATCCATAAAAATGCCCGATTAACGCCGCACGGTCGAGCCCTACTTG
>SSSZ01000014.1 GCA_009469675.1 Azonexaceae bacterium | reverse complement strand
TGGACATGGACGAATTCGCGGAGTGGGCTGCCGCCCGCGCCGCCGCCGGCGATGGCAACAACGTTGTTGCCCTCGCCGGCTGAAAACCATTCGTCATCCCACGAACCAAAGGAATTTACAGCAAATTTTGGACTTGACTGCGCCTCGCTCCTGACCTACTGACCTTCGAGCAGCCCATCCACTTCAAGGCAGAGGGTTATTTCGCGCCCATATGCCTTGAGGTTCTGCAATCCAAGGGAGGTTGCCGTTACGTCCAGTTGCACCATTCCTGGACGGATTCAGATGGCGACCCGGTATCCGATCCACGTATCGTTATTTCGCTGTATCCCGATTGGGAAATGGCCGAGGCTGTCATGTATTCGGACATGTTCAGCTTCAATGAGGCCTACCCGATCCCGGATGGGCCGGTCGATGCCAAAGTCCATCGCACAATGAACACCTTCCTTGAGCGCTGGTTGGATTCGCTGCTCAACGAGGAACGATTGCAGCGGGTGGCAGCATGAAGCCCGGCGATAAGGTGTTGGCACTGGAAGCCAATCGTGCATGGGCCAAGCGCATCTATCAGAAGCTGTTGATCGTTGTGCCTGATCTTTGGGAAATCGGTGAATACGCCAAGTCCCAGGTTGAGGGGTATATGGATCTCAACCTCGATGTGCTGATTGCCGCCAAGGGCTACCGGCGTATTGCCTTGAGCCACTACTGGAGGCACGACTCGGGCGACATGATTGCCGATCCTGACATGGAGATTGGCGTCTATCGGGATTGGGAAATGGCCGAAGCACTGACCTACCAGGACATGTGGTCTTACGACGAGGTGTATTCAGGGCCAGACGGTCAGGCTGATCGTCGACATTACCTGCATTGCAATGCCTTTCTCGAAAAGTGGCTTGAGGCGTTGGCAGAGCAGGGGCATTTGCTACGGAAATGAGGAGAAAACTATGAGCTATCGCTGTGCCTGTGGGCTGACTGCGTATCGCTGCAAGGAATGTGGGTGGCAATGGTGTTCAAGCCACCATTGCCGCAAAGGGAACGGCAAGGACACCAACCAACCGATCAACAAGTGTCCGCGTTGTAGGGGGTATGGCTCAACTTCGTAGAGGAGGCGCCTGCGAATTCCTTACCGAGTTGTTACATCAGTATCGCAGTTCCTGATGCCGTAAACCTTGGTCATGCTACTTCCTCAACTTGGCGAAAGCCGCCGCCATGGCGTTGCCGGCCGGGGCCGGGCCGCTCTGGCGGGGTGCCGGCCGGCCGGCGTTGCTGCGGCCGGTGGGCGGGCCGTCGTGGCGCCGGGCCGGGGCCGGTTCGTCGGACAGGCGCATAGTCAGGGAAATCCGCTGGCGCGGCAAGTCCACTTCCAGCACCTTGACCTTGACGATCTGTCCGGCCTTGACGACGGCGTGGGGATCCTTGACGAAGGTGGTGGACAGCGCCGAGACATGGACGAGGCCGTCCTGGTGCACGCCGATGTCGACGAAGGCGCCGAAGGCGGCGACGTTGGTGACGACGCCCTCGAGGATCATGCCCGGCCTGAGATCCTTCATTTCCTCGACGCCGTCGGCAAAGGTGGCGGTCTTGAATTCCGGGCGCGGGTCGCGGCCGGGTTTTTCCAGTTCCTTGAGGATGTCCTGGACGGTGGGCAGGCCGAAGCGCTCGTCGGCGTATTTGGCCGGGGACAGCCCCTTGACCAGGCGGGAGTCGCCGATCACCTCCTTGATCGGCTTCTTCAAGTCGACCAGGATTTTTTCCACCACCGGGTAGGCCTCCGGGTGGACTGCCGAGGCATCGAGGGGGTTGTCGCCGTTGGGCACGCGCAGGAAGCCGGCGGCCTGCTCGAAGGTTTTTTCCCCCAGGCGGGGGATTTTTTTCAATTCGTCCCGGCTCTTGAAGGCGCCATGGCTGTCGCGGTAGCCGACAATATTGGCGGCGAGGCCGGCGTTGAGGCCGGAAATCCGGGTAAGGAGCGGAATCGACGCGGTATTGACGTCGACCCCGACGGCGTTGACGCAGTCCTCGACGACGGCGTCGAGGCTCCTCGCCAGCTTGGTCTGGGAAACGTCGTGCTGGTACTGGCCGACGCCAATCGACTTGGGTTCGATCTTGACCAGTTCGGCCAGGGGATCCTGCAGGCGGCGGGCGATGGAGACGGCACCGCGGATGGAGACGTCGAGGTCGGGAAATTCCCGGGCGGCGAATTCGGAGGCGGAATAGACCGAGGCGCCGGCTTCCGACACCACGATCTTGGTGAGCCGCGCCTCGGGGTAGCGCTTGATGACGTCGGCCACCAATTTGTCGGTTTCCCGGCTGGCCGTGCCGTTGCCGATGGCCACCAGGGTAACGCCGTGGCGGGCGGCCAGACGGGCGATGGTGGCCAGGGAGCCGTCCCAGTCGCAGCGCGGTTCGTGGGGGTAGATGGTGGCGGTGTCGAGGAGCTTGCCGGTGGCGTCCACGACGGCGATCTTGCAGCCGGTGCGGATGCCCGGGTCGATGCCCATGGTGACGTGCTGGCCGGCCGGAGCGGCGAGTAGCAGATCTTTGAGATTGCGGCCGAAGACGCGGATGGCCTCTTCTTCGGCGCGCTCCCGTAGCGCGTTCATGAGTTCGAGTTCGAGGTGGGTGTAGATCTTGACCTTCCAGGTCCAGCGCACGGTGTCGGCCAGCCATTTGTCGGCCGGCCGTCCCTGGTCCTTGATGCCGAAACGCACGGCGATGCGTTGTTCGCAGGGATTGGGGCCGGCTTTCCCTTGGGCTTCCTCGATTTCCGAGTCGAGAACGAGGGAAACCCCCAATACGCCTTCGTTACGGCCGCGCAACAGGGCCAGGGCGCGGTGCGAGGGCATGCGGGCGACGGGTTCGGCGAAATCGAACCAGTCGCGGAACTTGGCGCCTTCGGCCTCCTTGCCTGCGATCACCGCCGATTTCACCACGCCGTGGTCGTTGAGGTAATCCCGCAGGGCGCCGAGCAGGGTGGCGTCCTCGGCAAATTGTTCCATGAGGATCTGGCGGGCGCCATCGAGCACGGCCTTGGCGTCGGCAAAGCCGGCGTCGGCGTTGAGGTATTTTTCCGCTTCGGCCTCGGGCGCCCGGGTGGGGTCGTCCACGAGGGCCAGGGCCAGGGGTTCGAGGCCGGCCTCCCGGGCGATCTGGGCCTTGGTGCGACGTTTTTGCTTGTAGGGCAGGTAGAGGTCTTCCAGGCGCTGCTTGGTTTCGGCGTCGGAAATTTCGCCTTGCAGTTCCGCCGTCAGCTTGCCCTGTTCCTCGATGCTCGCCAGGATGGCGGCGCGCCGGTCTTCCAGGTCGCGCAGGTAGCCGAGCCGCTCTTCCAGGGTCCGGAGCTGGGTGTCGTCCAGGCCGTCGGTGGCTTCCTTGCGGTAGCGGGCAATGAAGGGGACGGTGGCGCCTTCGTCGAGCAGGGCGACGGCGGCACTGACCTGGGCGGGGCGCACGCCGAGTTCGACGGCGATGCGGTGTTCGATGGGTGGGAGCATGGATGCGGCAGCGCAAAAAAGGGCGAACTATGCAAAATCCGGGGGCAAAACACAAGTTGCCGCCATTACCGGGGCATGCCGACTTGGTGTAGGATGCCCCGATTCACGATCAAGCGCGGAGGCAAGCCATGCAAGTCCAGACCCATCTGTTCGGCACCGTCGAGGTGACCCCGGAGTCGATCATCACTTTTCCGGCCGGCCTGACCGGCTTCGAGGAGGCCCGCCAGTTCATCCTGGTGCACGAGGCGACGGGGGCGGAAGTGGCGAGCTATACCCTGCAATCGGTGGAGAATCCGGCCCTGGCCTTCCAGATCATCGATCCCACCGGGGTCGGCCTCAATTACGAACTGGCCCTCACCGACGCCGAGTCGGCGGCCCTCGGCACCCCCGCCATAGACGACGTGGCGGTGATGCTCATCCTCTACCGCCAGGACGACAGCGGCACGCCGCGCATCGGCGCCAACCTGCGGGCCCCGCTGCTCATCAACACGCGGATGCGGGTCGGGCTGCAGAAGATCATTCCGCACCCGCGCCCCAATATCACCATTTCCAACCTGTCCAGCCCGGTCTGAATCCCGCCGGGGACTACCGGGGCACCAGGCTTTTCCGGTAGCGGGCCGCGTTGTCGACGTAGTGGGCGGCCGAAGCTTTGAGCCGCAGCACGTCCTCGTCGCTCAATTCGCGGATGACCCGGCCCGGCGAGCCGACGATCAACACCCGGTCGGGGTAGGCCTTGCCTTCGGGAATCAGGGTGTTGGCCCCGACGATGCAGCCCTTGCCGATCACCGCCCGGTTGAGCACCACCGAGCCGATGCCGATCAGACTGCCGTCGCCCACCGTGCAGCCGTGCAGCATGACCAGGTGGCCAACCGTGACGTCGCTGCCGAGGGTCATCGGCACGCCCTCGTCGGTATGGAGCACCGAGCCGTCCTGGATGTTGCTGTTGGCGCCGATGCTGATCGGATCGTTGTCGCCCCGCAGTACCGCGTTCCACCAGATGGATACGTTGGCGGCCAGGCGGACGTCGCCGATCACCGTGGCGTTGGGGGCGACCCAGACGCCGGCGCCGAGTTGCGGCGTCTTTTCGCCGAGAGAGAAAATGGGCATGATGGTTCCTCGCAGGATAAGCCAGGGAGAGATTGTAATTGAGTGAACTCGCCGCACTCCGCGAAGCCGTGCTGGCTTTTCGCGACGCCCGCGACTGGCGCCAGTTCCACAGTCTGCGCAATCTCATCGTCTCGCTCAACCTGGAGGCCGGCGAACTCCTCGAATTCACCCAGTGGCAGAGCGACGCCGAGATCGAAGCGCTCCCCGCCGAGCCCGCCGCCAGGGAGGCCCTGGGAGAAGAATGCGCCGACATCCTGCTCTACCTTCTGCTCATCGCCGACCGGGCCGGAATCGATCTGGGCGCCGCGGCCCGGCAGAAGCTGGTGAAGAACGCCGAGAAATACCCGGTGGAAAAAAGCTACGGCTCCCGGGTCAAGTACACGGAACTCTAGGCCTCGAATCCCTCGACCTCATACCGGGCGCCGTCGTCCGCCGCCAGGAGGTCGCACAGGGTGGGCAGGGCCTCGCGCAGTGTGGCTTCGAGGGTCCAGGGCGGATTGACGACGAACATGCCGCTGCCGAACATGCCGAAACCGTCCTTGGCCGGCCGCGCCACGGTGAGGCGGACGTCGAGCCAGCTCTTTGCCGGCAGGGCCTTGAGCTTGTCCGGCAACTGGCGGGCTTCGGATTTGACGAGCTGCGGATACCACACGGCGTAGGTGCCGGTGGCAAAACGCCGGAGGCCGTCCTGCAGCGCCTTGACCACCTGGGCGTAGTCGCCGCGGGTTTCGTAGGAGGGATCGATGAGCACCAGAGCCCGCCGCGGCGGCGGGGGCAGCAGGGCCTTGAGGCCGGCCAGTCCGTCGGCGGCGCTGACCGCCGCCTGGCGGCCGGCGGCCTTGAAGGTGTCCTGCAGGAGCTTGCTGTCGGTGCTGTGCAGTTCGAAAAGCCGCAGCCGATCCTGGGGGCGCAGGCATTTCCAGGCCAGCCAGGGGGAGCCGGGGTAATGCTTGAGGTTGCCGCCGGGGTTGAGTCCCTTAACCAGGGCAACGTAGTCGGCAAGCGCCGGGGGCAGGTCGGTGCGCTGCCACAGGCGGCCGATGCCGCCGGCGAACTCGGCGAGCTTGGTGGCATGGCCCGAGTCGAGCGCGTAGCGGCCGGCGCCGGCATGGGTATCGATAAACCAGTAGGGGGCTTCCTTCCGGTTCAGATGGCGGCAGATCTGGACAAGGACGAAGTGCTTGAGGACGTCGGCGTGGTTGCCGGCGTGGAAGGCGTGGCGGTAGCTGAGCATGGGCCGGGAGTTTACCCGGCTACGGGATCGAGGGCGAACAGTTCGACGTGGGCGTTCTTTTCCAGGGGGGCGCCGATGGTATAGCGCACGGCCCGTTCCGGATCGCGGAAATTGACCCGCTGGCCGGTACGCATGGCCCCGGGGCGGGCCAGGATGCCGGCGCAGTTGCCGTGGCCGGGCAGGTGAGGGATGAGGATGGCCTGGCGCTGGGTCCGGCCGAGGGCGGACGGCAGATCGATGACGATGCCGTTGGCCGAGAGTTCCTGCAGGCCGAGTTCGAGGCGGTGGTGTTGTGGACTGGCGATCCGCCGCACCATGCAGATATGGACCCGGCTGTTCTCCCGTGGTTGCAGGGCGACTACCTCGCCGGCCTCGATGGCGGTCTTTTCCCCCTTGATGTAACGGATGCCGTAGCCTTCCGGGCTTTCGTCGAGCAAGGCCCATTCGCTGATCGCCAGGGGCCAGTTCTGGCCGTGGCGCGGCGGGTCGTTGAAGCGGCGGCTGAGGGCGCGGCCGTTGAGCAGTTCGATCAGGGCGTCGACGCCGGTGACCAGGTCGGCCCGGGGTTTGAAGCGGGTGCGCGAGAACCGCCGGGCGGCATGGCTGCCGATCGCCGCCCGCATGGCCCGCAGGTAGGATTCCGGGGCCTTGAGCGGGAGGGCGGGGGTGTCCCCCGGCAGCTGGCGCAGATGCTGGTCGAGAACCGCAAGAACCGGGCGGAAATCGACGATCAGGTTGCCCACCAGGGTACTCGTCAGCTGAGCCCGCGCCAGGGGGCGCCCGGCGCCGCTTTCTTCCCGGTCGATGACGAACTGCCCGACCGGCGCCTTGGGAACGTGGAAGTCTGCGGTCGCTTCGCCGATGGACGCCAATGGGGCGAGCAGGTCGATCGAGGCGCGCACCTGGCCGAGGGAGCCGCGGGGAAACTTGCCGGGGTCGACCCAGGCGAGGAGCAGGGCGCCGGCGTAAAGATATTCGATGGGCGTAGCCGCCCCATTGCGGCTGCCGATCTGCTGGCGGCGCGCCAGGCGGTAGAGGTCGTGGAGCATCTGCCAGGAACTCGCCGACGGCGTGGCGTAGGCCCGATAGGCCAGTTGCTGGCGCTGGCAGACGGCCTCGATGGCTCGCCGGGTGCTGATTTCGAGCAGACTGTCCAAGCTCGCGTGGCGCTTCTGGCTGCCGATCGCCTGGGCGATGCCGGCGTAGGCGATGGCCAGGGTCTTGAGCACGTTGTCGGCGGCCAGGGCGGTCGCCATGACGGCGGTCGGCAGGGGCAGGATCGCCGCTTCGACTTCGGCTTCGATGGCGGGCAGGGCGCGGTCGGCGGCACCTCGGGCCTCCTCCAGGAGCTTGAAGCGCAGGGGCAGGTCGCCGTGGCGGGCGATGTTGGGGATGATTTCCGTGGCCAGGCTGGCCAGGGCCTTGGGCGCCGGCACATCGGTCGTGCTGTCGAGCCATTCGCGAACCTCGGCGGCGGCCTTGTCCGGTTCGGGGGGGCGGGAAAAGGGTAGCCATCCGCGAAGGAATTGCAGAGGGGTCTCCATGGCGACCTTTGAGGGATTGAGTTGAAACAATTATCTAGCCCCGGGAAGGAAAAAACTGTGGCGTAATTATCATTGGTCGTATACTTCTAAGCCATGGATTTACTTGAATTATTGGCCCTCATCCTGGCGGGGGGCGGCGTCTGGTTGTGGTTGGACAGTCTAAAGGCCCGGGAGATCGGTCGGCGGGCGGCGGAGCAGGCCTGCCGCGACGAGAACATGCAATTCCTCGATGATACCGTGGCAATCCGCCGCGTGGGGTGGGGGCGCGACGACGGCGGCCTGCTTCGCCTGCGCCGCGTCTACGGATTCGAATACAGCGACACCGGCGACAACCGCCGTCAGGGCAGCGTCACTCTGCTCGGGCACGAGGTCGAACTGATCCATGTCCGCCCCCAACTCTTCGTCGTTCCCCGCTCCGAGCATACCCATGAAAACCAGCATTGAAACCATTGATTTCCAGGGCATCGAGGCCCTCTGCCTCAACGGGCCGCGGGGTTCCCGCGCCGTGGTCGCCAAACGGGGCGGCCAGGTGCTTTCCTGGACCGCCGCCGACGGCCGGGAACGCCTCTTTCTTTCCGACCGGGCCGTGGGCGACGGCAGCGCGGCGATCCGCGGCGGCATTCCCGTATGTTTTCCCCAGTTCGCCGCCCTCGGTGATCTGCCCCGGCACGGCCTGGTGCGGACCCGGGAATGGCAGGTCGGCGGCCGGTCCTGCGGCGACGATTACGCCATGGTCACGCTGCTTGTCGAGGACGACGCCGCCAGCCGGGCGTTGTGGCCCCACCCCTTTCGCGCCGAGATCACGGTGGGGCTGGAGGCCGATCGGCTCGACATCGAACTCGGCATCGACAACCCGGGGGATTCGCCTTTCCAGTTCACCGCGGCGCTCCATACCTATCTGCGCGTCGTACAGGTCGAAGATGTGGCGCTGGAGGGACTCTACGGCTTTACTTATCGCGACGCCGCCGACGGCAACCGGCAGCGCCGGGAAACCGGCACCGCCCTTCTGGTCGAGGGCGAAACCGACCGCATCTATCAGGACGTCCGGCGGCCGCTCCTGCTGCAGGCCGGAAACCTGAGCCTGGGCATCCATGCCGAGGGCTTCCCCGACGTCGTGGTGTGGAATCCCTGGGTCGAGCGCTCGGCCCAGATCCCCGATCTGCCGGCCAACGGCTGGCGGCACATGCTGTGCGTCGAGGCGGCGGCGGTCCATCGGCCCGTTGCCGTGGCCGCCGGCGGGAGCTGGAGCGGGCGGCAGACGCTGGTGGTTCTTTGAGCGCCTTTCCGGGGGCCAAGCCAAAGGAGGGATTTCCGGCGGAGTACTCGGCGGGAGCCGGCGGGCCATTCCGGTGGGCGGCCCGGTGAGATGATGCCGGCCGCCCCAGCACCGCAGCCGGCCATGAAAGTCGGCACCTCACTTACTCCGCCGGCCCGGCGGGTTACGCTTCCGGGCGGCAAGGAAGTCATCATCGCCTTGGCGGCCGCGCCTGGGCGTCGCCGCCGCCGCGGCGCGGCAAAGGGCCAAGACGGTGGCGGCCTGAGAGCCGATGCCGGGAGAGGGCGGCAGGGGCGGTATAATTCGCCCTTTTCGCCCCATTCCGTAGCCCGCCGTGACCCCCCTAGACACCGAAATCGCCCGCCGCCGCACCTTCGCCATCATTTCTCACCCCGACGCGGGTAAAACGACCCTGACCGAGAAGCTTCTCTGGTTCGGCGGCGCCATCCAGGTGGCGGGCGAGGTGCGGGCGCGCAAGGCCAGCCGCCATGCGACTTCCGATTGGATGGAACTGGAAAAGCAACGGGGCATTTCGGTGACCTCGTCGGTGATGCAGTTTCCCTACCGGGAATGCATGGTCAACCTGCTCGACACCCCCGGCCACGAGGACTTCTCCGAGGATACCTACCGCACCCTGACGGCGGTGGATTCGGCGGTCATGGTTATCGACTCGGTGAACGGCGTCGAGGCCCAGACCATCAAGCTCCTGAACGTCTGCCGCAGGCGCGACACGCCCATCCTGACCTTCATCAACAAGCTCGACCGGGAGGGCAAGGAACCCATCGACCTCCTCGACGAAGTCGAGTCGGTGCTCGGTATCCAGTGTGCTCCGATGACCTGGCCCATCGGCATGGGCAAGCGTTTCCGCGGCGTCTACCACCTCTACGACGATGCTATCGCCTTCTTCGACCCCCAGGCCGAGAAGGGGACTTCCGAGATCATCCAGGGCCTCGCCAACCCGCGCCTCGATGAGCTGATCGGCGCCCAGGCCGAGGAATTGCGCGCCGACATCGAACTGGTGCGCGGCGCCTCCCACGCCTTCGACGCCGGGGCCTACCTGGCGGGCAAGCAGACGCCGGTCTTCTTCGGTTCGGCGGTTAACAACTTTGGTGTCCAGTCCCTGCTCGATGCCGTGGTCGAACTCTCGCCGGCGCCCCTGGCGCGGCCGGCGGCGAACCGTACCGTCGAGCCCAACGAACCCAAGTTCTCCGGCTTCGTCTTCAAGATCCAGGCCAACATGGACCCCAAGCACCGCGACCGCATCGCCTTCCTGCGCGTCTGTTCCGGGCGTTTCGAGCGGGGCATGAAGGTCAAGCAGGGGGCCGGCAGCAAGCTGATCGCGGTGAACAACGCCATCACCTTCATGGCCCGGGACCGCAGTACCACCGACGAGGCCTACCCCGGCGACATCATCGGCATCCCCAACCACGGCACCATCCGCCTCGGCGAAACCTTCACCGAGGGCGAGGATTTGCGCTTCACCGGCATTCCTTCCTTCGCTCCCGAGCATTTCCGCCTGGCGCGAATCGGCAATCCGCTCAAGATCAAGCAGTTGCAGAAGGGCTTGCAGCAGCTGGCGGAAGAGGGGGCGACCCAGCTCTTCCGGCCCCTGGCGGGCAACGACCTCATCCTCGGGGCGGTGGGCATCCTCCAGTTCGACGTCGTCGCCCACCGGCTGGAGAACGAGTACGGCGTCCAGGTCATCTTCGAGAGCTACAACTGCGCCACGGCCCGCTGGATCCACGGCGACGAGGCCGAGCTGCGGCAGCTTTCCGACCGCTACGGCGCCAACGTCGCCCTGGACGGCGCCGACGACCCGGTCTATCTGGCGCCCAATAACGTCTATCTCAACATGATGAAGGAAAAGTACCCCAAGCTGAGCTTCCTGGAAGCCCGCGAGGTGATTTGATCCTTAGCGCAGCGGGATGACGATGGGCGAAATGCCGATGGTCAAGGCCGGTTCCCGGTAGCCGTAGTAAACCGGGGCGGGTTGGTAGACCACCGGGGGCGGCGGCGGGGCGTAGTAGGGTTGGTAGACGACGAAGTCGCGTTCGTGGCGATGATGGCGCCGATGCTCGTGGCCCCAGCCCCGGTGGTCGTGGCGGCCGTCCCAGTGGCGGTCACGGCCGTGGTCGTGGGCCATGGCCGGGGCAGCGGCAGCGAAGAGCCAGACGCCGGCAACGGCGGTGAGCAGCGTGGTGAGCGTATTTTTCATGGTGTTACTCCTACGGGTTGGGGGCCGGAAACTGACCCGGCGCTGACATGAACCCAGCTTAGGGCGCTTGACTCCTCCGAGCTGTGAGGATTTGCAACAAAATGTAAGGTGCCGGGGATTCCTCCGGCCCGGCAACCGGTGGCGGATTCGGGATAATCGACGCCGCCCGAGAAAAGAGTTGATATGGCAATCCAGTGGTTCCCCGGACACATGACCTCGGCCCGCAAGAAGGCGGCGGAGACGCTGGCCCACGCCGACGTGGTGGTCGAGGTGCTCGATGCCCGCCTGCCGGAAGCAAGCAGCAATCCCATGATCCACGAACTGCGGGCCTTCCGCCAAAGGCCGTGCCTCAAGCTCCTGAACAAGGCCGACCTCGCCGATCCCGCCGCCACCAAGGCCTGGCTGGAGCACTACGGCAAGCAGCCGGGAGTCAAGGCGGTGGCTATTTCCTGCAAGAAGGCCGGCGACGTGGCGCGGGTGCCTGGCCTGGCCCAGCAGCTGGCGCCCCACCGCAGCGATGCGGTGAAACCGTTGCGGCTGATGATTATGGGGATTCCCAACGTCGGCAAATCGACCTTGCTCAACGCCCTGGTCAAGAAGAAGGTGGCGGCGGTGGGCGACCAGCCGGCGGTGACCAAGAGCCAGCAGCGCATCGACATCAGTTCCCGCCTCTCCCTCTACGATACCCCCGGCATGCTGTGGCCCAGGATTGCCCACGAGAGCGACGGCCTGATGCTCGCCGCCAGCCACGCGGTGGGCGTCAACGCCTATATCGACGAAGAGGTCGCCACCTGGCTGGCCGGCTTCCTGCTGGCCCACTACCCGGCATTGCTGACGGCCCGTTACGGTTTCGCCACGGCGGGCATGGATGCGGCCGACGTGATCGAGGCGGTGGCGAAAAAGCGCGGCTGCCTCTTGAAGGGGCGGGGCGGCGAACTCGACCGGGAGAAGGCTTCCATCGTGCTCCTTGCCGACTACCGCACCGGCGTTCTCGGGCGCATCAGTCTGGAAACCCCGGCCCGCCGGGCGGCTATGCTGGCCGAGGCGGCGGCCGCGCCGGCTCCGGCTGCCGCGGCCCTGCCCGACGACCCTACACCCTGAGCAACGCCATCTTGAGGGGCGGCTGGCCGTCGGGGCTGGGGAAATCGGCCTCCGGGGCGAGCCATTCGAACTCGCGGATGGGCCGCCCGGCTTTGCGGGCGCAGCGTTCGAGCTGGTCGGCCCAGGCTTCCCGGGGTACCTGGGCGGCATTGTTGCAACAGATCAGCGTGCCCCCCGGGGCGGTGCAGAGGAGCGCCGGCTTCATCAGGGCGGCGTAGTCGTTGACGATGTCGACGACGCCGAAGAGGCTTTTGGCGTAGCGGGGCGGATCGAGAAAGACCAGGTCGAACTGCTGCGCTTCCAGCCTGGGAAAGGCCGGCAGGCGCTTGCCCCGCACCACCTCGGGCTGGCCGATGCCGGCCAATTGGCGCATGGCGGCGAAGGCGTCGCTCTGGACGAAGCGCGGGCGAATCGGCAGGTCGTTCAAGCGGGCGTTGTGCTTGCCCACCTTGAGGGCCGATTCGGCGAAATCGACATTGACCACGAAGCGCGCTCCCGCCTTGGCGGCGGCAATGCCGACGCCGCAGGTATAAGCGAAAAGGTTGAGCACCGACTTGCCGGCGGCCTCGGCCATGACCCGCCGCCGCCCGGCCCGCAGGTCGAGAAACAGCCAGGGATCCTGGCCGGCGTGGCGGGCTTGCACCGCATAGCGCACCCCCAGTTCGCTGAACTCGCGCTGCAGCTCGGCCTGGGCCAGGGCGTCCCCGGCCAGTTCGTTGGCGATCCGCGAATTGGCCCGGCTGCGGTCGTTGTAGATCGGCGTCAGGCCGGGCAGGGTGCTGGCGTAGAAGGTTTCCAGCTCGGCCAGCTGGGCCTCTTCCAGGGGGGTATGGAAACTCTGCACGAGCAGGAGGTCGCCATAGCGGTCCACGGTCAATCCGGGGAGGCCTTCGCCGCTGCCGTGAAATACCCGGTAGGCGTCGGTGGCTTCGGCCGCCAGGTCGGCGATCAAGTCGCCGCGGGCGGCAAGGGCGGCGGCAAGGCGGGGGGCGAGGGGGGCGGTCGGGGGGACGATCATGGCAACTCCGGAAAGGGGAAAACGGGGAAAACGGCGATTTCCCTGGGGTTTCTTCCCGGTAACCGTCGAGGGGCAGGGGCCTGCCCGGGGGCCGCTATTCTACCGGAGTCCGGGGCTTAGCCGCTCTGGGCGAGCAGCGGCCAGACCACCCAGCGGCCACAGGCCGAGCGGGCGCGGCGCTCCGAACCATCCCAGGGGCCGCCGCGGCACAGGCCGCTGACGGTTTCGCCGATGATTTCGACAAATCCCCGGGCCTCGGCCGGCTGGCGCGGCCCGCTCCAGCGCTCGCAGGAGGCGCAGCGGCGCAGTTCGACGGCCTGGCGCAAGGCGGATCAGCAGGTCTTGGCGGCCTTGCAGGCGGCCAGGGCGGGCGCTGCCGAGGCCAGAGGCCGGCCGTCCTTGGCCCAGGCGCGGATGCCGTCCTTGACGTTGTAAACCTTGGCGTAGCCGGCTTTGTCCGAGAGGAATCGGCTCACCACCTTGGTCCGGTTGCCGCTGCGGCAGATCACCACCACCGGTTCGCCCGGCTTGGCGATACCCTTGGCTTTTTCCAGCCAGGCGGCGGGGTCGGCGTTGCCCTTGTCGTCGAAATAGGTGAGGGGGTGGCTGCCCGGGACGATGCCGGTTTCGTCCCATTCCCCCGCTGTGCGGATATCGATCACCGGCACGCCGGCGGCGATCAGGCGGGCCAGTTCGGCGTTGTCTACGTCGACGATCTCGGCCTGGGCGAAGCCTGCGGCGCAGGCCAGGGAAAGGGCGGCAAACAGGGTTTTCATGGTCTATCCTCGATCATTAGCGATTGCTAATTATAATCCGGCTTACCCGTCTGACCGCTCGCCCGCCGGGAAATTCCCGCACTCAGTAGGCGCCGCCCTGGCGCCGCTGCTGCTGTTTCATCATTTCCTGGATTTTCGGGTCGTTCATCATGTCCTGCATGTTCATCTTGCCCCCCGGCATGTTGGGCATCATGATGTCGCCGGGCCGCTGGCCGGGCTTGCAGGGGCCGAGCCACTTGGCCTCCTGGGTCATCTTCATTTCGCTCATGCCGTGCATGGGCGGGGTGTAGCGGATCTTCATGTCGCTCTTGTAGCCGGAATCGAAGTCGCCGGTAATCACCGCGTCGGTGGTGGCGGTGGTCGCGGCGTCGATCTTGCACACCGAGTGGATGGTCGTCTTGCCGCCCAGGCCGCGGTTGATGTCCATCACGCTGCAATTCATCTTTTCCTTGGTCGCCCGTTCCTGCATCAGGTTGTCGCTGTTCTGGTCCACGCACATCTGCATGGGCCCCTGGGAGGGTACGCCTTCCATCTGGGTCTTCATCTCCCACAGGCCGGATTTGCGCTTGGGCAGGTCGGCGGCGGTGGCGGCGGCGGCCAGGGCGAGCCCCAGGGCCAGGGCGAGCGGCTTGATAGGCTGGTGCATGATGTCTCCCGTTTGGTGGTGGCGTGGCGTATCCGGCTATGCTAATCAATATCCGCCGGGCCGTCAGCATTTCGCGCCTTGCCTTTCTTCCCCTCTTTCGCCTCACCTTCCGGCGCCATGGGGGAAACGCTTTCGCCCCCGCTTCGCCCGGGCTTTGGGAGGGGGGGGCGCAGCGGGCGGGAATCGGGGCATAATCCGCCTTTTTTCCGGCACACCCCCATGGCCCTCAAGGCGACCATTTTCAAGGCCGAACTCCAGGTTTCCGACCTCGATCGGCATTACTACAACAGCCATTCCCTCACGCTCGCCCGCCATCCTTCCGAAACCGACGAGCGCATGATGGTCCGGCTTCTCGCCTTCGCTCTCCTGGCCAGCGCCGATCTGGCCTTCGGCCGCGGCCTGTCCACCGAAGACGAAGCCGACCTGCTCGAAACCGCACCGGACGGCACCCTCGCCACCTGGGTCGACGTCGGCCTGCCCGACGAGCGCGCCATCCGCCGCGCCTGCCACCGCGCCCGCCGGGTCGTCGTCCTGGCTTATGGCGGCAAGGCGGTCGACATCTGGTGGCAGCAAAACCAGGGGGCCGTGGCCCCCCATGCCAACCTCACGGTGCTGCGCCTGACCGCCGACCAGGGCGCCGCCCTGGCGGCCCTGGCAGCCCGCACCATGAAGCTGCAATGCACCATTCAGGAAGGAACCGTCTGGCTGGGGGACGAATCGAGCCATCTCGAATTGGCGCCCGAAAGGCTGCAAGGCTGAGGTGTCGGGCTGGAAGTGCCGCCGGCTTTGCCCGCGGCTACCCCCCGGTGGATGGGCTTGCCCGGTCAGGCCGCCGGCTTGGACGCCGAAGAAAGCGGCAGCGGCGGCTCCCGAGGTGACGTCCCGGAACAGCGCCGTGATCTGCTAACATTCCGCCCCTGTCCCCCGGCGTTTCCCCGTGGCTTCCCTTTCCGCAATTTTCGCCCCCGACGGCCCCTTGGCCGCCGCTATTCCCGGCTACCGCGTACGCGACCAGCAGGTCGAAATGGCCGAGCGCATCGCCGCGGCCATCCATGGCCACGCGGTGTTCGTGGCCGAGGCCGGGACGGGCACCGGCAAGACTTTTGCCTATCTGGTGCCGGCCCTCCAATCGGGCGGCAAGGTGATCGTCTCGACGGGCACCAAAACCCTGCAGGACCAGTTGTTCAACAAGGACATTCCGATGGTGCGGGAAGTCCTCAAGGCGCCGGTGCGGGTGGCCTTGTTGAAGGGGCGGGCCAACTACGTCTGCCCCTATCACCTGGAGCAGTCCCTCGCCGACGGCCGCTTCCTGACCCGGGAGGACGCCGCTGACGCCCGCCGCATCGCCCATTTCGCCAAAGTCACGAAAAGCGGCGACAAGGCCGAATGCCTGGACGTTTCGGAGAATTCGCCGGTCTGGAACGCCGCCACCTCGACCCGGGACAACTGCCTGGGCCAGGATTGCCCGAGCTACAAGGACTGCTTCGTCATGCAGGCGCGGCGCGAGGCCATGGCGGCCGATCTGGTGGTGGTCAATCACCACCTGTTCTTCGCCGACGTGATGTTGCGCGACGAGGGCATGGCCGAGCTTCTGCCGGCGTGCAACACGGTGATCTTCGACGAAGCCCACCAGCTCCCCGAGGTGGCCACCTTGTTTTTCGGCGACACGGTCTCCTCGGCCCAGGTGCTCGATCTGGCCCGGGACGCCCGCGCCGAGGGCCTGGCCAATGCCCGCGACTGCCTCGATCTGCAGGCGGGAAGCCGCAAGCTGGAAAAGGCGGCCAAGGATCTGCGGCTGGCGGTGGGGGTCGAAGCCGGCCGCTTTGCCGCGCCGCAACTGGAGGACAAGGCCGAGTTCCTGCCCGCCCTGGCGGCGCTGCAGGCCGAACTGGAGGGCTTCGCGGCGGTTCTGGAAAGCCAGGCCGAACGTTCCGAAGGACTGGAAAAGTGCTGGCAGCGCAGCCAGGAACTGGCCGTCCGCCTGGCCGCCTGGCGCACTCCGACCGACGCCGGCTACGTGCGTTGGGCCGAGGCCTTCACCCAGTCGCTGCAGCTCAATTCGACGCCCCTCGACGTGGCGGAAATCTTCAGGAAGCAGATGGGCGGCCATCCCCGGGCCTGGATCTTCACCTCCGCCACCCTGGCGGTGCAGGGCAACTTCGCCCACTACTGCGCCGAACTCGGTCTTGGCGAGCCCCAGTCGGCCTGCTGGCACAGCCCCTTCGACTACCAGCGGCAGGCGGTGCTCTACGCCCCCCCGGGCATGCCCGACCCCAATTCCCTGGGCTTCACCGAAGCCGTGGTCGCCGCTGCCTTTCCCGTGCTGCAGGCGGCGGGCGGGCGAGCCTTCTTCCTGTGCACCAGCCTGCGGGCCATGCGCCGCGTTCATGAATTGTTGCAGGCCCGGTTGCAGGACGACGGCCACGATTTCCCCCTGCTCCTCCAGGGGGAGGGCAGCAAGAACGACCTGCTCGATCGCTTCCGCCGCCTGGGCAATGCGGTGCTGGTGGGCAGCCAGAGCTTCTGGGAAGGGGTCGACGTGCGGGGCGAGGCCTTGTCCCTGGTGGTCATCGACAAGCTGCCCTTCGCGCCCCCCGACGATCCGGTGCTGGCCGCCCGCATCGAGCAGATGAAGAAGGAGGGCCGCAACGCCTTCATGGAATACCAGCTGCCGCGGGCCGTCATCAACGTCAAGCAGGGAGCCGGACGGCTGATCCGCGACGAAACCGACCGCGGGGTCTTGATGATTTGCGATCCCCGCCTAATATCAAAGCCCTATGGGCGGCGGGTGTGGCAAAGTCTGCCTCCCATGAAGCGCACCAAGGAACTGGCCGAGGTGCTGCGATTCTTCGAAAGCCGATGAGCGAACCCGTCCGCGATTACCGCCCCGTCCTTCCAGCCGATTGCCGCGCCGCGGCCGGCCGGCTGAACCGCGACTGCGCCTGCCTGTCGGTCGATCGGAGCGCCCTGAAGCGCGCCCTGGAAGCGGGGGGCGGGCTGGATTACGAAGCCCTGCGGGCGACCCGGCCCCATCTTTTTTCCGACACCGTGGTCTTTGCCGGGGAGAGTTGCCTGCAGCGCATGGCCGAGATCGTCGCCGCCATCGAGTCGGTCGTCGCCCGGCCGGCCTACGCCGAACGGGTGCTGGCCTGGGCGCCGGCAATCGCCCGCAAGCCGGTGGCCAACCCGGGCGTTTTTCTCGGCTACGATTTCCACCTCGACGCCGCCGGGCCGCGCCTCATCGAAATCAACACCAACGCCGGCGGGGGGCTGCTCAACACCCGCCTGGCCACGGCCCAGCGCGCCTGCTGCGGGCCGGTGGCGGAGATGCTGCCGCCGCCCGGCGGCGCCACCGAAGCGGCTTTCGTCGCCATGTTCCGGGCCGAATGGCAGCGGGTGCGCGGCGACGCCCCGCTGCGGCGCATCGCCATCGTCGACCAGACCCCGGCCGAGCAATACCTGGCGCCGGAATTCGAACTCTTTCGCCAGCTTTTTGCCGCCGCCGGCATCGCCGCCCTCGTCGCCGACCCGAACGAACTCGCCTGGGACGGGAAAACGCTGGCCTGCCGCGGCCAACCGGTGGACCTGGTCTACAACCGCCTCACCGACTTCGACCTCGACGAAGCGGCCAACACCCCCTTGCGCGCCGCCTACCTGGCCGACGGGGTGGTGCTGACGCCCCATCCCCGAGCCCACGCCCTCTACGCCGACAAGCGCAACCTGATGCTCCTCTCCGACCCGACGGCCCTGGCCGAGCTGGGCGTCCCCCCGGCGACCCGGGAAACACTTCTGGCCGGCATCCCACGCACCGTCGCCGTGACGGCTGCCGACGGCGAACGCTTCTGGCAGGATAGAAAACGCTGGTTCTTCAAGCCCGCCGCGGGCTACGGCAGCCGTGCCGCCTACCGGGGCGACAAGCTGACCAAGCGGGTCTTCGAGGAAATCCTCCAGGGCGGCTACATCGCCCAGGAGATCGTCCCCCCCTCGGAGCGCCGGGTCGAAGTCGAAGCGGCGCCCCAGGACATGAAACTCGACCTGCGCTGCTACGTCTACGACGGCCGCGTGCAACTGGTCGCCGCCCGGCTCTACCAGGGCCAGACCACCAATTTCCGCACGCCGGGGGGCGGCTTCGCCTCGGTTCTGGCGGTGCCCTGCCAAAGTACAATTGGCGCATGATTGTGAAAAACTCGATGGTAACGCCGGGGCGCGGCGGCGCAGCGCAGAGGCAGAAACCGACTTCGCTCTTCCCGGGCTTGCCAGCGTTGAGCGATTGCTCCGGGATTTTTAGTGGTTCTCCGCGTCTCTGCGTCGCTGCGTCGAGGTTTTTCGGATGAAAGTATTCGGTATCGCCGGCTATTCCGGCTCCGGCAAGACGACCCTGCTGGAAAAGCTCATTCCCCGCCTCACCGCCCGCGGCCTCACGGTGTCGGTCATCAAGCACACCCACCACGGCTTCGACATCGACCGCCCGGGCAAGGATTCCTACCGCCACCGCGAAGCCGGCGCCAGCGAGGTGCTGCTCGCCTGCGGCGTGCGCTGGGCGCTCATGCGGGAGGTGCGCGATGCGCCGGAACCCTGCCTGGACGACTTGCTCACCCGCCTGGCCCCCTGCGACCTCGTGCTCGTCGAGGGCTTCAAGCAGGAGCCGATTCCCAAGGTCGAGGTCTATCGCCCAGCCAACGGCAAGCCGCCGCTCTTTCCCGGGCGCCGGGACGTGGTGGCGGTGGCCACCGACGGCGAGGTGGCCACCGACCTGCCGCGTCTCCCCCTCGACGACGCCGAGGCGGTAGCCGCCTTCATTCTCGATTACCTGAGGTTCCATTGACCATGCTGAGCTTCCAAGAAGCCCTCGACCGCTTGCTTGCCGCCGCCGTGCCGGTCAGCGAGACCCGCCTGCAGCCCCTCACCGCGGCCGCCGGCCGCGTGCTGGCGGTGCCGCAGTTTTCGGCCGTCGCCGCGCCGCCCCTCGACAATTCCGGCATGGACGGCTATGCCGTGCGGTGCGCCGACGTGGCCGCCGGCATCTGCCTGCCGGTAAGCCAGCGCATCCCCGCCGGGACCGTCGGTGCCCCCCTGCAGCCGGGTACCGCTGCCCGCATCTTCACCGGTGCCCCCGTTCCGCCGGGAGCCGACGCGGTGGTCATGCAGGAACTGTGCGTGGCGGGGGAGGCGGGGGTGACGTTCAACCAGATGCCGGCGCCGGGCCAGAATATCCGCCGCGCCGGCGAGGACATCGCCGTCGGCGCCGAGATCCTGCCCGCCGGGCGCAAGCTGCGGCCCCAGGACATCGCCCTGGCCGCCTCGGCCGGCCTGCCGGAACTGCCGGTCCACCGCCGGGTTCGGGTCGGCGTCTTCTTCACCGGCGACGAACTGGTGCAGCCCGGTGAGCCACTGCCGCCAGGGGCCATCTACAACTCCAACCGCTATGCCCTGCGGGCGCTCCTCGAAGGCCTGGGTTGCGAGGTGCGCGATCTAGGGCAGGTTCCCGACCGCCTCGACGCGACCCGCGAGGCGCTCCGCCGGGCGGCCGCCGACAACGACCTGATCGTCACCAGCGGCGGCGTCTCGGTGGGCGAGGAGGATCACGTCAAGCCCGCGGTCGAGGCCGAGGGGCGGCTCGACCTGTGGAAGATCGCGATCAAGCCCGGCAAGCCCCTGGCCTTCGGCGAGGTGCGTAAACCCGAGGGCGGCAAGGCCTGGTTCATCGGCCTGCCCGGCAATCCGGTGTCGGCCATCGTCACCTTCCTGGTCATGGTGCGGCCCTTCATCCTGCGCCTTGCCGGCGTCGCCGACGCGGCACCCCGGGGTTTCGCCCTGGCCGCCGCCTTCGATTGGCCGAAGCCCGACGCCCGCGCCGAGTTCCTGCGCGGCCGCATGAACCAAAGCGGCGGCGTCGAACTCTATCCCAACCAGGGGTCCGCCGTCGTCACCTCCCTGTGCTGGGGCGACGGGCTGGTCTTCAACCCGCCCGGGCAGGCTGTGGCCCGCGGCGACACGGTGCGTTTCGTGCCGTTTTCGGAGTTGCTGTCATGAGCATCCAGGTTCTCTATTTCGCCAGCCTCAAGGAAGCCCTGGGGCTTTCCGGGGAAACCGTCGAACCGCCGGCCGGCGTGACCACTGTCGGAGCCTTGCGCGACTGGCTGGCGGGGCGGGGCCGGGACCGCCTGACCAGCGCCCGCAACCTGCGCTGCGCCGTCAACCAGGAAATGGTCGGCCTCGACGCCGCGGTCAAGGCCGGCGACGAGGTGGCCTTCTTTCCGCCGGTGACCGGGGGCTGAGCGTGAAGATCAGCGTCCAGGAAGCCGATTTCGATGTCGGCGCCGAACTCGCCGCCCTGCGGGCCGGTGACGCCCGGGTCGGCGCCGTAGCGAGCTTCGTCGGCCTGGTGCGCGACGTCAATGAAGGCAGCGGGGTCTCGGAAATGACCCTCGAGCATTACCCGGGGATGACCGAGAAGGCGCTGGCCGCCATCGTCGGCGACGCCCGGACCCGGTGGGATATCTACGACGCCCTGATCATCCACCGGGTGGGGCGGCTTCTGCCCTGCGACCAGATCGTCCTGGTGGCGGTGAGCAGCGCCCATCGCGGCGAGGCCTTCGCCGCCTGCGAATTCATCATGGATTACCTCAAGACCCGCGCCCCGTTCTGGAAGCGGGAAGCCACCCCGGCCGGCACCCGCTGGGTCGACGCCCGGGACAGCGACGATTCCGCTGCCGCCCGCTGGCAGGAAGCCAACGACTGAGGGCGGCGCCCGTGCCGCTGCGCTCCGGGAACGGTCGGCGGCCTTAGGTCGTCTTGAACTGGGCCACCGCCTGATGCAGGCTGGTGGACAGGGTGTGCAGGTGACGGGCCGCCTCGGTGGTCTGGCGCACGGCGTCGGCGGCCTCTTCCGACATCTGGGCGATCTGTTCGATACGGCCGGCGATCTGGCTGCTGGTGGCGCTCTGTTCCCGGATCGAGCCGCTGATATCGTTGACCACCTCGCTTACCCGTTGGGAGCCGCCGCGGATGCGGTTGATCGCGCTCGCCGCTTCGTTGGCCAGGTCGACGCCGTTGCCCACCTGGGCCACGCCGGTCTGCATGCTGGTCACGGCATTGCGGGTGCCGGCCTGGATGCGGCCCACCATGTCGGCGATTTCGGTGGTCGACAGGCTGGTCCGTTCAGCCAGTTTCCGCACTTCGTCGGCGACCACCGCGAAGCCGCGGCCCTGTTCGCCGGCCCGGGCCGCCTCGATGGCGGCGTTGAGGGCCAGCAGGTTGGTCTGGTCGGCGATTTCGCGGATGGTGTTGACGATCGAGGTGATCTTGTCGGACTGCTGCCCCAGGTCTTCGACCACGCTCGACGACGACTGGACGGCGTCGGAAATCTTGCGCATCTCGTCGGCGGCGCGGTGGATGATGGCCGCGCCCTCGTCCGAGATGGTGCCGGCTTCCTGCGAAAGGCCGTGGGCTTCCCTGGCGTTCTCCTTGACCTGATCGATGCTCACCGCCATTTCCTCGACCGAGGCGGCCATTGACGAGGCCGCGTCGCTCTGGGCGCTGGCCCGCTGGGCCACCGCTTCGGAAGCGTGGAGCAGGGTGTCGGCGGCCTGGGACACCTGTTCGGCGCTGCTGACGATGGAGCCGATGGTGGTGCGCAGGGTGTTCTGCATATTACCGATGCTGGCCAGGAGGCTCTCGTCGTTCTTGCCCTGGCAATCGACTTGGGTGGTCAGGTCGCCGGAGGCGATGCGTTTGGTGATTTCGCAGGCGTATTGCGGATCGCCGCCCAGGCTGCCGATGATGTTGCGGGAGAGGAGCGCCAGGGCCACGGCGATGAAGCCGCCTATGCCGATTCCCCAGGCCAGGAAGCGGATGGCCGCCTCGCGGAACTTGGCGTCGACGTCGTCGATGTAGATGCCGGTGCCGACGATCCAGCCCCAGGGTTCATAGCCCTTGACGTAGGAAAGCTTGGGCACGGGTTCGCTCATCCCCGGCTTGCTCCACAGGTAGTCCACGAAGCCGGCCCCGTCGGCTTTGACGACCTTGACGAATTCCTTGTAGAGGAACTTGCCGGTGGGATCCTTGACGTCAGACATGTCCTTGCCTTCGAGTTCGGGCTTGATCGGATGCATGACCGAATTGGGCTGGTGGTCGTTGAGCCAGAAATATTCCTTGCCGTCGTAGCGGGCCGTGCGCAGGGCCTCCTTGGCCAGCGTCTGGGCCTGTTCCTTGGTCATCTTGCCGGCAGCGGCCTGCTGGTCGTAGAAGGCGAGCTGGGAATGGGCGTATTCGATGAGGTTGCGAATCTTCTCCTTGCGGTCGGCGATGAGCTGGTTCTTTTCGTTGATGAGCAGAACCGCAAAGAGGACGCAGAGCGCGACGGCGGTGGCGACGGTCATGGCGACCAGCTTGGAACTGAGTTTCATGCCGGCGTTATTCATAGACCCTCCGGTAAATCATTGTTATGTCCAAGGTTATAGCGCACTTTAGCACTTTTTTTCGCCCGCCGATCCTCGTATTTCTACCTATTCCCTGCGGGTTTATTGCCGCTGCGTCCGATCGATTCCCGCAATGCCGGTTGAAATTTCACCTTTCGGCCTTATCTCCAAGAACATCCAGAACGCTTAGGCAGGGAGACCGGCATGCGACTCGACAAATTCACCACCAAATTCCAGCAGGCTCTGGCTGACGCCCAGAGCCTCGCCCTCGGCAACGACCAGCAGTTCATCGAGCCGCAGCATCTGCTGCTTGCCCTCCTGCAGCAGGACGACGGCGGCACGACCTCGCTGCTGGCCCGGGCCGGCGTCAACGTCGCCGGGCTGAAGAAAGACCTGGATCAGGCCCTGACCCGCCTGCCCAAGATCGAGGGTCACGGCGGCGACGTTTCGGTGGGCCGCGACCTGGGCAATCTGCTCAACCTCACCGACAAGGAGGCCCAGAAGCGGGGCGACCAGTTCATCGCCAGCGAAATGTTCCTTCTGGCCCTGGCCGACGACAAGGGCGAAGTCGGCCGCCTGGCCCGGCAGCACGGTTTGAACCGCAAGGCGCTGGAGGCCGCGGTCGACGCCGTACGGGGAGGGCAGGGCGTCGATTCCCAGGAGGCCGAAGGGCAGCGGGAAGCGCTGAAGAAATACTGCATCGACCTCACCGAGCGGGCCGCCCAGGGCAAGCTCGACCCGGTGATCGGCCGCGACGACGAGATTCGCCGCGCCATCCAGATCCTGCAGCGGCGGACCAAGAACAATCCGGTGCTGATCGGCGAGCCGGGGGTCGGCAAGACCGCCATCGTCGAAGGCCTGGCCCAGCGCATCGTCAACGACGAGGTGCCGGAAACCCTGAAGGGCAAGAAGGTCATGGTGCTGGACATGGCCGGCCTGCTGGCCGGCGCCAAGTACCGGGGCGAGTTCGAGGAGCGCTTGAAGGCCGTGCTCAAGGACATCGCCAAGGAAGAGGGGCGCATCATCGTCTTCATCGACGAGATCCACACCATGGTCGGCGCCGGCAAGGCCGAGGGCGCCATCGACGCCGGCAACATGTTGAAGCCGGCCCTGGCCCGGGGCGAGCTGCACTGCATCGGCGCCACGACCCTGGACGAATACCGCAAGTACATCGAGAAGGACGCGGCGCTGGAACGGCGCTTCCAGAAGGTGCTGGTGGACGAGCCTTCGGTCGAATCGACCATCGCCATCCTGCGCGGCCTGCAGGAGCGTTACGAACTGCACCACGGGGTGGATATCACCGACCCGGCCATCGTCGCCGCCGCCGAGCTTTCCCATCGCTACATCACCGACCGCTTCCTGCCCGACAAGGCCATCGACCTCATCGACGAGGCAGCGGCCCGCATCAAGATGGAGATCGACTCCAAGCCGGAGGCCATGGACAAGCTGGAACGCCGGCTGATCCAGCTGAAAATCGAGCAGGAGGCGGTCAAGAAGGAGAAGGACGAGGCTTCCCAGCGGCGCCTGCTGCTCATCCGCGACGAAATCGACAAGCTCGAGCGGGAATTCGCCAACCTGGACGAGGTCTGGCGGGCCGAGAAGGCCCAGGTCCAGGGTTCGGCCCACGTCAAGGAGGAAATCGACAAGCTCAAGCTGCAGATGGTCGAGCTGCAACGGAAGGGCCAGTACGACAAGCTGGCCGAACTGCAGTACGGCAAGCTGCCCCAGCTCGAAGCCCAGTTGAAGGCGGTGGAGAAATCCGCCGGCGGCGAGCAGAAGTTCAAACTCCTGCGCACCCAGGTCGGCGCCGAGGAGATCGCCGAGGTGGTGAGCCGCGCCACCGGCATTCCGGTCAGCAAGATGATGCAGGGCGAGCGCGACAAGCTGCTGAAAATGGAAGAGCGCCTGCACAAGCGCGTCGTCGGCCAGGACGAGGCGGTGCGCCTGGTGGCCGACGCCATCCGCCGCTCCCGGGCCGGCCTGTCGGACCCCGACCGGCCCTATGGCTCCTTCCTCTTCCTCGGCCCCACGGGGGTCGGCAAGACCGAACTGTGCAAGGCCCTGGCCGAGTTCCTGTTCGATTCGGAGGAGCACCTCATCCGAATCGACATGAGCGAATTCATGGAGAAGCACTCGGTGGCCCGCCTCATCGGCGCGCCCCCGGGCTACGTCGGCTACGAGGAGGGCGGCTACCTGACCGAGGCGGTGCGCCGCAAGCCCTACAGCGTCATCCTGCTGGACGAGGTGGAGAAGGCCCACCCGGACGTCTTCAACGTCCTGCTGCAGGTGCTCGACGACGGCCGCATGACCGACGGCCAGGGCCGCACCGTCGATTTCAAGAACACCGTGGTGGTGATGACCTCCAACCTGGGCAGCCAGATGATCCAGCAGATGGCCGGCGACGACTACGGGGTCATCAAGCTCGCGGTGATGGGCGAGGTCAAGACCTACTTCCGGCCGGAATTCGTCAATCGCATCGACGAGGTGGTGGTTTTCCACGCCCTGGACGAGCATCACATCGCCGGCATCGCCCGGATCCAGCTCGGTTACCTGGAAAAACGCCTGGCCCAGTTGGAAATGGGTCTGTTGGTCGACGACGGCGCCCTGGCCGAACTGGCCAAGGCCGGCTTCGACCCCGTCTTCGGCGCCCGGCCCCTGAAGCGCGCCATCCAGCAGCAGATCGAGAATCCCCTGGCCAAGGCCATTCTGGAAGGCAGGTTCGGCGCCAAGGACGTCATCCGGGTTAGTTGCGAAAACGGCATCCTGCGTTTTGCCAAATCCTGATTCCGGCGCCCCGGAAAAAGAAAAGCCGGCCAAGCCGGCTTTTCTTCGGATAGCGACCCATGCCGTTTCGCTTCCAACCGATCGCTTGTCGGCTTCGTCTTGCCTTGCTACAGCACGGTCTTCGCGTCTCGATTTGAAAGTGAATCGGTATCAGGCGCCGATCACGGTGCTTGCCGCCGCCGCCGGGCCAGGGCGACGAGGGAAAGGCCCAGGAGCGAGAGCACTCCGGGTTCGGGAACCCCGGATTCGGGTTCGGCGAAGCTGACTTCGTCGATGAAAATCCAGATGTTGTCGTAGAAGAGCGAGAGCCAGACGGCGTCGGTATCGAGGTTGAGTCCGGCAAAGGTGACGGCGAAGGGGTCGCCCGAAGCGGGGTCGACGATGGTGCGGACGTCAAAGTTGGCGCCGTCGGTTGAAATACCGATGCCGGAAGGCGGGTTGACGCCCCCTGTATTGTTGCTGTCGTCCAGGTGGATGGTGATCGAGCCGATCTTGACCGAGCTGCCGAAATTGAACTTGAGGAGGGGTTTGGCCGTCACCGAACTGAGCCAGCCGACGTAGGGGCCGGTGCCGGCGGCGTTTTCGCTGGCAAACCAGTTCAGGTTGGTGGTCTGGCCGTCGGTCAGGTTACCGACGCCGCCGCTCAGCGCGGCGCCGTCGGTGGTGACCGAGCCGGAACCGGTATATTCCTTGTCCCAGTAGTTGAACGACCCGCCGTTGGCCTGGCCGCTGCCGTTGGGAATGTCGTAGGAGATTACCGGGATGTTGGCGGCGGCGGCCTGACCGGCGAGCATGAGAAAACCGGCGGCGACGAGGCTGGATCGGAAAAGCGGGAACATGTTTTTGTGGACTATGAATTTTGATTATCGGCTTGAAGCAAATATCATTCCTATGTGCCATTTCAATGAGTTGGCGGAGCGGAGGAGCATCATGTCAATTTTTTCGACAGTCGGCGGGGCTGTCGCCGGCAGCAGCCGGAGGGGCCTGTGAGCCAGGCCGCCGAAATACCGGAGGCGCTTTTCCAGGAATGGCGCCGGCAGCGCCATGAAGAACTCGCCGGCCCCGACAGCTGGTTCGGGGTGGCCGGTCTGTTTTGGCTGGAGGAAGGCGGCAACGCCGTCGGCAGCGGCCCAGATTGCCCGGTCCGCCTGCCTTCCGGGCCAGTCCGCTTGGGCGTGCTCCGGGTCGAGGCGGGGGGCGTCGTTTGGCAGGGAGCCGCCGCCGGCGTGGTCGTCGAAGCGTCGGTCGGCGCGGCGGGCGGCGGAGCGATCCGCCTCGCCACCGACCGCGCCGGCCCGCCGTCGGTGCTGCATTGGCAGGCCCTGAGCTGGTTCGTCATCGAACGCCAGGGGCGGCTCGCCGTCCGGGTCAGGAACCGGGAGTGGGCCGCCGGGCGGGCCGTGGACGAGATTCCGGCCTATCCCTACGACGCCGCCTGGCGGGTAGAGGCATCGTGGCAGCCGGTCGAACCGCCCCTGGCCCTGGAGGTGCCCGCCGCAACCGGCGAACTCGAGGTCGTGACGGTCTCCCGCCGGGCGGTGTTCGCCCTGGCCGGGCAGGAACTGGCGCTGCTCCCCATGGCCGTTGGACCGGACGGTGCCTTTTTCGTCTTCCGGGACCGCAGCAGCGGCGGGGCGACCTACGGCGCCGGGCGCTTCCTCAAGGTGCCGGCAGGGGAGGGCGATACCCTCACCCTCGATTTCAACTTCGCCTACAACCCGCCCTGCGCCTTGACGCCCTTTGCCACCTGCCCCCTGCCGCCGCCGGAAAACTGGCTGCCGGTGGCCGTGGCGGCGGGGGAGAAGAAGCCCGCCTTAGCCGAGCACTGAATCGAGGGCGGCGGCCAGGCTCTGCACGGTGCGGTCCGGGTTGTGCAGTTTTTCGAGGCCGAAGAGGCCGAGGCGGAAAGTCCGGAATTCCGGCGGTTCGTCGCACTGCAGCGGTACGCCGGCCGCGCTCTGGAGGCCGCAGGCGATGAATTTCTTGCCCGACTGGATGTCGGGATCGGTGGTGTAGCTCACCACCACCCCGGGGGCTTCGAACCCCGGTGCGGCGACGCTGGGAAAGCCGCGGCGGGCCAGGAGTTCGCGCACCCGGCGGCCGAGTTCGTGCTGCTCTTCGGCCACCCGGGAAAAGCCGTAGGCCTCGGTTTCGAGCATGACGTCGCGCACCGCCGCCAGGCTGTCGGTGGGCATGGTGGCGTGGTAGGCGTGGCCGCCGTTTTCGAAGGCCTCCATGATCTGCAGCCACTTCTTGAGGTCGCAGGCGAAACTGGTGCTGGTGGTGGCCTCGATCCGCTCCCGGGCGCGTTCGCCCAGCACCACCAGGGCGCAGCAGGGGGAACCGCTCCAGCCTTTCTGGGGGGCGCTGATGAGGACATCGACGCCATGGGCGGCCATGTCGACCCAGACCGTGCCGGAGGCGATGCAGTCGAGGACGAAGAGGCCGCCCGTTTCGCGCACCGCAGCGCCGACGGCCTGCAGGTAGGCGCTGGGGAGCATCATGCCGGAAGCCGTTTCGACATGGGGGGCGAAGACGACGTCGGGCCTGTGCTGGCGAATGGCGGCGACGACCTCGTCGATGGGGGCGGGCGCGAAGGGGGCCTGGGGTCCGCTTCCCACCTGGCGGGCCTTGAGGACCACGCTGGCGGCGGGGATGCCGCCCATCTCGAAGATCTGGGTCCAGCGGAAGCTGAACCAGCCGTTGCGGATGACCAGCGCCTTCTTGCCGCCGGCGAACTGGCGGGCCACCGCTTCCATGCCGAAAGTGCCGCTGCCCGGGACGACGATGGCGCTCTTGCCGTTATAGACCGTTTTCAGGATGCGCGAAATGTCGCGCATGACGCCCTGGAAGCGCTGCGACATGTGGTTGAGGGCGCGGTCGGTGTACACCACCGAATATTCGAGCAGGCCTTGGGGATCGGGTTGGGGCAGAAGGGCGGGCACGGCAGTCTCCGGACGGTTGTTTTTACAGGCGGTGCGGCAAGAAGCGGCAGCATACCGTCAAGAACCCGGTCGGCGCTAGCCTGGGAAATTCCTTGTTAAACCCAAGCCGGACATTTCTGCTTTGGATTGACAGCCCGGAAAATTCCGCCGGGACCAACACCCTGCGGGCCGGCGGCGCCGGGGGGGTTCCGTCCGGGCGGGCGGCCTAGTCTTCGGCGGGTTTCGGCGCAGCCGCTTCCCGCGCCTGTTTTTCCCGCAGCCGGCGGTTTTTCTCGTCCTTGCCAGCGAAGACGTAGCGGCCCGCCAGGACGCAGCCCTTCATCCCCGGATCGCAGGGCAACGGGTTGATCTTGGTGCATTTACCGTCGATTTCGTGGGGGCAGCCCCAGGAGGCCATGGCGTACTCCTTGTCGATGCGCTGGGGAGGATGATAGGGCCAATCGGCGAAGTCGCCCATCCCTCGAAGGGAGGGCAAACCGATGGCCAAAGCGGTAATAAATCACGGTGGACGACAAGTCGGCACGAACCGGACCGACGGCGGCCGGTCAGAATTTGCAGCGGTAACTCAGGAAGGCTCTTGAAAACTTGCCGGTACGGCCGTAATTAAGGTCGTGGAAGTCGTCAAAAGGAGTTGCACATGAACGTCGTCTACAACAGCGAGCACTATTCGGTCCTGGCCTACCCGGCCCAGGAGAGTTTCGAACTGGTGGACAAGGAAGGCGGGCGCATGCTCTTCCTGCAAGGGCCGTCGGCCCTGCATTTCCGGGCGGCCATCGAGGAGATTCCCGAAGGCGAACGGGACGAGGAAACGATCGACGCCTTTCTCGACGACTACTGCGGCGACGCGGCGCGGCCCATTGTTTTCCACTGACGTGTTAGAATTCCGGCCATTCTGTTGATTGGCTTGAGGACTGCGGGAAATGGGCGACGTGAATACGAGCTATGTCTCCGACCACACCAAGTGGATGGACGAACAACTGGCAAAAAATCCCGAGTGGGCGGCGGACCAGAAGGTCGGCCGGGCGCTCTGGTGGGACAAGAAGCAGGACGGGGACAGCACGGCCCGCAATCAGGCCTCCAAGGTGCCGCAAAAGCCCTACCCCTACGACGTGACGTTCTACACCGAATAAGGCGCACCCCGCTCGCCAGACAAAACGGCCGGTCAAATGACCGGCCGTTTTTCGTTGGCGGGGCCGAAGGGGTGCGTGTCAGCCCACGGGCGGCGGACATGCGGCTTCAGCCCCTTTGGCGGGATCAGCCGGTGAGCGGCTTGACGACACGCTTGACCGCCGTGTCTTCGGGATGGGGGTGGATGGTGAAGCCGAGGCTGGTCATCAGGTTGAACATCTTGCCGTTGGCCGCCAGAACGTCGCCGACCACGGCGCGGTAGCCCTTCATGCGGGCACAGTCGATGAGGGCGGTCATGAGCTTGCGGCCGACGCCGGACTTCTGCCAGGCGTCGCCCACCGCCAGGGCGAATTCCACGGATTCGCCGTCCGGATTGAGGACGTAGCGGGCGACGCCGATCTGGGTGTCTTTGCCCTCGTCGTCGGTGAGGACGGCGAGCAGCGCCATTTCCCGGTCGTAGTCGATCTGGGTGAAGCGCACCAGCATGGTCTGGGTGAGTTCGCGGATGGTGTCCATGAAGCGGTAGTAGCGCGACTCGTCCGACATGTTCTTGACGAATTCCTGCTCCAGTTCGGCATCTTCGGGGCGGATCGGGCGGATGGTGACCATCTGGCCGTCGTTCATCTGCCATTCCTGGATGAGGTGCACCGGGTAGGGGTAGATCGCCATATGGGAGTAGCGGTCGCCCGAGGCGCTGCTGGCGTGGTCGATGACGATGCGGGCATCGGCGGCGATGGCGCCGTTTTCGTCGACGATCAGCGGGTTGAGGTCCATCTCGATGATCCACGGCAGCTCGCAGACCATTTCGGAAATGCAGATCAGGACTTCCTTGAGGGCCTCACGGTTGACCGCGGGCATGTTGTGGAACTCGCCGAGGACTTTCGAGGCGCGGGTCGATTCGACCAGATCCTTGGCCAGGAACTTGTTGAGGGGCGGCAGGGCGACGGCCCGGTCGCTGAAGATTTCGACGTCGAAGCCGCCGGCGCCGAAGCTGATGACCGGCCCGAAGGTCGGGTCGCGGAAGACGCCGATCATCAGTTCCCGGCCGTTGGGGCGGGAGAGGAAGGGTTCGATCGAAACACCGTTGATGCGGGCGCTGGGATGGCGCTTCTGCACCGTTTCGATAATGTCGTGGTAGGCGTTGCGCACCGCCGGGGCGCTGCCGATATTGAGCCGGACGCCGCCGGCGTCGGACTTGTGCAGGAGATCCGGCGAATCGACCTTCATGGCCACGGGAAAACCGAGTTGTTCGGCCAGCAGCAGGGCCTCGGTGGCGGAGCGGGCGACCATGGTCTGGGCCACCGGCACGCGGAAGGCGCGCAGGATGGCTTTCGACTCCATTTCCGACAGCACCTTGCGCCGTTCGGCGAGCAGGGCCTCGATCAGCATCTTGGCGCCTTCTGCCTCGGGGCGGCCGTGCTGGCGGGTGGGTTCCGGCGTCTGGAGGAGGAGTTTCTGGTTCTTGTAATAGGTCGAGATGTGGTGGAAGAGCTCGATCGCCGTCTCCGGCATGCGGAAGGCCGGAATGCCGGAATCCTCGAGGAGCTTGCGCCCGCCCGCCACCTGCTCTTCGCCCATCCAGCAGCAGAGGAGGGCCTTGCTCGACTGCTCGCTGACATCGACCACCGCCTTGGCGACCTCGAGGGGCTGGGTCATGGCCTGCGGCGAGAGCATCACCAGGATGCTGTCGACCCCCGGGTCTTCGGCCACCGCCAGGATGGCGTCGCGATAGCGCTCGGGCGTCGCGTCGCCGGTGATGTCGATGGGGTTGTTGTGGGACCAGGTGGTGGGCAGACACTTGTTGAGGGCCGCCATGGTCTCGTTGGACAGGGCGGCCAAGGGAATACCCACGTCGCCGGCCCGGTCGGCAGCCATGGCGCCGGGGCCGCCGCCGTTGGTGATGATGGCGAGCCGGTTGCCCTGGGGGCGGAACTTGGAGGCCAGGGCCTTGGCGGCGTAGAACAACTGGCCGACGTTGGCGACGCGGACGACGCCGGCGCGGCGCACCGCCGCCTGGAAGACGGCGTCGGCCACGGCCGCCATGCCCGAGTGGGTCTGGGCGGCCACCGATCCGGCCTCGTGGCGGCCGGCCTTCAAGAGGATGATCGGCTTGATGCGGGCGGCCGAGCGCAGGGCGCTCATGAAGCGGCGGGCGTTGCGGATGCCCTCCACGTACATCAGGATGTAGTGGGTGCGATTGTCGTAGATGAGGTAGTCGAGGATTTCGCCAAAATCGACGTCGGCGGTGCTGCCCAGGGAAATCACCGAGGAGAAGCCGACGCCGTTGGATTTGGCCCAGTCGAGCACGGCGGCGCACATGGCGCCGGACTGGGAAACCAGGGCCAGGTTGCCGGGATTGGCGGTGACCCGGGCGAAGGTCGAGTTCAAGCCGAGGTCCGGGCGGATGATCCCCAGGCAGTTGGGGCCGAGGACGCGGACATTGTACGAGCGGGCGATTTCGAGCATCTTGCGCTCGATGGCGGCGCCGATGTGGCCCGATTCCGAGAAGCCGGAGGAAATGACGATGACGTTCTTGACGCCGCTGCGGCCGCATTGTTCGACCAATTGCGGCACCGTCTGGGGGCGTGTGGCGATGACCGCCAGTTCGACCCGGGCGCTGATTTCCTCGATGGACTTGAAAGATTCCTGGCCCTGGACCGTGTCGTGCTTGGGGTTGATGGCGTAGAGGCGGCCCTTGTACCCCGAATTGAGAATGTTCTTGAAAATCACATTGCCGACCGAGTTTTCCCGGTCGGAGGCGCCGATCACGGCAACCGATTTGGGTTCGAAAAGGGCGGTCAGGTAGTGCTGTTCCAACATGATATGCCTCGGTTCTGGGCGGTTATTGTGCGGTGCACAAATAATACCACAATCGGCGGAGGGATTCCAGGCGGAAACTAGGTGAAAAGGTCTAGTCCGCGAGTTCGCTGGCGATCAGGAGCGGCTGGGTGAGAGCCCGGTGGAGCGGGCATTTGTTGGCGATTTCGAGCATGCGCTGCCGTTGCTCGCCGGTCAGGTCGCCGGCGATGGTGATGCGGCGCCGAAGGTGGTCCCGGGTCTGCCCGTCCACGGTCACCTTGGCGTGGTCAAGGGCGACGCTGATTTGTGTCACCGCCAGGTTTTTCCTTTCGGCGTACATGCGCAGTGTGATGGCGGTGCAGGTGCCGAGGCTGGTCATGAGAAAATCGAAGGGTGTAGGTGCGGCGTCGTCGCCGCCCAGCGTTTCCGGCTCGTCGGCCAGGAGGCGGTGGCGGTCGTTGACGACGATGTCCTGCAGGTAGCGGCCGCGGCCGCTTTCGGTGACGACGACGGAATAAGACATGATGGATTCCCACAACGAACTGGCCGCGATGATACCCCCTTCGGCCTGGGTGGAACGTTACCTGCCGCACATTCCGGCGGGGGGGCGGGTGCTCGATCTGGCCTGCGGCAACGGCCGCCACGTCCGCCTTCTGGCGGCGGCCGGCCACCCGGTACTGGCGGTCGACCGGGACGGCGAGGCCCTGGCCGGCCTGGCGGCGCTGCCCGAGGTTAACCTCCTGGTCGTCGACCTGGAAACCGAACGCTGGCCCCTGGCCGGACAGTCCTTCGCCGGCATCGTCGTCACCAACTACCTGTGGCGGCCTCGCCTCGACGACCTGGTCGCCGGACTCGCCCCGGGGGGCGTCTTGCTCTACGAAACCTTCATGGCGGGGAACGAGCGCTACGGCAAGCCGTCGCGTCCGGAATTCCTCCTCCGATCCCAGGAGTTGCTGGAACTCGCCCGGCGCCACGGCCTTACCGTCCTGGCCTACGAGGAGGGTTACGCGGCGCGGCCCAAACCGGCCCTGCGCCAGGCTCTTTGCGCTCTCAGGCCGGGCGGCTGACGGGGCGCAGCGGCTCGCCGGAGACGATGCGGCGGGCCAGGGCGACGATCCCGGCCGGAGACAGATCGTCCGTAGTAAAACGTTCGGGGGCGCCGAAACCGGCGTAATTGGCACCCTGGGAGCGGTGGTAGAGGGGGTCGTAGTGCTCCCCGAGCAGCTCGGTCACCAGTTCCGGCCACTGCCCGGCTTCGACGTAGGCGTTCCAGCGGGCCAGGGTTTCGTTGCTCTGCAGGCCGTGGAGGGCGGCCAAGCGGGTCTTGAGCCAGGCCGGATCGGCCGGGAAGTAATGGTAATCGCCGAGGAGAAAGGCGACCCGGGCCGGCAGGGTGGCTTCGATTTCCAGGCAGCGGCTGGCCCGGATGGCCTTGATGAGGGCTTCCGGCACCTGCAGGTTGCCGACCTTGCGGCTTTCGGCCTCGACATAGACCGGCCGCGCCGGGTCGAAGGCGGCGAGGCGCCGGAGCAGGCAGGTTTCGAACCATTTCTGCGAGGGCTGGGGGGTGCCGGGCAGGACGCCCAGGACCGAACCCTTGTGGCAGGCCAGCCCCTCAAGGTCGAGGGTCTGTTCGCCAAGTTCGCCGATGGCGTTGAGGCAGCGGGTCTTGGCGCTGCCCGTGGGGCCGCAGAGGACGCGGTAGCTGTAGGCCCCGGGCAGGGATTCCAGGCGCTCGACCACGGCCCGGCGGTAGGTTTTGTAGCCGCCTTCGAGCTGGCAGGCGTTCCAGCCCACCGAGCGGAAGACCGTGGTCATCGCCCCGCTGCGCATGCCGCCGCGCCAGCAGTAGATGAGGGGGCGCCAGGATTTGGCCCGGTCGAGGAAGTGGCGCTGCAGATGCCGCCCGATGTTTTCGGCGATGAGGGCCGCGCCGATCTTCTTGGCTTCGAAGGGCGACACCTGCTTGTAGAGGGTGCCGACCCGGGCTCGCTGGGCGTCGTCGAGAACCGCGCAGTTGATGGCGCCGGGGAGGTGGTCTTCGGCGAATTCGGCGGGGGATCGCACGTCGATGACGGTGTCGAAGCTCTCGAGTTCGGCCAGGCCGACGATGCCCGAGCGTGGTGACATGGGTGATTCCGGAAGGCGAAAGGCGCTATTTTAGCAAGGGGACGAGGCCGGGCCAGACGTTGTCGAGGATTTTCCCCTGGGCTTCGGCGGTGGGATGGAGCATGTCGGCCTGGAAGAGTTCGGGTTTTTCGGCAACCCCGGCGAGCAGGAAGTCGACCAGGGGAACCCGCCGTTCCCGGGCGATATCGCGGAACGCCGCCTGGAATTGCAGGGCATAGGGGCCGTAGTTGGGGGGCAGGCGCATGCCCACCAGGAGCACCCGGGCGCCGGCGGCCTGGGCGGCGTCGATCATGGCGCCGAGATTGTCCTTCATCTGGCCGAGGGGCAGCCCGCGCAGCCCGTCGTTGGCGCCCAGGGCGAGCACCACCACGGCCGGCCGGTGCTGGCGGAGCGCCGCCCCCAGGCGGGAGCGTCCGCCGGCGGAGGTTTCGCCGGAAATGCTGGCATTGACGACGTTATAATCGAAGCGTTTCTCCCCCAGACGGCCCTCGGCCAGGGCCGGCCAGGCCGCCTCCCGGCGGATGCCGTAACCCGCCGAGAGCGAATCGCCGAAGACCAGGACGGTCTTGCCGGCGGCCAAAGCGGCGGCGGAGCTACACAGGGCGAGCAGGAAAAGAAAGAGGCGCATGGCGGATCAGACGGTGGTGGAAGTGGTCGGGCTGGGCAAGACCGTGGACAACGGGGGCGAACCCCTGACCATCCTGGAGGATATTACCTTTTCCGTCGGCTCCGGCGAAACGCTCGCCATCGTCGGGGCCTCCGGCTCCGGCAAATCGACGCTGCTCGGGCTGCTGGCCGGCCTCGACGACGCCAGCGCTGGCTCGGTGCGCCTCGACGGCACCGACCTCGCCGGGCTCGGGGAGGATCAGCGGGCCATCCTGCGCGGCCGGCTGCTCGGCTTCGTCTTCCAGTCCTTTCAACTCCTGCCGTCCCTCACCGCCCTGGAAAACGTCATGCTTCCCCTTGAACTGGCCGCCGCCCGGGGGGCTGGCGAGACCGCCCGGCGCTGGCTGGAGCGGGTCGGACTCGGCCATCGCTTGCGCCACTACCCCAAGCATCTCTCCGGCGGGGAGCAGCAGCGCGTCGCCCTGGCCCGGGCCTTTTCGCCCGATCCGCGCCTCGTCCTCGCCGACGAACCGACCGGCAACCTCGACGCCGCCACCGGGCACCAGATCATCGAGCTGATGTTCGACCTCAACACCCGCCAGGGCACCACCCTCATCCTCGTCACCCACGACGAGGAGATCGCCGCCCGCTGCGGCCGCATCCTGCGCCTCCAGGCCGGGCGGCTGGCCGCCTGACCGGAGGCCCTGGCCGAGGCGCGGGTGGCCGACAATCCCGGGGCGGCAGGTCGGAGATTCCCGAACCCTCAGGGTTTCCCGAAGGCGCTCCGGTCGAGGCCGGCCCGGGCGGCGGCCAGGCCGCTCCTGACGGCGCCCTCCAGGGTGGCCGGGTATTCCGCCCAGGCGTGGTCGCCGGCCAGGAAGACCCGGGGGTGGGCGGTGGCTGGCCCGGGACGGCGAAGGCCGGGGCGGCAGGAGAAGGTGGCGCGTTTTTCCCGGATCACCCGGTGCCAGACAGGAAGGCGGATTTGGCCGAGTTCGCCGTGCAGGCGGCTCACCAGTTCAGCGTCGGCGAGTTCCTCCCAGGCGCCGTGGCCGCTGAGGACGGCGGCCAGCAGGCCGTCGCCGCGGTCGATCACCCATTGGCCGTGGCCGCCGCTGAGGCCGTAGAGGGGAAAAGGCAGGGGCGCCGGCGGGTCGTACTGCAGGTAGACCGTGGCGATGGGTTCGTAGGTGAAATCCGCCGCTTCCCCGGGAAGCAGGCCGGGGAGATGCTGGGGGGCGACGGCGACGATGGCCCCGGCGAAGACTTCGCCGTCGATGGCGACGCCGTCGGCGGTGGCCGCCAAGGTCCGCACCCGGTGGCCCAGGCGCAGTTCGCAACCCCGGGCGGCGAGCCAGGCGGCGGCCGGCTGGGGGAGGAGTTGACCGAGGTCGCGGCGGGGCAGCAGGAGGTCGGTGTCGGCCCGCCGGGGGCCGCCCAGGCTGTCCCGCAGGACATTGGCGAAGACTTGGGCCGAGGCCCGTTCGGCCGGGGTGTTGAGGGCGGCGAGGCAGAGGGGTTCCCAGAGGTGGCGGCGCAGCGCGCCGGTCTGGCCGGCCCCGTCGAGCCAGGCAGCGACGGTGGGGTCGGCGGGCAGGCGGAAACCGGCGGCCTGCAGGCCCCGCATCCAGGCGGCGGTGGCCAGCTTTTCCCGCCAGGGAACGCGGCGGGCAGCGAGTAACCCCCAGGCTAGGTGCAAGGGGGCCGGCAGGCGGGGCAGGGCGAGGTCGAAGCCGGCGTTGTCGATGACCCGCAGCGGCCGGCGCACGAAAAGGGCGTCGGGGTCGGCGCCGACCCGGCGCATCAGGGCGAGAGTGTCGCGGTAGGCGCCGAGGAAGAGGTGCTGGCCGTTATCCAGGGTGCGGCCGGCCAGGTCCACGGCCCGGGCCCGGCCCCCCAGGCGGCGCCCGGCCTCGAAGAGGGTGACGGCGCGGCCGGCGGCGGTCAGTTCGACGGCGGCGGCGATTCCCGCCCAGCCCCCGCCGACGACCGCGACCCTCATGCGAAAATCCAGGTCTTCCAGGCGATCCAGAGCTTTCTCACGGGGGTGAGGGCGATGCGCTGGTGCAGCACCTGGAAATTTTCGCGCTTGATCTCGTCCAGGAGGGTCCGGTAGATGGCGGCCATCACCAGCCCCGGCCGCTGGGCCTTGCGGTCGGCGGCGGGCAGTTGGGCGAAAGCCTGGGCGTAGAAGTTTTCGGCCCGCTCGATCTGGAAGCGCAGGAGGGCGGAGAAGTTTTCCGAATACCTGGAATTGAGGATGTCGGCGGCCGGCACGTCGAACTGCTTGAGTTCGTCCATGGGAATGTAGATGCGGCCCCGGCGGGCGTCCTCGCCGATGTCGCGGACGATGTTGGTGAGCTGGAAGGCCATGCCCAGATCGTGGGCGTATTTGAGGGTCTGGCGGTCCCGGTAGCCGAAGATTTCGGCGGCGAGCAGGCCAACCACGCTGGCCACGCGGTAGCAGTAGAGCGACAGCCCCTTGAAGTCGAGGTAGCGCGACTGCTGCAGATCCATGGCCATGCCGTCGATGATTTCCAGGAGCTGTTCCCGCGGCAGGTTGAACTGCCGGCCCGCCGCCTGCAGGGCCTGGCCCACCGGGTGCTGGGGCTGGCCGTCGGCGATGCGCTCGACTTCCTGGCGCCACCAGGCCAGCTTGGTGGCGGCGATGGCCGGATCGTGGCATTCGTCCACCACGTCGTCCACCTCGCGGCAGAAGGCGTAGAGGGCCATGATGGCGCGCCGCCGGTCGACGGGCAGGAAGAGAAAGCTGTAATAGAAGGACGAGCCGCTGGCGGCGCACTTGTCCTGGCAGTATTGATTGGGGTCCATGGCTACATTGTAAGGGAGCGGCCCGCCATCACCGCCCAGTCCCAGGGGCCGAGGGTCGGCCGGCGGCGCCAGACGTCGCCGCGGGCGAGGGCGAGGCGGTCGAGGATGCGCAGCCCGCCCTGGACGGTGAGGCGGATTTCCCAGCCCAGGCGGCCGGGCAGGGCCTTGACCAGCGGCGCGCCTTGCCCCATGAGCCGGCGCGACCGGTCGATCTGGAAGTCCATGAGAGCTGCGAAATTGGCATCCCAGCGGCCTTCGGCGATCTGGGCTTGGCTGACGCGAAAGCGGACGAGGTCGGTCTGGGGCAGGTAGACGCGGTCCTTTTGCCAGTCGATGGCAACGTCCTGCCAGAAATTGATGAGCTGTAGGGCGGTGCAGATGCAGTCGGACTGTGCCAGGTGCGCCGGCTCGGTGCGGCGGAAGAGGTGAAGCACCAGCCGCCCCACCGGGTTGGCCGAGCGGCGGCAGTAGTCGAGGAGTTCGACGTAGTCGGCGTAGCGCTTCTTGACCACGTCCTGGGCGAAGGCGTCGAGGAGATCGGAGAACAGCCCGATGGGCAGGGCATGGCCGGCGATCACCTCGGCCAGTTCGGCGAACTGCGGGGTTTGCGCCGGCTGTCCCGCCGCGATGCGGTCCAGCTCGGCCCGGTAGGCGTCGAGCCCGGCCAGGCGCTGGTCGGCGGAGGCGTCGCCTTCGTCGGCGATGTCGTCGGCGCCGCGGGCGAAGCGGTAGATCGCTTCGATCGGCCGGCGCAGCGCGGCGGGCACCAGAAAGGAGGCGACGGGAAAGTTTTCGTAGTGGTCGACCGGCATGGCGGCGGCAAGTATAGCGGTGTTAGAATCCGCCCGCCTGCCCAGGTGGCGAAATTGGTAGACGCACCAGATTTAGGTTCTGGCGCCGCAAGGCGTGGGGGTTCGAGTCCCTTCCTGGGCACCACATCGTTGTGCGGCGCCGGACGCGCCGCCGTGAGGAGCGCTTCCCATGACCAACCCGCCGCCGCTGCCGGAAACCCGTTTGAGCTTGCACCAGGCGGCCCGTCTGGTGGCCGGAAAATCCCTGCGGGCCACCGAAAACGCCCTGATCGAAGCGATCGAGCGGGGCGAGCTGGCCGCCGATGTGGTGCGCTGGGCGACCGAGCAATGGGACGGTGATCGCCTGGAGGGCAACCTTGACCACCGTCGAACGACGCTTTCCCGGGCCGATCTGGAACGCTGGCTGGCGGGTCGGCGGACCTGACCCGCTGCCGCTTGCCGGGGCACCAAACCGGTGCACAGAACCCACTGGATGCACCACTGTAAGGCATTGAAAATATTGATGGATATTTTTTCCTGCCGGCCAGTCACAGCCTCGTCAGCCGCATTACGAGGAGCGCCGGATGCTCACCTTGCAGGAAATCATCGATTTTGCCGAGATCGAACGCGCCCAGCTTGACGCGATCTCCGAACTCGAACACGTTCCCGAGGTGGTGGCGGCGGAGATGGCTCAGGAACTGGTGCGCAGCCCCCGCGGCGTCTATCGCCTGCACCTGCTTTTCCTGGACGCCATCGAACGCGCCGAATACCGCTGCAGCCGCGAGCGGGTGCGCCGCCTGGAGGGCCTGTACCAGGATTTCTGCCGCCGCTTTCCCAAGCCGCGGGTGTTGTGACGCCTAGATCCCGAGGTTGAAAAAGCTGCGAATCTTGCCCACCAGCGCCGCCCGCAGGCCGATCGGACTGGATTGAGGCGCCTGTCCCGGGTGCTGGAGGGTCGCTTCGTTGTGCTGCAGTCGGGCGGCGAGGAGGCTCGATACTTCTTCGGCGATGGCCGGGCGTTCGGCGATGATGCGTGCGAAGCCCGATTTGTCCAGGCGGTAGCACTCGATGTCGCTGCGGGCGATCACCGTGGCGGTGCGGGGTTCGCCGGTGAGCAGGCCCATTTCGCCGAAGAAGTCGCCGTTGCCCAGGGTGGCCAGGGTGAGCCGCTCGCCGCCGGGGGTCTGGCGCACTACCTCGGCCTCGCCGGCAATGATGATGTAGAGCCAGTGGGCCACGGCCCCCTGGCGGGTGAGAACGTCGCCGCGGGCAAAGGGCGCGTAAACCAAATGCTCGGCGATATGGCGGCACTCCTCGTCGGAAAGAGGGACGAAAAGCGGAATGCTCCGCAAGGCGTCGATGCGGTGCTGCAGTTCGCGGTTCTTTGCGGCGTTGCGGAAGGCGGCGTTTTCCTTGACCAGATGGTGCAGTTCCTCGGGCAGGGCCAGGCGCCAGCCGGCCCGCTTGACGGCGGCGTAGATGTGGGCGCGCACCGCCGAGTCGGTGGGATCGTCCAGGGCCGGGTTGGTGAGCCAGTAGCGCAGCGCGTAGTGGCCGTAGCCCGGGCCGAAATCCATCATGACGCAATTGGGCGCCGGCTCCTTGGCGACGTTGGCGATTTCCGCCTCCCGCACCGCCTGCTCGACGGCGGCGACGACCCGGGCAGGCTGGGCGACGTAGCCGACGTTGAAATGGATGAAGCGGCGCCAGAGGGTGGCGTCGCTGTCGCGGTCGCCGATCACCCAGACCTTGCCCTTCATCAGCTGGCTGTTGGGGATGACCACGGTTTCGCCGTTGCGGGTGCGGATGGCGGTGTAGCGCCAGCGAATGTCGGCGACCCGGCCCGAGACGTCGTCGATCTTGACCCAGTCGCCGATCTCGATGGAATTGTCGAGCTGCAGGGCCAGCCCGCCGAGGATGTTGCCCAGGGTGTCCTGCATGGAAAAGGCCACCACCGCCGTGATGACCGCCGACGTGGCGACGATGGACGAGAGGTCGAGGCCGGCGTGGGAAAGCTGGATCAGCCCCCAGGCGACGTAGCCGACGATGACCACGATATCCTCCAGGATGCGCGGCGGCGTGACCGAGAGACGGGGCAGGAGGATGCGGAAGACGAGCAGGCCGAGCAACCGGATGATGCCGATGCCCAGGCCGAGGACCAGCAATCCGTGCAGCAAGGCCGCCGGCCGGGCGGCGCCGGAGGCGGCCAGAAGCCCGGCGCCGACGTTGCCGATGAGGCAGAGCAGGGAAAACACCAGGGTCTGGCGGACCACGGTGCGGGCGTTGCCCCCGGCCGGCAGCAGCAGCGCGCCGAGGGCGACGGTGGCGAAAAACAGGTGGAGGGTTTCGTCGCGGGTGTAGAAGCTGGCGATGATCGGCAGGGCGTGGTCCATGGCGGTCGGCGGGAAGGATCGGCGGGCGGTTGCCCCATTCTACCGATTCCCTCGGCTTTCCTCCCGGCGGCCCACCGCTTTTTCCCGGTGCTGTGGTAACATCGCGCCCCTCAAGCCCTGGGCTTGAACGCGGAGTGGTAGTTCAGTTGGTTAGAATACCGGCCTGTCACGCCGGGGGTCGCGGGTTCGAGCCCCGTCCACTCCGCCATTCGATTGCCGTCTTGCCTGTGCCAACGCAGGCGAGGCATGCGACCATCCGGCCTCATCCGACGCAAGGCTTCGCTCTCCTGATTTTCCCCGGAGCATTTTGACGGAACATGACGGTGGCGCCGGTTTTGCCCCGCTTCTTGCTATAATCCGGGCGGCGAAAACGTTCTCCATGACTACGCCCGGAAGGGATTTTTCAGGCCAGGGCCGGTGAATGCCGGAGCGGCTAGCGGGTTCCCCCTAACTGGCGGCGCCAACCGATCGAACCAAGGCGAACGTGGGTTCGCTTTTTTTTCGCGACTCAAGGGATTGTCACGCTCATGTTCGACGCAGTTCGCAACAACAAACGAATCGTTCAGGTTTTCCTGGCACTCATTACGCTTCCCTTCGCCTTCTGGGGCGTCGATTCCTACGTCCGCAACGCCAGCGACGCCGGTGTCGTAGCCACCATCGGCGATGCCAAGGTCACCCAGCCGGAATTCCAGCAGGCCCTGCGCGACCAGCAGGAGCGGATCCGCGCCCAGATGGGAACGGCCGACCCCAAGCTGTTCGACAATCCGGAAGCCCGGAAGGCGGTGCTCGACGACCTGGTGGACCAGCGCCTGCTGCTCCTTGAGGCGTCGAAATCCCGGATGCTGGCGAGCGACGACGCAGTGCGCCGCGCCATCGCCGGCATCAAGGAACTGCAGGTGGACGGCAAGTTCTCGGCGGAGCGCTACGAGCAGGCTCTGCGGGCTCAAGGGATGAGTCCGGCGAGTTTTGAAGCCCGCGTGCGGCAGGATCTGACCCTGCAGCAACTGGCCGGTTCGGTCGGCCAGACCGGGATTTTCGCCCAGACCGTGATCGACCGCGTCCTCGCCTTGCAAAGCGAAAAGCGCGAAGTCATGGAATTCCGCCTTGCCCTCGACAGCGCCGTGGACAAGGTGAAGCTTGAAGACGGAGCGGCCCGCAAGTTCTACGACGCCAACCCCAAGCAGTTTGAAATCCCCGAGCAGGCCCAGGCCGAATTCGTCGTGCTCTCCATGGACGCCATCGGCGCGCAGTTGGCGGTCGGCGAGGCCGAGGTCAAGGCCTGGTACGACGGCCACAAGGACCGCTACGGCGTGCCCGAGGAGCGGCGTGCCGCCCACATCCTGATCGGTCTGGAAAAGCTCGACAAAGCCAAGGCCAAAGCCAAGGCTGAAGAGGTGCTCAAGGAGGTCAAGAAGAATCCGGCCGCCTTCGCCGATTTGGCCAAGAAGAATTCCGACGATCCGGGTTCGGCGGCCAAGGGCGGCGACCTCGGCTTCTTCGGCCGGGGCGCCATGGTCAAGGCCTTCGAGGAGTCGGCCTTTGCCTTGAAGGAAGGCGAAACCTCCGGCGTCGTCGAATCGGAGTTCGGCTTCCACATCATCAAGCTGACGGCCGTCCGGGCTGCCAAGGAGAAACCCCTGGCCGAAGTGCGCGGCGAAATCGAGGCTGAATTGAAGAAGACCGCCGCGTCCCGAATATTCGCCGAAGCCGCCGAGGCCTTCACCAACCTGGTTTACGAGCAGTCCGACAGCCTCAAGCCGGCGGCCGAGAAATTCAAGCTCGAGGTCAAGAAGAGCGGCTGGCTGACCCGCCAGGCCAACCCGGCCAACGGCCCCCTGGGTAACGAGAAGCTCGTCGCCGCCCTGTTCGGCGACGACGCGGTCAAGAACAAGCGTAACACCGAGGTTGTCGAGATCGCTCCCAACACCCTGGTGGCGGCTCGTATCGCCGAATACAAACCTGCCGCGCTGCGCCCCTTCGACGAGGTCAGGAGCAGCGTCGAAACGCTTCTCAAGCGGCAGGAAGCCCTGGCCGCGGTGCAGAAGGAAGGCCAGGAGAAGCTCGCGGCGCTGCAGAAGGGTGAAGACAAGCTCGCCTGGGGCGCCGCCAAGGCCGTCTCCCGTCTCGATCCTCGCCTGGTGCCGCCCCAGGCCGTGGCGCCCATTCTCAAGGTCGATACCGGCAAGCTTCCGGCCTACACCGGCGTCGAACTGCCGGGGGCGGGCTACGCGCTCTTCAAGGTGGTCAAGGTCGAAGCCGGCGAGAAGCTCGACGACGCCCGCCGCCAGGCCATGCAGCGCCAGTTCTACACGATGGCCATGCAGGAAGAGGTGCAGGCCTATCTGTCGGCCCTGCGCGGCCGCTACCAGGTGAAGATCAACACGGCAGCGCTGGAGGCCAAGGAAAAGTAGGCTCCAGACAGCCGCCAATAAAAAACGCCGACCGTTTGGTCGGCGTTTTTGTTGTGGCGCGGGGGGGGGGGCGGTCAGGCCGGCAGCGGGTCGGCGTTGCCCAGGGCGGTGGTGTTCATGCCGCCATCGACGTAGAGGATTTCGCCGGTGATGCCGCTGGCCAGGTCGGAGAGCATGAAGGCGGCGGCGTTGCCGACTTCTTCAATGGTCACGTTGCGGCGCAACGGGGCGTGGTGGGCGTTGTAGGAGAGGAGCTTGCCGAAATTGCCGATGCCCGAGGCGGCCAGGGTCTTGATCGGCCCCGCCGAGATGGCGTTGGCGCGGATGCCCTCGGGGCCGAGGCAGAAGGCCAGGTAGCGGGTGGCCGCTTCGAGGCTGGCCTTGGCAAGACCCATGGTGTTGTAGTTGGGCATGGTCTTCTCGGCGCCCAGGTAGGAGAGGGCGAGGAGCGACGACTGGCGGCCCTGCATCATCGGCCGGGCCGCCTTGGCCAGGGCCGGGAAGCTGTAGGACGAGATGTCGTGGGCGATGCGGAAGGCGTCGCGGGAGATGCCGTTGAGGAAATCGCCCTCGATGGCTTCGGTGGGGGCGAAGGCGATGGAATGGACGAGGCCGTCGAGACCATCCCAGTGCTTGCCGAGGTCGACGAAGAGCTGGTTGATCTGGTCGTCGTCGGCGACGTCGCAGATGAAGGTCAGATCGCTGCCGAATTCGGCGGCGAATTTCTTGATGCGGTCTTCGAAGCGCTCGGTCTGGTAAGTGAAGGCGAGCTGGGCGCCCTCCCGGTGGCAGGCCTTGGCGATGCCATAGGCGATGGAGTGCTTGGATAAGAGACCAGTAATCAGAATCTTCTTGTCGGCAAGAAAGCCCATGTGTCGTTCTCCCTTCAGGGTTTAGCCGCGGCATTATATCGGAATTTTCCTGACCGCTTGCTGCACCGCGGCAGGGGACCAGGGCAATCGCATGAACATCAAGCGAGTCCGAGCAGTTGAGCGCGATAGAGGTCGGAAGTGGCGGCGATGAGTCGTCGAGCCTTGATGCCGCCCTTACGCGGAGAGGGATCAAGGCGGATGAGGTTGAGGGTGATGTGC
>SSSZ01000114.1 GCA_009469675.1 Azonexaceae bacterium | reverse complement strand
GATTCCTGCCACACGGGCGGACGGCTCGCATTCAAGTCACTCGAGCGCGCTCTCATGGCACAGGTGTTCGAGGCGGGTGAAGTTTTCATCCGCAAGCACCATGTAGCCTTTGGCAACTCGCGCATTCCGTTCGCGCTTGAGGTGATCGAGGCCGAACGGCTGGCCGATGAACTAACCTCGCCATTTCTGCAGGCGCAGACCGGCAACGAAGTGCGCATGGGCGTCGAGGTTGATCGCTTCGGTCGTCCGGTTGCTTACTACATCCGCGAACGCCATCCGAGTGAGTTCAGATTTTCGGGCGGCGCACCTGATCGTGTCGAACGGGTGCCGGCGGATCAGATCATTCATCTCGCGGTGATCGACCGATGGCCGCAGACGCGCGGCGAGCCGTGGCTGCACACGGTCATTCGACGTCTAGCTGACATGGACGGGTATTCGGAGGCCGAGGTGATCCGCGCGCGCGCCCAAGCGGTGCGCATGGGGATCATCGAGACGCCGGAAGATTCCGCTGCATTCGGTGAGTCGCAGTCGGACGGCAGCGTCGAGATGGAACTCGAGCCTGGAATCGTCACGCGATTGCAGCCTGGCGAGAAATGGCACGACTCGGCGCCGACTGCACCGAATCCGCAGCTCGACCCGTTCATGCGCTACATGCTGCGCGAGATGGCCGCAGGAACCGGACCGTCGTATGAATCGCTGTCGCGCGATTACTCGCAGAGCAACTACAGCTCATCGCGTCTCGCGCTGCTCGACGACCGCGACTTGTGGCGGTTCTATCAAGCGTGGTTCATCTGCGACTTCCGGCAGCGCATTCATCGCGAATGGCTGCAGGCGGCCGTGTTTTCGCGTGCGATCACCAGCATTCGCCTTGAGGAATATGGCGTCGATCCACGCAAATTCGAGGCCGTACGCTTCAAGCCGCGCGGCTGGTCGTGGGTCGACCCGACGAAGGAAGTCGCGGCGTTCAAGGAAGCGGTCATGGCCGGCTTCACGACCGTGGGCGATGTGATCGCACAGACCGCAGGCGGTCGCGACATCGAGGACGTGCTCGACGAGCGCGCGCAGGAACTCGAACTGATGCGGGAGAAGTCCCTCGTCTTCGACACGTCGCCAGAAGCCTACGAGCAGCCTGATCCGGCGCCGCCGCCAGAACCTGACCCAGAACCCGAAGACACCAAAGAAGACCCGCCAGCGCGGGTCTTTTCATTTCTGAGGAAGTGAAATGCCAGAAGCCCTGAAGCTACCCCCGCTCACGCGGGAGATCGACGTATCTGACATCCAGATTCGTCGTGGTGAAGACAGCGTCACGCGCCTGACGTTCCCGGCGTCTTCTGAATCACCCGTCGAGCGCTGGTTCGGTGATGAAATTCTCTCACACGAACCGAAGGCCGTTCGCCTCGACCGCGCAAAACGCGGCGCGATGCCGCTGCTTTTCAATCACGACATGGACGATCCGATCGGGATCGTCGACGCGGCGCGCGTGGAATCCGGGCGACTCGTGGTGGATGCGCATCTGTTCGCTACCGAACGCGGCGGCGAGGTTGCCGCGATGCTTTCTGGTGGCCTGCGCAACGTCTCGATCGGCTACCGGCTGCATGTCGTCGAGGAAGACAAGAAAGCCAATACGTTCACCGCACGGGATTGGGAGCCCTACGAGGTTTCCATTGTCACCGTGCCTGCCGACCCCACGGTCGGCATAGGCCGCACTCAGAGCGGCGAAGAATTGGAGGTTCGGATGGTCCGCGCCTCTTCACCGGCGGTCACCGCCATTCATCGACAGGAGTCCAGCATGAAGACCGATGCAGAGCTGGCGGCCGAAGCGGAAGCCGCCGAGAAAGCAAAGCGAGAGAAAGACGAGCGCGATCGCGCTGAACGCGAGGCGCGCGAGAAACTCGACAACCGTTCCGCGCTCGACCTCGAACAGGGGCGCGTGCGCGCGATCGAGAACCTCGCGAAGGCGAACAAGATCCCCGACAACATCCGCGATGCGTGGGTGCGCCAGGGCTACTCGCTAGAGCAGGTGTCGAACGACATCCTGAACATTCTCGAGGAGCGCGGGAAGTCGAACCCGCAGCCGGCCTCGCGGCTGGGACTCACGGGCGTGGAGACGCAGCGCTTCAGCATCGCGCGCGCGATCGAAGCGGCGGCGAGCGGCAAGTGGGACAAGGCCGGCTTCGAGCTGGAAGCGTCCCGAGCGGTGGCGCAGAAGCTCGGCAAGGTCGCCGACGAGAAGCGCTTCTTCGTGCCGTTCGAGGTGCAGGCGCGACCGTTCGCGTCCGATGTGGTGCGCATGCTGGAAAGCATCGGTCGTCGCGATCTCACGGTCGCAGCGGCTGGCGCCGGTGGCTATCTGGTCGGCACCGAGAATCAGGGTTTCATCGAAATCCTGCGCAATCGCTCGGTCGTCTTCCGGATGGGTGCACGGCGTCTGTCCGGCTTGCAGGGCTCGGTCACGGTGCCGCGTCAGTCGGCTGCGGCAACCGCCTACTGGCTCGCGAACGAAGGCACGCAGATCACCGAGGGTCAGCAGACCTTCGTGCAGATGGCACTCAGCCCGAAAACGGTCGGTGCATACACCGAGATCAGCCGTCAACTCCTGTTGCAGAGTTCTCCTGCCGCAGAAGCGATCGTCAATGACGATCTCGCGCAAGTCGTGGCGATCGCTGCGGACCTCGGGGCGCTCGAAGGCTCCGGCGGGAGCGGACAGCCGACCGGCATCAGCGGCACGGGTGGCATCGGGTCGGTGACGGGCACGTCACTCGCGGCGGCGGGAATTATCGAGTTCCAGGCTGATGTCGCCAGTGCCAACGTGACGCCGCAGCGCGGCGGCTACGTCACGACGCCTGCGGTTGCGGCGCTCCTGATGGCGCGTCCGGAACTGCCGACCACGGGCATCGAGCGGCTGTGGAAAGGCAACATCTGGGACGGGTCGCTCTTCAACTTCCCGGCGATGACTTCCAACCAGCTCACGGCGGCCACGATGGTCTTCGGCGACTGGCAGGAGCTCGTCATCGGCGAGTGGGGCGTGCTCGAGGTCGAGGTGAACCCGTACGCGAATTTCCAGGCCGGCATCATCGGTGTTCGGGCGATGTACTCGCTCGACGTCGGTGTGCGTCGTCCGTTCGCGTTCTCGCGCGCCACGACCATCACCTGATCAGAAGCCGCGATTGTGCCGCCGCTCACGACCGACTCCGCAAGGGAACTCGTGAGCGGCGGTGCATTGCGAAAGGACATCGACATGCAGACGACTCCTCCCGCGCAGCCACAGACCCTCTGGGGCGTGGTCGAGCGCGCGTTTTATTTTCAGGGCAAACCGCTTGAGAAAGGCAAGAAGTGCGAATTGCCACGTCTCTTCGCGCTTGAGATGCAGGCGGCGAAGAAGTTCACGGTTTCCGCCGAGCCCGTGGCGGCAGCCGAACCGCCCAAGGCGGAGGCCCGCCCGCGCAAAGGAGAGAAAGATGTTGGGTAACGAAGGTCAATCGGCCGAGGTGACCTCTCTCCTCGCGCCAGTGAGTGCCGCGAATACCGCTGCGGCAACGTCTGCCTGGGTGGACGCGCGCAAGTACGAGGGCGATCTCGTCTTCAGCGTCCAGACAGGTGTTGTTACGGCCGGACAGATCGTCTGGACCATCGAGCATGCGAGCGATGGGTCTGGCACTGGCGCTGCGGCCATTACGCCGAACGAGGGCGCATTCACGGTCGTCACCACGGCGAACGATCCGCAGACAGAAAAGCGCACCGTGAGTGCGAACGCCATCGCCGGATGGGTGCGAGTGGTCGGAACGATCACCACGGGGCCATCGCTTGTAGCCGCTACATTGCTTTCGCGGCCGAAGTACGTCTGACGATGGACACGGACGCAGACCGCCTGGAGGCGATCAAGTCTCTGGGCGGTCAGTGCGTGCACCACGACAGCGGCGAGTTCTGGGCGATCTTCGACAACGGATATCTCGGCGTTTCTGCTGCCGATCTCGACGTCGAAGAACGCGGGCCGCGCCTGACATGCCGAACATGCGACGTTGAGTCGCTGCGCAAGGACACGTCGGTTACGGTGAACGGCGCTGATTACCGCATCGCGCGTGCCGAACCGGATGGCACGGGCATGACGACGCTCATTCTCAGGGAATGACATGCACCGCGCCTTGCAGGTCATCAACGCCGCCAAGACGCTGATTGCGGCGCAGGCGACGAGTGCCAGCGTCTACCGGCACCGCGCGCTCTCGCTCAGCGACGACGAGCAGGAATTGCCGGCGATCACGGTGCGCATTGGAACCGACACGCCGGTCGCTGACAGCGGTC
>SSSZ01000113.1 GCA_009469675.1 Azonexaceae bacterium | reverse complement strand
TATGCGTGGTTTGACTCGCAGCACGATGTGCAGCAAGGCGATCAGGCCTTTCTTGTTCGGGTGCAGAAAGCCGTAATTGCGCGCACGCCGGAAACCTTTGGGCAGGACGTGTTGCAGGATCAGGCGCAGGAAGTCTGCACCGGGGAGGCTGCGCTCCTGCATCTTTCCGCTCTGGCTGTCGCGGTAACGGAAACGGATTTGCCCGCCAGCACTGCTGAGAATGTCGTCCTCGCGCAGCACGCCGCGATAGAGGTAGCGGCCAAGATAGATCAGCGCTTTCTCGCCATCGCCGACACTTTTGCAGTCGACGACCCATTTCACCGGCAGTTGGGCGGGCAGCGTTTGCCCTGCGGCCTTGAGCGCAGCAAGCAGCTTGCCGCGAAAGACCTTGGCCAGCGCTTGGTGGTTGAAGAGGTAGCCGGTCTTCGTCCGCCAGTGCCGCTGCCGGGCGTCGAGGGTTGCCGCCGGCATCGCCAGGTGGATGTGTGGATGCAGTTCCAGCCGTCGCGAGGCCCTTTAACTTCAGGTGTTTGAGATGGCTGTCGTACTGCCGGGCAAAGGGCGCCGGAAAATTGTTTGGCATGCTGGCTTATCCTTTTGAAATATCGCAGAATCGGTCCCTTCACAACGAAGGAACCGACATGCAGAATAATTCGGGGCCAGCAGCCGGGCGACTTCTCCGCGTAGCGGCTTCGTTCAACCTTGCGCTCAACCGTGCTCCCTTCGGTCGCTGGACGCTGCGCGATAGGGCCGCGCAGCGCCGGTTAGCTCCACGTTGAACTAAACCGCTGACGCGGTGGTGTGGCACCCGTACTGCAATTGGCATCTCTGAGGCGGCCCCGTTGTTCCATCCTGTGATTTGGGAATGTTCCCGAATCGACAAGGAGAGCGACATGACCGAACTCAGACAACGGATGGACGACGCCATGGTTCTGCGGGGCTTTGCCGAGCGCACGCGGCAGACCTACCTGGCCTGCGTGACGGCACTGGCCCGCCACACCAGGCGCTCCCCGGACCAGCTCGACGCCACCGCCATCCAGGCCTACCTCCTCCACCTCATCACCGAGAAGAAGCTCGCCTATGTTTTACCCTGCCTGAGCGGGCCGTCGTATTTTCGCCTTGACGGCCTCGGCACCGCGGTTTATTTGCCCAACCGGTAATATTTCGCAAGTCGCCCCCCACCCCCGCGACCTATCATGGCCGAGGTTGGATGTTTTTGTGCGATCCCGGCAGCCGCCGGGAAAAAAACAGGGGTTGGAAACGACATGGACGCGGTAGCAGGCTTTTTCATCGTGGCGCAATTGCTGCTGATGCTGGCGGCCGCTTTTCTCTTCCTGATGTCGCGCCAGCGCACCCGGGTGCGGCGGGCCAATCGCGAATCCCACCGGCTGCTGGCGATTTTTCTCGCCATCATGGCCTTTTTTGTCAGCCTGCCCTCGGTTTTGGTGGACAACGCCGAAAGCCGCTTCGACGCCACCCTGGTGCTTTTCCTCGGCGCCGTTGTCGCAATCCTTTGCGGCCTGGTGATCCACCGCTCCTTCGTCGCCGGCGCCCCCCACCGGCGACCGGCCAAACCCTGAGCACCTCCCCGCCGGCAACGCTCAGTAGGCTGGCAGTAGCCGGTTGAGCCGAACCAAGGCCTCAATGAGGGGCAGCATCGCCGCACCGGCGATGACGAGCATGAGAAGAACCGAACCGAGCACCGGCCGCCGATAATTGAGCCAGGCGTACACGCGCTGCCGGAGGGTGTTGCCTTCCTGTCGCGGAATGGGGCGGAGGACGCCGGCGGGGATTTCCACGGCGCGAGGAATGCGGCGGATGCCGGTAATCATGGCAAGAACGTAGTTTTCCCGGTGCAGGCGGGCCGCCCAGAGGACGCCGGCCAGATGGCCGGTGACGAGGACGGCGGTGGCGTGGCCGAGCCAGGTGTGGATGGCGACGAGGCGGTCTTCCCAGGCGTCGGGAACCCGGGCGCCGAAGGGGCCGAGTTGCTGGCTGGCGCTGTAGGCCAGGAGGCCGAGGACGCCGGCCACTTCGGCCATCGATTCGTGGCTCGCCGCAAGAACGGCAAGGCCGCTCTTGATGGCGTCGCGGACGTGGTTGGATTCGGTTCCCAGGGAGCGGGTGGTCGTAGTAGACGTTGCGCTTCTTGATGGTTTTGGTGACCTTCATGAAGAGCAGGTTGGCCATGGTCATCTGGTTGACGCTGTGGGCCAGGTCGTGGGCCTGTTTCAGAGCCAGTTCGCGCTGCTGGTATACGGTCCAGGCGATCATGCCGCCCCAGGCAAGGCAGAGCATGAGCACCATGGAAACCACCAGCCGCAGCCAGATCTTGTAGTTGTACAAGGGGGCTAGCATGGGCCAGATCCTTTCCCGGTAGAAGCGAACGAACATGCGATCGGGCCTCGAACCATCAGCGGAAGGTGTAGCTCACCGAGACGCCGAAGAAGTGCACCTTGTCTTCGGGGCGCTGGAAGAGGGTGGTGCCGTCGGTGTACAGGTAGGGGCCGGAGGCCGGCGTGCCGTTCCAGGTCCAGTCGTTGTTCTTCCGGTGGTCAAAGATGTAGTCCAGGCGCAGGCTGGTGTCCTTGTCGAGGGCGTAGCGGCCGAAGAACTTGAGGGTGGTCTGGTCGTACTTGATGTCGGGAAGGGAGGTGGCGGCGCCGCCCAGGTTGTAGACGCTCTTGTCGCGGGAAACCACGGCGTCGGCCCCGACGTCGACGGCGGCGGTGAGCGGTTGAGGCCGCCCGTCGGCAAGGCGCCCGCCGTCGGCGCCGGCACCGCCGGAAAGCTGTCGATCTGCCGGGCCTGGGTATAGGCGAGGGTGAAGTTGCCCCGGGTCGTGTCGGTAAATTGGTAGCCGCCGGTAAGGTCGAACTGGTGGGCAAAATTGTCCGGCGGCAGGGCGATGACGGAGAAGGGCAGGTTGGGGCCGGCGGCGGTTCGCAGCGCCGTATCGCCGCCGCTGACGTTGAGCTGGTTGTCGGCGTTGAGATACCAGGAGCCGTAATAGGCCCCGGAAAGCTGCAGCTTGTCGCCGGTGTAGTTGAGGACGAGGTCGAACTGGCGGGTGATCGAATTGATCGGCTCGGCGAGGAATTCCTGCACCGACGGCGTGCCGCGGCCGAACAGGCGCTCACCTTTCTTTTCCACGTTCTGGAAGAGCAGCTTGATCTCGAGTTCCGGGGTAAACAGGTGGGTCAGACCCAGCCGGGAAGCGACACGCTCGGTCTTGAATTCCGGCAGCAGCGTGGTGGCCCGGGTCTGGGCGCCGGCGGTGGCGGGATACGACAGGCTGTTGCCGCCCACGCCCTGGAGCCGGCTATAGACGTCGTAGGGCGCCGCCCGGGTCATCTGGTCGACTTCGACGAAATAGCGCCAATGGCCCTGACGCTCGTGTTCGAGGCGCACTTCCGCCTGCTCCCGCCCGAGGTTGCGGCCCTCGGCCCGGAACCAGGTGCCGCTGGCGTCGTCGCGCTTGACCAGGGAAAAGGCACCGATGCCGACCGTTCCCTCGCGGTTGAGACCGTTGTAGACGCCGAACCGCTGGTTGTCGCCGCTGACGTGGCCAACCCCCAGGGTAATCGTGCTTTCCGGTTTGGTCAGGCGGGCCACGAATTCATCTTCATCGTCGGCCCAGGCCTGGGCGGCGAAGGCGGCGGCGAGGGCCAGGCAGGCGACCTTCGGGGCGACGCCATGGCCCGATTTCCGGATTTGCTGAATCATCGTCATCCCCCTCGATCAGCGGCGGAAAGTCCGCTCGTTGCCCACGTTGGCCGGATTGTTGGTGCCGTGGATATTGGTGTGGCAATTGAGGCACGCCCGCCCCATGGTGATGCCCTTGCCCTTGGAGGCAGTGCCCGTGCCGGCGGTGAAGCCGGGAATTCCGCCCTGGTGGGTCTGCGGTTCGTGGCATTGCTGGCAGAGGAAAGGCGGCCTGGTCTTCAACAGGTTGTCGATGGCCGAACCGTGGGGGTTGTGGCAGATGGTGCAGTCCTCGGCGGGTTCGTGCTTGCGGACGAAGGGGCCACGCTTTTCCATGTGGCACTGGAAGCAGGTGTCGGCCACGCTCTTTCTCTGCATCAGCTTGGGGCCGGCGGAACCGTGGGAGGCATGGCAGTCGGAGCAGACCACCTTGCCTTCGACGATGGGATGGTGGGAGGGCTTGTTCACCAGAACCCGCTGTTCCTTGTGGCAGCTGAAACAGACTTCGGGCTGGGTCAGGCGGTCGCGCACCTTGTCGTGTTCGGCATGCAACTGGTGGCAGGAGGTGCACGGCACGTCGCGGGCGGCGTGAGTGCTGCTCGGCCAGTGGATGAACTTGCCACCCTTGTGGCAGTTGTTGCAGACCTGGTTGTGACCGTTGATGTCGTTGAGGGTCGACTTGCCGAAGGGGAAGGTCGGCTGGGGCCGGATTTTCACGCCCTCGGGCTTGTTGATGTGGGTCTCGCTTTCGCCGTGGCAGCCGGCGCAACTGGGCAGGCGCCCATCGACCCGGGTGCCGTGGCGGGTCTTCCCGATGCTGAGAACGGGGTTCGATTCATTCTCATCGTGGCAACGGGTGCATTTGGCGTCGCCTTCCAGGACGATGCCTTTTTTGCCGTCGGCCTTGGCATCGGCCGCTAGAGCCGTTTGACCCCATGCCATTCCGATAACGAGGGCGACGACGACGGCGACTCTGCCGAACCCCGACATGATTATTGTTCTCAACCGTGGGAAATCCAGTCCCCCGATCCCCTGATTTTTTACCATTGTGTAGACCCCCGAAACGTCTTTTTCAACGACTGAGAATCCACTGGACGACGTTTTTGACGTCCGCCGGATCCTTGCTCTTCAATTGCTCGTGTTCTTCTTCCTTGCCGTCGATCTTGACCTTGGGCGCCGTCGTCACGTGGGTGGTGAGTTTTTGCTCGGCGTCGGCCTTGCCCTTGTATTTGCCGGCGATTTCCTTGTACGGTGGGCCGTCTTTCTTCTTGTCGATGGCGTGGCACTTGAAGCAGCCGCTCTTGCGGGCCAGCGCTTCGGCGGCGGCCTCGTCGACGGCGTAGGCGGGCGCGGCGAGGCCAACGGCGGCGGCAAGGCCGAAATGGATGAGCTGGTTCACGATGACCCCCCCGGTTCGTGTTGCGGATGACGATGAAACAGCCGAACAGCAGGTTGTGTGCCAGGTTGGGTGCCGCTGGCCAGGCAAAAGCCCTGATTGTTATAGGGAAATAGGATTTTTCGGATCCGCCGGCGGGGGCGCCGCGGGTGCGGGGGTCCACTCCGCCGATCGCCGCCCGCCGGCCCATCGAGGCCGCCGCCCCGCCGACGCGGGGCCGAACCGCGGCTCGGCGCGGCCGCCGGCAAGTCCCGGACAAGCATTTGAATCCCCTGTGTTTTCCTGCCCGGCGGCGGTTCCCGCGGCGGCGCAAAACCGTATAATTCGGGCCTTCACTTCTTTTCCGGCTGGCGCGGCATCATGCTCATCTGGTTCGTCGTTCTCTATCTCGTCGTCTCCATCGGCATCGGCCTTTATGCCGCCACCCGCGTCCATAGCGCCAAGGATTTCGCCGTCGCCGGCCGCCACCTGCCGCTGCCCGTCGTCACCGCCACGGTATTCGCCACCTGGTTCGGCGCCGAGGCGGTGTTCGGGGTTTCCGCCACCTTCGTCAAGGAAGGGCTGCGCGGCGTCGTGGCGGACCCCTTCGGTTCGTCGCTCTGCCTCATCATCGCGGGCTTCTTTTTTTCCACCCAGCTCTACAAGTTCAACATCCTCACCCTGGGCGACTACTACCGCCTGCGCTACAACCGCACCGTCGAGGTATTGACCACCCTGTGCATCGTCGCCTCCTACCTGGGCTGGGTTTCGGCCCAGATCAAGGCCCTCGGGCTGGTCTTTTCGGTCGTCACCGACGGCGCCGTATCGCAGACGGCGGGAATGATCCTGGGGGCCGCCATCGTCCTGACCTACACCACCCTGGGCGGCATGCTGTCGGTGGCGATCCTCGATTTCGTCCAGATGGGAGTCATCATGGGCGGGATGCTGTACATCGGCCACCTGGTTTCCGGCATGACCGGCGGGGTCGCGCCGGTGATCGACCACGCCTCGGCGGCGGGCAAGCTCGATTTCTTTCCCCCCCCCGATCCCTGGCAGTGGCTGACCTTCATCGGCGCCTGGGTGACCATGATGCTGGGGTCGATCCCGCAGCAGGACGTCTTCCAGCGCATCACCTCGGCGAAAAGCGCCCGAATCGCCGTCTGGGGGTCGATCCTGGGCGGATCGATCTATTTCTGCTTCACTTTCGTGCCGATGTTCATCGCCTATTCGGCCACCCTCATCGACCCCGGACTTTTCAAGGGCCTGCTGGAAACCGATTCGCAACTGGTGCTCCCCACCCTGGTCCTCCAGCACACCCCGGTCTTCGCCCAGGCCATCTTCTTCGGCGCCGTGCTGGCGGCCATCATGAGCTGCTCGTCGGCGACGCTCCTGGCGCCGTCGGTGGCCTTTTCCGAAAACATCGTGCGGGGCTTCTTCCCGGGCATGGCGGACCGCCAGTTCATGTGGGTGATGCGCGCCTCCATCGTCGTTTTCGCCTGTATCGTGCTCTCCTTCGCCCTGTGGTCCAACGCCTCGATCTTCAAGATGGTGGAAAACGCCTACAAGGTCACCCTGGCCGGCGCCTTCGTGCCGCTTTTCTTCGGTGCCTTCTGGAAGCGCGCCACGACCCAGGGTTCCCTCGCCGCCATTGTCGGCGGCTTGACTTCGTGGCTTCTCATCGAGGTGCTGGTAAGCGGCGCCGGCGGGACCGGTACCGTCGCCAACGGCGACTACGCCTACGCCCTGGTCGGCATCGGCCAGGCCGTGCCGCCCCAGCTCATCGGCCTGGGAGTGAGCATGCTCGGCATGATCGCCGGCTCCCTCCTGCCCCAATGGGTGGGCCGCCCGATACCGCAGGAAGACCTGCATGCCGCGCTGCACCACCGGGCCGCCGCCGAAACCCACCACGCTGAACACCTGCACAAGCACCCGCCGCGCTGACCGGGGCGGCGACCGCCCAGGCCGCGGAATCGACCGTCCGGCGGCGTTGACCGAACCGGCGCCGGGGCCTATGGTCAATAGGAGCAAAGTCGGCCTGGAAGGCGGCGACCGCCGGCCGATCCCGCCGCCGGTCGTAGCGCGGGCAGCGTGAAGGATTTCCGTCTTTCTCTGGCGCCGGCAGCGTAGAGTAGGCCAAACCGCTAAACCGCAATCCGGGTTGAACCGTTAATAGGATCAGGATTCAAAAGAGAGCAAGCCGCCGAGAGGACAACAACCGCCAGGAAGGAGTCAGCCATGTCGATCTTCGCCCGCTACCAGAGCCGCTACGAGGCCCTGCAGGAAGAGGAAATGTCGGTCCAGGAGTACCTGGAACTTTGCAAGAGCGACAGGACGGCCTACGCCAGCGTGGCGGAGCGCATGCTCATCGCCATCGGCGAACCCGAACTGGTCGATACCCGGCTCGACTCGCGGCTCTCCCGCATCTTCGCCAACAAGATGATGAAGCTCTACCCCGCCTTCCGGGAGTTCTACGGGATGGAGGAGGTCATCGAGCACATCGTCTCCTACTTCCGCCACGCCGCCCAGGGCTTGGAGGAGAAGAAGCAGATCCTCTACCTGCTGGGGCCGGTGGGCGGCGGCAAATCGTCCCTGGCCGAGCGGCTCAAGTACCTGATGGAAAAAGTGCCCTTCTACGCCATCAAGGGTTCGCCGGTGCACGAATCGCCGCTCGGGCTGTTCAACGTCGCCGAGGACGGGCCGATCCTCGAGGAAGACTACGGCATCCCGCAGCGCTACCTGGGAACCATCATGAGCCCCTGGGCAGTGAAGCGCCTGCAGGAATTCGGCGGCGACATCACCAAGTTCCGGGTGGTCAAGCTGCGGCCTTCGGTGCTCTCCCAGATCGCCGTCTCCAAGACCGAACCGGGGGACGAGAACAACCAGGATATCTCCAGCCTGGTCGGCAAGATCGACATCCGGAAGCTCGAGACCTATTCCCAAAACGACCCCGACGCCTATTCCTACTCCGGCGGCCTGTGCCTCGCCAACCGGGGCATCCTGGAATTCGTCGAGATGTTCAAGGCGCCCATCAAGGTACTTCACCCCCTGCTGACCGCCACCCAGGAGCAGAACTACAAGGGCACTGAGGGTTTCGGCGCCATCCCCTTCGACGGCCTCATCCTGGCCCACTCCAACGAGGCGGAATGGCAGGCCTTCAAGAACAACCGCAATAACGAGGCCTTCCTCGACCGTATCTACATCGTCAAGGTGCCCTACTGCCTGCGGGTCGCCGACGAGATCCACATCTACGAGAAACTTTTGGCCAATTCGTCCCTAGCCGCGGCCCCCTGCGCCCCCGACACCCTGCGCATGATGGCCCAGTTCTCGGCCCTGTCACGCCTGAAGGAACCGGAGAATTCGAGCATCTACAGCAAGATGCGGGTCTACGACGGGGAGAACCTCAAGGACACCGACCCCAAGGCCAAGAGCTACCAGGAATACCGCGATTTCGCCGGGGTGGACGAGGGGATGACCGGGCTATCGACCCGCTTCGCCTTCAAGATTCTCTCCAAGGTGTTCAACTTCGACCACCGGGAGATCGCCGCCAACCCGGTGCACCTGATGTACGTGCTGGAGCAGCAGATCGAGCAGGAACAGTACCCCCCCGAGGTGGAAGAACGCTACCTACGCTTCTTAAAGGAGTTTTTGAGCCCGCGCTACGCCGAGTTCATCGGCAAGGAAATCCAGACCGCCTACCTGGAGAGCTATTCCGAATACGGTCAGAACATCTTTGACCGGTATGTGACGTATGCCGATTACTGGATTCAGGATCAGGAATACCGCGACACCGACACGGGTGAGAACTTTGATCGTGCGGCGCTCAATGCCGAGCTGGAAAAGATCGAAAAGCCCGCCGGCATTGCCAACCCCAAGGACTTCCGCAACGAGATCGTCAACTTCGTGCTGCGGGCCCGCGCCAACAACGCCGGCAAGAACCCGGCCTGGACCAGCTACGAGAAGCTGCGCACGGTGATCGAGAAGAAGATGTTCTCCAACACCGAGGAGCTGCTGCCCGTGATCAGCTTCAACGCCAAGGCCAGTGCCGAGGAGGCCAAGAAGCACGAGAACTTCGTGCAGCGCATGGTCGACAAGGGCTATACGGCCAAGCAGGTGCGCTTGCTCTGCGAGTGGTACCTGCGCGTGCGCAAGAGTAGCTGACCGGACCACCCCCTACGCGCTTCGCGCGCCCCCTCGAGGGGGCGGGCCCGACGGCCCGGCCAAGCCGGATCCGCGGGCCCCGCTCGGGAAAGCCGGGTGGAGCGGGCTACAGAAGGACAGCACATGCTGCAGCAGATCATCGATCGACGGCTTTCGGGCAAGAACAAGTCCATCGGCAATCGCGAGCGGTTTCTGCGTCGACACAAGGACCAGATCCGCGAGGCGGTGCGGCGGGCGGTGGACGGGCGTGGCATCCGGGACATGGAGCGCGGCGAAGAGGTGCACATCCCCAAGAAGGACCTCAGCGAACCCGTCTTCGGCCATGGCGAGGGCGGTACCCGCGAGGTGGTGAGGCCCGGCAACCGGGACCACGTCAAGGGCGACCGCGTGCCCAAGCCCCAGGGCGGGCAGGGCCAGGGCCAGGGCAGCCAGGCCAGCGACTCCGGCGAGGGCGAGGACGACTTCGTCTTCCACCTCAGCAAGGAAGAGTTCATGCAGGTCTTCTTCGACGACCTGGCCCTGCCCAATATGGCCCGCACCACCCTGGCCGAGACGCCGGAATGGAAGAGCCACCGCGCCGGCTTCACCAGCGACGGCACGCCCACCAACCTGCACGTGGTGCGCTCCATGCGGGGCGCCCTGGGCCGTCGCATCGCGCTGGGCATGGGCAAGCGGCGCGAGCTGCATGAGCTGGAGGAACGCCTGGCCCTGCTGCTGCGCGAGCTGCCCGAACATCCCGAGAACAAGCCGCTGATCGAGGACACCGAGGCCCGCATCGCCCATCTCAAGGGGCGCATCGAGGCCATCCCCTTCCTCGACCCCATCGACCTGCGCTTCCGCTCGCGGGTCAAGGTGCCGGTGCCCACCACGCGCGCCGTGATGTTCTGCCTGATGGACGTCTCCGGCTCCATGGACGAGGCCCGCAAGGACCTGGCCAAGCGCTTCTTCATCCTGCTCTACCTCTTCCTCACGCGGCACTACGAGAAGATCGAGGTGGTCTTCATCCGCCATCACACGCAGGCCCAGGAGGTGGATGAGCAGAACTTCTTCCACGCCACCGAGACCGGCGGCACCGTGGTGTCCTCGGCCCTGGTGCTGATGGAGCAGATCATCCGCGAGCGCTACTCGCCCTCTGAATGGAACATCTACGGCGCCCAGGCCAGCGATGGCGACAACTGGCACCACGACAGCGGCCGTTGCCGCGAACTGCTCACCGACAAGATCCTGCCCCTGTGCCGCTACTTCGCCTATGTGCAGGTGGCGGAGGCCGAACAGAACCTCTGGGAGGAATACGCCAAGCTGGCCGACGAGGTGCCGCAGTTCGCAATGCGCAAGGCCGTGGAGGTGAACCAGATCTACCCGGTCTTCCGCGACCTGTTCAAGAAGGAAGGAGCCTCCGCATGAACCGCTCTCCCGATCTTGAAAACCGCCGCAGCACCGGCCTGGCGGCCAACCGCCATGAATGGGGTGGCCGCCGCTCCCCGCCTCCCCTGCGTCAGATGAAACCCCTCGAGAAACGACCGGACCACCCCCTGCCCGCTCCCAGCGACTGGACCTTCGAGCTGATCCACGAGTACCACGAGGTGATCCGCCAGACCGCCGAGCGCTACGGCCTGGACACCTATGCCAACCAGCTGGAAATCATCACCGCCGAGCAGATGATGGACGCCTACGCCTCCGTGGGCATGCCGGTGAACTACCGGCACTGGAGCTACGGCAAGGAATTCATCGCCACCGAGCGCAACTACAAGCGCGGCCAGATGGGCCTGGCCTACGAGATCGTCATCAATTCGGACCCGTGCATTGCCTACCTCATGGAAGAGAACACTCTGACCATGCAGGGCCTGGTGATCGCCCACGCCGCCTACGGCCACAACAGCTTCTTCAAGG
>SSSZ01000013.1 GCA_009469675.1 Azonexaceae bacterium | reverse complement strand
CTCGTCGCTGGGGCTTCCGTCAAGGCCACCGTGGTTTCCCACGGCCGCCACGACAAGGTCAAGATCTTCAAGATGCGCCGTCGCAAGCACTACCAGAAGCACCAGGGGCATCGCCAGAACTATACCGAGCTGCGCATCGAAACGATCGCCGCCTGAGTAGAGAGCAAGGAGCACACACATGGCACACAAAAAGGCAGGCGGCAGTTCCCGTAACGGTCGCGACTCAGAATCCAAACGCCTGGGCGTCAAGCGCTACGGCGGTCAGTTCGTTCTCGCCGGCAACATCATCGTTCGCCAGCGCGGCACCGAATTCCACCCCGGCGAAAACGTCGGCTGCGGCAAGGACCACACCCTCTTCGCGCTGAAGGACGGCACCGTCCAGTTCAGCGTCAAGGGCGCCAAGAACCGCCGCACCGTGACCATCGTCCCGGCTGCCGAATAAGGCAATCGGCGGAACCCGAAAGCCCTATCCGCCGGATAGGGCTTTTTTGTTTATTCCGATGCGCATTCGCTGCGATACTTTGTCGACTGCGCCTCGCCGTGCAACAGCACTGTCTTCGGCTTGTCTTCGCGTCTCGCAGCGAATGCGCATCGGAATGACTAGCCCCTGGCGCAGGAATCCCCCATGAAATTCATCGACGAAGCGAAAATCTACGTCAAAGCCGGCGACGGCGGCAACGGCGTGGCCACCTTCCGCCGCGAGAAATACATCCCCATGGGCGGCCCCGATGGCGGCGACGGTGGCAAGGGCGGCAGCATCTACGTCATCGCCGACCGCAACATCAACACCCTGGTCGATTACCGCTATACCCGCAAATTCCTCGCCCAGCGCGGCGAGAACGGCCGCGGCTCGGACTGCTACGGCGCCGGCGGCGACGACATCGTGCTGCGCATGCCGGTGGGCACGGTGATTTCCGACCTCAACAGCGACGAGGTCATCGCCGACCTCGACGTCCACGACAAGCAGGTGATGATCGCCCGGGGCGGCAAGGGCGGCCTCGGCAACATCCATTTCAAGTCCTCGACCAACCGCTCGCCGCGCAAGTGCACCAAGGGCGAAGCCGGCGAGGAGCTCGAACTCAAGCTCGAACTGCGCGTGCTGGCCGACGTCGGCCTCCTCGGCCTGCCCAACGCCGGCAAGAGCACCCTCATCCGCGCCATTTCCGCCGCCCGCCCCAAGGTGGCCGACTACCCCTTCACCACCATGCACCCCAACCTCGGGGTCGTCCGGGTGGACGCCAACAAGAGCTTCGTCGTCGCCGACGTTCCCGGCCTCATCGAGGGCGCCGCCGACGGCGCCGGCCTCGGCATCCGCTTTCTGAAGCACCTGCAGCGCACCCGCCTCTTGCTGCACATCGTCGACATCGCCCCCCTGGACCCCGACGCCGACCCGATCCACGACGCCGTCGCCATCGTCGGCGAACTCGCCAAACACGACCCCAGCCTGGCCGCCAAGCCCCGCTGGCTGGTCCTCAACAAACTCGACCTCATTCCCGAGGACGAGCGGGAAAAGCGCATCAAGGATTTCCTCAAGGCCTACAAGAAGGCCTCCAAGTACGACGGCCCCCATTTCCCCATCGCCGCCATCAGTGGCGAAGGCACCAAGCCCCTCATCTACGCCGTGCACGAACTCCTGGAGAGGATCGCGCCGCCGCCGCTTCCTGCCGATGAACCGGCAACGACCGACGATAATCCGGAAATCGACGATCAAGCATGAGCCACACCCGCCTCGCCTCCGCCCGCCGCCTCGTCGTCAAGGTCGGCTCCGCCCTCGTCACCAACAACGGCGCCGGCCTCGACCTCGCCGCCATCAACGACTGGGCCCGCCAGATCGCCCACCTGCGCCGCCAGAGCAAGGAAGTCGTCCTCGTCTCTTCGGGCGCCATCGCCTGCGGCATGCAGCGCCTGGGCTGGGTCAAACGCCCCCACTCGGTGCATGAACTGCAGGCCGCCGCCGCCATCGGCCAGATGGGCCTGGCCCAGGTCTACGAAGGCGCCTTCAGCCGGCACGGCCTGCATACGGCGCAAATCCTCCTCACCCACGACGACCTGGCCGACCGCAAGCGCTACCTCAACGCCCGCTCGACCCTCACCACCCTGCTCGAACTGGGCGTCGTACCGATCATCAACGAAAACGACACGGTGGTCACCGACGAAATCAAGTTCGGCGACAACGACACCCTCGGCGCCCTGGTCGCCAACCTGATCGAAGCCGAGGCCCTCATCATCCTCACCGACCAGCCCGGCCTCTTCACCGCCGACCCGCGCCAGGATCCCGGCGCCACCCTCATCCGCGAAGCCAGGGCCGGCGACGAAGCCCTGGAGGGCATGGCCGGGGGCGCCGGCACGTCGATCGGCAAAGGCGGCATGATTACCAAGGTGCTGGCTGCCAAAAGGGCCGCCCGCAGCGGCGCCCACACCGCCATCGCCAGCGGCCGCGAGACCGATGCCGTAATCCGCCTGGCGGCCGGCGAAGCGGTCGGCACCCTGCTCGTTTCGCAAACCCAGCCCCTGGCCGCCCGCAAACAGTGGCTGGCCGACCACCTGCAGACCGCCGGCCGCCTGATCCTCGACGCCGGCGCCGTGGCCGCCCTGCGCGCCGGCAAGAGCCTTCTGCCCATCGGCGTCCTCGCCGCCGAAGGCGATTTCGAACGGGGCGCCGCCGTCGCCTGCATCGCCCCCGACGGCAAGGAAATCGCCCGCGGCCTCAGCAACTACGGCAGCGGCGAATCCCGCCTCATCGCCCGCAAACCGAGCCTCGAAATCGAGAGCATCCTGGGGTATGTGGACGAACCGGAGCTCATCCATCGGGACAATCTGATCCTGGTGGGGTGAGATCGGGAGGCAAGATTTAAACGCAGCGGCGCGGAGGCGCAGAGAAAAAGCCAGGCCGGGCGGCTTGCGCAGTCCACGAGCGGTTCGCCAAGGAAGCGGTTTCAAACCGATGTCTTTCTCCGCGCCCTCTGCGCCTCTGCGTTTAAATCCGTTTTCCCGGCCACCGCACCGGGTGATACGCTGGAATCAGGCCGTGCAGGCCCTGGATCGCCTTCCAGCCTTATGCGCCCAGCCCCGCAGGAGCGACGGCTCATCCGCGAGGCCGTCGCCCAATGCTTCGGCCCTTCCGCCCGCGCCTGGCTTTCCGGCTCGCGCACCGACGACAACGCCCGTGGCGGCGACATCGACCTCCTGATCGACTGCGGCTAGCCCGTCGAACAGGACTTGCCCGCCTCCATCGTCCTCGAAACCGAACGGCAGGAAGCCCTGGGGGACCAGAAAATCGACATCCTGATCGCCCATCCCGGTGGCTGCGAAACACTGCCTCATCGCATTGCCCGCTCGACGGGGCTATTGTGCTATGACCGATCTTGAACGCCTGGCCGCCGGTAACCGCGACAAGGCGCGCCGCGCCATCGACCGGGTCACCGCCTCCCTCGTCGCCTCCCTCGCCGATTCCCAGGCCTTTGACCCCAGGATCAACTACACCCCCAAAGCCCCCGAACCCTACGACGCCCTGGCGGACCGCTTTGTCCGCGCCGTCGAATGCTGCCTGCGTTATTTCCGCAGCCACGAGCTGGCTGAATTCGCCGAACAATCCGACACCCCGCGCAACCTCCTCAACCGCATGGAAAAATTGCGGCTGGTCGGTTCAGCCTCACTTTGGCTCGAAATGCGCAACATCAGAAACCGCATCGTTCACGATTATCTCCCCGAACAAACCGCCCAGATGTTCGACTTGATTGCCAAAACCTACGGCCCCGAGTTGCTCGAGGCCGGCAAGCAAATCGCTGGCGCTTGAATCGCTAACGGCAGGGCCGCGGTCTAGCTGAAATTTGGCTGCGTGATGTGTTGGTGCAAGACCTGACCCTGCTACACGTTTGACCCTGCTACACGTTGGCGCAAGACCTGACCCTGGTACGCTGCTGTGACCCTGGTACGCTGCTGCTGGTACGCTGCTGTGACCCTGGTACGCTGCTGGTACGCTGCGAACTATTGTCTTGTTCTGCGCCTCTGCGGCTCAATCCGTTCCCGGCCGCAGCGAAACAGGCCATGCCCGGTCGACGAAGCTACTCCGTGAGCAATCTTGAGCGCTTGGCCGCGGCAGGGCGAAAGACTCGCAGGGTCTTGATACGACGACGCGAGGTGAAAAAAAACGGGCGCCGAAGCGCCCGTTTTACGTTCCAATTGGCTAGGCCAAATTAGAAGGAGTGGCGAATGCCAACTTGCAGACCCTTCGGGTCGTTGCCATCAACGGTACCATTAACTTCGCCAGTGGCGCCGTTGTAGAAGTTGTAGTTGGCAGCGGACTGGTTCTTCACAGCAGCGTAGACAGCCTTGAGGATGGTGCGCTTGGACAGGCTGTGCTCGTAACCCACGAAGTAGTGCGAAGCACCGGTATTAGCAACGCCGTCCAGCTTGTTGGCTTTGGCCCAGCCGGCGATGATGGCGCCAGCTCCGACATTGACCTTACCGTTCAGCAGGTAAGCGTTACGCTTGTTCCCGCTGGTGCTGGTGTTGGTGTCGGTGCTGTCCCACAGCACGCCAACCTGGCCCCAGCCGCCCTTGTAGACACCGCCCAGACGGTGGCTGCGCGCATCAGAGTTGGCGCCGGCAGTCTTGGCATCGTTCAGGGTATAGGCATAAGCGGCGTAGAAGGGGCCGTTCTCGTAGTTCAGGCCGAGAGCGAAAACGTTATCGGTACGGGTGGTCGAGTCCTTAGCTTCGGAACCAGCGCCCCAAACGGCCTGGGCGCTAAAACCGGAGAAATTCGGAGACGAATAGGCAACGGCGTTGGCGGTGCGATCGTCGAAACCAGTACGGGTACCGGAGGAAGCGCCCGAAGTGGTGGTGCCACGGCCATAAATAGCGCCTTGGAAACCAATGCCGGTAGCACCGGAGTTGACGTCAACCTTCGCACCGATCAAACGGGCGGGGCCAGTGAAGTTGCCGAGCAGGACGCTGCCGAAACCGCCGGTCAGGCCGACGAAGGTGTCGCGGTTAGAGCCACCCCAGGAACCGGCGCTGTCGTTGCTCAGGCCGCCTTCGGTCTGGAACACGGCCTTCAGGCCGTTGCCCAGGTCTTCGACACCCTTGAAGCCGAGGTAGGAAGAGTTGGCGGAAACGCGGCCGTCGTTCTTGACTTGGGTGGCGGCGGTGCTCTTGGAGGCGCCGATGTAGTCGTAGGTGGCGTCCATGACACCGTAGACGGTGACGTTGGACTGGGCGAAGGCGGAGCCGGCGAAGCCAGCGATGGCCAGAGCGATCAGTTTCTTTTGCATTGAAAACTCCTTAGTGGTTAGTTTTAGCCTTCCCTGGTAGGGGATGGCTAGCTTTACCTCTCGGATTGAGAAGTTGGGAGCATTGTGCCGCCCCACCCCTTGGCAAGCAATTCCTGATTGCCTTTTGCCGCTCGCCGGGACGAATTTGTTGTGCCGTTGCAACACCCGGGTGGCGGGCGGCTCAGGCAAAGAGGGTGGCGAGTTCGCGGCCGGGGTCGGCAGCGCGCATGAAGGCTTCGCCGACCAGGAAGCTGTCGACCCGGTGGCGGCGCATCAGGGCGACGTCGGGGCGGGCCAGGATGCCGCTTTCTGTGACGACGATGCGTTCGGCCGGGAGGCGGGGGAGCAGGTCGAGGGTGGTCTGGAGGGAAACCTCGAAAGTCCGCAGGTTGCGGTTGTTGATGCCGACCAGGGGGGTGGTCAGTTGCAGGGCGAGGTCGAGTTCGGCGCCGTTGTGCACTTCCACCAGCACCGCCAGGCCCAGGGCGTGGGCGAGGGACTCCAGTTCCCGCATGGCCGGGAGGTCGAGGGCGGCAGCGATGAGCAGGATGCAATCGGCGCCCATGGCCCGGGCTTCGTAGACCTGGTAGGCATCGACCATGAAGTCCTTGCGCAGGACGGGCAGCGCGCAGGCGGCGCGGGCGGCCACGAGGTATTCCGGGGCGCCCTGGAAGTAGTCCCGGTCGGTGAGGACAGAGAGGCAGGCGGCGCCGGCCTTTTCGTAGCTGGCGGCGATTTCGGCGGGGCGAAAATCGGGGCGGATGACGCCCTTGGAGGGGCTGGCCTTCTTGATTTCGGCGATCACCGCCGGCCGGCCGGCGGCGATCCTGGCCCGGATGGCGCCGACGAAGTCGCGGGGGGCCGGCTGGGCCTCGGCTTCGGCGCGGACGGCAGCGAGCGGCCTGGCGGACCGGGCGGCGGCGACTTCCTGGTGTTTGGTGGCGAGGATTTGGTTGAGGATGTCGGAACTCATGGGGCCAATCCAAACGCAGAGGCGCAGAGGCGCAGAGAATTACAGGTTGTTGGCAACACGTTTGACTCCGTCAACGAGCTTGGTAGTACGAAAATTTATCAGCAAGCCAAGGGGCTTATCGAGTAGGCGCAGATAGGTGAGCAGTTGCGACGCATGAACCGGTTGCAAGGATTCCACGGCTTTCAACTCAACCACCACGCGATCCTCGACCAGCAGATCCAAGACATAGCCGCAATCGAGGCGAACCGACTTGTAGATCACCGGCACCGGTTCCTGGCGGCGAAAGGCGAGCTTGCGCAACGCCAGTTCGTGGCACAGGCAGGCCTCGTAGGCCGATTCCAAAAGCCCCGGCCCGAGCGCCTTATGTACTTCGATCGCCGCTCCGATGATCGCTTCGGTTACCGCATTGATACTCTGCGCCTCGGCGTCTCTGCGTTTCAAAACAGCGCCTCGATCACGCAAATCCCTTGGTCGCCGCCACAAATTGCTCGACCTTGGCCCGGGCCGCTCCCGAGGCGATGGTCTCGAAAGCCTTGTCGACGCCATCAGCCAGCGTTTCGGCAAGGCCGCATACGTAGATGCTGGCGCCGGCGTTTAGCGCCACGATGTCGCGGGCGGCGCCGAGCTTGTTGTCCAGCGCCCCCAGGAGCATGGCTTTCGATTCTTCGACGCTGCCCACCCGCAGCACGCGGGGATCGTGCACCGGCAGGTTGAACTGCTCGGGGTGCACCTCGTATTCGCTGACCCGGCCGTCCTTCAACTCGCCCACCAGGGTGCGGCCGGAGATGGAGATTTCGTCGAGGCCTTCGCGGCCGAAGACGGTAAGCGCCCGCTGGCTGCCCAGGCGCTGCAGGACGCGGACCTGGATGCCCACCAGATCGGGGTGGAAGACGCCCATCACCTGCTGCGGCGCATTGGCCGGGTTGGTCAGGGGACCGAGAATGTTGAACAGGGTGCGCACCCCCAGTTCGCGGCGCACCGGCGCGGCGTGCTTCATGGCCGCGTGGTGGCTGGGGGCGAACATGAAGCCGATGCCGACTTCATCGATGCAGCGGCCGACCTGCTCGGGGGAGAGGCTGATGTTGGCGCCCAGGGCCTCGAGCACGTCGGCGCTGCCCGACTGGCTGGAAACCGAGCGCCCGCCGTGCTTGGCGACCCGCGCCCCGGCCGCGGCGGCGACAAACATGGCGGCGGTGGAGATGTTGAAGGTGTGGGCGCCGTCGCCGCCGGTGCCGCAGGTATCGACCAGACGGCTGGGGTCGGCGACCGCCACCTTGCTCGACAATTCGCGCATCACCGAGGCGGCGGCGGCGATTTCGCCGATGGTTTCCTTCTTGACCCGCAGGCCGATGGTGATGGCGGCGATCATCACCGGCGAAACCTCGCCGCCCATGATCTGCCCCATCAGGGAAACCATTTCGTCGTGGAAGATTTCGCGGTGCTCGATAACGCGCTGCAGGGCTTCTTGTGGGGTCATGCCTTCCTCCTCAAAACCAGTCGACCAGGGCGAGCCGGGCGATACGGCCAAACTCGCGGGTGTTGTGCGTAACCAGGGTGGCACCATGGGCCACTGCAGTGCCGGCAATCAGGACGTCGTGGGGACCGATGCCCTGACCCGCCGCTTCCAGCTCGGCGCGGATCTGCGCCGATGCCAGGGCTGCCTCGCTGTCGAAGGGCAGCACCTTGACCGCCGCCAGGAATTCTTCCCATTGGGCACGCTTGCGGCCCGCCTCCGGCTGGCGTGCCAATCCGTATTCGATTTCGTAGGCCACCACCGCCGGCAACGCCACTTGATCGCGGGGCGTGGCGAGCAAGGAATCCTTGGCTCGCCCGATGCCCTTGAAGGCATAAACGACGGTGTTGGTGTCGAGGGCGAAAATCAAAACGACACCCGCTCCGCATCCGCCGCTATACCGTCACGCAGGGTTTCGGCCTCCGGGAAATCCCGCCAGCCGCCGAGCGCCTCGCGCAGGGAGGCCGGCCATTCGGGCGCGGCGCTACGGCGGATGACCTCGGCCACCCATCGGCTTTGCGACAAACCAGCCCGCTGCGCCGACTGCTTGAGCAGGCGCTCGGTGTCTTCATCCAGGTACAAAGTGACTTGAGCCATGGCGACCTCGAACTAACTTATATGTCCAATTATAAGTTGCCAAAAAGGCAAATCAAGCCGGCCGATGCTCATCCAGGAAACGCTTCAGCAAATCGTGACCACGTTCGGTCAGGATCGATTCGGGGTGGAACTGCACGCCTTCCACCGCCAGGGTCTTGTGGCGGACCCCCATGATTTCGCCGTCGTCGGTCCAGGCGGTGATCTCCAGGCAGTCCGGCAGGCTTTCCCGCTCGATGGCGAGGGAATGGTAGCGGGTGCAGGTGAGGGGGTTGGGCAGGCCTTTGAAGACGCCGACGTCGCGGTGATGCACCGGCGACACCTTGCCGTGCATCAGCTTTTTGGCATGCACCACCTTGCCGCCGAAGGCCTCGCCGATGGACTGGTGGCCGAGGCAGACGCCGAGGAGCGGAATCTTGCCGGCGAATTCACGGATGGCGGCCAGCGAAATGCCCGCCTGGGCCGGCGCGCAGGGCCCCGGGGAAATGACCAGATACTGCGGCTTGAGGCGGGCGATCTCGCCCACCGAGATGGCGTCGTTGCGATAGACGCGGACTTCTTCGCCCAGTTCGCCGAAATACTGGACGAGGTTGTAGGTAAAGCTGTCGTAGTTGTCGATCATCAGAAGCATTTTGGAACCCTTGGTGGTCGGGCGCCGCCGGGGTCCGGGGCGCCGCCGCTGTTTTCTTGGATGCGGCCCGGAGGCCGCCGCCCCTTGCGGGCAGGCAATGACGTTCAGGCGGGCCGACGCCAGCGCCAGCAGGTCACGAAACAGGCGGGGTGCAGATTCTTGCGCATGGGGCGATTATTTCACGGCGGGCGCCGGGCGGGCAAGGGATTTCCGCCGGCCGGACGGGGGCTTTTTCGTTTAAAATCCGCGCTTTCCGGATCGCCGCCCGATGACCGCCGCCCCTACCTTGCCTTCCCACCGCCTTTCCGTCGTCGTGCCGCTCTACAACGAGGCCGACAATGTGGCGCCGCTGGTCGAGCGGGTCCACGCCGCCCTGGCCGACTACGGCTTTCCCTGGGAGCTGGTGCTGGTCGACGACGGCAGCAGCGACGAAACTGCCGACCGGGCGGCCGCCGCGGCGCGGCAATACGGCCGCCACGTGCGCCTGGTCGAGCTGACCCGCAATTTCAAGCAGACCGCCGCCATGCAGGCCGGGGTCGATGCCGCCCGGGGCGACGTCATCGTCACCATGGACGGCGACCTGCAGAACGACCCCATCGACATCCCCCGCCTGGTGGCGCGGCTGCTCGGCGAAGACCTCGACCTGGTGGCGGGCTGGCGGCAGAACCGCCAGGACGGCCTCTTGCTGCGAAAGGTGCCATCCCGGATCGCCAACCGCCTGATCGCCCGCCTGACCGGCGTCAAGCTCCAGGATTACGGCTGCAGCCTCAAGGCTTTTCGCGGCAGCGTCATCAAAAGCGTTCGCCTCTACGGCGAAATGCACCGCTTCATCCCCGCCTGGCTGGCCACGGTGACGACGCCGCGGCGCATCGCCCAGGAGCCGGTGAGCCACCATGCGCGCACAGCCGGGGTCTCGAAATACGGTATTTCCCGGACCTTCCGGGTCATTCTCGACCTCATCGCCGTCTATTTCTTCATGCGCTTTCGCGCCCGGCCAGGCCATTTCTTCGGCGGCATCGGCCTTGTCCTCACCGCCGCGTCGTCCCTGGTCCTGGGCTGGATGGCCTGGGTCAAATTCGGCCTCGGGGAAAACGTCGGCACCCGGCCCCTCCTGCTGTTCGGCGTCGGCGGCCTGATCGCCGGCCTGCATTTCATCACCACCGGCGTCCTCGCCGAGATCATGGCGCGTATTTATTTCGAATCGGGCACCGCCCGTCCTTACTGGGCGCGGCCCGAGCGCACCCTGGCCGACGACGAGGGCTGGCAGAAGCCGCAGCCATGCTGATCGGGCAACCCGGAAACACCGAGGCGCCGAGCGCGCCGCGGCCTTCCAGCGCAGCGGGCGGCGCCGCGGCTCGGCGTTAAAGCCCGCCGCCATGCGCCAGCGCTCGCCGATCAATCCGCCCCTGGCCCTGCTGGCCCTGGCCGCGGCCCTGCTCGCCTGGCGCCTCTGGGTGGTGCCGCAGCTCGGCATCACGCTCTACGTGGACGAGGCGCAGTACTGGACCTGGGCGAAACACCTGGACTGGGGCTATTTCTCCAAGCCCCCCGGGGTCGCCGCCCTGATTGCCGCTTCCATCGCCCTTTTCGGCGACGGCATCCTGGGGGTCAAGGCCCTGGCCATGCTCTGCTACCCGGCCGCCGCCGGCGTGGCCTACGCCGTCGCCCGCCGGCTCTACGACGAACCGACCGCCTTCTGGGCCGGCGCCGCCGTGCTCACCCTGCCGATGTTCTCGTGGCTGGGGCTGTTCGTTTCCACCGACGCCCTCCTCACCCTCTTCTGGATCACCGCGCTCTACGCCTACCTGCGCGTCCTGGCGAGCGATGCCTGGGGCGACTGGCTGTTCCTCGGCACCGTCTGCGGCCTGGGGCTGATGGCCAAATATACGATGATCGCCTGGATCATCGCCCTGGTGCTCCATCTCGCCGTCTGCCACCGCCGGCGCCTCGCCGGCCCGCGGCCCTGGGCCGCCCTGGCGCTGGCTTTCGCCATCCTCGCCCCCAACCTCGCCTGGAACGTCGCCAACGACTGGCCGACCTTGAGACACACCGCCGACATCACGGTGAACAAGCGGGCCGGCGGCGGTTTCAAGGCCCTGGGCGAATTCCTCGCCGCCCAGTGGGTGGCCTTCGGGCCGGTGCTGGGCAGCGTCTTCCTCGTCGTCCTGGCGAGCGCCCGCCGCAGCTGGCGCGACGAACGCCTACGGCTCCTCCTCTGGTTCAGCCTGCCCCTCTGGGCCGTGGTCTGCGGCCAGGCGCTGAGGAGCAACGCCAACGCCAACTGGGCGGCGCCGGCCTTCGCCCCCGCCGCCATCGCCGCCGTGGCCTGGCTGCTGCAACGGGGCCGCCGGCGGCTGCTGGCGGCCGGGCTGGCGATCAACCTCGGACTCGTGGCGGCGGTTTACCACTGGCCGACCCTCCTGCGCCTGGCCGAGGTCCACAACGCCGCCAAGAAAGACCCCTTTTCCCGCGCCCGCGGCTGGGACGAGCTGGGCCGCCAACTGGCCCCCCTGGTCGCGGCCCACCCCGGCGCCGTGGTCGTCGCCGAGAACCGGACGCTGCTCGCCCACATGATCTACGAATTGCGCGCTGTGGCGCCCCCCGCCGCCAGCTGGAATCCCCAGGGGCTGAAGACCGACCACTACAAGCTGAGTACCGATTTGCGCCCCTACCGCGGCGGCGATGTTCTCTTCCTCACCCAGGACAGCCTGGCGGTCGAGGTGGCGGCCCGCTTCCGCACGGCGGCGCCCCTCGCCACCCTGGAAGCGCCCCTCGACGAAACCCACGCCCTGACCGTCAAGGTCTATCTGCTCCGTGAATTCCAGGGCTACTGAACTGCGCCTCGCCCTGGGGGCCTTCATCCTCCTGGCGGCGGCCTTCGTCGCCATGCCCGGGCTGGACCTGGCGGCGAGCCGGCTTTTCTTCCAGGACGGAAAATGGCTCCTGGAGCGCGATTCAGCCTGGCTGGCCCTGCCCTATCGCGGCCTGCCCCGGCTCGGCCAGGGGGTCGTGCTGACCCTCGCCATCCTCTGGCTGCTCAGCTTCGTCGGCCGCTTCACCGGCCTGCGGGCGCGCCGGGCCGGGGTGGGCTTTCTGCTCGCCGCGGCGCTGGCCGGGCCGGTGCTGGTGGTGGATCTCGGTCTCAAGGACCACTCGGGCCGGGCGCGGCCGATCAATGTCGGCGAATTCGGCGGCAGCGCCCGCTTCACCCCGGCTTTCGTCCCCGCCAACCAATGCCGCAAGAACTGCGCCTTCGTCAGCGGGCACGTGGCCACCGCCTCCTTCCTCATGGCCTTCGGCTGGCTGGCGGCGCCGGCGGTGCGGCGACGCTGGCTGCTCGCCGGCCTGGGGGCCGGTGCCGTCCTGGCCCTGGCCCGCATGGCGCCGGGCGGCCACTTCCTGTCGGACGCCGTTTTTGCCTGGTTCGCCGTCTATGGGAGCCTGTGGGGGACCGAATGGTTTTTCCGCCGGCTGGGCTGGCTGCCGCCGGGCGATTCGCCCTGACCCGGCCGCCGTTTCCGCCAAGACAGGTTTCGCGGCGCACCTCCCGCGGCCGGGCAGTCGCCGCCCCCCAACCGGGACCGCCCCGGTTCAGGCCATGCGCCGGGGGGCCGTGAGCACGTCGGGCTGGAGCACCTTTTCCAGGGTTTCCCGATCCATCAGGCCCATTTCGAGCACCAGTTCGGCGACGCCGCGGCCCTGGCGCAGGGCTTCCTGGGCGACGCGGGTGGCGTTCTCGTAGCCGATGTGGGGATTGAGGGCGGTGGCCAGGCCGGCCGAGGTGCGCACGCGCTCGGCCAGCAGTTCCCGGTTGGCGGTGATGCCCTGGACGCAGTGGGCGGTGAGGGTGCGGCAACCGGCGGCCAGGTGCTCGATGCTCTTGAAGAGGCTGTGGGCGATGATGGGTTCGAAGGCGTTGAGCTGGAGTTGCCCCGATTCGGCGGCCATGGTGATGGTGACGTCGTTGCCGATGACTTCGAAGGCGATCTGGTTGACCACTTCGGGGATGATGGGATTGACCTTGCCAGGCATGATCGACGACCCGGCCGCCCGGGGAGGCAGGTGGATTTCGTTGAAGCCGGCCTGGGGCCCGCTGGACAGGAGCCGCAGGTCGTGGCAGGTCTTGGAAAGCTTGCTGGCGACGCGCTTCAAGACTCCCGACAACTGGACGAAGGCGCCGCAATCCTGGGTCGCCTCGATGAGGTTGGGGGCCGGCTCCAGGGCGAGGTCGGAAAGCCGGGAGAGGTGGCCGATGGCCAGCCGGGAATAACGCATGTCGGTGTTGATGCCGGTGCCGATGGCGGTGGCCCCCAGGTTGATCTCGCGGATCAGGGCGATGGCTTCGCCCAGGCGCTGTTCGTCCTCGTGCAGCATGACGGCGTAGGTCGAGAACTCCTGCCCCAGGGTCATGGGCACGGCATCCTGCAACTGGGTCCGGCCGATCTTGAGGATGTCCTTGAATTCCTCGGCCTTGGCGGCAAAGGCCTCGCGCAGCCCGGCCATGGCGGAAAGCAGGCTGCGGATGGAGAAGCAGGTGGCGACCCGGAGCGCCGTCGGATAGACGTCGTTGGTGCTCTGGGACATGTTGACGTGGTTGATCGGGTGGAGGTGGCCGTATTCGCCGCGGGCATGGCCAAGGAGTTCGAGGGCGCGGTTGGCGATGACCTCGTTGGCGTTCATGTTGGTCGAGGTGCCGGCGCCGCCCTGGATGACATCGACGACGAACTGGTCGTGCAATTTGCCCCCGGCGATTTCCTGGCAGGCGGCGACAATGGCGTCGGCCCGCGTCTGGTCGATCTGCCCGAGTTCGCGGTTGGCCAGCACCGCCGCCTGCTTGACCAGGGCCAATGCCCGCACCAGCTCGGCGTAGCTGCCGATGGGCTTGCCGGTGATGGGGTAGTTCTCCCGGGCGCGCAGGGTGTGGATGCCCCAGTAGGCCGTGGCGGGCACCTCGGCTTCGCCGAGCAGATCGTGTTCGATGCGGAACGATTTCATGGCCTTCTCCTGTCGCCGGCGGCGGCCCCAACTGGAAGATCGCCGGGCGCCCGGTTGGTTCCCGGGGAAAACGCCGGCCCGGCCGGCTCCTGCCTCAATCGACCCGGGTATCGAGGCCCTGCTCAGCCAATTCGGCGGCCCGCAGGACGGCGCGGGCCTTGTTCTGGGTTTCCTGCCATTCGGAATTGGGGTCCGAGTCGGCAACGATGCCGGCGCCAGCCTGGACGTGCAATTCCCGGTCCTTGACCACCGCCGTGCGGATGGCGATGGCCAGGTCCATGTCGCCGTGGAAGCCCAGGTAACCGACGGCGCCGGCGTAGATGCCGCGCTTCACCGGCTCCAGCTCGTCGATGATCTCCATGGCCCGCACCTTGGGGGCTCCCGAGACGGTGCCCGCCGGAAAGGTAGCCTTGAGCACGTCGAGGGCGTCCAGCCCCGGCTGCAGCTTGCCCTCAACGTTGGAGACGATGTGCATGACGTGGGAGTAGCGCTCGACGATCATGTTCTCGGTGAGCTTGACCGACCCCACCCGGGCGACGCGGCCGCAGTCGTTGCGGCCGAGGTCGAGGAGCTGGGTGTGTTCGGCCCGCTCCTTCTCGTCGGCAAGGAGATCGGCAGCGAGGGCCGCATCCTCGTCGGGGGAGGCGCCGCGCTTGCGGGTGCCGGCGATCGGCCGGACGGTGACGGTATCGCCTTCGAGGCGGACGAGGATTTCTGGTGAGGCGCCGACGACGTGGAAATCCTCGAAGTCGAAGTAGAACATGTAGGGCGACGGGTTGAGGCTCCTCAGGCTGCGGTAGAGCGCCATGGGGCTTGCGGCGTAGGGCTTGGTCATGCGCTGGGACAACACGACCTGCATGATGTCGCCGTCGGTGATGTACTGCTTGGCCTTCAGCACCGCCTTCTTGAACGCCCCTTCGCCGAAGACCGAGACGGCGGCCGCCGACTGGGCGGGCTTCTCGGCCGGGATATCGACCGGCGAGCGCAGCTTGGCGAGGAGTTCCTTGAGACGGGCGCGGGCCTTCTGGTAGGCGCCGGGAACGCCGGGTTCGGCGTAGACGACCAGGGTGAGCTTGCCGGAAAGGTTGTCGACGACGGCGATCTCTTCCGAGAGCAGGAGCAGGATGTCGGGCGTGCCCAGATCGCCGGGTTTCTGGGTGCGGGTCAGGCGGGTTTCGACGTAGCGCACGGTATCGTAGCCGAAGGCCCCCACCAGACCGCCGCAGAAGCGCGGCAGGCCGGTGGACGGCGCCGCCCGGAAGCGCTTCATGTACTTGCCGATGAACTCCAGGGGATTGGTGTCGTCCTCCCGTTCGGCGATGCGCTGACCGGTGAGGACGAGAACCTGATGGCCATTGACCACCAGGCGGGTGGGCGAGGCCAGGCCGATGATCGAATAGCGGCCGAAACGTTCGCCCCCCTGGACCGACTCCAGGAGGTAGGTGTACGGGCCGTTGGCGAGCTTGAGGTAGATGGAAAGCGGCGTATCGAGATCGGCGAAGGTCTCGAGGGTGACGGGAATGCGGTTGTAACCCTGGGCGGCGAGCGAATTGAATTCGGTTTCGGTCATAAAAGCCTCGAAAATGACGGTGATGGACGTAACGGGTTGCGCCGCGGCGGCGCAGAAGGGGTCAGGATTTACGGGCGCCAGCGACGCCAACCGTGCCACTCGTTCCAGTTACGCGAGAAAGTCATTTTTCGCCCAAGGCTTCAAAAGGTTAAGGCCCGCTCATAGGCGGCGAGCAGGTCGGATACTAGCGCATCGCAATCGGCGCTGTCCACCGGCTTCCCCTCGTTGTAGCCGTAGGGCACGCAGAACACCGGGCAGCCGGCGGCGCGGGCCGCCTCGATGTCGTTTTTCGAGTCGCCGATGTGAAGATTCTCGCCGGGCGCGGTGCCGAGGATGGCGAGGGCATGGCGCAGCGGCTCGGGGTGCGGCTTCTTGAATTCCGTGGTATCGCCGGAAACGACCACGGCAAAAAAACCGTCCAGGCCCATGCGTTCGAGCAGCGCCTCGGTGAAAAGGCCCGGCTTGTTGGTCACGACGCCGAGCCGCAGGCCCGCCGCCTGCCAGGCCCGGAGGCCCTCCCGGACCCCGGGGTAGACGCCGGCCCGGTTGCCATTGACGGCGGCGTAGTGGCGCTTGAAGGCGTCGATGCCGGCTTGGAGGCGCTCGGCGCTGGGGGTCCGGCCCCGGGTCAGGCAGCGTTCGACCAGGACGGCCATGCCTTTGCCGACGAAACTGTGGATCTCGGCCGGGCTGCGGGGCGGCTCGCCGAGTTCTTCAAGCATGCGGCGACAGGCTTCGGCGAGGTCGGCGATGGTATCGAGGAGGGTGCCGTCGAGGTCGAAGGTGACCGAGCGAAAGCGCATCGGCCGGCCTCAGACCTTGGCCAGTTCGGCCCGCAGGGCAGCGACGATGGAATCGTAGCGGTGTGGGTCGGCGTCCTTGCCGGCGCCGTACACGGCCGAGCCGGCGACAAAGGTGTCGACGCCGGCGCGGGCGATTTCGGCGATGTTGCCGACGTTGACCCCACCGTCGATTTCGAGGCGGATGCGGCGCCCGCTCTTGGCTTCATAGGCATCGAGCTTGGCACGGGCTTGGCGGGCCTTGTCGAGGGCTCCGGCGATGAACTTCTGGCCTCCGAAGCCGGGATTGACGCTCATCAGCAGGATCACGTCGAGCTTGTCCATGACGTAGTCCATGGCGTCCAGCGGCGTCGCCGGGTTGAAGACGAGGCCGGCCTGGCAACCGCAATCGCGGATCAGGGCGAGGCTCCTGTCCACATGCTCGGAGGCTTCGGGGTGAAAGGTGATGATGTTGGCGCCGGCCTTGGCGAAATCGGGAATGATGCGGTCCACCGGCTTGACCATCAGGTGCACGTCGATGGGCGCCGCGGTGCACGGGCGGATCGCTTCGCAGACGAGGGGGCCGATGGTGAGGTTGGGAACGTAATGGTTGTCCATCACGTCAAAGTGAATCCAGTCTGCCCCGGCGGCGACGACGTTGGCCACTTCCTCGCCCAGCTTGGCGAAATTGGCCGAAAGAATGCTCGGGGCGATCAAATAATCCCGGTTGGGCATACTGCTCTCCAAAACAGACGTGTTCTAATTGCTTCATGGCCGAAGAAAAGAAATACCTCGTCGAGGTACACCCCGTTCCCCAGTTCATTCCGGACCAGTCCGACGCGGACAACGACCGCTATGTCTTCGCCTACACCATCACCATCAAGAATATCGGCAGCGTTCCGGCGCAGCTGGTTTCCAGGCACTGGATCATCACCGATGCGAATAGCGCGGTGCAGGAAGTGCGCGGCCTAGGTGTCGTCGGACACCAGCCCTTGCTCAAGCCTGGCGAAAGCTTCGAATATACCAGCGGATGCGCCCTGACGACACCCGTCGGGACGATGAAGGGCACCTACCAGATGGTCGCCGAGGACGGCACCCAATTCGCGGCGACGATTCCGGAATTCACCCTGGCCATCCCGCGAGTCCTGCACTGAGCCTGAAACACAGCTACACCCTGATCGCTCCCTTCTACGACGCCGCCATCGGCGCCGCCTCAAGGGAAGCCCGGCGACGCAGCCTGACCGCCCTGCCGGCCGCGCCATCGCGGGTTCTGCTGGCCGGCGTCGGCACCGGCCTCGACCTTCCCCACCTGCCCGGCCACCATCGCTACGTCGGCCTCGACCTGACCCGGGCCATGCTCCGGCGCGCCCTGCCCCGGGCCACCGGCCTGGATTTCCAGGCGGTGCAGGGCAGTGTCCACGCCCTGCCCTTCGCCGACGCGACTTTCGACGCCGCCGTGCTCCACCTGATCCTCGCCGTCGTCCCGGAACCGCCGGCCTGTCTGGCCGAGGCGAGCCGGGTACTGCGCCCGGGGGGCCGCCTCATCGTCTTCGACAAATTCCTCCGGCGCGGCGAGCCGGCCCTGCTGCGGCGCCTGGCCAACCCGCTACTGCGCCGCATCGCGACCCGCCTGGACGTGGTTTTCGAAGATGTCCTGGCCGGAGTTCCGGAACTGGTCCTGGAAAGCGACCAGCCGGCCCTGGCGGCCGGCTGGTTTCGTCACATCGTGCTGCGCAAGCCTTAGTGCCGCTTGCCCGCCTGATCGCCGATGACGCCGCCGATGGCGGCACCGCCCACCGTACTCAACACGCCGCCACCGGAAACCGCCGCTCCCAGCACGCCGCCGACCCCGGCACCGACGACGGCGCTTTTCTGGCGGGAATTCATCGAATCCCAGCTGGCACAGCCGGCCATCAGGGAAATCAAGGTGGCAAGCAAGACGGTGCGGGGCAATTGGCGCATGGCTTTCTCCTGGATTATGACGGCGGGAGAATTTCCCCCGCCCGTTGAATCCATGGTAGGCCGGCGCGCCTGCCGAAGCTGTTGCCAGATGTTACGAGTTGTTTCGCCGCCAGCTAGCTGCGGTAGTCGGCGTTGATCTTGACGTAGTCGTAGGAGAGGTCGCAGGTATAGACGACCCCTGCGGCGTTGCCACGGCCGAGGTCGATGCGGACGGTGATTTCGGCCTGCTTCATCACCCGCGCCCCGTCTTCTTCCCGGTAGGCGGCGGCGCGGCCGCCCCGTTCGGCGACCAGGACGTCGTCGAGCCAGACCCGGATGCCGTCCACGTCGAGGTCGTCGATGCCGGCGTAGCCGATGGCGGCCAGGATGCGCCCGAGGTTGGGGTCGGAGGCGAAGAAGGCGGTCTTGGTGAGCGGCGAATGGGCGACGGCGTAGCCCACCTGGCGGCATTCGGCGGCGGTCCTGCCGCCGCCCACGGCGACGGTGATGAATTTGGTGGCGCCTTCGCCGTCGCGCACGATGGCCTGGGCCAGTTCGACGGTGACGGCGACGATGGCCGCCTTGACTTCGGCCCAGCCGGCTTCGGTGCCGCTAGAGAAGGCGGCGCCGCTGGCACCGCTGGCGATGAGGACGAAGGAGTCGTTGGTCGACGTGTCCCCGTCTACGCTGATGCAGTTGAACGAGACGTCGGCCGCCTCCTTGACCAGGGCGTCGAGCAGGGGCTGGGCGATGCCGGCGTCGGTGGCGACGAAACCCAGCATGGTGGCCATGTTGGGCTTAATCATGCCGGCCCCCTTGGAGATTCCCGTGACGGTGACCGTCCTGCCGCCGACGGCGACCCGGCGCGACGCGGCCTTGGCGACGGTGTCGGTGGTCATGATGGCGTGGGCGGCGGCGTGCCAGTTGTCCGCCTTGAGGTCGGCGGCAGCGGCCGGCAGGCCGGCGGCGATACGCTCTACGGGCAGGTGTTCGAGGATGACGCCGGTGGAGAACGGCAGCACCCGGTCGTTTCCGCCGAGGTCGAGGGTCGTCGCGACCAGGCGGCAGGTTTCAGCGGCCGCCTGCAGGCCCTGGTCGCCCGTGCCGGCGTTGGCGATGCCGGTGTTGATGACCAGGGCACGGATGCCGTTGCCGGCGGCGAGGTGCCGGCGGCAGAGCTGCACCGGGGCGGCGCAGAAACGGTTCTGGGTGAACACGCCGGCCACCGTGCAGCCGGCGTCGAGGGCGACGAGGGTGAGGTCGCGGCGGTTTTTCTTGCGAATCTCCGCCTCGGCGACGCCCAGGCGGACGCCGGCGACGGGGAAAAGCTGGTCAGGGGCTGGGGTCTGGTAGTTCACGGGCATTTGCGCACCTCAAGCGATGAAGGGAAGCCGGACCCCGGCGCCACGCCGGCCGGCGACGCAGACGGGGATTAGCGACGGCAAGGCGAGCCAGCGCCTAGGACAATTTCCCGTGACACTGCTTGTACTTCTTGCCGCTGCCGCAGGGACAGGGGTCGTTGCGCCCGACCTTGGGGCCGGCCTGGACGGGCTGCTGCCCGGCCGGCGCGGCCGGCGGCTCGCCGCCCAGGGCCTCGTCGTAATCGGCGTGCTGGTATTTGACATTCTGCACGTCGCTGTGGGGCGCGGCTTCCTGGACTTCCTCTGGGGAGGTGATGCGCACCGTGTAGACGACGCGGGTCACTTCCCGGCGTACCGAATCGAGGAGCGCCTCGAACAATTCGAAGGCTTCCCGCTTGTATTCCTGCTTGGGGTTCTTCTGGGCGTAGCCGCGCAGGTGGATGCCCTGGCGCAGATGGTCGAGGGCCGCCAGGTGTTCGCGCCAGTGGGTGTCGAGGCTTTGCAGCATGACGTTGCGCTCGAACTGATGAAAGGTTTCGGCGCCCACCAGTTCGACCTTGGCGGCGTAGCTTTCGTCGGCGCCCTTGACGATGCGGGCGAGGATCTCGTCGTCGGAGAGAGTCGGCTCGTTCTTGAACCACTCGGCCACCGGGGCTTCGATGAGGAGCGACGAGGCCAGGGTCTTCTCCAGACCGGCCATGTCCCACTGCTCTTCCACCGACTCTTCGGGGACATGGCTGCGGAAGATTTCGGCGATGACGCCGTGGCGCATGGCGACGATGGTTTCGGAGATGTCGTCGGTTTCGAGCAGTTCGTTGCGCTGCTGATAGATCACCTTGCGCTGGTCGTTGGCGACGTCGTCGTATTCGAGGAGTTGCTTGCGGATGTCGAAGTTACGGGCCTCGACCTTGCGCTGGGCGGATTCCAGGGAGCGCGACACGAGGGGGTGCTCGATGGCCTCGCCCTCGGGCATCTTGAGCTTGTCCATGATGGCCCGCAGGCGCTCGCCGGCGAAGATGCGGAGCAGCGGGTCGTCGAGCGACAGGTAGAAGCGCGAGGAGCCGGGGTCGCCCTGGCGCCCCGAGCGGCCGCGCAGCTGGTTGTCGATGCGGCGGGACTCGTGGCGCTCGGAACCGATGATGTGCAGGCCTCCGGCGGCCAGCACCTGGTCGTGGAGCTTTTGCCAGTCGGCGCGCATGGCCGCGATCTTTTGCTCCTTTTCTCCGGCCGGCAGGGATTGGTCGTCCTTGAGGGCGGAGATCTCCTTTTCGATACTGCCCCCCAGGACGATATCGGTACCCCGGCCGGCCATGTTGGTGGCGATGGTGACGACGCCGGGACGGCCGGCCTGGACGACGATTTCGGCTTCGCGGGCATGCTGCTTGGCGTTCAATACCTGGTGCGGCAGCTTTTCCTTGTCGAGGAGGCCGGAAAGCAGCTCGGAATTTTCGATCGACGTCGTCCCCACCAGGACCGGCTGGCCGCGTTTATGGCAGTCGCGGATGTCGGCGATGATGGCGGTGTGTTTTTCCTCGGCGGTCTTGTAGACCAGGTCGTTCATGTCCTTGCGGACCATCGGGCGGTGAGTCGGGATGACGACGGTTTCCAGCCCGTAGATCTGGTGGAATTCGTAGGCTTCGGTGTCGGCGGTGCCGGTCATGCCGGCCAGCTTGCCGTACATGCGGAAGTAGTTCTGGAAGGTGATCGAGGCCAGGGTCTGGTTCTCGGCCTGGATCGGCACGCCCTCCTTGGCCTCGACCGCCTGGTGCAGGCCGTCCGACCAGCGGCGGCCGGCCATCAGGCGGCCGGTGAATTCGTCGACGATGACGATCTCGCCGTTCTGCACCACGTAGTGCTGGTCCTTGTGGAACAGGGTCAAGGCCCGCAGCGCCGCATTGAGGTGGTGCATCAGGGTGATGTTGGCGGCTTCGTAGAGGCTGCGCCCCTCGGGCAGAAGTCCGTGGGCGGCGAGAAGCTGCTCGGCGTGCTCGTAGCCGGCTTCGGAAAGATGGACCTGGTGGCCCTTTTCGTCGACCCAGTAGTCGCCTTCGCCGTCTTCGGCCTGGGCCCGGGTCAACAGGGGAACGACGGCCTTCATGCGCAGGTAGAGGTCGGTATGGTCCTCGGCCTGGCCGGAAATGATGAGCGGCGTGCGGGCTTCGTCGATGAGGATGGAGTCCACTTCGTCGACGATGGCGAAATTGAGGCTGCGCTGGACCCGTTCGCCGGCGGTATACACCATGTTGTCGCGCAGGTAGTCGAAGCCGAATTCGTTGTTGGTGCCGTAGGTGATGTCGGCGGCGTAGGCGGCCTGCTTGGCGGCGTGGTCCATCTGCGACAGGTTAACCCCGACGGACAGGCCGAGGAAGCGGTGGAGGCGCCCCATCCATTCGGAGTCGCGGGTGGCCAGGTAGTCGTTGACGGTGATGACGTGCACGCCCTTGCCGGCGATGGCGTTGAGGTAGGCCGGCAGCGTGCCGACCAGGGTCTTGCCTTCGCCCGTGCGCATTTCGGCGATCTTGCCGAAATGCAGGACCATGCCGCCGATCATCTGGACGTCGAAGTGGCGCATGCCGAGAACGCGCTTGCCAGCTTCGCGGACGACGGCAAAGGCTTCGGGCAGAAGGTCGTCGAGGGATTCGCCGTCGCCGTGGCGGCGCCGGAATTCGTCGGTCTTGGCCCGCAATTCGTCGTCCGACAGGGCAGCCAGCCCGGGTTCCAGGGCATTGATGCGGCGGACGGTCTGGGTGTATTGCTTAATTAGCCGGTCGTTGCGGCTGCCGAAAATTTTCTTGAGTAGGCCGGAAATCATCGCGAGGGAAAGTGGCTGCCCGGAAAGCGGCAAAGGCGGAATTCTACCATGCCCGGGCAGGCCAACGACGACGGCTTAAATCAAGGAAATCAACGATGTCGGGCTTGGGCGTACTCGCTGCCCTGCTTGAGGAAATGGGCCGGATTCTGGGCCACGCCCAGCATCCGCACCTCAAAGTGCAGGTGGGAACCGGTGGAGCGGCCCGTGCTGCCAACCTCGCCGATACGTTCGCCGCGCTTGACGAGCTGCCCCGGTGCCACCAGGGACTTGGCGAGGTGGGCGTAGCGGGAAACCAGGCCTTGGCCGTGGTCGACGTCGATCATGTTGCCGAATTCCGGATGGTATTCGGCGGCAGCCACCACGCCGCTGGCGGCGGCGACCACCGGCGTGCCGGTCTCGGCGTTGAAATCGATGCCTTCGTGCATGGCGCGCACCCCGGCGATGGGGTCCGCCCGGTGGCCGAAGCCGGAGCCGATCACCGCCTCCTTGACCGGCAGGGTGGTGGGCAGCAGGCGATCCTTGACCCGCTGCTCGAGAAGGCGCGCTTCGAGCACGGCCAGTTCGTCGGCCTTGTAATCGACCAGGGAAACCAGGCGGTCGATTTCCTTTTGCAGCTCGGCGGCCGACAGCGGCGCCGCGATGAGGGGGCCGCCCTGCCCGAGGGGTTTGGCATCATCCCGGGGAGGCTCCTTCTTAAGGCCGGTGAGGTTAGACAGGCGCTCGCCCAGGGTGTCGAGCTGCAGCACCTGGGCCTGCAGCTCGCCCAGGCGGGAGGCCATCATCTGCAGATTGTTGCGGACGAAATCCTGGGTCTGCTGGGTCTCGCGCTGCTGCAGGGAAAGCACCAACTCCTGCACGAGGGGCAGGCGCAGATGCACCGACAGCCAGGAAAATCCGGCCGAAGTCGCCATCACCAGGCCGAAAAAAACGAATGCCGCCAGGGCCAGGTGGCGGGGCATAATAGTCAGGGTCTTGGCCGTCTTGAGACGGCCAGAGACTAAAATGATCTGCACGGAACCTCCTCCAATGCACGCTTTACTTGAGCACTTCCTCGACACCGCCGACGGCGCGGGCAAAGTCATGGCCCACGCCCGTCTGCTCCTCAAGCTCGCTCGCCGGCTGAACAAAGCCCTGCCGGCTGGTTTGGGCGACGCAGCTACGGTCGCCAATTACAAATCGGGGAAAGTTGTTATCCACGCCACCAACGGCGCGGTCGCAGCAAAAATCCGGCAAATGGGCCAGCGGCTTTGCAGCGAGTTATCGCAAGAAGGCGTGGAGTGTAACGTCATGGACGTCAAAGTTCAACCCCGGCAAATCCCTTGGCAATCAAGGCCTTCAACCGAGAAGCCCCTATCGGCGCGGACTTGCGGCGTGTTGCGCGGCACGGCCGAGGAACTGCCCGCCGGCCCCCTGCGCTCGGCCCTGGAGACCCTGCTCGCCCGCGCCGCTAGACGGGAATGACGGCGAGGCGTTCAAGGATCATCAAGGCGAAGAAGATCAGGGCGAAGACGATGCCCCAGCGGGCGAGGCGCCAGGAAAATCCGAGGTACTTGCGGTCGCCGCTCACGGCGTAGAGCAAAAAACCGGCGCCGACGGCAATCACCAGGATGACCGCCAGGAGGCGCAGAAACCACATGGAAGCGGGTGGGAGCGGCGGGCGCCGGCGTCGCCTAGGCTGGCTGTTCCAGCCAGCGGGCGATGCCCGAGGGAGCGGCCGCCGCCTCTTCGAAGCTGACCAGCTCCCAGGCGTCGCGGCGGGCAAGGAGTTCGCGGGCCAGCAGGTTGTTCAGGGCGTGCCCCGACTTGTGGGCGGAGAACGAGGCCAGCAGCGGATGGCCGAGGAGATAGAGATCGCCGACGGCGTCGAGGATCTTGTGTTTGACGAACTCGTCGCCGTAGCGCAGGCCATCGGCGTTCAAGACGCGGAATTCGTCGAGGACGATGGCGTTTTCCAGGCCGCCCCCCAGCGCCAGACCGTTTTCGCGCAGATATTCGACCTCCTGCATGAAGCCGAAGGTGCGGGCGCGGGCGACTTCCCGCACGTACGAATGCTCGGCGAAGTCGATTTCGGCCTTCTGGGCCGACTTGTCGATGGCCGGGTGGTGGAAGACGATGGAGAAAGCCAGCTTGTAGCCTTCATAGGGCTCGAAGCGCGCCCATTTGTCGCCGTCCTTGACCTCGACGGGGGAGGTGACGCGGATGAATTTCTTGGCGGCGTTCTGTTCTTCGATGCCGGCGGACTGGATGAGAAAGACGAAGGGCGCGGCGGAGCCGTCGAGGATGGGCACCTCCGGCGCGTCGAGGTCCACCCAGGCATTGTCGATGCCCAGGCCGGCGAAGGCGGACATCAGGTGTTCGATGGTGCCGACGCGCACTTTGCCGGCGGGACCGTCCACTTCAAGGCAGGAACACATGCGGGTGTCGCCGACTACCAGGGCGTTGGCGGGGAGGGCGACGGGTTCGGGTAGGTCCACCCGGCGAAAGACGATGCCGGTGTTGGGCGCGGCCGGGCGCAGGGTCATGGTCACCTTGACGCCGCCGTGCAAACCGACGCCGGAAGCGCGAATCAGGGACTTGAGCGTGCGCTGTCTCAACATTGTAAGTACTTGAAAATGGTGGGGAACGGCGCATTGTAACACAACGCGCCGCCGCCCTTTTCAGAGAGAGGTTTGGTTACCTTCAGTCGGCTTGTTTTCGCAGGAAAGCCGGGATGTCGTATTTCTCCACACCGCTGTTGGCCAGCGCTTCGACGGTGACGTTGCGTTTACGCACCACCGCCGGCACGTCGGCGATCTGGTTGTAGTCGATGGCCGAGGGGGCCACCGCGTCGTGGGTGCCGGTGGCCTGCAGCACCGGGGTGTTGATGACCTCGAAGGTCTGGCGCTTGGCGGCGGCCTGGCCGAGGCCGGTGGCGACCACGGTGACGCGCAGGGCATCGCCCATCAACTCGTCGTAGACGGCCCCGAAGATGATGTGGGCGTCCTCGGCGGCGAAGGCCTTGACGGTGTTCATCACCTCGTTGACCTCCTTCATCTTCAACTGGCCCCGGGCGGCGGTGATGTTCACCAGCACGCCGCGGGCACCGGAAAGGTTGATGCCTTCCAGGAGCGGCGAGGCGACGGCCTGTTCGGCGGCGATGCGGGCGCGGTCGACGCCGGCGGCGACGGCCGAACCCATCATGGCGCGCCCCATCTCGCCCATGACGGTGCGCACGTCTTCGAAGTCGACGTTCACCAGGCCGGGGTAGGTGATGATTTCGGCGATGCCGCCCACCGCGTTCTTCAACACGTCGTCGGCGGCGCGGAAGCACTCGTCGACGCCGGCGTCGTCGCCCATGACGTCCATCAGCTTGTCGTTGAGGATGACGATCAGCGAATCGACGTGCTTGGAGAACTCGGCGATGCCGGCCTCGGCTGACTTCATGCGCTTGCCGCCCTCGAAGGAGAAGGGCTTGGTCACCACGCCAACGGTGAGGACGCCCATTTCGCGGGCCACCTCGGCGACCACCGGGGCGGCACCGGTGCCGGTGCCGCCGCCCATGCCGGCGGTGATGAAGGCCATGTGGGCGCCTTCTAGCGCCGCCCGGATTTCTTCCCGATGGGCGTCGGCGGCGGCCTGGCCTGCTTCCGGCTTGGCGCCGGCACCCAGCCCGGTCTTGCCCAGGGAGAGCTTGACGTGGGCGGTGTTGCGGGACAGGGCCTGGGCGTCGGTGTTGGCGGCGATGAACTCGACCCCCTGGACGCCTTCCTGAATCATGTGCTCGATGGCGTTGCCGCCGGCACCACCGACGCCGATCACCTTGATGACGGTCCCGGTTTCTTCCTTGTCGATAATCTCAAACATAGACACCTCCTCTGAAAAAGACTGTGAAACGAATGGCTAAAAGTTCTTGGCGAACCACGATTTCATACTTTCCAGGACGTCCTTGACGCCCTGTTTTTCCTTGATCTTCTGACCCCGCTTCCTTTGCGCCTGGGCTTCGAGCAGCAAGCCGAAGGCGGTCGAGAAGCGCGGGCTTTGCACCACGTCGGCCAGGCTGCCGGCGTACTTGGGCGTCCCCAGGCGAACCGGCATGTGGAAGATTTCCTCACCCAGTTCGATCATCCCGGGCATGACGCTGGCGCCGCCGGTGAGCACGATGCCCGAGGAGAGCACCTCCTCGAAGCCAGCCCGGCGGAGTTCGTTCTGGATCAGCTCGTACAGTTCCTCGACCCGGGGCTGGATGACGTCGGCCAGGGCCCGGCGCGAAAGCTTGCGGCTGGGGCGGTCGTCGACGCCGGCCACCTCCAGGGTGTCGGCCGGATCGGCCAGGGCCGACAGGGCGCACCCGTACTTGCACTTGATGTCTTCGGCCTCCCGCGTGGGGGTGCGCAAGGCCATGGCGATGTCGTTGGTGATCTGGTCGCCGGCAATGGGGATGACCGAGGTGTGGCGGATGGCACCCTGGGTCCACACGGCGATGTCGGTGGTGCCGCCGCCGATGTCGATGAGGCAGATGCCGAGATCCTTCTCGTCCTCAGAAAGGGTGGCGTAGCTCGAGGCCAGGGGCTGCAGCACTAGGTCGTTCACCTCCAGGCCGCAGCGGCGCACGCATTTGACGATGTTCTGGGCCGCCGAAACGGCGCCGGTGACGATGTGCACCCGCACCTCCAGGCGCATGCCGCTCATGCCGATGGGTTCGCGGATACCGTCCTGGCCGTCGATGACGAATTCCTGGGTGAGGATGTGGAGAATCTCCTGGTCGGCCGGGATGGGCATGGCGCGGGCGGTTTCAATCACCCGGTCGATGTCGGTAGGGGTGACCTCCTTGTCCTTGATCGCCACCATGCCGTTCGAGTTGAAGCTCTTGATGTGGCTGCCGGCAATGCCGGTATAGACGTCGCGCACCTTGCAGTCGGCCATCAGTTCGACTTCCTGGATGACCCGGCTGATGGTGTGCACGGTCTCTTCGATATTGACCACCACCCCCTTCTTCAGCCCGCGGGAGTCCTGCGAACCCATGCCGATGACGTTGAGCCGCCCCTCGGGGGTGATTTCCGCCACCAGCGCGACGATTTTCGAGGTGCCGATATCGAGTCCGACCACCAGATCCTTGTTGTCCCTACTCATTTCCCTACTTTTCCTTTCCCTCAGTGGCTGCGCCGCGCATGGCGAAGCCGTTGGGATAGCGCAAATCGACCACCGCCGGCTGCACCGCCCGTTTGCCCACCGTGTCCGGATAGACCGCGATGAAACGGGCGAGCCGCACCCCCAGCGGCGACTTGGGCTGTTCCCGCCCCAAATCCACCGCCATGCCGTTTTCCAGACGCAACTGCCACGACAGGCGCGGCGAGAGCAAAATCTGCACCGGCCGCAGCCCCACCGGGCGGAAGGCTTCGACGAACTCCCCGTAGCGCTTCAAGAGATCCGGCGCGGTGCCCTGGGGGCCATGCAATACCGGCAGGCCGGCCGCATCGGCCTCGGGCAGGCTTGCCGCGAAGACCTCGCCGAAACTGTTCACCAGTTCGCCCCGGGCGGTGCCCCGGCTTTCCTCCCAGCGCGCCGCCGGCCGGTGTTCCTCGACCCGCACCTCGAGCCGCGACGGCCAGACGCGGCGCACCTCGACGCGCCGCACCCAGGGCAGCTTCTCCAGGGCCGCCCGCACCGCTTCCAGGTTGACGCTGAAAAAATTGCCCTTTAACGCCGCCGGCAACGCCTGCTCCACTTCGACGCGGCGAACATGCTGCAACTCGTGGGCAAAAACCACCTGCCGCACCGGCAGCGACGGCATGCGCACCAGCCAGACCGCCGCCACGGCGAGCAGCGCCGCCCCACCGACGACAAAGAGCAGGTCGGCCAGGGCGTTGAGCACGTGCGGTTTGTGCCACATTCATCGGGCCTCCCGCCGGATCGCCGCCGGGCGGCGGCAGGCATCGCCGCCGAGGGCCGCAAGCCGAGGCTGGTGGGGTCGCTTCATCTCAGTCATTGCCCGCCAGTTCGAGGACGCGCCGGACCAGGGCGGGATAGTCGAGGCCGACGGCCCGGGCGGCCATGGGGACGAGGGAATGGTCGGTCATGCCGGGGGAGGTATTGACCTCGAGGAAATAGTGCCGCCCGGCTTCGTCCATGAGGAAATCGACCCGCCCCCAGCCGCGGCCGCCGACCACCCGGAAGGCTTCCAGGGCCTGCTGGCGGATCTGCGCTTCCTTTTCGGCCGACAGGCCGCAGGGGCAGAGGTAGCGCGTATCGTTGCGCAGGTACTTGGCCTCGTAGTCGTAAAAATCGGTGGCCGGCTCGATCTTGATGATGGGCAGCGCTTCGTCCCCCAGGATGCCGACCGTGTATTCACCGCCCAGGACGCCTTGTTCGGCCATCACCAGGGAGTCGTGGCGGGCCGCCTCGAGGTAGGCGGTCCGCAGGTCGCCCCGGGCGCAGACCTTGCTGACGCCGATCGACGATCCCTCGCGGGCCGGCTTGACGAAAAGCGGCAGGCCCAACGCCTCCTCGACGTCGCCGAAGTCGGAATCGGCGGTGAGCAGCGCGTAGGCCGGCACCGGCAGGCCAGCGGCCTGCCACATCAACTTGGTGCGGAATTTGTCCATGCCCAGGGCCGATGCCAGAACGCCGGGGCCGGTGTAGGGGATGCCCATCAGTTCGAGGACGCCCTGGACGGTGCCATCCTCGCCCGGGCGGCCGTGGAGGGCGATGAAGACGCGGTCGTAGCCCTTGAGCTCCGCCCAGGGCCGCTCGGCGGGATCGAAGGCCTGGGCGTCGATGCCCTGCCCCTGCAGGGCGGCCAACACCCGCGACCCGCTGTTCAAGGAAACCTCGCGCTCGGCGGAGGTGCCGCCGAAGAGGACCGCGACTTTGCCGAAGTCAGACATTGCCAAAACCTTTCAACGCCGAGACGCAAAGGCGCAGAGCAAGAACGGGAGGAACATCGAGCTTTCTCTGCGCCTCGGCGCCTCTGCGGTTCAGTACGTTCTTCATTTACCTTCCACCAACTTGCCGGGAACGCCGCCGATGGAGCCGGCGCCCATGGTCAACACCACGTCGCCATCGCGGGCGACATCCAGAATGGTTTGCGGCATGGCCGCGATGTCCTCGACGAAAACCGGCTCGACCTTGCCGGCGACCCGCAGGGCGCGGCACAGGGCGCGGCCGTCGGCGGCGACGATGGGGGTCTCGCCGGCGGCATAGACGTCGGCAAGAAGCAAGGTGTCGACCGTCGACAAGACCTTGACGAAGTCCTCGAAGCAGTCCCGGGTGCGGCTATAGCGATGGGGCTGGAAAGCCAGTACCAGCCTGCGTCCGGGAAAGGCGCCCCGGGCGGCGGCAAGGGTCGCGGCCATTTCCACCGGGTGGTGGCCGTAGTCGTCGATCAGGGTGAGGCGGCCGCCGGCCGGCAGCGCCACCTCGCCGTAACGCTGGAAGCGCCGGCCGACCCCCTTGAATTCGGCGAGAGCCTTGATGATCGCGGCGTCCTCGACCTGCACCTCGGTAGCGACGGCGATGGCGGCCAGGGCGTTCAAGACGTTGTGGATGCCGGGAAGGTTCAGGGTGATGGGCAGGCGGGTCACCGATCCGTTCACCCGCACAGCGTCGAAATGCATCTGCCCCCCCTCGGCGCGGATGTTTTCGGCGTGGATGTTGGCCGCCGGATCGAGGCCATAGGTGACGATCTGCTTGGGCACCGCGGGCATGATGGCGCGGACGTTGGGGTCGTCGGCGCAGAGCACGGCGACGCCGTAGAAGGGCAGACGGTTGAGGAAATCGACGAAGGCGCCCTTGAGGCGTTCGAAGTCGTGGCCGTAGGTTTCCATGTGGTCGGCGTCGATGTTGGTGACCACGGAGATGACCGGCGACAGGTAGAGGAAGGAGGCGTCCGACTCGTCGGCTTCGGCCACCAGGAAGTCCCCTTGCCCGAGCTTGGCGTTGGCGCCGGCGGCGTTCAAGCGGCCGCCAATGACGAAGGTGGGGTCGATGCCGCCTTCGGCGAGGATGCTGGTGACCAAGCTGGTGGTGGTGGTCTTGCCATGGGTACCGGCGATGGCGATACCCTGCTTGAGGCGCATCAACTCGGCCAGCATCTGGGCCCGGGGAACCACCGGCACATGGCGCTGGCGGGCCGCGATGACCTCAGGATTGTCGGCCTTGACGGCGGTCGACACGACGACGGCGTCGGCCTTGGCGACGTGTTTTCCGGCATGGCCGACATGCACCTTGACGCCCTGGGCTTCGAGGCGGCGGGTGGTGGCGCTGGCCGCCAGGTCGGAACCCGAAACCTGGTAGCCCAGGTTGGCCAGCACCTCGGCGATGCCGCTCATCCCCGAGCCGCCGACGCCGACGAAGTGGATGTTCTTGACCTTGTGTTTCATACCGGACCTTTCACCGCAGAGATGCAGAGACGCCGAGGCGACGCCACGCCGAACCCAGTTTTTCTCTGCGCCCCGGCGCCGGCGCGCTGCAATTTCCAATTCATTTCGCCACCTCGGCACAGATATTGGCCACTTCCTCGGTGGCGTCGGGCTTGGCCAGGCTCCTGGCCTTTTCCGCCATTTCCAGCAGCTGGCTGCGGCTGTAGTTGCGCATCAGGGCCACCGCTTCCGGGCTGAGTTCGTCCTGGGGCATGAGAAAAGCGCCGCCGACATTGACCAGGAAGCGGGCGTTGCCGGTCTGGTGATCGTCCACCGCATGGGGAAAGGGCACCAGGATGGCCGGAACGCCGGCGGCCGCCAGTTCGGCGACGGTGAGCGCCCCCGCCCGGCAGATGACGAGATCGGCCCAGTCGTAGGCGCCGGCCATGTCGTCGATGAAAGCGACGCAGTGGGCATGGATGCCGGCCGCGGCGTAGTTGGCCTTGAGCGCTTCGAGATGCTGCTCGCCGGCCTGATGCACGATCTGGGGCAATTCGTCGGCGGTCAACTGCGCCAGGCCCTGGGGAATGACGTCGTTCAATACCTTGGCGCCGAGGCTGCCGCCGATGACCAGCAAGCGCAGGGCGCCGCTGCGATCTTTCATGCGTTCGGCGGGGGCCGCCAGGGCGGCGATCTCCGGCCGCACCGGGTTGCCCACCCAGGCCGCCTTGGCGAGCACGTCGGGAAAGCCGCTCAACACCCGGTCGGCGACGCCGGCCAGGACGCGGTTGGCGAGGCCGGCGACGGAATTCTGCTCGTGCACCACCAGGGGCTTGCCCAGGAGCGCGGCCATCATGCCGCCGGGAAAGGTGATGTAGCCGCCCATGCCCAGAACGACGTCGGGCTGCACCTGGCGGAGGGCCTTCTGAGCCTGCCAGAAGCCCTTGAGCAGGTTGAAGGGGAGGAGCAGCTTTTGCAACAGCCCCTTGCCCCGCAGGGCGCCGAACCGGACCCACACCATCTCGAAACCGTGGGGCGGCACGCGGCGGGCCTCCATGCCCTCGGGGTTGCCCATCCAGACGACCCGCCAGCCGCGGTCGCGCATTTTCTCGGCCACCGCCAGGGCGGGGAAGATATGGCCGCCGGTGCCGCCGGCCATGACCAGAAGGGTCTTGCTCATGGCCGGCCTCCGGAGGTCGATTGGCCGTGTACGGATGGATTTGCCCGCCCCCGGGCGAATGCCTTCGCCCCGGTGGAATCGTTACGCCAAGGGCGGCGAGTCATGGCCCGCCCCGGCGCATGAGCGGCCGGGTTGGTCCCCGGCCGGGCTGCGCTCAATGCCGGCTGCGCCCGGCCGGCCGGCGGCGAAACCGCTAGGTGATGAAGGTGGGCTGGGGTTCTCATAGTTTCGCCCCGCGCATCAATTGACGATTTTCCCAATCGACCCTGAGCAAAATGGCCAGGGCCAGACAGTTGGCCAGGATGCCCGAGCCGCCGAAGCTCATCAGGGGCAGGGTCAGGCCCTTGGTAGGCAGCAGGCCCATATTGACGCCCATGTTGATGAAGGACTGCACCCCCATCCAGATGCCGATGCCCATCGCCACCAGGGCGGGATAGAGGCGGTCGAGCTGGACGCAGCGGCGGCCGATGGCGAAGGCGCGCTGGACGAGCAGGGCAAACAGGGCGAGCACGGCGAGGACGCCGACGAAACCCAGTTCTTCGGCAATCACGGCAAGGAGGAAATCGGTGTGGGCCTCGGGCAGATAGAAGAGTTTTTCCACGCTGGCGCCCAGGCCGACCCCGAACAATTCCCCTCGGCCGAAGGCGATCAGCGAATGGGAAAGCTGGTAGCCCCGGCCGAAGGCGTCGGCCCAGGGGTCCATGAAGCCGAAGATGCGGTCCCGGCGATAGGGCGAAACGATGATGAGGAGGGCAAAAGCAGCGACCAGGACGAAGAAGAGGACGGCGAAGAGCCGGGCCTTGAGCCCCCCCAGGAAAAGGATGCCGACGGCGATGGAGATGATGACCACGAAGGCGCCGAAGTCGGGTTCCTTCAAGAGCAGGCCGCCGACCAGGACCATGGCGCCGGCCATGGGCAGGAAAGCCTGCTTGAGGTCGTGGATCACCGCCATCTTGCGCACCGTGAAGTCGGCAGCGTAGAGGACGGCGAAGAGCTTCATCAGCTCCGAGGGCTGGAGGTTGGCGAAGCCCAGGGGGAGCCAGCGGCGGGCGCCGTTGACGTCGCGCCCGAGGCCGGGAACGAGGACAACGGCAAGGAGGACGACGCCGGCAAGGAAAAGCAGGGGCGCGTATTTCTGCCAGAGCGACAGGGGAATCTGGAAGGCCACCGCCGCCGCCACCAGGCCGATGCACAGGAAGATGCCGTGGCGGACGAGGAAATAGGCAGGCTGGTGGCTGAACGCCCGGCTGCCCTCGGCGGTGGCGATGGACGCCGAATAAACCATGACCAGGCCGGCAAACAAGAGGAGCAGGACGCTCCACAGGAGCGCGTAGTCGATTTCCGGAACCTGGCGGCGGGGGGCTTCGAGGGCGGCGAGCATCATGGGTGCAGCCCCTTGACGGCAGCGACGAAGGCGGCGGCGCGCTCGGCGTAGTTGCGGTACATGTCGAGGCTGGCACAGGCGGGAGACAGCAGGACGCAGTCGCCGGCCCGGGCCTGGCCGGCCAGCCAGCCCACGGCGGCCGCCATGTCGGCGCAGCGCTGCAGGGGAATGCCGGCGCCGGCGATGGCGGCTTCGATGGCCGGGGCGTCGCGGCCGATCAGGGCGGCGGCCCGGCCGTGCTTGTTCAGGGCGGCGCAGAGGGGCGAGAAATCCTGGCCCTTGCCCTCGCCCCCCAGGACGATGGCGACCTTGCGGCCCAGGCCTTCGATGGCAGCCAGGGTGGCGCCGACGTTGGTGCCCTTGGAATCGTCCACATAAAGCACGCCGCCGATCTCGGCCACGGTCTCGACCCGATGGGGCAGGCCACGGAAGGATTTCAGGCCATCGACCAGGCGCTGCGGCGCCACCCCCACCGCTTCGCAGAGAGCGAGGGCGGCCAGGGCGTTGGCGGCGTTGTGGAGGCCGGCCAGCTGGAGACCGGTCAGCGCCACCAAGGCTTCCGGGCCGCGGCAAAGGGCGCCCGCCCGGAGGCCGTAATCCACCGGCCGCACCGGGGCGTCGAGGCCGAAAGTGACCATGGCACGGCCGCAACGCCCGCCGGCCATGGACCAGTCGTCGTCGCGGTTGAGTACCATGACGCCCTTGCCCTTGAAGATGCGGGCCTTGGCCGCCGCATAGTTGGCCAGGCTGCCGTCGTAGCGGTCGAGATGGTCTTCGGAGACGTTGAGCAGCGTCGCTGCGGCAGCGTTGAGATGGGCGGTGGTCTCCAGTTGGAAGCTGGAAAGCTCGACCACCCAGACGGCGGGCAGCGGCTTGCCCGAGGGGGCGGCATCGAGGGCGTCCATGAGGGCGTCGAGGGCCGAGGGCGAAATGTTGCCGCAGGCCACCGCCGGCACGCCGGCGCTGTTCAGGAGGTGGGCGGTGAGCGCCGTAGTCGTGGTCTTGCCGTTGCTGCCGGTGATGGCGACGATCTTCGAGGCCGGGGCGAATTGGCGGACCCCGGCGGCGAAGAGTTCGATTTCGGAAACCACGGGGACGGCGGCCTGGGCCACCTGGGGCGTGGCCTTGGGCACGCCGGGGGAAAGGGCGATCAGGTCGACGCCGGCAAAAGGGGCATCGGCGAAGGGGCCGGCCACCAGTTCGGCGCCAGGAGCGGCGGCGCGCAGGGCATCGACATTGGGCGGCGCCGCACGACTGTCGGCAACCCGCAGGCGGGCGCCCTGGCGCTGCAGCCACTTGGCCATCGCCAGCCCCGACTCGCCGAGCCCTACCACCAGGATGTGTTTGCCCTTCAGTTCCATGACTTGTTGATTTGAAACGCGGAGGCGCAGAGACGCAGAGAAAAACGAAGGAAAACCTTTCTCTGCGTTTCTGCGCCTTTGCGGTTCAACCGTTTTTTCATCTCAGTTTCAACGTAGACAGGCCGATCAGCACCAGCATGATGGTGATGATCCAGAAGCGCACGACGACCTGGGTTTCCTTCCAGCCCGTCTGCTCGAAGTGGTGGTGCAGGGGCGCCATGCGCAGGATGCGCCGGCCCTGGCCGAATTTGCGCTTGGTGTATTTGAAGTAGGCGACCTGCAGCATCACCGACAGGGTTTCGACGACGAAGACGCCGCCCATGATGAAGAGGACGATTTCCTGGCGCACAATCACCGCCACGGTGCCGAGGGCGGCGCCCAGGGCCAGGGCGCCGACGTCGCCCATGAAGACCTCGGCAGGGTAGGCGTTGAACCAGAGGAAGCCGAGCCCTGCTCCCGCCAGGGCGCCGAGGAAGACGCAGAGTTCGCCCGCTCCCGGCACGTAGGGGATGAACAGGTACTTGGCGTACACCGCGTGGCCGGTGACGTAGGCAAAAAGGGCGAAGGCGGCGGCGACCATGACCGTCGGCATGATCGCCAGGCCGTCGAGGCCGTCGGTCAGATTCACGGCGTTCGAGGTGCCGACGATGACGAAATAGGTCAGGGTGATGAACCCGACCACCCCCAGGGGATAGGCGATGGTCTTGAAGAAGGGCACGATGAGTTCGGTCTGGGCGCCGGACTTGGCGGAAAAGGCGAGAAAAAGGGCGGCACCGAGGCCCAATACGGACTGCCAGAAGAATTTCCAGCGGCTGGCCAGCCCGTTGGGGTCGCGGTAGACGACTTTTTTCCAGTCGTCGTACCAGCCGACGATGCCGAAACCGAGGGTGACCACCAGCACAGTCCATACATACTTGTTGCTGAGGTCGCCCCAGAGCAGGGTGGTGATGCCGATGGCGATGAGGATGAGGACGCCGCCCATGGTCGGCGTACCCGACTTGACGAGGTGGGTCTGCGGTCCGTCGGTGCGCACCGCCTGGCCGATCTTCTTGGCGGCGAGCCAGCGAATGACCCGCGGCCCGGCGGCGAAGGAGATGAGCAGCGCCGTCATCGCCGCCAGCACGGTGCGCAGGGTGATGTAGTTGAAGACGTTGAAGAAGCGGACGTCCTGGGCGAACCACTGGGACAGGGCGAGGAGCATCTAGGCACCCTCCTTGGGTTTCTCGGCGGCGGGCGCCGCGGCGATGGCGTCGGCGATCCGTTCCATCTTCATGAAACGCGACCCCTTGACCAGTACGGTGGCGGCGGGGGTGAGCTCGGGGGACAGGGCGGCCAGCAGCTCCTCCGGCGAGCGGCAGGCCAGCCCGCCTTCGCCGAAGTTGCGGGCGGCGATCGGGGCGATGTCGCCCAGGGTCAACAGGCGGTCGATGCCCTGGCTCTTGGCGTAGCCGCCGACTTCGTCGTGGTACTGGGCGCTGGCCTCGCCGATTTCGCCCATGTCGCCGAGCACGAGGATTTTGCGGCCGATGGTCGAGGCCAGCACGTCGATGCCGGCTCGCACCGAATCGGGATTGGCGTTATAGGTATCGTCCAGGACGACGGCGCCGTTGCGGCCGGCCCGGCGCTGCAGCCGGCCCTTGACTCCGGCGAAGGCAGCCAGCCCCGCTACCACGGCGGCCAGGGGCAGGCCGGCGGCGAGGCAGGCGGCCGCAGCGGCCACCGCGTTGCGGGCGTTGTGGCGGCCGGGCACCTGCAGCTCGACTTCCGCCTCGCCCTGGGGGGTGGCAAGGTGGATGGCGATGTCCAGGCCGTGCTGGTGCACGATGCCGCGCACGTCGGCGGGGTGGTCGATGGCAAAATAAAGGACGGGGCGCTCGCCGGCCAGAATGTGCCAGAAATTGGCGTAGCCGTCGTCGGCGTTGATGACCGCGGTGCCGTCGGCGGGCAGACCGGAGAAAATGGCGCCCTTTTCCCGCGCCACTTCGTCGAGGTCGCCCATCCCTTCCAGGTGGGCGCGCTGGGCGTTGGTGACGAGGGCCACGGTGGGGGCGCCGAGGGGCGCCAGGTAGGCGATTTCGCCGGGATGGTTCATGCCCATTTCGATGACTGCGGCGCGGTGGCCGGCATCGAGGCCGAGGAGCGTCAGGGGCAGGCCGATGTCGTTGTTGAGATTGCCGCGGGTGGCCAGCACGGCATCGCCGAACCGGGCCTTGAGGATGGCGGCGATCATTTCCTTGGTGGTGGTCTTGCCGTTGGAGCCGGTCACCGCCACCACCGGGAGGGTGAAACGGGCCCGCCAGGCGGCGGCCAGGCGGCCGAGGGCGAGGCGGGTATCGGCGACGACGACGGCCGGGACGCCGGCCGGCACCGCCTTGTGGTCGGCGACAAGGACAGCGGCGGCCCCGGCCGCGACGGCCTGGTCGAGAAAATCGTGGGCGTCGAAGCGCTCGCCCCGCAGGGCGACGAACAGCTGGCCGGCGCCGACCGTGCGGGTATCGGTGGACACGCCGGAAAGCGCCACGTCGGCGCCCTCCAGGCGGCCGTCGACGGCGGCGGCGACGAAGGAGAGCAAGCCGTTCATGAAGCCTCCCCGGCATGGGCGGCGCGGCGGGCCGCCAGGGCGGCGCCGGCCTGTTCGATATCGGAGAAGGGGCGGCGCACGCCCGCCACCTCCTGGTAAGGTTCGTGGCCCTTGCCGGCGAGCAGGACGACGTCGGTCGGCCCGGCGGCGCCGATGGCCTGGCCGATGGCCGCGGCCCGGTCGACGATGACGGTGGCGCCGGGGGCGCCCGGCAGGATGTCGGCGATGATGGCCGCCGGGTCTTCCCGGCGGGGATTGTCGCTGGTCACCACCACGGCGTCGGCGAGGCGGCGGGCCACCTCGCCCATGAGGGGGCGCTTGCCCTGGTCACGGTCGCCGCCGCAGCCAAAGACCGCCACCAGCCTGCCCTGGCGTGCCGCGGCAACCTCCCGCAGCGCGGCCAGGGCGTTTTCCAGGGCGTCGGGAGAATGGGCGTAATCGACCACGACTAGCGGTTCGCCCTGGCCGCCCAGGCGTTCCATGCGGCCCGGCGGCGGGGTCAGGGCGGCCAGGCGGGCGGCGATTTCCTTGAGGGGCAGACCGGCATCGACCAGCACGCCGGCCACCGCCAGCAGGTTGGAAACGTTGTAGCGGCCGACCAGGGGGGTCTCGACCACGGCCCGGCCGTTGGGCGCCACCAAGGTAAACGACTGGCCGCCCGCGGTGTGCTCCAGATGCTCGGCCCGCAGCGCCGCGCCGGGGGCGTCTTCGGCCTGGCCGATGGCGTAGCCGAGCACGCGGGAGACGCGGCACTCGGCGTAGAGGCGGCGCCCGAAGGCATCATCAAGGTTGATGACGGCAGCGCGCAGGCGTGGCCACTGGAACAAGCGCTCCTTGGCGGCGGCGTAGGCCTCCATGGTGGCGTGGTAGTCGAGGTGGTCGCGGGTCAGGTTGGTGAATACGGCGACATCGACCCGGGCGCCGTTGAGCCGCCCTTCCTCGATGCCGATGGAACTGGCTTCGAGGGCGCAGGCGACGGCGCCGCGGCGGCCGAATTCGGCCAGGCCGCGCATCAGCGTGGTGGCCTCGGGGGTGGTGAACCCGGTGTCGGCCAGTTCGCCGGGGAAACCCGCTCCCAGGGTGCCGACGATGGCGCAGGGTCCAGGATGGGCCCGCCCTACCCACTGGCTGACGGTGGTCTTGCCGTTGGTGCCGGTGACGGCGATCAGGGACAGGGCCTCGGTGGGCCGGCCGCAGGCTTCGTGGGCGAGGGGCCCGGCCAGGGCGCGCAGCCCCTCGGCGGCGAAATTGGGAACGGTCCACCCGGCCTGCCAGGCGAAATCGCCGCCGGCCTGCCAGAGGACGCCGACGGCGCCGCGGGCGATGGCATCGGCGATATAGCGGCGCCCGTCGGCCAGGGCGCCGGGGTAGGCGAGAAACAGATCGCCCGGCCGGACCTGGCGGCTGTCGTCGGCGACGCCGAGGGGTTCGACCCCGAGGGCGGCGAAGCGCTGGAGCAGTTCGCGCACGGAACTCACAGTTTTTCCTTTTTGTTTTCCGCCTGGGCCACCTGGATCGGCGCGTCCGGAGGGATGCCCAGGGTGCGCAGGGCGCCGCCCATGATGTGGGAGAAGGCGGGACCGGCAACGTCGCCGCCGTAGTGGGCGGCGCCCGAAGGTTCGTCGATCATCACCGCCACCACCAGCCGGGGATCGCTGATCGGCGCCAGGCCGACGAAGGAGGCCACGTATTTGCGGGCATACACTCCGCCTTCGATCTTGTAGGCGGTACCGGTCTTGCCCCCCACCCGGTAGCCGGCGACCCGCGCCTTGGGCGCCGTGCCCTCGGGCTGGACGGCCATTTCCAGCATGGCGCGGATTTCCCGCACGGTCTGCGGCGAAAAGACCTGGGCGCCGTGGACCGGCAGGTCGTCGAGCCGGGTCAGGGAAAGGGGAATCAGCTCGCCGTCCCGGGCGAAGACGGTGTAGGCCCGGGCCAGCTGGACCAGACTGACGGAGATGCCGTGGCCGTAGGACATGGTGGCCTGCTCGATGGGCCGCCAGTTCTTCCAGGGGCGCAGGCGGCCGGTGACCTCCCCGGGAAAGCCGAGGTTGGGCTGCTGGCCGAAGCCGACGCCGTCGAACATCTCCCACATCTCCTTGGGGGGAAAGCCGAGGGCGATCTTGGCGGTGCCGACGTTGGACGATTTCTGGATGACCTGGGCGACGGTCAGGGCGCCGTGGGGGTGGGCGTCGGAAATGGTGGCATTGCCGATGGTCAGCCTGCCGGGAGCGCAGTCGATGACCGTATCGAAGCGGACCCGGCCCCGGTCGAGCGCCAGGGCGGCGGTAAACGGCTTCATCACCGAACCCGGCTCGAAGGTGTCGGTCAGGGCGCGGTTGCGCAACTGGGCGCCGGAGAGGTGTTCGCGGTTGTTGGGGTTGTAGGTCGGCCAATTGACCAGGGCGAGGATTTCGCCGCTGCGGGCGTCGATGACGATGGCCCCACCCGCCTTGGCGTGGTTTTCGCTGACGGCTGCCCTGAGCTGGCTGTAGGCCAGGTACTGGATCTTGGAATCCAGCGCCAGGCGGACGTCCTTGCCGTCCTGGGGGGGACGCAGGGCGCCCACGTCTTCGACGATCTGGCCGCGCCGGTCCTTGATGACGCTGCGGCTCCCGGCCCGGCCGATGAGGCTGTTCTGGAAGGCCAGTTCGACGCCCTCGAGGCCCCGGTCGTCCACGCCGGTGAAGCCGACGATGTGGGCCGTCATGTCGCCGGTCGGGTAGTAGCGGCGGTATTCCTTTTCCTGATGGACGCCGGGCAGCTTGAGGGCGGCGACGTGGCCGGCCAGTTCCGGCGGCACCTGGCGCTTCAGGAAGGCGAAGGTCTTGTCGCTGTTGAACTTGGCCTCCAGTTCCTTGGCCGGCATCTCCAGCAGGGCGGCGAGTTTTTGCTTTTGGGCCGGACTCATCTGGCGGGCGTCGGCCGGGATGATCCAGATCGACTTCATGGGCGTCGACACGGCCAGCATGTCGCCGTTGCGATCAACGATCTTGCCCCGCGAAGCCGACACCTCGATATCCCGGCGATAGCGGGATTCGCCCTTTTCCTGCAGAAAATCGTTGTTGATGACCTGGAGGTAAAAGCCGCGGGCCAGCAAAAGACCGAAGGCCGCCATGAGCACCAGGCCCACCAGGCGGGAACGCCAGCCCTGCAGGGCCAGCTGCAGCACCGGGCTTTCGGCGAAGCGATGGCCTTTCTGGCCGCGGCGCCGGACCCCCATCAGCGGCGCCCCCTCGTCGCCTGGGCGGCCGGCTTTTTCACCGCCGCCGGCACCGCCTTCGCTTCCATTGCCTTGCCGCTGCCGTCGGGCAGGCGCATCTTGAGCCGGTCGCGGGCGATCTGCTCGATGCGCGGATGGGTCGCCCAGGTGGAGAGTTCGAGCTGGATCTGGCCGAATTCCACGTCGAGCTGCTTGGCCCGCTCCTGCTCCGCCTCCAGATCCTGGAAAAGCTTGCGCGCCCGGTGCTGAGAGGTCACCACGCCCAGGGCACAGACAACGACGACGAGAAGCAGGATCATATTGAAACGGACCATTACAACTTTTCAGCCACCCGCATGACCGCACTGCGGGCCCGCGGATTGGCTGCGATTTCGACGGCGGAGGGCTTCACAGCCTTGCCCACCAACCTGAGCTTCGGCTTGGGCAACTGGTCGGCGCGCAAGGGCACGCCCTTGGGCACCACGTCGGGTTCGGACCGGGCTTTCATGAAGCGCTTGACGATGCGGTCTTCGAGCGAATGGAAGGCGATCACCACCAGGCGCCCGCCGGGCTGCAACAGATCGAAGGCCTGGGGCAGCGCTACCTCCAGCTGGCGGAGCTCCTGATTGATATGAATCCGTAGAGCTTGAAAGCTGCGCGTCGCCGGGTCCTGCCCTGGCTCACGGGTGCGCACGGCCTCGCGTACGAGGGCCGCGAACTGACCTGTTGTGACAATAGGTTGTTCGAGCCGAGCAGCCACAACCTTCTTTGCAATCTGGAAAGCAAACCGTTCTTCGCCATAATTTCTGATGACCTCCGTTATGTCCCTCACCTCGGCCCGCGCCAGCCACTCCGCCGCCGTCTCGCCGCAGGTGGTATCCATGCGCATGTCGAGCGGTGCATCGTGGCGGAAGCTGAACCCCCTTTGCCCATCGTCGATCTGGGGCGACGACACCCCTACGTCAAACAGCACTCCGTCGGCCGCCGGCAAGCCGACCTCGGCGGCACCCGCGGCGAGTTCGCCGAAAGCCCGGTGAACCAGGCGGAAACGGGAATCGTTGATAGCCTCGCCGGCGGCGACGGCCATGGGGTCGCGATCGAACGCCAGGAGCCGGCCGGCGGCAGAAAGGCGGGCGAGGATCGCCCGGCTGTGGCCGCCCCGCCCAAAGGTCGCGTCGACGTAGGCGCCTTCGGGTTTTACCGCCAGAGCCTCCACCGCCGCTTCGAGCAGGACCGTCACATGGGCGGTTCCGCCGGTCACAGCACCAGGTCTCCAAGACCCGGCGGCAGTTCGCCGGTCAGCGCCTCCGCGGCGAGGTCGTTTTGCTGCTTCCAGCCGGCCTCGCTCCAGATTTCGAAGTGGGAACCCATGCCGACCAGGAAGACCGTCTTTTCCAACTGGGCGTAGTCGCGCAATTCGGCGGCGACCAACAGGCGCCCGGCGGAATCGAGTTCTTCGCTGCGGGCATTACCCACCATCACCCGCTTGATCGAAGCCGCCCGGGGATCGAGGCTGGAAGCCTTGAGGATCTGGTCGCGGATGGGCTGCCAGGCGGGCGACGGATAAAGCAGCAGGCAGCGGTGGGGATGGGCCGTCAGAACGAGGGAACCCGCGGCAGCCTCGAGCAGGGACTCGCGATGCCTGGCCGGAATGGCCAGTCGCCCCTTTGCATCCAGACTCAACGCCGTTGCTCCTTCGAACACGCTTAACTTTCCCCCGTTTACCCACTTTTCAACACGTTTACCCACTTTAGAGCAATGGAATTGAGGAGTCAATAGCCAAAACAGGATTTTTTTCTGTCGCGACAAGGACTTAGCTGAGTTTCCGGAGGTCAATCTTGAGAAAATTATCCGTTAAAAATCAACGTTCCAAAAATCACACTTAATGTTGTTTATCAGGAGTTCCCGCGTCCGGGAGAAGACGGCTGGCGGCATGTCATGGTGGTAAAAAGTGGGAGACGATTGAACGCCGCCGCCGGATGGACATCGACGCCCACCCTGTTTATGCTCCCGGCGCCCTACCCTCCGCGAGAAGACCATGGCCCGTATCCAGATCGACCTGCCCGACCCCCTGCCCTTTTCCACCGAAATCACCCTTTACCTTAGCCACATGAACTATGGCGGCCACCTCGACAACGCCCTGCTGCTCTCGGTGGTTTCCGAAGCGCGGCTGCGCTACCTGCAGTCCCTGGGATACTCCGAAATGGATGTCGAAGGCGTCGGCATCATCGTCGCCGATGCGGCGCTCCAGTACCGCTCCGAGGCCTTCCACGGCGAGGTCATGGTGGTCGCCATGGGGGCCGGCGAGTTCGGCAGCCGGGGTTGCGACCTGTTGTGGCGCATGAACGAGAAAAAAAGCGGCCGGGAGGTCGCCCGCGGCAAGACCGGCATCGTCTTCTTCGACTACGAGAAACGTCAGGTCGCGCCCCTGCCGCCGGCCTTCTACGCCCGGGCGTCGGAAGCCGCTCTGCCGGCCGCAGGCTAACCCAGCGTCATGGGCCGCCAAGGCGATTTGCATTCGCCTCAGGCTTATGAGAAGGTCTTTCTCCGGTAACCTTCGCAAACCCTGAGGCTTCGTGCCGCGGCTGGCGCCCGGTTCGCGGCTTGACTACCGGAATTGAGCCTGCCCGGACCCGCCGGGAATTTCATGCCCATACGCCTGCGCATCGCCTTGCTCGCCCTGACCGCCGTGATCGGTGCGATTTCGGCCCTGTTCATCGTCTATCTCGACGGCCGGGAGAGAATCGCCGGCCTCGAGGCCCAGGTCGGCCATGTGGCGCTGATCCGCCAGCACTCCGAACTGATCCACAAGTTGCAGCGGGAAAGGGGGAGCAGCGGGGGCTTCCTGGCCAATCGTTCGAGCGACTATCTGGCCCGGGTCACCAAGAGCCGCGAAGACACCGACGCCGCCCTCGGCCGGCTGATCGCCCCCGATCGCCCGGCGCCGGGGCTGATCTCCCAGGGCCGTCTGGCGGACCTGGAAAGGCGGCTCAGCGAAATCCGCCGCAGCATCGACGGCGGTCAGGTGAGCTGGCAATACACCCGCGATTTCTACACCTCGGCGATTTCCGAACTCCTCGATGCCATCGCCACCCACGTTCCCGTCCACGACGGAACGCGTTTTGCCATCGCCACCTACACCGCCGTCGAACTGGCGGCGGCCCGCGAAGCCCTGGGGCTGATCCGGGCGACGGTCTATTTCATCGCCTCCCAGGAAAAACCCAATCCCCGGGATTTCGTCGACCTGGCCATTTACTACGGCCTCTTCCAGCAGCACGCCCACGAGTTCCTGCGCGGCCTGCCAAGCGCCGACTACGCGGCGATCAACCCCTACTTCCAGTCGCGGGAATACCTGCGCGTCATCGCCACGGTCGAAGCCGCCCTGCAGCCCGGTTATGTGGCGAGCCACGTCGATTCGGAAAAGTGGTGGAGCAACTCGACCGCGGTCATCGATCATTTCAAGGCAGTCGAAGACAGCACCTATCAAAAGCAGATCAACCTGGCCAGCGCCGATATCGACAGCAAGAAGCGCAATCTCAACATCTTCGCCGTGACGGCCGTGATGGCCGGCCTCCTCGTCAGCCTCTTCGCCATGTTGACCATCGCCCGCATCCTGCGGGCCCTGAACGAACTGCAGCGCACCCTGGGCAACATCATCGAAGAGGAGAACTTCACGCTGCGCCTGCATCCCGGGGGGAAAAGCGACGAGTTCAGCCACATCGGCCATTCCCTCAACCAATTGCTCGAATTCACCGACTCACTGATCCGCGACAAGGAGCGACTGGCCTCCACCGACGAGCTGACCGGCATCATGAATCGCCGCAGTTTTATGAAATCCACCGCCCGGGAAATGAGCCGCGCCGACCGCTACGGCACCGAATGCGCCTATCTCTTCATCGACATCGACCACTTCAAGCGGGTCAACGACGAGCACGGCCACGCCGTCGGCGACGAGGTGCTCAAGGGCTTCGCCGAGGTGCTGCGCCGCAACCTGCGGACGAGCGACCTCCTGGCCCGCTGGGGCGGCGAGGAGTTCGTCGTCCTGGCGCCGGAAACCCGGCCGGAAGCGGCGCTCCAGTTCGCCGAAAAGCTGCGGGAACGGGTGGCGGCGGAACAATTCCCCGGGGTCGGACCCGTCACCTGCAGCGTCGGCCTGGCCAACACCCGGCCGGGAGAAAGCTTCGACGCCCTGGCTCGGCGGGCCGACGACGCCCTTTATGAGGCCAAGGAAACCGGGCGCAACCGCGTCTGCGTCGCCTGACTGCCGGGTCAGGAGAAGTCCCCGCCGGGGCCGGTGCGCCGCCCGGCCAGCCGGCAAAGCCCCTCGGCCGGGGGCCTGGATCCCTGCCGCCAGGTGCCACCGCCGGACCCCGAAGCGCCAAAAAGGAAAAGGCCGGCGAACCGGCCTCTTGCAGGGGTACGAAAAAACTCAGGCCGCCGCCATCTGGGCTTCGCCCACCGCCGCCCGGCCGGCCTCGAAGGCCCGCCGGTTCTGGTCGACGACCTGTTCACCCTTGCGGCGAAAGCGCTGGAGGACGCATTCCTGCAAGACGTCGGCGGAAAACGGCAGGTGGTCGGCGATGGCGCCGAGCATGACGGTATTGCCCAGGCGGATATCGCCAAGGTCGAGGGCGATGGTCGTGGCGTCGAAGGCGATGACCCGGGTTCCCGCCGCCTTCATGGCGGCAATGGGGTCTTCCGGGTAATCGTAAAGCCCGAGTTCGACCACCGGCGGCACCAGCCTGGCCGTATTCATCAGGGCAATGCCCTCGGGCCGCAGCATGTGGCGCCAGCGCATGCCCTCGGCGGCTTCGAAGCCGAGGAGCACGTCGGCGGTGCCCGGCGTGATCTGGGGCGAGAGCACCTTCTTGCCGAAACGCAGGTGAGACGAAACCACCCCGCCACGCTGCGCCATGCCGGCGACTTCGGTCTTCTTGGCGTCGTGGCCGAGGGCGATGGCGGCTTCGGCGAGGATCTCGGTAGCGGTCATGACCCCCTGGCCACCGATGCCGACAACGAGGATATTGGTCGTGGAATGCAAGATCGACTCCTTAGTTCTTGACCAGGCGAATCGGCGAAACCGGTTCGTAATGGACGATGGCGTCGGGGGCGCAGGGCTGCAGGCAGAGGCCGCAGCCGGTACACACCGAAGTCTCGATGCGCACGAAGGCGAGATCGACCTCGCGGCCGCTGGCCTTGACCTCCTTGCCGCGCCGGGTGACGTGGATGGCCGGGCAGCCGACCTCGATGCAATTGCCGCAACCGGTGCACTTGTCGTCGATCACCGCGTAGGCCCGCTGCTTGTGATAGGCCTTGGTGAGGACGCAGGGCTGGTCGGTGATGATGACCGACACCTCGGGAACCTTGATCTCGTCTCGGATGGTCTTGAAGAGCACCGGCAACTGGTAGGGGTCCACCGTATGGATGCGTTCCTTCTTGACCCCCAGAGATTCGCAGAGCTTGGCAAAATCGACCTTGGGCGCCGCATTGTCGTAGAGGTCGTAGCCGTTGCCCGGGTTGTTCTGGCCGCCGGTCATGCCCACCGCCCGGTTGTCGAGGAGCAGGATGGTGACGTTGCCCTTGTTATAGACGATGTCGAGAAGGCCCTGCATGCCCATGTGCAGGAAGGTCGAATCGCCGATCACGGCAAGGATGCGCTTGTCCTTGTCGGCCTCGCCCCGGCCCTTGTCGAGACCGAGGGCGATGCCCATGGAAGCGCCCATGGAAATGCAGGTATCGAGCGCGTTCCACGGGTGCCCGGCGCCCAGGGTGTAGCAGCCGATGTCGCCGGAGATGGTGAGGTTCTTGACCTGTGACAAAGTGTAATAGACGCCCAGGTGGGGGCAGGCCACGCACATCGTCGGCGGCCGCGGGAAGACCGGCATGGGCGGCGCCACCTTCATTTCCGGCACCGGTTCACCGAGGAGCCGGGCGATGGCCGGCTTGAGGACGTGGGGCGCCAGCTCGCCCTGGCGGGGCAGGATGTCCTTGCCCAGCACGGCCAGGCCGGCGGCCTTCAATTCCATCTCGACCAGGGGTTCGACCTCCTCGACCACCACCACCTGGTCAACCAGGGCGGCCAGTTCGCGGCAGCGCTCCACCGGCACCGGGCAGGAGAGTCCGAGCTTCAATACCGGCGCCTCGGGAAAACACTCCTTGACGTGCATGTAGGCGGTGCCCGAGGTGATGTAACCGACCCGGCGGTCGCTGCCGTTTTCGAGAACGTTGAGGGGCGATTCCTCGGCCAGCTTCCTCAGTTCGACATCGCGCTCGAACATCAAGGGAATCCGCTTGACCGCGCCGGCCGGGGTCATCACCCAGCGGCCCGGATCCTTCTTGAACCCGGCCCCGGCCCGCTCGCTACGCGCCCCGACCGTGACCAGCGCCTTGACGTGGTTGATGCGGGTGGTCATACGCAGGATCACCGGCACCTGGAAGCGTTCCGAGAGGTCGAAGGCGACCTTGGTCATGGCGTAGGCCTCCTGCGAATCGGCAGGCTCAAGGACGGGCAGGTGGGCGAAGCGGCCCCAGAACCGCGAATCCTGCTCGTTCTGGGACGACGACAGCCCGACGTCGTCGGCGATGGCGATCACCAGGCCGCCGATGACGCCGGTCAGGGTCAAGGTCATGAGGGCGTCGGAGGCGACGTTCATCCCGACGTGCTTCATGCAGCAGAACGAGCGGGAACCGGCGAAGGCGGCGCCGATGGCGACCTCCAGGGAAACCTTCTCGTTAACCGACCATTCGGCGTAAACGTCGGGGTAGGTCGAGATTTCTTCCAGCATCTCGGTGGCAGGCGTACCCGGATAGGCGGCGGCGACCTTCACCCCCGACTCCCAGACCGCTCGCGCCACCGCTTCGTTTCCGGACATGAGAAGCCGGCTTGCCGCCGGCGCGGGCATTACTGCCGCCATGACTGCTCCTCGCAAAATGAGACAAAAGCTTTGATTATAGGGACGGCGGGAGTATCACATTTGATGCAACGCAAGCTCCCCACTTTTTGTAATCTGTGCAACACTCTCGGTTTCATAATTATAAATTACGGAACAGCCTAAAACCGATTTACGGGTTAACCACAATTGCACATCGTGAAACGCAGATTTACATTGTGAAACGCTGCCGGTTTCCGGTAGAATTGTCGCCGGTTACCACAAGCGACCCGCAAAGAGTTAGAGTTGTTGCGCCCCGATCAGGCGCAACAAAATGAAAACCAACGTTTAGGAGACGTACCATGGCCGATCAGCCCAGCGCTTTGCCCGATCCCAACGATGTTGACCCCCAGGAAACCCGCGAATGGCTTGATGCCCTGCAAGGCGTCGTCAGCCAGGAAGGCGCCGACCGCGCCCACTACCTGATCGAGAAACTGATCGGCCAGGCCCGGGAAGGCGGCATTGACATTCCCTACTCGGCCAACACCGAGTACATCAACACCATCCCCGCCGGCCAGCAGCCCAAGTACCCGGGCAACCCGGACATGGAGATCAAGATCCACTCCTATATCCGCTGGAACGCCATGGCCATGGTGGTGCGCGCCAACAAGGACACCAACGTTGGCGGCCACATCGCCTCCTTCGCTTCCGCCGCCGCCCTGTACGACGTCGGCTTCTCGCACTTCTGGAAGAGCGTCGAGCACGACACCGGCGGCGACCTCATCTTCTTCCAGGGCCACTCGGTCCCCGGCGTCTATTCCCGCGCCTTCATGCTCGGCCGCCTTTCCGAAGAGCAGATGGACAACTTCCGCCAGGAAACCGGCGGCAAGGGCATCTCCTCCTACCCCCACCCCTGGCTGATGCCCGATTTCTGGCAGTTCCCGACCGTTTCCATGGGCCTGGGTCCGATCCAGGCCATCTACCAGGCCCGCTTCATGAAGTACCTCGCCTCCCGCGGCCTGATCGACGCCGCCAAGGCGGAACAGCGCAAGGTCTGGGCCTTCCTCGGCGACGGCGAGACCGACGAAGTCGAATCGCTGGGCGCCATCGGCATGGCCGGCCGGGAAAAACTCGACAACCTGGTCTTCGTCATCAACTGCAACCTGCAGCGCCTGGACGGCCCGGTGCGCGGCAACGGCAAGATCATCCAGGAACTCGAATCGGAATTCCGCGGCGCCGGCTGGAACGTCATCAAGCTCATCTGGGGCACCCACTGGGACAACCTCTTCGCCCGCGACAGCAAGGGCATCCTGAAGAAGCGCATGATGGAACTGGTGGACGGCGAATACCAGACCTTCAAGGCCAAGAACGGCGCCTACGTCCGCGAGCATTTCTTCAACACCCCCGAACTCAAGGCCCTGGTCGCCGACTGGACCGACGACGAGGTCTGGCAACTCAACCGCGGCGGCCACGACATCTTCAAGATCTTCGCCGCCTACGACCGCGCCGTGAAGCACAAGGGCCAGCCGACGCTGATCCTGGCCAAGACCATCAAGGGCTTCGGCATGGGCGATGCCGGTGAAGCCATGAACATCAGCCACCAGCAGAAGAAGATGGATCACGAGCAGATCAAGCGCTTCCGTGACCGCTTCACCATCCCGGTGCCCGATGACAAGCTCGACGAACTGCCCTACCTGAAGTTCGCCGAGGATTCGGAAGAATACAAGTACATGCGCCAGCGCCGCATGGACCTCGGCGGCTTCCTGCCGCAGCGCCGCCGCAAGGCCGACCCCCTGGCCATCCCCGGCCTCGACAAGTTCGACGCCCTGCTGAAGGCCTCCGGCGAAGGCCGCGAGCTGTCCACGACGATGGCCATCGTGCGCATCATGAACATGCTCCTGAAGGACAAGCAGGTCGGCAAGAACGTCGTGCCCATCGTGCCCGACGAGTCCCGCACCTTCGGCATGGAAGGCATGTTCCGCCAGGTCGGCATCTGGAACCAGGAAGGCCAGAACTACGTTCCCGAAGACCATGACCAACTCATGTTCTACAAGGAGTCGAAGACCGGCCAGGTTCTCCAGGAAGGGATCAACGAAGCCGGCGCCATGAGCGACTGGATCGCCGCCGCCACCTCGTATTCCGTCCATGGCGTGCAGACCATTCCGTTCTACATCTGCTACTCCATGTTCGGCCTCCAGCGCGTCCTCGACCTGGTGTGGGCTGCCGGCGACCAGCGCGCCCGCGGCTTCCTCATCGGCGGCACCGCCGGCCGCACCACGCTCAACGGCGAAGGCCTGCAGCACGAAGACGGCCACAGCCTGATCCTGGCCAACCTGGTGCCGAACTGCATCTCCTACGACCCGACCTTCCAGTACGAAGTCGCCGTCATCGCCCAGGACGGCATGCGCCGCATGCACCAGGAGCAGGAAGACGTCTTCTACTACATCACCGTGATGAACGAGAACTACGAGCACCCGGAAATGCCGAAGGGCGCCGAGGCCGACATCATCAAGGGCATGTATTCCTTCAAGAAGGGCGGCAAGGGCAAGGATCCCCGCGTCCAGCTTCTGGGTTCGGGCACCATCTTCCGCGAAGTCATCGCCGCCGCCGAGCTGTTGAAGGCCGACTGGGGCGTCGAGGCCGACCTCTGGGGCTGCCCGTCCTTCAACGAACTGGCCCGCGACGGCCAGGACACGGCCCGCTGGAACCTGCTGCACCCGCTGGAAACTCCGAAAAAGAGCCACGTCGAGGCCTGCCTCGACGGCGCCAAGGGTCCGGTCGTCGCCGCCACCGACTACATCAAGCTCTACGCCGAGCAAATCCGTCCCTTCGTCAAGGGCAGCTACGTCGCCCTGGGCACCGACGGCTTCGGTCGCTCCGACACCCGGGAAGCGCTGCGCCACCATTTCGAAGTCGATCGCCGCTGGGTCACCCTGGCCGCCCTCAAGGCCCTGGCCGACGAAGGCAGCATCGAGCGGGAAAAGGTAGCCGCCGCCCTGGTCAAGTACAACCTCGACCCGAACAAGCCGAACCCGCTGTCGGTTTAATAGGGAGAAAGACAACATGAGCCAAATCATCGAAGTCAAAGTCCCCGATATCGGCGATTTCTCCGATGTCCCGGTGATCGACCTGTTCGTCAAGGTGGGCGACACCATCAAGGTCGACGACGCCATCTGCACCCTGGAATCCGACAAGGCCACCATGGATGTGCCGTCCTCCGCCGCCGGCGTGGTCAAGGAAGTCCTGGTCCAGCTCGGTTCCAAGGTCAGCGAAGGCGCGCTACTGATCAAGGTCGAGGCGGGCGCCGCAGCTGCTGCGGCTCCCGTTCCACAAGCGGCTGCCCCGGCCGCTGCGCCGGCCCCGGTGGCCGGCAGCCACGCCGGCGGCGCCGACCTCGAATGCGAGATGCTGGTCCTCGGCGCCGGGCCCGGCGGCTATTCCGCCGCCTTCCGCGCCGCCGACCTCGGCATGAAGACCATTATCGTCGAGCGTTACGCGACCCT